>JANRLW010000014.1:0-78130 GCA_033762295.1 Capsulimonadales bacterium
TGCCTGGAAACCGTTGCTCTGGCTTACCAGAGTGCCTTTGCACTACTGTAATTATACCCCAGGGGGCAGAACGCCGCTTCGCGGCTTCTGTCCTCCTCAGAAGGAGGACGGGCAATTCCTCCCCCGCCTAACGGCGTGGAGTGGGTCTCCTTGCCCCAATTTTATGAAGGTCAAGGCGGCGGTGCTGCGCCGGATCAATACGCCGTTTTCGGTGGAGGAGTTGGACCTGGCGCCGCCGGGGCCGGAGGAGGCGCTGGTCGAGATGAAGGCGGCAGGGGTCTGCCATAGCGACTGGCATCTGCGGACCGGGGCGACGAACTATCCCCTGCCGGTGGTGCCCGGACATGAAGGGGCGGGGATCGTAACGGCGGTCGGGGAGCGGGTGACACGGGTCCGGGTCGGCGATCATGTCAGCCTGAACTGGGCGGCGAACTGCGGGGAGTGCTTCTACTGCCGGAAGGGGCTTCCCTGCCTCTGTGCGGCCTACGACACCTCCAACTGGGCCGGCACGATGCCCGACGGCACGACGCGGTTTTCCAGGGATGGCGAAGCGATCCGCCAGTTCAAAATGCTCGGTTGTTTTGCCTCGCATACGGTGGTGCCGGAGGTTTGTTGCGTCCCGATGCCGCACTCCCTGCCCTTTCCGCTCGCCGCTCTCATCGGCTGCGCGGTGACCACCGGAGTCGGCGCGGTGCGCAACCGGGCACGGGTCGAACCGGGCGACCGTGTGGCCGTCTTCGGCTGCGGCGGGGTCGGCCTGAGCATCCTGCTCGCGGCACGTCTGGCCGGAGCGAACCCGATTCTCGCCGTCGATACCCATCCCGATAAACTGGCGATCGCGCAGCGGTGCGGCGCGACCGAGGGCCTGCTGATCGATGCCGACGTGACCGCGAAGATTCGGGAGCGTACCGAGGGGCGCGGAGCGGATTTCGTCTTTGAGGCGGTCGGGATTCCGTCGGTGCAGGAGCGGTGTTTCGAGGCCGTCCGTCCCGGCGGGACCCTGATACTGGCGGGTCTGTCGGCGATGGGGTCGCTCACCAACTTCCCGGCGGCGCTCCTTACCCGGCAGGAGAAGACGATTGCGGGGACGTACTACGGTTCCTCCGACCCGCAACGCGACTTCCCGCTCTATGCCGACCTGCATCTCTCCGGGCAACTGGACCTGGCGCCGCTCGTCTCCCGCACCTATCCGCCGGAGGAGATCAACGAGGCGTTCGAGGCCATGCTCAGCGGCAGGATCGCCCGGGCGATTCTGGACCTTACTGCACCGTAAACGTGGAGCCGTCCGGGCCTTTGACGACCTCGATACGGGTCGGGAAGGCGTCCTTCAACTCCTCGATATGGGTGATGACCAGGATCAATTCGAACTGATCCTGAACGGAGTTCAGCGCATCGACGATCGCTTCGCGGCCGCGCGGGTCCTGCGTACCGAACCCCTCATCCAGAATCAGAGTCCGCAGGGGCGCACCGGCCCTGTGGGCCAGTACCTTGGAAAGTGCGATACGCAGTGCGAAGTTCACTCGAAACGCCTCGCCGCCGCTGTACATTTCGTAGGGCCGCTCCCCCAGATCGTCCGAGATGAGGATATCGAGCGTCTCCATCGTCCCGGTCGTTTTCGATTTGCCCTCGCGGGTCGAACGTAGCTGGACCTTCATCGCATGATTGGTCATCCGGCCGAGGATCAGGTTCGCCTCCTCCTCGATCTGCGGCAGGGCGCGTTCGATGATCAACTGCTGTATCCCCTTTTTTCCGAACGCGCCGACCAGTTCCTTGTACAGGTCGCGATCGCGGGCCGCTGCCTTGCGTTCGGTCTCGCGAACTCCTCGTTCGCGCTCCATATCGTCGAGACGGGAAAGCTCCTGCTGGCAGACGGCGATATCCCGATCGGCGTTACGGACCTCGTTCTCGGCGGTTTGCAGGTCGACGGCAAGGGCCTCGCACTCCTGTTCGAGGATCGGCAGATCCGCCACCTGCTGGAGTATGGTGACCACCTGCTGCCGGGCCTTCTCTATCTTCCCGGAGCGGACGTCGATTCGCTGGCGGACCTCATCCCGCTGTGACGGGTAGACAAGAAGGTCCTTTTCCGCGCTTTCGAGCAACAGCCGCTGTCGCTCGATATCCCCGCAGTCGTTGATCGCCTTGCGGACATCCTGCAGTTGCTGTTCGACCCGTTCGAGACGTTCCATCTGCGCGGTGACACGGGTCAGCGCCTCAAACTCCTCCGTCGCGTAGTCCTTCTCGCGGAGCCGTCGATCCAGGGTTTCATGGCGCGTTCGCAGGTTGGGCAGTTGGGTCGCCCGCTCGGTCAGTCGAAGATGCTCCTGAAGCGCCTGTGTCCGCTGCGTCGAAAGCCGGGTGACGACCGTCTGATCGTCCCGGAGTTGCCGTAGTTCGCCCCGGATGAGATCGGACACCCGTTTCGCCTCGCCGCCGCGATTTTTCAGGTCGCGCAGCCGATCCTCCAGCTGTTCCAGTCGCGTCCGTGTCTCAATTATGGCTTCCTGTCGGCGGGCCGGCGGCAGGGGTTGTCCGCAGTATTCGCAGGTGGCGGAGGAGGAGGCGGTCAATGCATCCAACCGCTGGCGGAACAGCGCCTGCTCGCCCTTGACCGCGCCGTTCTCCTCCTTCAACTCGTTGAACTCCTGCTCCGTCGCCTTTTGCCGCTCTTCCAGTTCGCCGAACCGTCGATCGAGATCGCCGAACCCGTGAATTTCCCGATCGAAGCGGGCGATCTCCGTGTCCATTCGGGCGATGAACTCCGCCTCCTGCTCCAGCAGATCGAGTTCGCAGCGCACGGCATACCGTTCGCGGTCGAGTTCCCGCTCGGCTTCGCGAATCCGCTTTTCGTGTTCGGCGGCCTGTCGTTCGAACGCGCGGAATTCCCGGTACTCCTCCTCCAGGCGGGCGGCACGATCGTTCAGGGCGATGTAATCCTCGTATTGCCGGAGGATCTCCTCCCGTCGGGCAAGGATACTCTCGGCGCGTCCGATGCGATCCTCCAGATCGGTCAGCAGTTCCTGATCGTTTCTGTTGTAGCGTGTCTCATCGGTGATCCGTTCCTGGAGTTGTTTGGCCCGGCTTTCCCGCTCCCGGAGAGCATGGAGGACGCCGCGCCGCGTTTCATAATCCGTCCGGACGGTTTGGAGTCGCAGGGAGGTTGTCGCCCGTATTCGTTCGTTTTCTGCGAGATGCTGTTCGATGAGCGGACGTCGGGCGATCTGGGCGTTCAGTCCGTTAATCTCGCGTTCGGCGTCGGTCTCCCGGTCACGCGCCTCGTCATGCCGCTCCTTCGCCATCTTTTCGAGCCGCTCGTAGAAACCGATGTTGAGGATATCGGCGAGAATCTCCTTGCGTTTGGCCGGCGTGATCCGGGTGAACTCGTCGGCGCGTCCCTGAGCGACGTACCCGCTGGCCAGGAACATCTCATAATCCATGCGCAGGAGTTCGCGAATTCTGGTTTCGGTTTCGCGGGCTCCCGCGCCGGTGAGGGGGCGGAACGTTCCGTCCTCCTGCCGGACCTGGAGTTCCCAGGACGCGCCACGGCGGGTTCGGCGGCGATCGATGCGATACCGTACGGACTCGATCTCGAAATCGAAGACGACCTGACAGTCGGTCGCGCCGCGCCGAATGACATCGTCCTCCGATCGGGCGCGGGTCCGCCCGAACAGCGTCCAGGTCATGGCATCGAGCAGGGCGGACTTGCCGTTGCCGTTGTCGCCGGAAAGGCAGGCGAACCGGATGCCGGAGAATTCCAGCGGCGGCACCTGCTCGCCGTAGGACATGAAGTTTTTCAGTTGAAGTCGGATCGGTACCATGTTTGTCGACGGCTTTTAATCGGCAGCGGAGTTGAGGGAGTCGATAAGCGGGCGGGCGGCGGCGAGCAGTTCGTCCCGGCGGGCGGTCAGGCGCGGCTGGGTCTCAATATAGAGTTCGAGCGCTTTTTCCGGGGTCAGCGCCTCCGAAAACCCTTCGGAACGGGTCAGTGCGGCGTTTCCGGACGCCTCGCGGGAGATGGCGACGATCAGATGCGCGGCTCCGAGAGCCTTGCGGATTTCGTCCTGCCGCACCAGCGCCGCCCTGTCCGCGCCGACCCGGTAGGAAAGTTTGACAATCGATCCGGTGATGGGATGGGTGGCGATCTCCTCCAGAATGGCGCGGGTCGGGTCCTCGCTGTTCATGGCGTCCGCCTCAATCTGCAGGAACGGGCGGGTCTTGACGGCCACATGTTTGAAGGCGGCGTATCCCTTGCGCACGTCGGCCAGGACAAACCCCTTATCCTCGACCCGTTCGCCGTAGTCGATCCGGTCAATCGATCCGCAGTAGACGACCGGCGGCTGCGCTCCCTGATGCATGTCCTGATGTCGATGGACGTGCCCCATCGCGACATAATCGAAGTTCGGCAGAGCGACGGCGGAGACGGGGACCTGCGGTTCGTTGGGATTGAGCAAAAATCCCTGCGTGCCGACTCCCAGACGCGCCTCGGACAGGGTGAAGTGTCCGGTCAGGATCGCCAGGTAGTGCGGGTACTGCGCCACCTCACGTCCGAGTTCGGCGATGTAATCGATGTACCGGTCCCGGATCAGGAGAGCGACCTCCTCCACCGATTTGGCGCGCGCCTCCTCCTGCGCCAGGACGCGGGAGCGGGTGAGATACGGCATTCCGGCGACGAGAACGGTCCCCTTCCGGGTAGCGATCCGGACGGTTTCGGGCGATTGCAGGATCGTGACGCCCGCGCCGCCGAGGAGTCCGTAAATCTCTAGGGCGTGGGCACGCCCCCGGGTATTGGGGATATCGTGATTGCCGACGAGCAATGCCACCGGCACACCGGCATCGGTCAGCCGTTTCAGCGACGCGGCGAACAGCTTCTGGTGGGTCTGGTTGGGATCGCGGGCCTTGTAGGCATCGCCGGCGAAGACCGCCAGATCGGCCTCCGCTTCGAGCGCCCGCTCGACCGCCTGTTTGAGCGAGCGGTCGAAATCCTCCAGTCGGGTGTTCAGCCCCGTCTCGGGATTATACTTGCCGTAGGTTTCGACACCGAGATGAACATCACCGAAATGGAAGACACGGACCCGGTCAGCGGGGGTTTCGGGGAAGGAACTCACGCCGTATTATAGCGCACCCGGAGGCGAACTCCCCTCTCCGCTCCGGAGGCCGGGAGAGGGGGTCGGGCAGTGCGGTCTACGGCGTGCCTTCGGGAGGGGCGGCGGGAATCTTTTCCGGCGTTTCCCCGGTCGTAATCGTCGTGGTCGTGGTGGTCGTCGTTTCTCCGTTCGTCTCTGCGGAAGGCGCGGCCGCGGTGCCGGGAGGCGGCGCGCCCTGCGCACCGGTGAAACGGACGGCATAGACCACGCCCTCCGCCGCCTTGCTGGTGAAATAGAGGTTTTCCAGTTCGTTGGCCGATCGCATGGTGATCGTTCCCTTGCCCGTGCCTCCGGCGTTGTTGAACCCGCTGGTGATGGTCAGTCGGATCAGTTCGGAGTTGCCGACGCGGGTCCATTTACCGCCGAAGGTTGCCTTGCTGCGCTCACCGTCGACGATGATGGTCGCGTTGCCGTTCTTCTCGAGGGTCATCGCAACCTGCGTCAGTTTGCTCTGCGTGTTGTCGGGCATCTTCAGGACACCGGTTCCGGAAGCGGTCAGGGACAGCTGCTTGAAGTTCAGGACCGGTGGTTTGGACGGCAGAAACTCCAGCGAGAAATCCTGTCCCTGCGCCTTGCCGGTCAGGGCGATCCGCTGAACGTCCTTCGGACCGCGCAGATAGACCTGCCCGGAAGCCACGGCTTTGACGCCTTTGAGGGCGCGGGTCAGGGTCAGCCGGTAGGCGTTATTGACCGGTCCGCTCCACTTTCCGGAGAATTCGACCGGCGGAACGTCCGCGCCCTCGGCGACGAGACGGACGGTTCGATCACTCCCCATCTTCAGGCGGACGACATGGACCGCGCGTTCGTTCGCGCCCGGCAAAGTGATGGTTCCGGTTCCTCGAAGGTTGCCGGAGACGGGTTTCGCGGACTGCGCGTTCGTCGGCAGAGCGGCCGCCGGGACAAAAACGACCAGCGCGGCCAGGGTGTTCCGGAATCGCATGGTGTGCTCCCTGTGAAATGGTTTTCTCCCACAGGATGAAGCGATCGACGTCCCGGTTCCACGGTTTTACCGCCGCAGACCGTAAAGCGACATTCCCAGGCTCATCGCCGGCCCCATCAGCAGCGCAAAAGCCAGGGTCCCCCACCCGATGTTCGCGCCCAGAAGAAAGCCCGACAGCAAAACCGTGAGTTCGATCCCGGTACGCACCTGTTTGATCGGCCAGCCGAACCGTCCGCTCAGGCCGAGCGCCAGACTGTCGCGCGGTCCCGCGCCGAACCGGGACGCGATATAGGTGCCGGTCGCGATCCCGGAAACGAGGATTCCGCTCAGGAAAAGGCACCAGGCGAGGAAGGGCGATCCCGGAGACGGCAGCCAGGGCAGGAAAAGGTCGATGTAGATGCCGATCAGGATCATGTTCGAGACGGAACCGATACCGATCGGCATACGGAGGGCGAAGTAGGCGATCAACTGACAGACCAGTCCGACGACGATACTCGCCTGTCCGATCTTTAGAAACGGGAACGTCCGGGCCAGCCCGTAGTGGAAAGCGTCCCAGGGAGCCAGCCCGACATCGGCGCGAATCATCGCCGCCAGCGCCAGTCCGTACACCACCAGTCCGGCGTTCAGCAGGACGAACCGGGGCAGGAACGGCCAGCGGGCGGTGGCTCCTTCCGGAGGCGGCGTGAAAAAGGCGGGGTTGGCGACACCCGCCTCCCCGCCGTCGTTCCTTGACATACGGAACGTATTATATCCTGTAATATTCCGTCCGTACTCCGGTTCAGAAGAGGTCCCAGTCGCTGTCCGTCGGGTTTCGCCACGTCTGTGCGAACCGCCCGGCTTTGACATGACCGTCCGCGAACGAAAAAAGCGTGGCGTCGGCATAACGGGTTTTGGCGATCACCGAATCCCAGTTACCGCAGCCCGGTTCCTGCGGGAAGAGGGAGCAGGGCGGGACCGCGCGGCTCTTCGTATAGTGATAAGGACTGCTCGTATCGTTTTCGGTCTCCCACGGGTCCAGACACATATCGAAATAGACGCTGTGCCAGAACGGGTCGCTCTGATCGGAGGGCAGCGGCGCCGGCGGCGTGACACCGGTCACCGCCTGCCAGCGGTCGGCTCTGAGTGTGGCGTACACCGTGTTGGCGGGAGCGGCGATCTTCGCCATCGGACAGACGACACCGGTGATGAAACCGTTGGCAAGAAAGGAACCCCACATGGCGGGTTGATCCCGGTCCGGATCGGACGGATCGAACCAGACGTTTCGCTTGTTGCCGATCCCGCGCCCCATCCTGATGTAGGGTTCGATGGCGGCCTGATAGTTTTGGATCGCCCAGTGGCCGATCGTCGTCGGGATGTGGGTCTGATCCGTCTCCATGGTCAACGGATAGGTCTCGTCGTTGTCCTGTGCGTACATCAGGGCGGCCAGCGCGATCTGTTTCATATTGGACAGCGCGGTCGCCTGTCGGGCTTTCTGCCGCGCCTGTGCGAAGACCGGGAACAGTATGGCCGCCAGTATGGCGATAATGGCGATGACCACTAGCAACTCGATCAGTGTGAAGCCCGTTCTGCGGGCGTGTCCCGTTTCCCTACTCATTTTTTGGTTATCCTTTCGTTGTCCCCGGCGATTCCGTCGCCGGGGACCGGAGGTTCAGCGCGCCGGTTTCGTCGACGGTTCCCGGTAGATAAAGCGGACCCAGACAATGAAACCGACCGCAATCGCGAGGCCGAGGCCGAACCAGGCGGGTCCGACCGTGTCGAGCAGCAGTTTCAGGTTCAAACCGGCGATAATCGCGCAGACCAGGTAGCCGACGATCTTCAGCCAGAGCGGATTGGCGAACTCCCCCATCTTTTTCGGATCGGAGGTGAACATCATCAGGGGGAAGATGGCGAAGGACAGTTGCATGGAGAGAACGACCTGGGACAGGATCAACAGGCCGACCGTATCCTTGCCGCCATTGATGGCGATCAGGATCATGGCCGGAACGATGGCCAGTCCGCGGGTAATCAGGCGGCGGAGCCACGGGGCGATCCGGATATTGAGGAACCCTTCCATGACGATCTGTCCGGCAAGCGTCCCGGTGATCGTGGACGACTGACCGGAGGCGAGGAGAGCGACGGCGAACGCGGTGGCTGCCGCCCCGCCGAGCAGCGGTTTCAACAGTTCGTGGGCGTCGCCCAGTTCGGCCACGTCGTGCCGCCCCCCGGCATGAAAGACGGCGGCGGAGACGACGAGAATCGCCGCGTTGACGAAGAACGCCATCCCGAGGGCGAGAATGGTATCCATCGTATTATTTCGAATCGCGTCCCGCAGTTCGGTCCGGCTGTCGTCGTTGGGACGGCGGGTCTGCACGATGGACGAGTGCAGGTACAGGTTATGGGGCATGACGGTCGCGCCCAGGATGCCGAGGGCGATGAACAGGGCGTCCTTATCGGGCAGCGACGGGATCAGGAGTCCCTGCGCGACACCGCCCCAGTCCGGGCGAGCGAGAAATATCTGGAAGGCGAAGCAGGCGGCGATCGTGCCGACGAGCGTGATGACGATGGCCTCGATCTTTCGGAATCCGAAGCGCATCAGGCTGAGCAGCACCAGGACGTCGAGTCCGGTGATCAGGACGCCCCAGAGCAGCGGAATCCGGAACAGCAGGTTGAGCGCGACGGCGGAGCCGATCACCTCCGCCAGATCGCAGGCGATGATGGCCACCTCGCAGAGCAGCCAGAGGACGATGGCGGCGGGTTTTTTGTAGTAGTCGCGGCAGGCCTGCGCCAGGTCTTTGCCGGTGACCAGTCCCAGGCGGGCGCAGAGGGTCTGCAGGAGCATCGCCATCAGGTTGGAGGCGAGAATCACCCAGAGCAGAGCGTAGCCGTACTTCGCCCCCCCGGCGATGTCCGTTCCCCAGTTGCCGGGGTCCATATAACCGACGCTGACCAGATAACCGGGTCCGGCATAGGCGAGGAACCGCCGGAACCAGTGCGCTTTTTGCGGTACGCCGACACTGCGATGCGCCTCAGGCAAGGACGGCAGGGCGCCCGGTGCGGGTTTCGGTATCGCGTTCATTGTCATTGCGGTACTGCTTTCCTGTTTCAAAATAGTTTAAAAACTTCCATGGGCGCCGAGCAGGAGGCCGAATCCGTAGGCCAGAGCGCCGCCCAGAATCCCGACAAAGGTCATTTCCAGTCCCTGCTTGACCCAGGATCGTCCGGTGATAAAGGTCTTGCTTGCGCCGACCGCAAAGTGGGCGACGATGGAAATGACGAGCGATTGGAGGACGGCTTCCATGCCTTTCGTGTAGAAGAACGGCACGATCGGCAGGAAGGCCCCGATGGCGGTCGAGACGGTGGCGACGACGGCGGACATCCAGGGGTTGGGCAGGCGATCCTCGGAAAGGCCCAGCTCCTCCCCCGCCATCGTCTTCAGGAACTCCTCGGGCGAGGCGGTGAGACGGGCGGCCATCGTTTTGGCCTCCTCCTCGCTGAAGCCCTTGATCTGATACATTAGTTCCAGTTCCTCACGCTCGTGCTCCGGGTCTTCCTCGATTTCCCGGCGTTCGCGTTCAATCTCGGCCTCATGCACCTCTCGTTCGGACTTGGCGGCGAGATAGGCCGACGAGCCCATGGAGAAGGCGGAACCGATCATTCCGGCGAGTCCGGCGATCAGAACGAATCCCGGCTGGGCGTCGGTCGCCCCGGCGACGGCGGAAACGATGCCGAAGACCGCGCCAAGACCGTCGTTGATGCCGTAGATGGCGTCACCGATCCACGACCCGGTGCCGTGCGCATGCCACTTCTCCTGCGAAAGGAGGGAATCGAGTCGTGAACGCGGGCCGCCTTTCGCTTCCGCCGCCATCTCCTGCAGCCGTTCGGCATGGGCCTGTTCATCGGGGATGACCTGTTGTAAAATCCGCGTCGATTCCGGGTCGTTGAGGGCGGCGATCTGCGCCTGGTAGTCGGCGACGTGACCACGCTCCTCGCGTTCGATTCGACGGATCATGGCGTCGGAACCGAAGAGGCGGATGAAGCGATGCTGTTTTCGCACATCCTGCTCGATCTGCGTCGGATCGACGGATTCGCCGAGGGCGGCGAGACGCTGTTCCCAGAGAGCGGCGTGCTCCTCCTCGGAAACGGCCATACGAATCAGCAGTTCGCGGCGGCGCACACTCGGTTCGGCATCGGCCAGGGCGCGGTAGGTCCGGGCGACGATCAACTCCTCGCGCCAGTTCTCGCGCAGGACCCGCACCATCTCGTCCCGCTTCTTGCCGCCGACGGATTCGTTCTTCGCGGTGGGGAGGCTCATGGTCTCCGGATCTCCTTTCGTTCCTCGGGTTCCGGCGACGTTTCCGAGGGACCGGCATCGGTCCGCATCGTCCCATCCGGATTCGGAATCGGGGCACCGTGCGGACAGGTATCGGGGAAGTTCATGAACGCGTCCAGCCGCTCCTCGAACTGCTCGGAGATGACATGCTCCATCCGTTCGGCCTCGCGATGAGCGTCCGGCAGCGAGTAGCCCAGATAGTCGGTAAGAAATCGTTCCAGCAGACGGTGATGGCGGGAGAGTTCGACCGCGCTTTTCCTTCCCTCGCGCGTGAGCCGGGCACCACGGTACGGGGCGTACTCGATCAACCCCTGCCGCTCCATGTTCTGCAGCATTTTGGTGACGAAGGCGCGCGAGGTGCCGGTGCGGGCGGCGATATCGGAAGGCAACGCAACCTTCTCCGGGGCGTCCTGGCGGGTATCCTGGAGGGAATAGATCGCCTTCAGAACATCACCGGTCGCCTTGTTCAGGCTGCCTTCCCGTTCGATACGCTCGCTGACGGGTCTCGGATTCGGTTCGGGTAGGGATTCCGCCATAGAATTAACCGAAGTTAAATTAACTTCGGTTAATTCTACCCGAATATTTTGTTTTGTCAAGGGAAGAAGGGAAACGAAGAGGAATCCGGTCGGCGGAGCGGGCCGATTGCCCGCCTCGCCGACGGATGGACGCGCCCGGAAACCGGACTACGGGTTCGGCGGGAAGCCGTTGGTTCGGCAGTTGGCCGGATTGTTGCCCCCGTCGTAGGTACGGAAATAGGAGCACATATCCCGGATGGACGACGGCAGACCGTCATAATTGGTCGGCTGGTTGGCATAGCGTTGCCATTTGGCATGCCCGTCGACGTATACGAAGTTATTTCCGCCGGTGTGGCGGGGATTATTGGCCGACAGGGTCCGGCGGCAATTGCTGTCGGTTCCGGTCTGGGCGGCAGGACGCATCCAGGAGATCGTCAGACTCGACAGCGGCGGTTCGGTGGTGTCGCCGAACATGAGGACCTGAGCCGGCGCAGCGACCGACGCGAGTACCACTCCCGGGCGAACCCAACGGCGGATGCGAACCGGCACCGTCACCCCGAGAACATTGAGCGGAACGTCCGTATTGCCGTCGTAACCGGACAGTTCGGCATCCGTGCGCGGGTCCTGCATCAAGCCGTCCCGGTCGGCGGAACTGCCGGAGGCGTAGCTGCTGAACCAGGTGGGGCCGAGATTGAAACCGTAGCCCCAGAGGAACGGTTCGCCGGTGGGGTTGTCGCTGCCGCCCGGCAGGAGATTCCAGGACCCTTCGGGGTCGTTGAGTCCGGGGCCGCAGACGGCGTGGGCCTGCTGAACGGTGACCGGGAAACTCGGACAGGTGAGCACCTTCAGGTTCTTCAGGTAGGGTTGGATGAAGTACTTCGGGTCTCCGGGGAAACCGGCCGCCCAGGAAGTCGGGAAGCGTTCATCGTAATCCTGCATGTACATGAAGGTACCCAGGCCGATCTGCTTGACGTTGGAAATGCAGGTCGTGGCGCGAGCCTTTTCGCGCGCCTGCGCAAAGACGGGGAAGAGAATGGCGGCAAGAATCGCGATAATGGCGATCACCACGAGGAGTTCGATCAGCGTAAACGCTTTTTTCATAACTTCGGTCCTCCGAAAGAGCGACGAACGTAGGAGAAACAGCAGGAAAACGTCGAACCGCATACGCGGGGGAACCGGGCGCTTTTTCCATTAGGAGTGTACGCCAAGGCGAACGGAACGCAGGTTAAGGTTCCGTTAAATTTTCTCGAGCAGGAAGTCGACTCCGTCGAGGAACGCCCCTTCCGGCGGCACTACGATCGCTCGTTCGAGCGTCTTTCCGGTCGCGTCGGTCAGGCGCAGACGAAATCGCCCCGGACGCACGCGGTTAAAGGCGAAAAACCCGTCGTACGCGGATCGGGTTGACGCGACGACCCGTCCCCCGGTATCGAGCAGGTCGAGAAAGATTCCGGCAGCTTCGCGCCGTGCGCTCCCCTCCCGCACGGTCCCGGATATTTCGCCGCTGCCACCGATCGGGAAATCGAGAACGGGGACGTTCCCCGGACGCGGCACGAAACGGCGTCCGGCGATCTGAGGTATCCGTAACGGATCGCCGAGCGACTCGGCTCCGACCCGGAGATGAGCGGGTTGGTACGGCGTCAACCCGTCGATCAGCAGGGTTCCGTCGGCGTCGGTCTTTTCGGACCACGGGTATTCGTTCAGGTAGAACCGAACGGACGGCAGAGGGGTTTCGTCGGGGTCCCGTCGACCGTTGGCGTTGGTGTCGAAAAAGGTTCGGACGAGCACCGCGCCGGAGGCGGTCCGCGTCTCCGCCGCGCCTTCCCACCGTCCGGTCTCCGGATGACGCCGTGCGCCGAGCGAAACGGTCAATCCCAGGCTCATCCCCTGGCGCGCGGACAGTTCGAAGTTGGTCCCGTAGGAGAACGGCCCGACGGAGCGGGAGACGGACACGGTCAGACCGGTGTTCCGGTCGGCAACCGTCCGGTACAGGCTGACGGAGATCAGGCGTTGATCCCGAAGTGTTTGCTGACGGCGCAGGGTGATCTGCCGGATACGAGGGTTCGGCGCACCGTCATAGGTGGCCTGTCCCTGCAGACGATGGCCGAAGACCGGCGCGTTCAGCAGGATCTGTCCCTGCGTTCGCAACGGCCATCCCGTTTCCCGGCGGGCGGAAAACCGATGGGTCACCGTCCATCCGGCCCGCTGGTAGGTCAGTCGGTTGCGTAACTCCGAGTGGCTTCCTCCGGAGTGCGTCGTTCCCCGCCGCAGGTCGATCTCGGTCGGCAACAGCCGCAAACCGCGTGGGAGGGCGATATTTCCGATCCGGAGCGCTGTCTGTTCCTTCCATCCGAAGGAATCGCCGCCGCGCACGGGCATATCGGGATGATCGATCAACGACTGCTTCAGTTCGACGGGCAGGTTTCCGATCAGGGTATCGACCCCGTATTCGTGCGAGGTTCCGGTGCGCGCGTCGCGCAGCAGCAGGGCGTACCCGAGAATCCGCCCCGAAAAACCGCGCAGCCCGATCCGTGTGGTGGCGTGGATGCCGTCGTTCAGCAGTACATCGGCCCGTCCCAGGGTCAGGGAGAGGTTTTTGCGCAGGCCGAACTCCTCTTCCACGCCGAAGGGGCGAAACCCGTCCGCCCCCGGCTGTATCGAAAAGCGATACCGGTGCCTCCCCTTCGGAACCAGGGAGGAGTCCACATTGAAAACGCGGTCGATTTCTCGCCGTTCGCCGTGCGGGCCATGGAATACGAGTCGAAAACGGTTCCGACCGAAGAAGAGTGGGATATCGGGGAATTCGTAACGCTCCGCCGTGTCGGCGGCCCGGTACCCGATCAAGGCGGTATCGCGGTACAGTTCGACCTCCCAACCGGGCAGAATCGGTCCGGCGAGGGTAGTCACATCGAATCGACTCGGTCGGAACGAAGGAATATTATCGATCAAAAGCCCGGGACGGAGTCTCTGCCCCGGAAAGGACGATGTGCCGGCGACGGTCATCGGTCCCACCAGAACCTGCCGTGCCCGGAGGAATCCGAGCAGCCTTCCGTCCGGTCCTCCGTCGCCATCGACCTGTCCGACGGAAAAATGCGGGACGCGCGGCGTCCGTCCGGGTTCGGCGAGGAACATCGCCTGTACGCCCGCATGCGCGATGTCGGTCGCAACGGTTGCTGAGTAGCGCAGGGCAGGCACGGAGCGACCCGGCTGCCGATGGAGAGTCACCGTCTGATCGATGGCCGGACTTCCGAAAAGCGCGTAGGGGTTCGGAGCGAGCGGAAGATCGACCGTGGGACCGTCGCCGCTCCGGGGCAGCGCCCGGCGTTCCCGCTCCCATCGTTGCCGTATCGGCAACGGTTCGCGCGGTCGCAGCCGAAGCGTCGCCGAGTAGGTATCGATCTCCGGACCAAGCGGCAGCCAGCGTCCGAGCAGTCCCGCATCAACGAAGATATCGTTCCGGTGGACCTCGATCAGGCGACGGTCGTAGGGCAGGTTTTTCCCCTGCAGGGTTGCGGTTCCGGCGCGAAGGTCGAGACGGAAGCGACGATTCTCACGGAGGAACCAGCCTTCGGCGGTTCCCGATTCGGGAGCGATCGCAATCGCCAGATCGAGCAGGCGACAGAATTCGCCCAGCGGGATCAGCACACCGCCCGCATGCCGGTACGCCTCCAGATCGCGGGTCAGGACCACGTTGTCGAGCAGGACAGCCAGGAGCAGCAGATCCTCCTCGGAGGGTTCGGCGATATCGATCGGTCGCGATTCGGGCCGGTCTCCGTCGGTTTTCCGCTCCTTCCGGGAACGGTCGCGCCGTCCCCCCGCCTCCGGCGTGCGAATCGCCAGGACGATCGCCGGGGGCGCGGCGAAGGCGGACGCAACGTCCATCACGGCACCGTCAGCGTTTTCTCCGCCAGAATGCGTCCGCCCTCCGTCGCCGGTTCGCGGTAAGTCACGGTGAGGGTTCCCTGCGAAGGACGCCGTCCGGCGGGCGGTTTCAGCGGGAGAGTAAAATACCGAACGGGGTTAGGGACGTATACCGCCATCCCGTTCGACAGACCGACCGGAACCGGCTTTCCGTTGCCCGCCGGGGTAAAAGTCACCTGGAGGTCCCCATAGACGGAACCGTTTCCCTCCCGAAGGAAGGCGCCGGACAGGAGGAGAGCGCCCTCCGGCCCGGTTTCCGTTTTCAGATCCGCAAGGGCAACCGTGGCGGAAACCGCGCCATGGCGGACGATCAGAGGAATGGAGACGCCGTATACCGGGGTCAGACGCACGCTCAACCCGTTGGCGGGGGCGGGTTCGCCGGTGGGCAACGGGGAGGTGTCCGGTATCGCGCGGAACAGGAGGTTACATCGATACTCGCCGGTTTCGACCTGGGCGGGAAGGCGTAGCTGGACGCGCACCACCTGGCCGGATCGCGGCGGCAGAGTGACCTGGCGCGGGGCGAATCGGATCAGGTCCTCGGCGAACTTTTCGCCCGGCAACGGATCGTTCACGGGGATCAGTCTCCCGTTCTCATCCATCCGCCGTCGGATCAGGGACAGTCGATAGGTGGCCGGCTTATCGCCGTTATTCATCAGGTTGACCTCGGCCGAACGCCGGGTGTCGTCGAGGGTGATTCGTGTCGGCGTGACCATCAGGTCGCCGGGTCCCTGGGCGACGGCGGCGGAAGCCAGGATCGCCGGGAGAACCGCCGAAAGGACCGCCGGGAGCGGAAGGGAAAGCCAACGGGCGGAGGGGCGCATGGTGTTCCTCGGTTATCGAAATGAAAGCCGGTCGTCTGCAGGGAGCAGCCGACCGGCTCAGCGCTGGGCGCGGTGCGGTGACGAGAACGGGGTCCGAAACGGACCGTTATTCAGTCGTAGCTGACGATGACGTCGAACGTGGCGGTGTAGGCGCCGGGTTCCTGATTCGCGCCGACGCTCAGGGTCGCGCCGACACTCAGCGTATCCGCCCCACCGTTCAGGACGTAGCTGTTAACGGAGGATTTGGTGAACGAGTCCACGGCCATGGTCGCGGAGTTCGGTCCGTTCAGAGTCACGGTGCCGTCGGCGGGCAGAAGAACATTGTAGGAATAGCCGGTCTGTCCGGTGATCGTGAAGGAAGCCGCGCCCGGCGCGTCTCCGACGGCGGCGACGAGAACCACATTTGCCGACCCGGTTCGGTTGCCGGCGGGCGCGATCGTAACCGTCCCGGCGGAGGACGTCGTGGCGACCGATCCGAACTTCAGGTCATTGACCTTGGTGATGCTGATCGGAGTGACGATGGTCGCTCCGGAGTTGGCCGTGGCGGTGTCTGTGTTCGTCTGAGCGGAAGCGGAACGTGCGCCACCGGCGATCAGAACGAGGCCCGCGAGGCCAGAGAGCAGAAACTTGACGCTGTTTTTAGCGCGGAACATGACTTTATCTCCTTTTGCTTTAGCGGTGATCCGGAGAATCACCGAATCCGCTGTCTCCCGAGGGTCAGATCGCTGTCTGACGGGCGGATTTCAATACGTTGGCTTGAAGGTACTCTCACCGAAGTCAGGTATCGAAGGGACTGAAACAGGTTTTTCGGAGGGCGGCTTTTCGGATCTCCCTGGTGTCTCGCCGCTTACATTCTAATGATAGGCGTCGGTGCCGCCCGGTCTCACGGCAATAATACGTTAACATTTTCACACCTAAATAAGAATTTTTAGTATATATAATTGCATTTATAAATTTGTCAGTTTGTTTGTAAACCCTGAACTACGAGGGCCTCTCCGTTTACGCGTTCGGAGAGGCCCTCGTCGATCGGATCGTATTCCCGACTATTCCCGACTATTTCCGGCGCGGCGCGGGAGGCGGCGCGGGGTTGCCGTTGCCCACGCCCAGGTCATAGGGCAGGGGAGCGGGCGACGGTGTGGCGGGCGATGGCAGGGCTTGCGCAGGGGCCGGCGGCGGAGCGGGCGACGGCGGCGGGATCGCGACTCCGGGTCCGGCGGGGGCGGGAGCGATCATGTCGCGCAGTTGTCCGTTGATCAACTGGGTTGCGAGCAGGGTCTGGATGACGCCGGTGATCTGGTCGGTCGCGCCGCCGGCCGCGCCGCGTCCCTCCCCGTTCGAGATGTTGACGAGTTTGGCCTGGGCCAGGGCGGAGGCGATGGCGGGCGTGATCTGGGGCAGCATCTCCAGCTGTCGGAGAGCCAGGTAGGCGTCCCCGCCCTCCCGGATGGCGTCGTTGACGGCGCGGATGGCATCGGCCTGCGCCGAGCCGAGGGCGCGGATTTTGACCGCTTCCGCTTCGGCGGCGGCTTCCGCCTGAACCCGGACCCGTGCCGCGTCGGCGTTCGCCTGCGCGATCTGGGTCGCCTTCAACTCGGCCTCACGCTGTTTGGCGAGGGCGTCCTGCCGACGGGCCTCGGCTTCGGCGACCATGGCGGCGTTCTCGGCGACCCGCTGCTCCAGGTCGCGTCGTTTATCGGAAATGGCCTGTTCCGCCTGCAGCTGCGCCTCCTTGGCCCGCCGTTCCTGGTCGGCGGCGACGATGTCGGCGTTGGCTTTGGCCTCGACCGCGGACCGGCGGCGGCGGGCCTCGGCGACCTCGCTCTGCACTTCCTTGATATTCAGCGAGTTGAAGACCAGTCCGAGGTCCTGCAATTCGCGCGAGCAGGCCGACTTGATGATGATTGCCAGACGGTCGTCATCCTCGACCGTGGATAGAGAGATCGAGGCGGCTCCGGCGGTGCCGTCGGCCTGCGTTTTGGTGGAGAAAAGTTCGTCGTGATTGAGGAGGTTGATCGCGCGGCGTCCCGTCGAGGTCAGAAGGTCCGACAGGATGGCGTTCTGCTCCGGCTCCGGGCGGGAGAAGAACTTGTTGGCGGCGGTCGTGATCATCTCATCGGTATCGCCGACGGACACGATCGCGGAGGCGAGGACGCGCACCTTGATCGGTTTCGGAACCCCGGTCTGGCGATCGATGTCGGCGGTCTGGTCGGCGATATCGAGGTCGATGTTGATCGCCTTCGAAGGGATGGTCGTCCCGGTGGTGAAGACGGGGATTTCGATCGCCTTGCCCGGTCCCCGGTAGATCGCGGTACTGCCTCGCCAGGAGGTGACCAGGCGGATCGTCCCGGCGTCGACCGTGGTCAGAAAGCGGCTGATGATGAAGGGGATCAGCAGAATGACAAAAACGATGACGCCGGCTCCCGCAAGTACCGGTCCCAAAAAGCCTTCCATAAATATCCTCCTACGAACGGACGCGAACGAAAATGCCTCTTAAAGACGCGTTACCCGGCAGGTGTTCCGCCGACGGTCGATCGCGGTGACGACGAGTTTCTGGCCGGCGGTCACCGGTTCCCCCTCCCGGATCTCCTCGGGTTCCAGTTGCGCCAGGATGCGGACGATCTGTCCGTCCACGTTCAGGCGAACGATCCCCCGTCCCTCCCGATCGAACCGACTGTCGGCCTCCCCCTCGCGGGCGACCGCGGCGGACAGCGTCGCGGCCGGTTTCGAGGCGAAGGCGAAGATCAACCGGCGCAACGGCGCGACGACCAGATAGTAGAGCGCAAGCCCCCCGAGGGCGGCGATCAGCGCGACCAGCCATCGCTCCCGTAACTGCATTTGCAGCAGCAGTCCGGTCACGCCGGCCCCGAGACAGAGGGTGAAGAGGGCGAGCGGCGACAGCAGGGAGACGAACGGCGAGGACGGCGGTTCCGGTCCGCCGGTCGGCGCATGGTTCGCCGGAGGGACTTCGGTATTCGGAAGCCCGTGAACATGGACGGTCTCCGGTGCATGACCATGGACGTGCAGGTGTCCGTGCAGGTGAAGGCCCCCGTGCTGGGCGTCGTGGTCGCCGTGGATAAATCCGAGAACCGTCTGTGCCAGAAGCCCGAGACCGCCCACCGCGGAAAGCAACTCATAGACCATACCGCATCGTTCCTCCCCCACTATTCTGGCACGCGACCCGTGGCGCGGGTTGCAACAGTCGGGTTTTTCATCGGGCACGGACGCCGAAAACGTGCAAAAACGCGCCGGAAATGTACGGGGACAAACACCGGGGCCGCGTGTTACACTTCAGACACCTTTGGAAACCTTTGATTTCGCGAGGATAAACGTATGCTCACCGACGAACAGGTGGCCTCGTTTCGGGAACGGGGCTTTCTCAATTACGGACCCGCGCTGACCGCCGCCGAGACGGCGGGGTTGAAGGAGGCGCTGGAGCGCACTCTGGCGGGGAAAAGCGCGGCGCAGCCGGAACGGATCACCAACCTCAGCGCGGGGATGGGCGAGGAGAACGTCGTCATCCAGATCGTGAATATGTGGGAGGCGGAACCGGCCTTTCGGCAGCACCTGTATAACGACCGGATCGTCCCGATGGTGGCGCAATTGATCGGCACGGACACCGTCCGCGTCTGGCACGACCAGGTGCAGGTCAAACCGCCGAAGACCGGCGGGCCGACGATCTGGCATCAGGATCATCCTTACTGGCCGGTGATTCAGCCGGCGGATCTGGTATCGGCATGGGTGGCGATCGAGGATGCGACGATCGGAAACGGGTGTATGTGGATGGTTCCGGGCAGCCATCGGTGGGGACCGCATCGTGACGGCACCGTGGGCAGCGACCCGGAGACCTGGGGTCCGACCCCCGACCGGTCCCTGGTTCCGGAAGACGCGGACCTGACGCCGGTCGCTTGCGAGGTACCGGCGGGAAGCGTCGTCTTCCATCATTGCCTGACCTGGCATGGCGCGCCGCCGAACCGTTCGGAAAGGAACCGACCGGCGATCGCGGTACACTACATGCCGGGCTGGACACGGTACGAACCGAGCGGCCGGAGCCATCTGGTGGAATACCATATTCAGGTGAAGCCGGGGGAAACGCTGGTCGGCGACCACTTCCCGACGGTGATGGAAAACGGCGTCCTCCGGCAGCCGGAGTAGCAGGACACCGGACCGACGACGGCAAACAACCTCCGTGTAAGTAACGACGAAGGGGCAGCGATGAGCGATTTCGAGTACAAACAGAAGACCTTTGCGCAGGATGACATCGAGGGCATGACGAAGGCGATGCATGAGGACGGCTTTGCGCTCTGTCCGGGCGTTCTGAACGCGGCGGAAGTGCAGGCGGTGCGAGACGCGATCGACCGTCTTCAGCCGTTCGGCTTTGACCGTCTGGGCGTCACCGACCATTTCAAGTGCGTCTTCAACCGGGACAAGGTGTTCCTGGACCTGATCGATCGGGAGCCGACCGTGACACTGGCCGAGGCGACGATGGGGGAACAGTGTCATATCATCGGTGAGTCGGCGTGGCGTTCCTATCCGGGTCACAACGGCTGGGGGCCGCACACGGACCGCCTGTTCGTTCAGTTTCCGGAGGAGATCGTGGACGATCCGCGGTTCAAGCTGCCGATCTACCAGTGTACGGCTCACTACTATCTGGACGACCTGACTTTGGATCTGGCGCCGACCTGGGTGATTCCGGGCAGTCATCGTTCCGGTCGTCCGGTTCCGCCGGGCGGCGACCCGGAGTGGAACGGCCGGAAGCTCGAGCCGGTGCTGTGCAAGGCGGGCGACATGCTGTTTTTCCGCTCCGAGATATGGCACACCGGGAGCAAGAACACGTCGGATCGAACCCGGTATCTGCTCCAGGTGCACTATTCACACCGGTACATCACTCAGCAGTTTTCGCCCTATCTGCGGTTCCAGTTCGCGCCCCATATTCTGGAGATCGCGAACCCGCGTCAGCGGAAGCTGCTGGGCGACCATCCGCCGACCGCCTACGACTGATCGGGCGCTACGAAAAGCCGGTCGGAGTCGCTCAGAGTCGCTCAAAGTCGATCGATTGCGATCGAAAGGGATCGCAATCGATCGCAATCGATCAGAATGGGTGCTTGTGACGGAACGCCTTTTCGTCCGGGACATGATCCCAGACGTGTCGTTCCTCCGGGGTCAGGCTCCGAATTGAGATATCCGGTTCTCCGGTCCCGAGCAGAAGCTCGGCGATTCGGAAGGCGAGATAGAGCATGGCAGCCAGCGCTATCCCTTTCAGCAGAATGACGACGGCCGGTTGGAGACAGCGCACCGGATCGATGGCGAGCGAGTGGCTGATGACGGCGATCGGCGGGTCGGCGGCGAAAACACTTTTGCTGAGGCCGGTACAAACGACGGTCAAAACGGCGGCGATCAACTGACGGAACGGGTTCTTTTTCATAACGCGATTACCTGGCAACCGATCCGGGGAGGATAGGCTAATCTCCTGTTCGTCGTTACTTTATCCGGTCCTTCGTCTGATCTTTACTGTTATGGTTACTGTTTTTCCTATTTAAACAGAGAGAATTTTCTGTCAGAGCGAACGAAAGCCCGGAGAAATTCCGGGCTTTCGTTCGCTCTGTCAATCCGGTGACGAATCTTCACCAGTGGTTTTCGGCGTCGCCGTACAGCATCTGGATATACGCGAGCTGGCCGTCGTGGTATGCCATATGGCTCGCCGGCAGACTGGCGACGCCGAACCGGTCGGAGGACCGGGTGGGAAAGAAGGCGGCCGGTTCACCGTACGTCGCCGGGTCCGTGGCCTCCAGCGCCCGGATCAGCCGGGTGGTTTCCTTTGAAAGAAACTCGCGTGCCCCGGTCCTGGTGTCATAGGAGGCGAGCAGCGCTTCCCGCTCCTCTCGTCCGGGGAAGTTAACAGTCCCGGTCTCCAGGAACGTCGCCACCAGTCCGTTGACGACGGCGCATTCGGCGACGATATGGACGGCGGAACGGGCGCAGCCGCCGGGACACTGGTTCTCGCGGTCGTCGGGAATGGCGTTAAAGTTGTTCATCAGGCGCGCGGCCGTGCGTTCGGTACTCTCGATCAGATATCGTTTCGGGTCAAATTCCGGCATGGTGTTTCCTTTCCTTTCGATCGATGCCTTCACCGGTAACGTTCGCCGTCGGTCACCCGATTTCCGTGAAGTACTGCGGTCACCGGCAGGTTTTGTCGGAACGGTTCCCTCCCCGTGCCTGCCGCCCGTGCGCGTATAATGCAGAAATGAAACTCTTCGGAATTCGTGCCGTCGACGCGGAGACCGGACGCGGCGTTCCGCTGACCGAACTGGAAACGACGGATCGTGCGGTCACTGTCACGGACAGTAACGGATGGGCGGCGATTACGGACCCGGCTCTGATGGATCGGGAGGTCTGGTTCTCCGTCCGTAGCCAGGGATACGCTTTTCCGAAGGACGGGTTCGGTTTTTCGGGCTTGCGTCTCAAAGTGACCGACGGCGGGCGGACGGTAGTGAAGTTGCGTCGGGTCAACATCGCCGAGCGTTTATGTCGTCTGACCGGCGGGGGTATCTATTCCGACAGCGTCCTCCTTGGCGAATCGACGCCGCTTCGCGATCCTCTGCGCCCCGGCAGCGTGTTCGGCCAGGATTCGGCGATGGCCCTCCCCTTTCGTGGTCGTCTCCTCTGGTTCTGGGGCGACACCAACCGGATCGAGTACCCCCTCGGCAACTTCCGCACCTCCGGCGCGGTGGCGACCTTTCCGGCGGGCGAGACGACGGCGGAACGCGGGCTGGACTTTGCCTATTTTACGGGCGAGGACGGATTCGCACGGGCCCTCTGTCCGACCGATCAACCGGGTCCGGTCTGGATCTCCGGGCTGACGACGCTTCGGGAGGGGAACGAGGAGATGTTGCTGGCGCACTATGCTCGAATGAAGGATCTGGGAACGCGCCGGGAACATGGTTACGTTCTCTGGGACGACGTACGCAATGTCTTCCGTTTCACGAACAAACTGTCTCTGTCCGAAACCTGGCGGTTCCTCGACGGGCATCCGATCTCTTGGACGGAAAACGGGATCGGCTACCGCGCGGGCGGTTTTTGCTTCCCGCACGTTCGCGTCCCGGCCCGACGGACGGCGGTGCTACAGCCTTCCGCGTACGAAGGGTTCACCTGCCTGACGGCGGACGGCAGGGTACGGCGCGACGGTCGCGGGCGAGCCGTGTACGGGTGGCAGAAAGTCGCGCCCCCGCTCACGGCACGGACGGAGGCGGGCTTGCTGAAGGCGAAACAGCTTCGCCCGGAGGAGGTGCGCTTTCTGCCGAGGGACTCCGCCGGAGGGGTTGTCGTGACGCACGGCGGTTCGGTCACCTGGAACCCCTGGCGTCGACGCTGGATTTTGATCGCGACACAGTACTTCGGCAAATCGTCCCCGCTCGGTGAGATATGGTACTCCGAGGCAGATTCCCCGATCGGTCCCTGGCGTCGGGCGGTGAAGATCGTGACGCACGAACGGTTCACCTTCTACAACCCGGTGCATCACCCGTTTCTCGATACGGACGGCGGACGCCGGATCTTCTTTGAGGGAACGTATACGCAGACGTTTTCCAGCGCTCCGTCGCCGACGCCGCGTTACGACTACAACCAGATCCTGTACCGACTCGACCTTGCCGACCCGCGCCTCCGTTTCGCACAAACGGCATGAGCGGAGATATCGGAACGGATGTCGCCCGGAGCGTTTATCATTCCGGGCGATGTTTCACGTGAAACTCTTACAGCGGTTTTTCGTCCGGGCGGGCGATGTGCTGGAAGAACTCGAGCACTTCGCCGTCCGGGCCGAGGAAGAAGCCGACGCGGATGGTTTTGGTGCCGACCTCGACCGTCTTCGGCTCAATGGTGATCGGGCAGCCAAGAGCGCGTACGGTCTCGATATCGGCATCGACATCGGACGACCGCATCGCCAGATGGAAGTACGGCCATGCCGGGGGAACCTCGCCCCCTTCCGGCGGGGTCTGGCCGGGCTTGCTGGCAAACAGTTCGAGGTAGTTTCCGTCCCCCATATCGAGAAGAGCGATACGCCCCTCCCCCTCTCCCCACTGGTGGGCGAGGACGAATCCGAGACCGTCCGTGTAGAAGGCGAACGAACGGTCGAAGTCGCGGGCGCGCAGAGCGATATGGTGGTAACCACCGGTGCTCAGGCGGACATTGGTCGATGTTTCGGGCATGGTTCCTCCGGAATGGTGTGCGGATCAGGTTCCGCTGTAGGATGTCGGCTGTAGTGAGAGAAAGGTCCGAACTTTGGTCGTGTCGGGCGTTTCCAGGTTGGTGTCGAGAACGATCGGGACGGGTGTACGCGGCGGCAGGGTCAGGTTGATTCGGAAGGTCCGGTCGCCGCCGATCGCCAGCCTTTGATCGCGCCGGGCCTCCTTGCGCAGCAGACGGACCGCCAGACGGCCCGTCATCGGCTCGTCCGTACGATTCTCCAGTCGGGCGCACAGCAGGCCGTCCGGTCCCCAGACGACGTTGGATACCGCGACATAGCGCAGTTTCTCGGCAGGCAGCGCCTCGACATAGGGATCGTCGGCAATCCGAGTCCAGACGTCCCCGTTGCGCATCTCGACTTTCCCGGTGAGTTTATGCTGGCGGACGGCATAATCGCCGACGGAGAGTGTTCGCCAGGGGGCGGCGACGAGAAATGCTCCGTACCCGACGACGATCATCGCCGGAACGGCGAGGAACCGGAGCAGGACGCCGATGTTCATCCGGTGGAATCCCCGACCGTCAACGGGAGCGATACGACCCGCGCGGCGGCGTCGCCCACCGTGACGACCGTTCCGGGCGTTCGATGTTCGTGGCGAAGGTAACCGAGAGCGATCGGGCTCCCGGTGCGCGGGCCAACGGCGGCGGACGTGATCCGTCCGATCTCTTTTCCGTCGAGCGTGACCGGGGCGCCGGACGCGGGCAGGTCGGAACGATCGAGCCGGAATCCGGTCAGTTCCCGGTTGGTATGGCCGCGCGCGTCGATCCGGGCGACGATCTCCTGGCCGATGTAGCACCCTTTCCGGTAGTGGATCGCTCGTTCCCGCAGCCCGGTCTCGGGGGCGAGGACTCGCAGGTCGAAGTCGACGCCGAACCGCGGGATTCCGGCCTCGATCCGCAGCGCGTCCACCAGGGACGGTTCTACGGGAACGGAGCCGACGGATTCGAGACGGGCCAGAGCGGCGTCGAACTCCGAGGCGGGCAGATAGAGGTCGAAACCGGGGAGTCCAGTCAGGATGGTGACGGCGGCGCAGGTATCGCTCCCGATCTCACGGTTCGTTCCTTCGGCCATTTCGCCGGCGAACGACGGAAACAAATCGGCCGCTTTGCGCCCGCCGACATGTATCTGACGGAGTTCGGCGGTGGCATCGTGGATTTTGACCCGCTCCATGATCAGGTACTTTTCGAGGGTTTCGGCGACGATCGTCGCCATTCCGGGCTCGAGATCGGCGAGCAGATGATCGCTCCGGCACAGGAGGCGCAGGTCGGCGAGGACATGGCCGGTGGCATCGAGCAGGAAAGCGTAACGGCCGCTGCCGGGCGCGAGCGACGCGACGTCATTGGTCAGCAGGGCATGGAGAAATCCCTGCCGGTCGCGGCCGCCGAACTTCAGGCGGCCCCGGTCGGAGCGGTCGATATGGAACAGGTCCGGTAGTTCGGTCATCGGTCCTCGGCCTCAAATCGGGTCACGGGTTCTGCGGCACGGGTCGGGTCAATCCGGCGGGCGTCGACGTAGCCCGGGGAGTAACGTTCGTCGCCCCATTCGGTCACGAGGACGCCAGCGCCTCCTGCCGAGTGTATAAACGTATTTCCGGCCAGATGCATTCCCACATGCGTGATCCGGTCGGGCTTTCCGAAGAAGACGAGGTCGCCGGGCTTAAGATGCTCTTGTTTCACGTGAAACCAACGCGGGTCATCCCTTTGTATGTCCGCATCACGGCGCAGGAGAACGCCGACCAGACGGTAACAGAGTTGAACAAACCCGGAGCAGTCGAGGCCGAACGACGACGAACCTCCCCAGAGGTAGGGCGTCCCCAGAAAATCCGGGCCCCATTCCGCCGCCGCCACGCCGAGACGATCGACGGGTTCGTTCGACAGGGGGGTCAGCGCCGTCTGCGGCAGCCAGCCATCGGTCCGTCCGTCGGGCAGGAGGACACGGACAAAGCCGTCCTTCCGCTCCCCCGTCCGGTAGACCCCGCAGAGAATCGGCAGACGCATCCGCAGCGGCGCGGTTTCCGAAGGGGCCGTCCGCAACTCGGAAAAGACGACCGTCGTTTCGGTCAGCGGCATCTCCCCCATCGGTCTGAGCCATCGCTGGTCCGCCCAGCCCCGATAGGTATCGTCGCCCTCCACCCAAACCCACCCGGCCTCCTCGCGAAGGACCGACAGGACGCGCCCCATGAGCGTCTGTGAAACCAGCTCGGAATCGTTCGTCGGACGGGCGCGGAGGTGAACGACATTATGGGCGACGATGCAACGACGGAGATTCGAACTCATATCGGTATTTTACCGTACCGTCGACGACGATGGCGGTACCTGACGTCTTCCGGAATCTTCCGAAGCGGCAATTCCGAACGGTCGACGGGACGAAAGGAACCCTTGGCACGAAACTTGCGTCTTATGGGATGGAACCTTGTGAAAGCGTCCTGGGTCAGCAACCCGTCAATGCCGACGAAGCTGTGTACCGGGAGACGCAGTTGCATCTCGAAGCAGAGGTGACACACCTACCGAAACGGTGATCCGACACCGGGCGCGAGGCGTGCCGATCGGAGAAATATAGAGAAGCGGTGCGGGAACCATTCCCGATGGAAAGCTCCGTCGGTTCCCGTCCGTGGAAACGAACTCGTCGAGAGTTTAAAGGTTCGCCGCCGGGCGGAGTGTCCGGCAAAGAAAGGCGCGGGACCGAGGGTCCCGCGCCTTTCTTTATGACCGGATGACCGGGCGCGATTACTCGCTTTCCCCCGCCATCGCCGCGATCTCCCGCGCAAACTTCTGCGCGACCACCTTCCGCTTCACTTTCAACGTCGGTGTCAGTTCGCCGCTGTCGACCGTGAAAGCGGTGTTCAAAATGGTGAACTTCCGAATCTTCTCAAAGTCGGCCAGTCCCCCGCTCTGCGCATCGATCTCCTGTTTGATCTTCTTGCGAACCTCGGGCCGTCGGAGAAGTTCCTCCTCCCCGTCGAACGACAGGTTTTCCGCTTTCGCCCACTCGGTGAGCCGTCCCTTGTTCGGAATGACCAGCGCGGTCACGATGCTCTGACGATCGCCGATCAGCACGATCTCCTCAATGAACGGCGACTGTTTGAGCGTGGATTCGATCGGCTGCGGGGCGACTTTTTTGCCGTTGTGCAGAACGAGCAGGTCCTTCTTGCGGTCGGTGATCTTGAGATAGCCTTCCTCGTCCAGATGGCCGACATCCCCCGTATGCAGCCAGCCGGTGGAATCGATCATGTCGTGGGTCGCCTGATCGTTTCGCCAGTAGCCTTTCATGACGTTCGGTCCGCGGTACAGGATCTCTCCGTCCTCGGCGATTTTGATCTCGCCGCCCGGAATGCAGATGCCGACCGTTCCGAGTTTCAAACGGCGATTCGGGTTGATGGCGATGACCGGGGCGGTCTCGGTCATTCCGTAGCCCTCCACGATCGGGATTCCGATCGCTTCGAAGAACCGGGCGGTTTCGGCGTTCAGAGCCGCGCCACCGGAGACGAAGAAGCGAAGCGCGCCGCCGAATCGTTCGCGGATATCGTGATAGACGAGTTTCTCGAACAGGGCGTGCTGCATCGCCAGCATCGGATTCATCATCCCGCCCCGTCGTTTTGCCTCGGCATACTCCTTGCCGGACTCCAGCGCTTTTCGGAAGCCCGCCTTCTTACCGGCGTCGAGTTTTTCCACCTGAGCCAGGATGCGTTCCTGCATCGCTTCATAGACTCGCGGCACACAGACCATAATCGTCGGTTTGGTGGACGCCATGTCGTCGACGATGGTCCGGACTCCCTCGCAATAGGCGATGGCCGCCCCGGTTCGAAGCGGCAGGTAGTATCCCGGCACCCGTTCGAAGACGTGTGAGAGAGGGAGGAACGACAGGAACGTATCCTTCTCGTCGACCTTTTCTCCCTGACGCGCGAAGTGCTCGAGCGCATAGTCGACGTTGGTGACGATGTTTCGATGGGTCAGCATCGCGCCCTTGGGGTCGCCGGTTGTTCCGGAGGTGTAGACCAGGGATGCGACGTCGTCCGGCAGGACATCCTTCCGCAGGTCGGAGAGCCGGTCCCCGAGCGGTTCGGCGGCTCCGCGTTCCAGGAGGGTCGCCCAGGTCACGACATCGGGGGAGTCCGCCGGGGTCTCGCCGTCGATCAGAACGATGTGCTCCAGTTCGGGCAGTTCGTGTCGCGATGCCATCGCTTTGGCCAGTTGCCGTGCATCGGACACCACGAACAGCTTGGCGGCGGCGTTCCGGACAATGAAGGCGACCTGAGGCGTGGGCAGGGTCGGGTACAGGGGAACGATGATGGCGCCCAGAGAGAGAGCGGCCAGATCGGTGATGGCCCATTCCGGCCGGTTTTCCGAGAGCAACGCCACCCGGTCGCCCTTACGGACGCCGAGAGCGGCGAAGGCGGAGGCGATGATTTCGACCCGGCGGTTGAGTTCCGCGTAGGAGATATCGTGCCACTGCTTGTTTTCCTTGTAGCGAAGAGCGGTCTTTGCTCCGTGTGCCGCCACGGTTTCCTGAAAAAGCGCGTTGATGGTCATGTTGATTCCTGTGAGTTGTCGGCGTTGAGACTTCCCATATCTATTCTACCGCCGGCTTCCCGTCCGGAGCGCATGGCCGAAAGATCGAACGGCGAAGAAAGCCAACCGTGCCAACAAAAAGGTCGGAAGCAGGGCCAGTATCACCCGTATGCTCAACGAGTGCATCATCAGGGTGAATCGTTCCGGCAGATCGGGCGTAAACAGGTCGGTCATCATCGATTCGTTCATCTCAGGTCGGTCCTCCGGCGTCGTTGGGAATGGTTCCTACGGTTTCAGGATAGCGTATGATCGGCCGGGCGGGCGGAGCCACCGGTCCCATTTCGGGAAGAGCGCGGTCCCGAAGATTTTGGGACGTTCCCTTGCCGGGGCTGGCATGGAACTTGCGGTTTGCACGGTATTCCATCAAATTTTCATTCGGATCACAGAGAGGAATGCGCAATGTCTCCGGTGCTGCTGACGATTCTCGTACTTTCGGGCCTGTGGCTGGCGATGCAGATCGATCGTCGGATTCGATCGTTCCGCCGGAAACGGGCCCTCTCTCACCGACAGTGGTGCGAGTATGCGGAGATGGCGGCCCGCAACGCGGAGCGGTGGCGTCACCGGGTCTGACGCACTCTTTCGGACTCGCGTCCCGTTGTTTCATGTGAAACACCCGGGGAAACATCCTGAAGGGAACCCGTGCCTCCGGAGGTCGGTTGCCCGTCCGCGACTTCGCTCACGTGCTATAATGGGGCGGAATCATTTTCAGGAGTATCCCCGCGACATTATGGCCCTTACCCCCGAAGAGGTGCGGCAGGTCGGCACACTGGCTCGCCTTGCCCTCGCCGACGACGAGATCGATCGACTGACCCACCAGATCAACGACCTGCTGGCGCAGTTCGCCCGGCTTCAGGAACTCGACACCGACGACGTTCCTCCGACGTCCCACGCCGTACCGGTCCGGGCGTTGCTTCGCGAGGACGAGGTGACCCCCTCCCTGCCACAGGAGACGGTGCTGGCGCTTTCGCCGCATATCGATGAGGTCCTCGGCGGATTTATCGTTCCGCAGGTCATCGGGGAATAGGAGGACGCGATGGACGAAATGCTTACCCGAAACGCGTCCGAGATCGTCGCCGGCATTCGACGCCGGGAATGGTCGGCACGGGAAGTTACCGACGCCTTCCTCGGTCGGATCGAGCGGGTTGACGCCCGCGTACGCGCCTTCATCACGGTGACGCCGGATCGCGCCCGGCGACAGGCCGACGCGATCGATGCCCGGATCGCCGCCGGAGAGCCGGTCGGACCGCTCGCCGGCGTCCCGGTTGCCCTGAAGGATAATCTGTCGACCACCGGAGTCGAAACCACCTGCGCATCGCAGATCCTGCGCGGTTACGTCCCGCCCTACGATGCGACCGTGGTCACCCGGCTGGAGCAGGCCGGTGCGGTTTTTCTCGGGAAGGTCAACCTGGACGAGTTCGCGATGGGATCGTCGACCGAGAACAGCGGGCTGTTCCCGACCCGGAACCCGTGGGACCTGAGCCGGGTTCCGGGCGGTTCGTCCGGCGGCAGCGCGGCGGCGGTCGCGGCGGACATGGCTCCCCTCTCCCTCGGTTCCGATACCGGCGGTTCCATCCGTCAGCCGGCCGCGTTCTGCGGTCTGGTCGGACTGAAACCGACGTACGGACTGGTTTCCCGCTACGGATTGGTCGCCTTCGGCTCCTCTCTCGACCAGATCGGTCCGCTCGCTCGAACGGTCGAGGATGCCGCTCTCTGTCTGACGGCGATTGCCGGCCACGACCGCCGGGATTCGACCAGTGTTCCACGTGAAACTCCCGACTTCACCGCCGGGCTGAACGGCCATATCGAGGGACTGCGCCTCGGCGTGCCTCAGGAGTATTTTGCCGAAGGGACCGCGCCCGGGGTCCGGGCGGCGGTTGTGGCGGCGATCGGCGTCCTGCGCGGCCTCGGCGCGGAGATCGTCGAACTCTCCCTGCCCTGCACCGATTACGCCCTTGCCGCCTACTACATCGTCGCGCCCGCCGAAGCCTCCTCCAACCTCGCCCGCTACGACGGCGTCCGTTACGGGAACCGCGCCCCGGTCGGCGATGACCATATCGGCCTTTTCGAAAAGACACGCGAACTCGGCTTCGGACCGGAAGTGAAGCAGCGCATCATGATCGGCACCTATGCCCTGTCCGCCGGGTATTACGATGCCTACTACGCCCGAGCACAAAAGGTGCGGACACTGCTCCGTCAGGAGTTTGACCGGGCGTTCGCACAGGTCGATGCCCTCGTCACTCCGACCGTTCCCACCACCGCCTTCCGCCTCGGGGAGAAATCCGACGATCCGCTCGCGATGAAACTCTCCGACGTCTGCACCATTCCCGCCAACATGGCCGGGATCCCCGGTTTGTCGATCTGTTGCGGCTTCGACCCCGGCGGCCTTCCGGTCGGACTTCAACTGATGGGACCGGCCTTCTCCGAGGAGACCCTGCTCCGAATCGCCGACGCCTACCAGAAAGCGACCGACTGGCACCTTCGACGGCCGACCCTCTGAGATCTCCCCCTCCCCGGCAACCGGGAGCCGGGGAGGGGGGTCAAGAGATTGAGACTTCGATACACGAGGCAACGGATGTCGTATTCACCGGAAGAAGCCGAAGCGATCCTGACAAGAGCCACCTCCCGCCGCGCCGATAGGATGATTTCCCACGAACAACTTCTGGAGATGGCCGCGGAACTCGGGATCTCGGCGGAGGAGGTCGCCGACGCCGAGGAGACTTTCCGACGTGAACAGGAGGATGCCGCATTCCGCCGGGAGTTCGTCGCGGAACGCCGCTCGGGATTCTGGCCGCATCTCGTTCCTTTTCTTATCTTCAGCGTTTTCCTGATCACGATGAATCTCGTCAAAGGTGGGAAACCCTGGGCCCTCTTCCCGATCCTGAGCTGGGGAATCGGCGTCGCCTGCCATGCCCTGGCCGCTTTGCCGATGAAAGGGGCGGCCTTCGAACGGGAATTCTCCGAATGGAAAGAGCGTCATCGCCGGAAAACCCAGAGGAAAGCCCGGCGCGAGGCTAAAAAGGCGGCAAAATCCACCGAAACGCCGACGACCGAAGAGCCGATCCGTATCCCCGTTCCGACGCCGGGCCGTCTTCCTTCCGAGGAACCGCCCCTTCTTCAGGTCCGTAACGGGAAATCAACCTGAGGGGTGCGTCGGAGGACGGCAATAATACGGATTGTGAACATATCCCGATCCGCCGATACAGACACCCGTCAGTTACCTGTTTTAACGATACCCGACGAAAACGGGTCGTTCGAAACCGGAGCGACGGAAACTCCGCAGGATGCCGGTCCTGCCCTTCGTCTTGACCGGATCGTTCAGGCTGCAATCACCGCTCTGACGCTTCTGATCTACGGGATGACGATGTGCCGGACGCTTTACACCGGCGACGACGGTGATTTTCTGACCGCCATGGCGACGGGCGGGAACTGCCATCCGACCGGGTATCCGCTGTTTCTCCTGCTCGGAAAGGCCGCGCTCTTTCTATTCGCGCCGTTTTTCCCGGAACCCGCTGCCCGGGTCAACCTGCTGACCGTGCTCTGCGGCAGTCTCGCGGTCGGCTTTTTTTATCGCTTCCTCGTATCCCTCCGGCAGGAACGCTACCTCGCCGCTACCGGCGCGCTGGTGCTCGCCTTCTCGCCCACCCTCTGGCAGCAAAGCCTGTCGGTGGAAATCTATGCGTTGACCGCCGCCTTTCTCTGCGGTCTACTCTGGGCGGCGGCGGCGTGGTGGGAGAAACCGACCGAAAACGGACCCCTTCTGCGGATGGCGGCGGTTTACGGCCTCTCCTGCACCAACCATATGACGATGGCCCTTTTTCTTCCCGGGTTCCTCCTGCTGGTTCTCTATCGTCGGCGGACGCTCCTGGGTCGGGACTGGCGGGTGCTGATCGGCCTGGCCGGGCTGTTTTTGCTGCCGCTCCTTCTCTACCTGTACCTGCCCTGGGCCGCCCATCGCAATCCCCCGGTCAACTGGGGGGACCCGTCCACTCCTGCCGCCCTCTGGGAAACGGTCACCGGGAAACAGTATCGAACCTCCATGTTCCGTTCGGCGAGTGTTTTTCAAACCCATGCCGAGGGTTATTTCCGGCTGGCGGGCGAGTCGGGACCGGGCCTCCTCGCAAAGGAGTTCGGGTTCCACTTCCTCTGGCTGATCCCGGTCGGGCTGTTCGCGATGGCGGCGCGCGGACCGCGCCACGTCTTGCTTCTCGTGGCCTGGGTCGCCGCCGTCAACCTGCTCTTTTCCTTCAACTACAATATTTTCGACATCTACGTCTATTACATTCCGTCGTATATCGTTGCCACGACCTGGATCGTGTTCGGTATGTCCTTCCTGGTGACGGCGGCTTTCGACCGTTTCCGGTGGACCCCCGAACAACGCCGCCATTACTCCATACTGCTCGCCGTCATCCTTCCGGCGGTCCCGGTCGTCAACCTCTCGATCAATTACGTCACCAACGACCGCAGCGGCAACCGGCTGGAGTACGATTTCACCTACAACATCCTGCGCTCGGCTCCGAAAAACGCCATCATTACGACGATCGGTTCGACCACCTACTTTTCGCTCTGGTATCGGAAGTATGTCCTGGGAGAGCGTCCCGACGTCGTGATTGTCAATGTCAACCTGCTGGCCGCTTCGCTCGCGCAACGCGCCTGGTACTACCGTCATCTTCGCCAGCAGTATCCCGATATCGACAATACCTATTCCGGCCGACGGGCCACCCCCGAGGAAGCGGCGCGAAACGATTTTCTGGTGGCGTTTCTGGAAAGGGCGGCGCGACGCGGCGTTCCGGTACTCTGGCTGAGCCATGCACAACTCGAAGACCTTCGGATGGACTCATCGACCGAAGTCACTCTGCGCCCGCGGCTCGCCCGGAACTTCGAACGCCGGGCGTGGGGCATCGTCGAACGACTCTATCCCAAGGATCGTGTTCCGACCGAACGGGAGTTGTATGCGGAAAACCGCCGGATCTGGCCGGACCTGCGATTCGGCAACCTGATCGCCTGGGCGCACGCCGACCCCTTCCAGGAGCCGATTCCCATCCGCTACGCCGAAGCCTTCACCGAATGGGGCAAACTCTGCGAGAAAGTCGGGCAGAATCCACTGGCGGCGGACGCCTACCGGAACGCGCAGTCGCTGTATGTGGTGCCGGAGGCCGGGGAGGGTCTGACCCGTCTGAACGCTCCCTCCGACCCGGTGACAACGATCGTGACCGTTCCGCCGGACGGTTCGCCCACCCCCTGAACGTCTGACCGGTCTGAGCTACCGGACCTGACGGATCCGTCTGATCGGGCCATGCGTCGTCCGCACAGGCCACCGGGCCGAATCCTTACCAAACGCCGGATTCGCACGATATAACGGATAACCGTAAGGACTTCCGACAAAGGATTCGTGACAGGTAGGCACTCATGGCAGCACAATCGATGGATCAGATCGTTTCTCTCTGCAAGCGGCGCGGCTTCATTTTTCCCGGCAGCGAGATCTACGGTGGCCTTCAGGGCACGTTCGATTACGGTCCCCTGGGCGTCGAACTGAAGAACAACCTGAAACGGCTGTGGTGGAAGCATAACGTCTACGGCCGGGACGATATGGAGGGCATCGAGACCGCCCTTCTGACCAATCGCTACGTCCTGCGGTATTCCGGTCATGAGCGTGGGTTCACCGATCCGCTAATCGATAACAAGGTCACCAAAAAGCGGTATCGTTTCGACCACCTGCTGAAGGAACAGAAGCCCGAGACCCTTCAGGCCTTGGCGACGGCCGCCCACGTGCCGTACACCGCGGATTTGGACGAGTTAACGGCGTCCCTGCTGGAAGACCCGGAGGCGACCCGGTCCGCGATGAACCAGGTCAGAGTCATCGATCCGCAGGACGGCAAGCCCGGCGACTGGACCCCGCCCCGCTCGTTCAACCTGATGTTCAAGACGCAGGTCGGCCCGGTCGCCGATGACGAGTCGTTCGCCTATCTTCGCCCGGAGACGGCGCAGGGCATGTTCGTCAATTTCAAGAACGTTCTGGATTCGACCAACCGGAAACTGCCGTTCGGCATCGCGCAGATGGGCAAATCGTTTCGGAACGAGATCACGCCCCGGAACTTCCTGTTTCGTGTGCGCGAACTGGAGCAGATGGAGATCGAGTACTTCGTCCGCCCCGGCGAGGACGAGGCGATTCACGAGGAGTGGATCCGCGACCATACGGATTGGTGGGTCAACGCCGTCGGTTTGAAGCGAGAAAACCTGAAGCATTACGAACACGTCAAACTGGCGCACTACTCCAAACGAACGGTGGATATTCTCTACAACTTCCCCACGCTCGGCTTCGATGAACTGGAGGGTATCGCCAATCGGACCGACTGGGACCTGGGTTCGCACTCGCGCGACCAGGCGAATTTGCCGCTGTCCGAAAACACGGCGCAGAGAGCAATGCGAAACGAGCATTCGATCGAGAAACTGACCTATTTCGACCATACGACCAACAAGCATATCGTTCCGTTCGTCATCGAACCGGCGGCGGGCGTGGACCGGGGCGTTCTGGCCGCGCTCTGCGAGGCGTATGACGAGGAGGTCGTGGACGCCGACAAGGGCGATGTTCGGACGGTGCTCCGATTGAAGCCCGCGCTTGCGCCGATCAAGGTTGCCGTGCTGCCGCTCGCGAAAAACAAGCCCGAAATCGTCAGCAAAGCGAAGGAGATCAAAAACCTTCTGCAGTCCGTCGGCGAGATGCGGGCCGTCTACGATGACACGGCGGCGATCGGCAAGTTGTATCGCCGACAGGACGAGGCGGGAACGCCGTTCTGTGTGACGGTGGACTACGATACCCTCGGACAGTCGCGTGACGGTTCGACCGCGTTAACCGATACGGTGACGGTCCGCGACCGGGATTCGATGAGTCAGGAGCGAGTCGCGATCCACGAACTGTACGATTACGTCCGCGAACGCATGAAGTAACGGGGGTCGGAACCGATTTACCGGGGGAGCGAGCCATCGATTTCCTTCCCCGGTTTATCGATAGTCAGGTGATGTAAAACGTTTAACCTGCGATAACGATCCCCATTTTCTTTCATTTTCTCTTGACAGACGGGCCGGAGTTGGGTAGATATTAACTGAACTGACCATGGAGGCCGGTCCGATGGGCGCGATGTCTTCCGCGCCGAATCCGCTTTCCCTCACGTGGTTTTTTTCCGGGTCGTGACCGGGTCGTCCGATTCCGAATTTCAAGGTCGTTTCTCCGGCTCTGCGAGAGAAACCGTCGTTGCCCGACCACAGGTTATCGTGTTCCTCACATTAATTGAGGCAGGAAGGATGGTTCCATGAACCGTAAGTATGGCTTTACGCTGATCGAACTGCTCGTCGTTATCGCTATTATCGCTATTCTTGCTGCGATTCTCTTCCCCGTCTTTGCTCAGGCGCGCGAAAAAGCCCGCCAGATCTCCTGCCTTTCGAACCTGCGTCAGCTAGGTGTCGCTCTTCGGATGTATCAGCAGGACTCCGACGAAATGGTAATGCCGGGTTATTCCTACCGGGAGACGGCTGCCGGACCGCGCACCCTTCTGCTGTGGTACCCGGACATCCTGAACCCGTATGTCAAGAACGCCCAGGTGTTCCTCTGCCCGAGCCGTTCGAACCTTACGACGAGCCTCCGCGACTCGCTGCCGCCGGGTCGTGGCCCCGGTCTCCGGGAGCTGCAGTGGTCCTATGCGTTCAACAACTCCTGGGACTGCTGCGGCAATCTCGACACCCAGCGGGCGGCTCTCGGCAACCGGGGCTGGCGCGGCGATGCCCTCGGCCGGTACTATCCGTATCCGACCGAAGCGGCGTTCGATCGCCCCGCGGACTATATTACGATGTTCGACGGCTGCACCATGCAGATGTGGGCAGCGGCGTTCCCGGAGCCGAACCAGGGGGCGAATACGGTCCTTGGTTACGACTTCCTGGCCGGCGCGGAGCGGCAGAGCGCGGCCTGGGGCCGCTGCAAGGCGAGCCTTCGCCTGGCGCATAACGACGGGTTCAATCTGGTCTTCATGGATGGCCATGCCAAATGGCAGCGGCAGACGACGCTCGATCAGTGGGCGGTTCGTCCGGGCGCGGATTGGTCCTGGGCCGACTGATCGCACTGCCGCCCGTCTCCTCTAGGTGGGACGGGCGGAGAGGAAGAAACCGTGAAAAAGGAAGTAAATCCGATCGTCATCGTGGTTGCTCTGGTCGCCGTGGTGGGCGTCGTCGCCGTCCTGTATTTCCGAGGGACGGCGACCCCGCCTCCGGTCGAAGCGGACCCGCTCGGCATCAACGACTCCAGGCCGGGCCGACCGAAGGAACCGAAGGACCGGGGGGCCGACGGTCCGGGCGGCGTCACCCCGGACATTCAATACATCCGCGAACAGCAACGCAAACAACAGGGACAGTGATTCGAAAGCCCGCCGGAACCCTCTTCGGCGGGCCGTTTTGTTTCATGTGAAACAAAAACGCCGATCGGGATCTGTGCATCCCGACCGGCGTTCCCTTTTTGGTCGTCGCTTATTTCTTCAGATTGTAGAAGGCGGCCAGTCCCTCGTAGACCGCCGTCTCGCCGAGTTCCTCCTCGATGCGGATCAGCTGGTTGTACTTGGCGACCCGGTCGGAGCGGGAGGGCGCACCGGTCTTGATCTGACCGGCGTTCGTCGCGACCGCGATATCGGCAATCGTGCTATCCTCGGTTTCACCCGATCGATGCGAAATGATCGCCGTAAAACCGGCGCGTTTCGCCATTTCGATCGCTTCCAGCGTCTCGGTCAGAGTGCCGATCTGATTCACCTTGACCAGAATCGAATTGCCCATTCCCTGCTCGATTCCCTGCTTCAGCCGTTTCGTGTTGGTGACGAACAGGTCGTCCCCGACCAGCTGGACCTTCCCGCCGATCGATTCGGTGAGCATCTTCCAGCCGTCCCAGTCATCCTCGGCCATTCCGTCCTCGATCGAGAGGATCGGGTAGTTATTGGCGAGGTCGGTCCAGAAAGCGACCATCTCCTCGCGAGTCTTGATCATATCGGATTTCCAGAAGCGATACTTCCCTTCCTCGCCGACCTTTTTCGCCTCCTCGTAGAGTTCCGTGGTCGCCGGGTCCATCGCGATCATAATCTGCTCACCCGGAGCGAATCCGGCCTTGCCGATCGCTTCCATGATGACGTCGAGCGCCTCCCGGTTGCTCTTCAGGTTGGGCGCGTACCCGCCTTCGTCGCCGACCGCCGTTCCGTACCCCTTGCCCTTCAATACCGATTTCAGCGCATGAAAAATCTCCGCGCCCCAGCGAAGGCCGTCCGAAAAGGAGGTCGCCCCCACCGGCATGACCATAAACTCCTGAAGGTCGACGCTGTTATCCGCGTGTTTGCCGCCGTTGAGAATATTCAGCATCGGGACCGGCAGTTGCCGGGCGTTCGCGCCGCCGATATATCGGTAGAGCGGCAATCCCAGCGCGAGTGCCGACGCCTTGGCGACCGCCAGCGAGACTCCCAGAATCGCGTTCGCGCCCAGGTTCGCCTTATTCTCCGTCGCGTCCAGTTCGATCAATAGCTGGTCGATCGCGACCTGCTCCCGCGCATCCATTTCGACCAGTTCCGGGGCGATTTTTTCGTTGACGTTTTCCACGGCCTGAAGAACGCCTTTTCCCAGGTAACGCGACTTATCGCCGTCGCGCAGTTCCACCGCTTCGTGGGCGCCCGTGGACGCCCCCGACGGAACGGCCGCGCGTCCGAAGACGCCGCCCTTCAGATAGACATCGACCTCGACCGTCGGATTTCCGCGCGAATCCAGAACCTCACGGGCGATCACATCATCAATCGTGGTTAGGGTACTCATGGGAGTTTGCTCCGGTTTTCGTAAGTTGCTTGGCGAAGCCGCCGATTCGGCGGCGGCGAACGGACGCCGGGAGATTATAGCACGAACAGGGGCCGAACGAATATTGTGGAAAAATACACTCGCAGCGACCCGACATCCACCATCCGATACCGGATCGTCAGGCCAGTTCGCGGGCGCGATCGCGGGCCGCCAGCACCGCTTCGATCAGCGTGCCGCGTATTCCGGCCCGTTCGAGAACCTCCAGCGCCGTGATGGTGGTCCCGCCCGGCGTCGTGACCGCATCCTTGAGAACGGCGGGATGCTCCCCGGTCTCCAGCACCATCCGGCCCGCGCCGACCACCGTTTGCGCCGCCAGAGCGCGGGCCACATCCCGCGGAAGACCGGCCCGCACTCCGCCGTCGGTCAGCGCCTCGATGATCAGATAGAGATAGGCGACCCCGGAACCGGAGACGCCGATCACAGCATCGATCTGCTCCTCCGTCACCTCGACACAAACGCCGACCGAGGAGAACAGCGCCCGGACCCGTTTGCCATGGTCCGGAGTGGCGTTCCGTCCGCTGCAAAACGCCGATGCCGCCGCGCCGATGGCCGCCGGCGTATTGGGCATCACCCGAATGATGGGCTGCGCCCGGTAGAGGGCGTCCTCCATCGTTTTCAGTCGGATTCCCGCCGCGACCGAGACGATCAGCGCCTTCGGATCGAGCGCATCCTGAATCGCCCGCAGGCACTCGACGACGGCGAACGGCTTGACGGACACCAGCACCAGGTCGGCGTTGACGACGGCCTCGGCAAAGGTGTCACAGACCGTCGGCCGACCGACCTGCGCCCCCGGCGCGCCTTTTCGGCTTGTCGAGAGCGATTTGATCTCATCGGCCAGAGCAATGGCACGGGCGAGCGTCCGGTTGGCCAGACGCACATCGGTCGGCGACACCGCTCCCGAGGTCACCCACCCCCGAAGCAGCGCCGCCGCCATCTTTCCCGTTCCCAGGACCGCTACCTTCATCGCGTCCTCCGAATCCGTGGTCGCCCCGGCTTACCGGGTGGCCTGCGCCCATGCCTGCTCGGCCAGTTTCTTCATCACCAGACTCTGTTCCCAGCGGTCGGAGAACTCGCTGCCGTCCGGCAGCGTGATCGCATAGCGCGGCGGTCCCAGTTCGCTCGCAAACGGGAAGATATCGCCGGGGCCGGCCTCGCGCAACCAGGCGCGAAAAACGGTTTCCCAGAGCCGGACGAAAAACTGAGGCGTCTGTCCGGAACCGTCGCCGACATCTACCTGCACCTGTTCCCCGTTGCCGATCCGCCCGTGCATATGGGAGGTCCGCTCCAGAACCGGCATCATGCGATCCGCCGCCCGCTCCTCCTCCCAGCCATAGAACTCGCCGACGACGACAAAGTGCGACAGGTCGGCGGTGAACCGGATATCGGGCACACGTTCGATCAGGGAGATCGTCTGGGGCAGGGTTTCCGTGAAGTTGTTACGGTGTGTCTCAACGAAATACGGCAGTCCCTGATCGTTGGCGATCCGGCGTCCCTCCGTCACGAGCCGCGCCACTTCGTCCGGCGGCGTGAAGGCGTCCGCCGGCTGAGCGAAGACAAAGTCCGCGCCGAGGCGAACCGCCTGTTCGACCACGGTCCGGGTCTGCTCGACCGTAAACGGGCGATGACCGAGCACCAGACGCAGTCCGTGTCGGTCCAGCGCCGCTTTCACTTCCGCTTCATCCTGGGGTCCCAACCAGCACTCCACACCCTCGAAACCGGCTTCCCGGACCCTCCGAAACTTTTCGTCCAGGGTCCATTCCTGGGCCGCGTTCATCGGCAGCCGGCGCAGCGACCAGAGCGAATGCTGGACGCGTAAACGCGGCGGCGCCTGACTCCCCTCATTCAAACGCAGGACGGGTACGGTTCCCATCGGCATCCTCCTGATGAATGGTCGAGCGCCCGGACCAACCCGCCGTTATCGGTCGAAAAACGGCTTCGGCGGGGCCTGCTCCGGGCTTTCCGCATGGATCGCAATATGAGAAGGCGTAAAGAGATAGGCCTGATCGGCGACCTTCTCGACGTACCCATCAAGGGCGTACGTCACGCCGTTCAGGAAATCGACGAGTCGCTCGGCGACCTCCGGGGCCGTCTTCTCCAGGTTGACGACCTGTGGTTCTCCCGCTTTCAGGCGATCGGCGACTTTCTGTGTGTCGCCGAAATTGGACACCTGAGTGATGGTGATGCTTCCTTTGATCGAGGCTACCCGGAAGGTATCCCGGCGCGGAGCGGCGGGCGGCGGTGCCGCCGCCGTCAGGACCGTACCTTCCGGCTCGTAAACGCCCTCCTCCTCGTTCCGACCCCTTACCGAATCCAGCCAACGGTTGAAATGGCTACGCAGGCCGCCATTTGTCTGCATATCATCATCGTCTTGTTCGTTATACATAACTCCCCCTGGCAATTATACACCTACATTTGGTCTCATCGATACATGTACACACTACTGCCATATTTACTGAAGACACTCGAACTTCCTGCGAAATCGATCGAAATTTCCTAACGTTTGACCGGCCGCTCCCCGAAAATCGCGCTGCCGATGCGAACGTGGGTCGCCCCCTCGGCAATCGCCGCCTCGAAGTCTCCCGACATGCCCATGGACAGAATCCGGCGGTTCTCCGCCGGGAGCCGTTCCCATAACGCCCGAATCCGGGCGAAGTAGGCGCGGGCCTCGGTCTCGTTCTCGGAGACCGGCGCGATTCCCATCAGTCCGTGCAACGCGACGTGCGGCAGCTGCCCTGCGGCGTCGACCAGCGCAGGCAATGCCTCCGCCGAAATCCCGGTTCGGCGTTCGATATCTGTCAGGTCGACCTCGATCAGAATTTCCTGTATGCGTTCCCGTTTCGACGCCTGCCGCTCGATCTCCTGCAAAAGTTGATAATTATCAACGCTATGAATCAGCGAAAACAGTTCCGTTGCGTATTTTACCTTGTTTGATTGTAAATGCCCTATCAAATGCCACTGGATGGAAATATCTGCCTCTTCGCTAAACGAGCTAATTTCCGCGATCTTGACCCGCGCCTCCTGGACGTAGTTCTCTCCGAAATGGCGCGCACCGGCCGCAATCGCCTCCCGAATCCGCGCCGGTGGCACGGTCTTGGTCACAGCGACCGTTGTGATGTCCCCGGCCGAACGGCCGACTCTCTCCGCAGCGGCATGAATTCTCTCCCGCACCCGTTGCAGTCGATCGGAAATCACGGAACCACCCCCTCGAAACAGATTTTTGAGCAGGAATCGGAACGGGAAGGAGCGACAGTCAGGGACTGTCGCTCCGTTCGGAGGATTATATCGGAAGGGTTCGCCTCCGGCAATGCGACCGGAGGCCTGGGGACGTCCGTCAGGCCGCGCCGTTCGACACGAGCGCCAGCGGCGGTTCGATCGGTACTTTCAGGGTATTCCGCAGTTTCCCCGTTTCCATAAAGGCCACCCGCTCGGCGATGTTGCAGCAGTGGTCCGCCATTCGCTCGATGTAGTGTGCGACGAACAGCAGATAGCTGGCCTGCATCACCGAATTGGGATCGTTCTGCATCGTGTATTGAAGCTCCCGGCGCATTCGCGCGTACAGAGCGTCCACCTCGTCATCCGCCGAGATAACGGACTCGACCAGCCGCAAGTCGCGGTGGACGAACGCCTCCAGTGCGTCGTGCAGCATCGCCTGGGCCATATCGCCCATGCGGGGAATATCGACCAGCGGCTTATAGACCATTTCTCGGGCCATTCGCTGGCCGACCCGGGCAATGTCCACCGCATGATCGCCGATCCGCTCAATATCGGTAATCACTTTCAGAGCGGTTCCGACCAGACGCAGGTCCTGAACCAGCGGCTGCGGACGGGCCATCAGTTGAAGGCACATCAACTCAATTTCCAGATCCATCCGGTCGATGATGTCGTCGCGCGGGATGATGGTCGCCGCCAACGCCATATCCTGCGCGGTCAGCGCGATGATGGCATCACGGACGATCTCCTCCGTCGCGGTTCCCATTTCCAGGAGCCGTCGCCGAAGCAGTTCGAGTTCGTCGTCTTTTCGTTGGCGGTTAGGTGACATAATCTCTTCCGTAACGGTTCTCAGCCGAACCGGCCCCGAATATAATCATCGGTTTCTTTCTTCTCCGGTGAAGTGAACAGTCGTTCCGTCGGCCCGAACTCCATAACCACGCCCTTCAGAAAAAACGCGGTGAAATCGGAGACGCGCGCGGCCTGCTGCATGTTATGCGTCACGATGGCGATCGTGTATTCCTTTTTCAGTTCGAGCATCAGCTCCTCGATCCGGTTGGTGGAGTTCGGATCGAGCGCGGAGCATGGCTCGTCCATCAAAATCACCTCCGGCCGGGTGGCCAGTGCGCGGGCGATACAGAGCCGCTGCTGCTGGCCTCCCGATAGCGCCAGCGCCGATTGCTTCAGTTTGTCCTTGACCTCGTCCCAGAGCGCGGCCTGCTGCAAAGACCTTTCGACCAGCTCCTCCAGAGTCCGTCGGTTCGGCCGGGCATCGAGCGTCGGCCCGTAGGCGACGTTATCGAAAATCGACTTCGGAAACGGGTTCGGACGCTGGAACACCATGCCGATCCGCTTCCGCAGGGTCGACTTATCGACGACCGGAGCGTAAATATCCTGCCCTTGCAGCAAAACGCGCCCTTCCAGACGGGTGTCGGACGCCATCTCCTCGTTCATCCGGTTCAGAACCCGCAAAAAGGTCGATTTCCCGCAACCCGAAGGCCCGATCATCGCGGTGATCCGGTTGGCGTACAGAGGCAGAGAGACGCTTTTCAGTGCGTGAAAGTCGCCGTAGTAAAAGTTGACGTCGGACGTGTCGATCAGCACCGGCGGCAGTTCATCCGCCGACGCTTTCGGTTCAGCGACGGTCGAGTTTTCGTTTACAGTTGTAGACGCAATACTCATAGGCGTATCGTATCATTCTCACCAGCGGCGGGCGCGACGCAGTCGCGTTCGCAGCAGAATAGCCGTGATATTCACCGTGAACACCAATCCCAGAAGCACCAGCGCAATGCCGTACTTCAGGCCGTCCGACGCCTGGGTCGCCTGGGTCACCACATAGTACAGGTGGTAGGGCAGCGCGAGAACGGGCGCGTCCGGTGACGGAAGGCGCACATCGGTGGTAAAAGTCACCGCCGCCGTAAACAGGATCGGCGCGGTCTCTCCGGCCGAACGTCCGATGGCCAGAATCGCGCCGGTCAGGATGCCCGGAATGGCGGCGGGAAGGACCACCCGTCGGATGGTCTGCCAGCGGGTCGCCCCGAGCCCGACCGACCCCTCCCGGAACGACGCGGGCACGGAGAGCAATGCCTCCTCGGTCGTGGTGATGACGATCGGCAGTACCAGGATTGCCAGGGTCGCCGCTCCCCAGAGCAGGGTCCGGTTCTGCCACACCGGGGTCGAGTTTCGGGCGAAGTAGTCCAGCCACCCCCCAAGAAAGGTCTTGAAAACGATCAGGCCGAACAGTCCGTGCACGATCGAAGGGACCCCGGCCAGATTGACGATCGCCATCCGGATGGCCCCGACCAGCGGCCCTTTCTTCGCGAATTCGCTCAGGTAGATCGCGGCGCAGATTCCGAGCGGAAGGGCCAGAAGAATCGTCCCGAACATCAGCCCGAGGGTTCCCAGAATGGCCGGGCCGATCCCGCCCGCAGTCCCGCCGTCGCTCGGCGCCTGCGTCAGGAACCCCGGGGTCAATTGGCGGAAACCGCCGATCAGGATGTTGCCGAAGAGGAACAGCGTGGGCAGAAGGGCCGCCAGCAGTCCCAGGCCCAGGCAGGCGTACATTGCGTAGTCGATCGGTCGGCGGTACGTAATGGTCGGTCGAATCAGGAACACCAGCAGAGCCAGCGTTGCGACGAGTAACCCGATCCCGAGGCCGCCCGCCGCGTCGCCCGCCATTCCGACCAGAGCGATCGTGACGCCGATCCCCAGAACACCGCCGAGCACCGCCAGAAAGCTGAGAAAAGCGGAGGCCCCGCCGCTGCCGGATCGGACGTCGCGTGTCCGCTTCAACGCGAAATCGGCGGTGAAGTTGATCAGAAAGGTGATGACGAACAGCACCACACCGAGCATGAAGAGGGCATGGTAATGCGACTGTCCGGGCACCACCTCGCCCATCTCCGACGCGACCGTCGCCGTCAGGGTCCGGCAGACCTCGGCATAGGCACCGAAGACGTTTTGAAAAGCGGTCAGCGGGTTGTTCGTTCCCGGCATCACGCCCATCAGTTGCAGGAGGTTGATTCCGACGCCGTTCCCGGTGACCATCAGCACGACCATCGTCTCACCGATGGCTCGTCCGACCCCGAGCATGACCGCGGCGACCACTCCCGACGCGGCGGCAGGGAATATGACGTTGCGGACCGTCTGCCAGTGGGTCGCGCCCAGTCCGAGGCTCGCTTCCCGGATATCGCGCGGTACGGCGGCCAGAGCATCCTCGCTGATGGTGGCAATCGTCGGCACCGCCATCAGGGCCAGCGTGATCGAACCTGTCAGCAGGGTATCCCCGGTCGCGAAACCGAATCGCGCCTGAAGATAGGGTCCGAGGACCATCATTCCGAAGAACCCGAGGACGACGGAAGGGACGGCCGCCAGAAGTTCGATCAGCGCTTTGAGCGTCGGTCGGAAGCGCGGCGGCGCGACTTCGGCAATATAGACGGCGGTAGCCACGCCCAGCGGCACCGCCAGAGCGACGGCCCCGAGCGTCACCAGCACGGAGGACAGCAACAGCGGGACGAGTCCGTAATCCGGAAGGCCGCCCACACCTTCCGTGGTCGGGGCCCATTCCCGCCCGAAAAAGAAGCGCGCCGCCGGATACGTCGACAGCAGCGGGAAGGCTTCCTTGAAAATGAAGAGGAAGATCAGTGCGACGAAAACGATCGAGGTCATTCCGGAAGCGGTAATGACCCCGTTGATAATCTTCTCACGGAAGCGGGAGAGCCGGGTGCGACTGTCCGTCAGGGAGAGGGACGCGTTCGAACGATCGGCATTGGAAACTGCGGTGGACATGAGAGTGGTTGAACAGCGTCCCTCCTCGATGAGGACCGCCGCACCCGCGGAGCAGGAACCCCTACTTCAGCGTGATGTACCCCTCTTTCTTCACGATTTCCTGGCCTTCCGGACCGGTCACGAAATCCAGATACTCCTTGACCACCCCCTCGGGCTGTCCTTTGGTGTAGTTGAACAACGCGCGGGAGATGGGATACTTCCCGGAAAGAATGTTTTCGGAGGTGGGCAGCACGGGCGCATCGCCCTGCTTGAAGGCAACCGGCACCTCCTTGACCTTCCCGGCCTGAACGAATTCGGTGGCATAGGCGACGCCGATGTAACCGATGCCGCCTTTCTGTTTGGAGACGTTGTCGGCGATCTTGTTGTTGGACGGAGTCGTCAGCATATCCGGGCGGTACTTTTCCTTCTTCAGGACGTCCTCCTGGAAATACTTGTAGGTGCCGGAGGCGGTGTCTCGTCCGGAGGCGATGATCTTGGTGTCCGGGCCCCCGATCTCCTTCCAGTTGTTGATCTTGCCGGTGTAGATGCCCTTGAGCTGTTCCAGCGTCAGCGACTGGACGGTGTTGGACGGATGAACGACGATCGTGATGCCGTCACGCGCGACCGCCGTCTCGACCATTTCGAATCCCTTGGCCTTCGCGGCGTCCTTTTCCTTGTCTTCCGCCGCACGGGACGCATTGGCGATGGCAGCGGTGCCATTGATCAATGCGGTAATCCCCTGTCCGGACCCGCCGCCGGTGACCGTCATCTTCGCGTTCGGATTCTTCTTGCCGAACGCTTCCACCCACTTCTGCGAGAGCGGCAGCAACGTATCCGACCCCTCGATCGAGACGTTCCCACCTGCGGTCATCGGGGCCGATCCGCCGGCGGCAGGAGACGCTCCGGTTCCGCCGGCGGCGGCGGGTGAGGAAGCCGATTCCGGCGCGGGGGCGTCACAACCGGTCAGCAACGGAAGAGAAACCGTCGCAACAAAAGCGGAAACGGTGGCATGTAACGCAGTTCGGATGAAGGCGGACCGGGAGGTAATCAAAGCAACTCCTTTTTCGATTGACGTCGCCCGACACGAAAAACCGGAGGCAACATTGGGAAAGGGATATTTGTAGTAGTTTAGCACGGTTTTTACAGGCGTAGGTTAAGAAGATATTAAATTTACTGTTGATTGTGATTTACTGCGAGAGAAGTATAACAGGTTCGCCCGTCGGACCGACGAACCGTCGGACCGCCGTTCGGTACGCCGTACCGATATGTTCGACCGTCAATACCGCCTCCGGGGGACCGGAAGCCAGGAATCGTCCGTCGTGCAGTAAGTGAAGGCGATCCGCCAGAGCGGCGGCGAGGTTGAGATCGTGCAGCACCAGCAGCACTCCCCGGTTTCGGACCTTCGCTTCCTCGCGCAGCAGAACCAGCAACTGCCGCTGATGCCGGAGGTCCAGGTGGGCCGTCGGCTCATCGAGCAACAGAAACGGAGTTCGCCGTATCAGGGCGCGAGTGATGGCCGCCCGCTGCCGCTCCCCGCCCGAGAGGGTCAGGAGACTGCGGGACAGCAGTTCGGTAAGGTCGAAGGCGTCCAGCAGTTCCGGCGCGGCGTGATCCGGAGCGGACAAACCGAGGAACTCGCTCACGGTGTAGGCGAACGCATAGCCGACCTCCTGCGGGGCGTAGGAAAGGATTCGGGCCCGGGCCTCCGCGCCGAGACGGGTAAGTTCCTCGCCGCCAAACCGAAGGTTTCCTTCGGCGGGGGTCAGCGCTCCGGCCAGGCAGCGGAGCAGGGTCGATTTTCCCGAACCGTTGGGTCCGATCACGCAGGCGATCTCGCCGGGTCGCAGGTCGAACGTTACGTCGGCAAGAACCGTGCGCCGGCGTCGGCCAAACCGCAGGCCGACGATCTCCAGCGGAATCGGCCGCTCCGATCCCGGCGATCCCTCCGATCCTGCCGATTTGGGGACGGGGGCGGTCAACGGCGTCCGAGCAACCCTTTGATCGGGCTTCCTTCCGACCCTTTGGCATTACGGAACGGCGAAACCGGTCCGGGCGTGGTCGGGCGCGGGTCGGGTCGCGGTTCCAGCCGCATCAGCAGACCGTCCAGTTCCTCGGCGGAGAAATATTCGATCTCGATCTTTCCCTTGTCCTCCGTGCCGCTGAGCCGTACCCGGGTCCCCAGGAGCGTACGGAGCCGGTCCTCCAGGGCGGCCATATTCGGTTCGAGGCGTTCGGCATTGCGGCGGGCGGTCGCTCCGTCCGGGTTCAGCGTCGCCTTCTCCTCGCGCATCAGCCGCTCGACATCGCGCACGGTGAGGTTTTTGTCCCGGATCTGACGGAAGATGGAAAGCTGGCGTTCGCGGAAGGCCGGGTCGCTCGCCTGACGTTCCTCGCCGAGGAGAGTGCGGGCGTGCCCCTCGGTGATCTCGCCCTGCTCCAATCCCCGTTGGATCGGGTCGGGCAGTTTCAGCAGGCGGAGGGAGTTGGCGACGGCGGATCGGCTCTTTCCCACGCGACGTCCCATCTCCTCCTGAGTCCAGCCGAAGTCCTCCATCAGTCGCTGGAAGGCGCGCGCGGTTTCCAGCGGGCCGATGTCGGCGCGGATCAGATTTTCGATCAGGGCGAGCGCCAGGGTCTCCTCGTCGGTGAGTTGCCGGACGACGACCGGCACCTGTTTGAGTCCGACCCGCAGTGCCGCGCGGTAACGACGTTCCCCGGCGACGATCTCATACCCGCCGGCGGGGCGGGGCCGCACCAGCAGCGGTTGCAGTATGCCGTTCTGACGGACCGATTCGGCCAGTTCGTTTAGCGGTCCCTCGTCGAACCGGGTCCGTGGCTGGCGCGGGTTGGGATGCAGCGCGGCAATCGGAACCTCCTGCCCCGGTCCCAGGGTGGCGAGCGGATCAGCCGCGTCGCCACCAGCGGGCAATAGATCGGCCAGTCCCCTTCCCAACACTCGTTTTACGCTCGGCATCGCCAATCAATTCCTTTGCTATCTGTTCGTACGCCTGCGCGCCTTTGGATCGCGGGTCGTAGATGGAGATCGGCTGCCCGAAACTCGGCGCTTCGGACAGCCGGATGTTTCGTGGCACGACGGTCGGCGACACGGCGTCGCCGAAGTACGATTTCACCTCGTTCATGACCTGGTTCGCCAGGTTGGTCCGCCCGTCGAAGAGGGTGAGGATGACGCGTCCGACCTCCAGATCCGGGTTCAGCCCCTGCCGAACGCGATCGATGATCGCGAGCAGCTGCGTGACGCCCTCAAGCGCATAATACTCGCATTGCAGCGGAATCAGCACCTGATGGGCGGCGGTCAGGGTATTGACGGTGATCAATCCCAGCGACGGCGGCGAGTCGATCAGCACGTAATCGTAGTGGTTTTCCACCTCGGCAATCGCTTTTTTTAATCGATATTCACGCTCGTTGGCAGAAAACAACTCCATTTCCGCGCCCGCCAGGTTGATGGTCGCCGGAACCAGATCCAGATTCGGGACTTCGGTGGCGATGGCGGCTTCCGGGATCGGCTGTCCGTGCGCGAGGACGGTGTAGACGTCGTCGGTCAGGTTGCGTCGGTCGATTCCCAGACCGCTGGTGGCGTTTCCCTGGGGATCGGCATCCACGAGCAGCACGCGTCTGCCCTCCTGCGCGATATACGCCGCCAGGTTGACCGCCGTCGTCGTTTTGCCGACGCCGCCTTTCTGGTTCACGACCGCCCAGACCAGTGCCATGATCCATCGTCCTTCGGGTGGGAATGAGTGAGAGGGGCTGTCCGATCGCGTTCCGCGCGGGAATACAGGGAATATTCGTTCCTCCGGGGTTCGTCGCCAGCCACGACCCATTCTACCCGCAAATCGGGCGCGATGGTGTTTCACGTGGAACGGAGGCCGTTTTTTTATCGGCGTCGGAGCGAGCGGGCATCGTGCGAGGGTTTCGGCAGAAACGACGGGGCCCCGGCGCGCTGTAAGGAAGCGCCGGGGCCAGCTCTTTATTACGACCTGCGCGGTCCCAGACCGCGGGGCATCAGCGAACCCGGTCGGCCATCAGGCGGCGGACGAGCATCTCGGCAATCTGCTCCCCGCTGACCAGGTACGTGCCCGCTTCGATCCGATTTCGCAGGCTGGCGACAATATCCTCACGTTGATCCGGTTGCATTTCCACTCTTTCGGCAATCTCCCGCGCCTCTTCCCCGACGGAGGAGATCGATTCCGCCACCCCGGTTCGACGAACGGGCGCGGTCGCGATGTTTCCGATGGCGATGCCGGTGAGGACGGAGCGCGTCGGCTCCAGCTGCGATATTCGCAGGAATTCGTCTCGTGACAATTGCACTTTTTCTTCCCTTTCCTTAAAATCCCAATCGACCCGTATTGAACGATCCGACCTGCCGAGGTTCGCAGCCCGGCCGGAGATCGATCCGGCGATCCGGGACTCTCCGCTCGTCTGCGGCAATGAAGCGAACGTCCGTCCTGCGGAACCCGACGACTCCGCCTCTTCGCTTCCGTTACCGGCACCATCCGTCCGTCTTCGGGCATTTCGAAGCCGTTACCGGCTTGAAAGACCCCGCTTTTCCATGAAAGGAACCGTCAGTTTTTTATCGGAAGCAGACCGTTGTCAAATGAAGGGGAATATATTCAACTTATCAGAAAACACGTATTAATGTCAAGATATAGACATTAATTAACATAAAACAGTTCCCGAACCCAGCATTTTCGACCCGGAAACTATTTGGTTGACGGCAACCCCTGCGGTATGTTATACTTCCCGTAAGAGCGAATTCGTGAAATTTAGTACAAAGTCGGTCGCCCTTGCGGCCCTGGTTCGCTCGACGACTTCTTCGCCAACCGGCGGGATTGCGGACGGTAATGCGCGCAGACGCGGTCCATTTTGAGAAAGAGCGGGGCGTGACCGAGGTTTCGGTCCGCCGGGGCATCGCCCATGTGACGGTTTCCCTTCCGCCGGAAAATGTCGGGGCGGGCCGACTGGAACTGCTTCAGCGGCTGGCCGCCGCCAATATTCCCGTTTTTCTGATCAAACTCCTGCCGAAGGGCCTTTCCTTCGCGCTGCGAGAAAGTGTCGTCGAGGCCGGAGCCGTTCTGCTCGCCGAAAGCGGACATCCGCATCAACTCCGCCCCGACCTGGCGTTGATCACGATCTATGCCGGCGCGATGCGCGACCTGTCCGGCGTTATGGCCTCGATTTACGAAGCGTTGATTTCCGAAAACATTCGCGTCTGGCAGACCGGGGACGCCCACAACGCGGTTCACTGTCTGGTGCCCGGACCCGCAGCGGACACGGCGATCATCGCCCTGCGCGAGACGTTCGCTCTGCACCATCTGCTCGACGCCGATGACGGAGAGGCGGAATCGCCCGAGGGGCTCGGTTCCGGAGTGTTATGAAGATCCTGGTCCAAAAATTCGGAGGGACGTCGGTCGACTCGGAAGAACACCGGGCGATGGCTGCCGGCAAGGTCGTCCGCGCGGTTCAGGCCGGGTGGAAGGTCGTCGTCGTTGTCTCGGCGATCGGACGCGCAGGCGCGCCGTATGCCACCGATACCCTGGTGCGCACCCTGAAGGACGTCGACACGAACGTCGCCCCCGCCCTTCGTGAAATGGACCTGATGATGGCCTGCGGCGAGATCATCTCCACCGTCGTCCTGGCCCAGACCCTTCGGGCCAAAGGTTTCGAGACGATCGCCCTGACCGGTGGACAGGCGGGCATCCTGACCGATTACGAGTTCGGCAACGCCCGTATCCTGTCGATCGACCCCTCCTATATTATCCGGATGCTGGAGGCCGGCAGAATCGTCCTCGTCGCCGGCTTCCAGGGTGTCACCACCTACGGCGCGATCACCACACTCGGACGCGGCGGGTCAGACACCACGGCATCCGCGCTCGGGGCCGCGCTGAAGCCCCACGCCGGAGAGGTCGTTGTCGAGATCTACACGGACGTGGACGGCGTCAAGACGGCCGATCCGCGCCTGGTGCCTGACGCCCGACGGCTTGACCTGGCGACCTACGAGGAGGTCGCGGAGATGGCCCATATGGGAGCGAAAGTGGTTCATCCCCGCGCCGCCGAAATCGCCCACCAGTACCAGATTCCGCTCTGGGTCAAATCGACGTTCGCCGATGCTCCCGGGACGCGCATCACCTTCTCGGAGGAACTGGCCGGAGTCGAAGAAGCGCTCCGGATGCGCGTCACCGGCGTCACCCACACCGGGAAGATCGTGTACCTGCGCTTCAGCCTGCCGGAAACGGAAGATGAGGGGCAGGTCTGGCAGGACAAAGCCCAGATCGAGCTGGCATTGTACAAGATGCTCCAGGATGAAGGGATTCCCCTGTATCTCAACAGTACCGAGGGGAACGCCTTCTCCTTCGCCATCGCCCGTGAGCATCTTCCCCGCCTGCGTGGACTGGTCGACGGACTCGCGATTCCGATCGCCTTCGGTCAACAGGCCGCCGTGAATACGCCCGGCAAGCGAGGCAGGGTATACTTGATGGGGCTCGGTCCCCACGATCGCGGATTTATCGCGCAGCGAACCATGCTGGAACGTGTCTCGCCTTATATAACGATGTACGAGGTGCAGGCCGAGGTGACCGAGAACTGCACGGTGGTTTCCGTGATCGCCGCGCGTTTTCGAGGGGTGCCCGGAGTGATGGCGCTGGTCCTGGAGACGCTGGCCGACATCGGGATTCCCGTGTATCAAACGGCGGATTCGGAACTTTCGATCTCCGTCCTGATCCCGGAGGCGGACGTCCCGCGCGCCACCCGCGCCCTGCACGAGGTCTTTTTGCCGGCGCTCAGCGAATAGCGACGAACGTTCAGGACCATCGGAACGATCAGGCGCGTTTCGCGGCCCGGCAACCCGAGAAAGGGGAAGGGTAACACGATGCGTCGAACGAACGAAAGCCCGGCCGATCCGATCGACGACGGGAGGGATCGGAAGACGGGGAAAACGACGGGGGAAACGACGAGCGGCACCGGAACGAACCGGGACGAGCGAAACGAGGAGGAAATCGCCGGGCGGTTCCCGGACATCGAAACCGATGAGCGTTTGAAGGTGTCGCGGGTCGACCTGCCGGACGCGCCGAAGATCGAGATCCGCCGACCGGTCTCGGAGGCTGCCGGGAATCGACCCGACAGGCCGGGAGCGATCGCCGACCTGCGTGGCGCGGGCGTCGGTTACATGATCGGAATCACGCTGGTGTCGTCGATCGTGATCGGAACCGGACTCGGCTGGGCCGCGGACCGGTTCCTGCTCCGGTCGACCGGGACGCCCTGGGGGTTGATCCTCGGGTTTTTCGCCGGAACGATCACCGGATTCGTGCAGATGATCGCGGTCGTCAACCGGCTGAACGCCGAGGAGGATCGACGGAACGCCCGTGAGGCGCGGACCGAGCGAGGAGCGGGACCATGAGCGGCGATCCGGCCGGTTCGGAGTATATCGGCAGGACTCTGCGCAGCGCCCTCGTCGTCGTCGCGTTCGTGCTGGCGATCACGGCGTCGTACGGACAGGTCTGGGCGATCCTGCCCTATCTCGGAGGCTTCGCCCTGGCGGCGGTCCTGCTGGCCGGCATGGAACGGTTCATCCGGGCGGTGATCCGCCCGGACTGGCTGGGAACGGAGATTGGCGCGGAGGCGAAGGAACGGCGGCGGCAGGTCGGGACCCTCTGGTTCCTCGGCTTCGCCCTGATCAAGTATCCGCTCGTCGCCCTGTTGCTCTGGTGGCTGGTGCGGGTGTGGGATACGCGGCAACTGATGGTCTTCGCCGGCGGGTTTCTGACCCTGCATCTGGTGATGGGTCTGCGGGCGATGGGCCGCGTCCTGACGCAGACGGAACGAAAGTAACGCAACGAAAGTAAACGAGCAGCCGTTTGACGGCATAGAATACCGGTTATACGCAAAGTATCGTTGACAGGTGCCGGACAGGTTCCCGGCGGACGGAATTATTTCACCGGCGAAGCGAAACTTCGCCGTGACGTACGATATAATCGCACTCGGTTATATTGCAGGGAGTACGACCTTGCCGCAGATTACGAAAAAAGACAATCAATATATCGTCATCGCTCAGGCCGATCACGGAGCGCCGGGCGAACATACCGCGCCCGGTCAGCCTTCCGCGCCCGGCGAGCATACGGGCGGTGAAACCCACGCCGGACAGGGCGCGGCTCACGAACCCGTCAATCCGCTCAAGGAGTATCCGGCGCTCTACTTCACCTTCATGGGGCTTCTGGCGCTCGGGATCGTCCTGCTGTTTTCGGTCATTACGACGCGGAACCTGTCGACGCGCACCCCGTCGAAACCACAGTTGCTCGTGGAGCAGTGCGTCGCCTCGATCCGTTTCTTCTGCCGCAACACGATCGGACCGGGCGGCGAGCAGTTCGCCCCGTTCGTCGGCACCGTCTTCGCCTTCGTTCTGGTCTCCAACCTGTTCGGCATCCTGCCGATGGTCGTCAACCGGGGGCACGAGGGCTACTTTTCGCTGACGCCCGCGCCGACCGCCAACCTGTCGATGACCTTCGCGCTCGGTCTGACGGTCTTTCTGTTCAGCCAGTACATCGGGATCAAGCGGAACGGATTCGCCGCCCACTTCGGGCATATGGCGGGACCGATTCCGGCGCTGGCACCGCTGATCTTTCCGATCGAGCTGATCGGAACGCTGGTTCGCCCGATCTCGCTTGCGATGCGTCTTTTCGGAAACATCTTCGGCGAGGAGACGGTCATCGCAGTTCTGCTGACGCTGTCGGTCACGGCGCTTCCGGTGTTCGTGCCGATTCCGTTCCAGGCGCCGATGCTCGCCTTCGGCGTCTTCGGTTCGATCGTTCAGGCGGGCGTCTTTACGATCCTGACCTGCGCCTACATCGCGCTGGCGATCGGTGACCACGGCGACCACGAACATGGTCACCATCACGGTCACGATGAGGCCCAGGCCGGAGGGCACGCCGCAGCGGTCGCCCACTAACTGTCAACGTCCTTGTTTCCCTGAGGCTGTCAATACGAATACCGGGCGGGATAAACCAACTCTCCCGCCCTTAACGAAAATCGGAGGAAGTTAAATCATGTTGTACGTTGGATTGCTGGCCCTCGCCGTGGGCTTTGGTCTGCCGATCGCGGTTATTGGTGCGGGTCTCGGACAGGGCCGCGCCGCCGCCGCCGCTCTGGAAGGGATCGCCCGCCAGCCGGAGGCCGCCGCGAAGATTCAGACCGCCATGATCATCGCGCTCGCGCTTATCGAATCGCTCGTCATCTATGCCCTTCTGATGTTCTTCCTTCTGCAGGGCAAGCTGCCGACCATGACCGCCGAGCAGCTGGTTCAGGCCGAACAGGCTGCCGCGACCGCGCGCCAATAATTCGGTCATCCGGACCCGATCCCTCCGATGGTGGGATCGGGTCCGAATCGGTCCGTGGAAACGGCCGCCGGGTCGGCTCTCCTCGACCAAATTAAAGAGGGACTATGGATTTTGGAGCATTATTAAGCAACCTGAACTTTGATCCCATAGCCTTTGTTTTCAACGTCGTCGGTTTTGTGGTGTTGCTGGCGGCCGCCAACGTTCTGGTCTTCAAACCGATCGGAAAAGTCCTGGACGAACGAGAAGGCGACATCAAGACGACGTATGACAGGCTGGAAGCGGATCAGCGTCAGATGAACACGCTGAAAAGCGAATATGAACAGCGATTGAACCAGATCGAGGCGGAAGCCCGCGAGAAGATTCAGTCGGCGATCAAGGAAGCGCAGTCGGCTCGCGATCAGATCATCGGTGAGGCGAATACGCGCGCCCGCGATATGGTCACGCGCGCCGAACGGGAAGTGGAATACGAACGCGAACAGGCGTTGCTCGCGATGCGCGAACAGGTGGTCGACCTGGCGCTCGGCGCGGCGACCAAGATCATCGGCGACGGACTCGACAACAAGCGTCAGCGCAAACTGATCTCCGAGTTTATCAACGCCGGAACGGCGAAGAACGCGCCGAGCGCGGAGAGCGTACCGGCCCCGGCGGCCACGCCCGAAACGGCGCAGGAGGCCTGACGTCATGCGTGACGAATCCGTTGCCCGCCGCTATGCCGCCGCCCTGTTCGAAACGTCCCGGCGGGCCGATAGCCTTGCCGTCGTTCGAAACGATCTGAACAGCGTCGCCGCGGCGATCCGTCAGGTTCCCGCCCTCCGTACGCTGCTCCAGCAGCCGCTGATCGTCGAGTCGAAGAAAAAGGCGGCGATTCAGTCGCTGTTCACCGGCAAGGTGCATCCGTCGCTGCTCGCCTTCATGCATCTGCTGGTCGACAAACGACGGATCGACCTCCTGCCGGAGATCAACGACGAGTTCGATCGCCTGGTCAGAAATCACCTCAATATCGCCCTGGCGACGGCGACGACGGCCGTTCCGCTGACCGCCGACGAAACCAAACAGCTGACGCTCTCCCTGCAGGAGCGCACGGGCCGGACGATCGAACTCAAGACCGAGGTCGATCCGTCACTGCTCGGCGGTGTGCTGGTCCGGATCGGCGACACGGTTTACGACGGATCGGTCCGGGGCAAGCTGGACCGGCTGCGGGAGCATCTGCTCGCGCGTCGATAGTCTCCCGCCCGCTCTCCACAAAGAAGCGGGTGCAGGAAGGAAATAGGAAATGGCAGTTCGACCCGATGAGATAACAAGCATCCTCGAACGCGAACTGGCGATGTACCAGAGCGGAATCGAGGAGGTGGGCGTCGGCACCGTGCTTCAGGTCGGCGACGGCGTCGCCCGTATCTATGGCCTGCGCGATGCCGCCGTCGCGGAGCTTCTGGAGTTTCCCGGCGGCGTCATGGGGATGGCGCTGAACCTGGAAGAGGACAATGTCGGCGCGGTTATCCTCGGCGACGACACCGGAATCAAGGAAGGCGATACGGTCAAGCGGACCGGACGCATCATCGAAGTGCCGGTGGGCGAGGGCCTGATCGGTCGTGTCGTCAACCCGCTCGGAGAACCGATCGATGACGGCGGCCCGATCGTCGCCGCCGAACGTCGGCTTCTCGAAACGATGGCCCCCGGCGTCGTCGACCGTCAGCCGGTGAAGGAGCCGCTCCAGACCGGTATCAAGGCGATCGACGGGATGATTCCGATCGGACGCGGCCAGCGCGAACTGATCATCGGCGACCGCCAGACCGGCAAGACCGCCGTCGCGCTCGACACCATCCTTAATCAGAAGGGGCAGGATGTCTACTGTTTCTATGTCGCGATCGGTCAGAAAGCGTCCACGGTCCGCCAGGTCGTCGAGACGCTGAAAGAGTACGGCGCGATGGAGTACACCACCGTCATCGCCGCGCCGGCCTCCTATCCCGCCGCGCTCCAGTACATCGCGCCCTACGCCGGCTGCGCCATGGCCGAGTACTTCCGGGACAGCGGCCGACATGCTCTGATCATCTACGATGATCTTTCGAAACAGGCCGCCGCCTACCGGCAGGTCTCCCTCCTGCTGCGCCGTCCGCCGGGACGTGAAGCCTATCCGGGCGACGTCTTCTACCTCCACTCGCGCCTGCTGGAACGCGCCGCGAAACTGAACAAGGAGAAGGGCGGCGGATCGCTCACCGCACTGCCGATCATCGAAACACAGGCGGGCGACGTCTCCGCGTACATTCCGACCAACGTGATCTCGATCACCGACGGACAGATCTTCCTCGAAACCGACCTGTTCAACTCGGGTGTTCGGCCGGCGATCAACGTCGGTATCTCGGTTTCCCGCGTCGGCGGTTCGGCGCAGATCAAGGCGATGAAGAAGGTCGCCGGACGCCTCAAAGTGGAACTGGCGCAGTTCCGCGAAGTCCAGGCGTTCGCGCAGTTCGCCTCCGACCTGGACAAGGCGACCCGCGATCAGCTCAACCGGGGCGTTCGTCTGGTCGAACTGCTCAAGCAGGGCCAGTTCCAGCCGCTGCCGGTCGAGGAGCAGATCATCTCCATCTTCACCGGAACCAACGGCTTCCTCGATGACCTGCCGGTGGATCAGGTACGCCGCTTCGAGGCGGAACTGCTTGCCTTCATCAAGGATAAGTACCCGGAGATCCCGGAACTGATCCGCCAGAGCAAGGACCTGTCGAACGACGGGACCGATACCCTGCGCAAGGCCATTACCGAGTTCAAAGCCCGGTTCACCGGTCGGTAAACCGAAACGAATCCGAAAAAAACCGCCCGCCGGATCTCTCCGGCGGGCGGTTTTGCGTGTGTCCCCTCTCTTCTTCGACGTCAGAATCCGTAAAGGCGGCGGATGGTATTGATATCGCGCGCCGTCAGAAGCCCGTTGGCCGCCGGTTCGTTCGGGTTCAAGACCGGCGACATCCGGTCGGCGGCGACATCGCTATGGCCATGCGGCGGCTGATTGTCGATCAGTCCCAGGGCATGCCCCCACTCATGCGCCATGATACGCGCCTGCATCAGCGGTGAAACGGTCTTCGCCTGCTCGGACAGTCGGATCGTCATATCGACGATCGCGCCATCCTCGTACCAGGAGCCTTCGGTAACACCATGCAGGGTGTTGCCTACCTCCCGGAACGTCACCTCGACATCGGCATCGGCGTCCTCGGTCACCCGGTAGGTCAGCCGTCCGCCGGTGCCGTCCTTCCAGGCATCCATTCCCTGCCGCAGCCGGCTTTCGATCTCGGGCGTGATTCCCGAAGCGCGATCGAACCGAACCCGAATCGGCAATCTTGTCCACCGCGGATAGCGGGAATTATAGTAATCGCCGGTCGTGACCGGACTCGGGGTCGGCGTGGAGGTCGCCGCGGGCGTCGGTATCTGCGCTCCACTGCTGCCGCTCCGGGGCGAACCGCCCCCGCTGCCGCCGCATCCGATTCCCGGAACGATCGCGAAAAGCGCCAGCGCGACGGAGCAAACACGCCGAACAACCGAAACGCTCCGCGCCATCGACGTATGTGTCATGTATCCTTGCCTCTTTCTCAAACAAGCTGTGAAAAGCTTTGAACAAGCTATGAACCAATGGTGAATCGATGATTTCGTCCGCCATTTATTTATTCCGTATTTCTGTGTCGATTCGCCAGCCCGGCGGGCCGGTTGTGGAGTCTCTCACCAATGAGGTTTGTCACACGTGCCGAGAACCGGGGAAAGGCGCATCAGGGTCGCCGTTGCTCCGCCGGACGAAGGCGGACGCGCAGCGTAGCGTAACCGTCGATCTGAAAATGTTCGACCCGGATTTTATGCTTCCCGCTCAATGTCAACGGAGCGGTATACAGGGTCGGTCCCTGGTATTTCCAGGCATCGGCGATCACCGGTTTTTCGTCGACGAACACCCGGCAGCCATCGTCGGTGGTCACTTCCAGGAGATATACCCCGGGATCGACATCCAGATTCCCTTCGGCTACGGTAGCGAAGTAATCCGCAGGGACACCCGGTCGGAATTTGCCATAGCCGGCGAAATCCAGTCGGTCGGTCGTAAAGACGGCCAGAGGCTCACCTTTCCGTCGTTCGTCGAAGGCGTCCGGCCGGGTTCGAGGGTCGCTTTTATCCTTTTCCCAGGAGTAAAATTGCACCTTCCAGTCGATCGGGGCGAAAAACGAGGCGTATCCGAAGGGGAAGGGCTTTCCGGCCGGAGTCCGTATCCCCCGGTAGTCCCGCGTCTCCCGCCCGATATATTCCAGGTCGATCGTCACGGCCCGCGCCTTGCCGGGGACGTTTTCGATCCGCGCGGCCACCCTGCCGGGAACCGTGCCGGAGGTCGCCGCCTGACGGGTTGCGGGATCGATCAGGCGGATACCCGGAGAGAGGTTTTTTACCGTCCAGCGTCCGGGCGGGCCGAGAATTTCGAAGGTGGTCGTTTCCCGGTCGACGGTTCGGGGATGAAGCAACGGACGCCCGAAATCGTACGGTCCCCACGAATCGATCAGGATATAGCGGCGGCCCCGCAACGCCCCCGGTTTCAGGAACGGATCGATCCCCCCTTTCAGAGGCGTCGGAGCGAGCGTTCGGACGGTTTTGTCGGAAGGGCGAAACGGATTCCAGGGAGCGTCGAACCGTTTCCGGTAGGCTTCGGCATTCTCCTCCGAGGTGGGAAGGGAGTTTCCGCTGTCGGCCATCGTTCGAACGATCGGCGTCTCATAGGGGATTTTTTCCTCCCGGTTTTCCGTGAACTTCAGTTCGGAAACGTCCTGTGGATCTCCGAGAAGCGGGGTATTGACGAGAAGATTCCCCCTTATATATATGTCTCGCGAGCGGCGAAGATGAACGGCCGGTTTCGCCAGGTCGAAGAACGTATTCTTTGTAATTTTGTAACCGTGGCTTGCCGTATCGCGATGCTTCGGATAACCCCAGTTCGGGTCCTGTGTCGGATTGGCCCAGAGTCGGATTGCCAGATTGTCTTCGAAGAAGGTGTTTCCGACGATCTCGTTCGTCTGTCCGTGCTCGATCGCAACCCCTTCGGCATTCCGACCGAAGCTGTTGCCGAGGATTTTCGTATCGTACGAGTACCCGCCCCAGACCCCGTGCCAGCACTCCCATATTTTGTTATTGGCGAACGTGTTTCGTGAGAAGGTCGCTTCGATACCGTTGGTCGGCGAATGAGAAAAGTCGTTGCCGAACAACAGGTTCCCGTTGCAGCCTCCCTGGCCGGTATCCATGGTGGTCTGTCCGGCCCAGAGGAAGAAGCCGTCGCCGCCGTGGGTCACGGAGTTGTAGGCGAAGATGTTGTCATGGCTCTGCTCATAGACGAGAATTCCGGCTGAGTCCTGGCCCCGGTTGTAGACGCCATGGGAATAACCGCGAACGCACCAGTCGATTCGGTTATGCATCACCCGGTTCGCGGAGGATCGGTAAAGGCCGAGGCCGACCCCGGAAAGAAAGGAGAAATCGTTATTCCAAACACGCCCCTGATCGCAGCGGGTGAGCATCAGGCCGCACTGCCCGCCTCGAATACGGCAGTTCCGGATTTCGAAACCACGACAATCCTTCAGGTAAATTCCTGCGCCGTAGCGCAGCCACTCGTCCTTTTCGTTTTGATGAAAGCTCATCCAGTCCGAAAGGTCTTCTCGTTCGTCGGTGCTTGCCAGGCGTTGTTTCCAGTTGTCGGAAAGATCGGAATCGAGGACCTTCAGTCCGGGCGAGTTCTCGGCGAGGATGCCTACCTTATAGCCATGAACCCGGACACGGCGCAGGGTGACGTTCCTGCCCCGGACCCGGATTCCGGTGCCACGACGCCGGTCCGGTTCGGTCGTTTCCGGCGTTCCCCGCAGTATCGCGCCACCGAAATCCACCGTGAGATTATCCCCTTCAATGACGATTGCCGCGCCCGCGCCCTCCGGGGAATCGTCCGGAATGAGAAAGTTTCCCTGAGAAAAGTTAGTGGACCGGGTGATTTTTCCGGCGCGGGGAGGTTCTATGGGCAGAAGAAGGGAGGAGACAACGAGGGGAACGAGCAGAAACATCGGCGCGCACTCCTGAATATTCGGCGGTTTTTCCGTTGGATTTTATCATTCGAGGAGGAGAACGCCCGGCAAACAATTCCGGACCGGAAACGAGGATGGATTAATCCGGGGTGCCGGGGTATACTGACTCCGTGCGTTTCGCGGAGGCATTCCCCCCTTCCGCAGGTATCGTGATTCGGATAACGGACAAAGCGTTCCTCGGTGTGTCGCCCCAGGAGGCTCTCCGGACGGACGAGAGTTGAGAAGAGATCCGTCCTGTTTTGCTTGAAATCCGCTGCCATCGACGGCCCGTTCCCGCCGGACGAGGGCAGGCCAGTGTACTGACAAATGCATCGCCGATGCAATCGGGCTTTTCGGCTGGGACTGAACGGGGGAATTTCGGAGAGCAGAGTAAATGCGTATCTATGTGGGCGGGCTGCCTTACAGTGTCAACTCGGAGCAGCTTGCGGAATTGTTTGGTCAGGTCGGAACGGTTGCCGACGCGGCGGTTGTCGAGGACAAGTTCTCCGGTCAGTCGCGCGGCTTCGGCTTTGTCGAGATGTTGAATGAGGATGAGGCTCGGGCAGCGATCACACGTTATAACGGCTTTATGATGGGCGGACGCTCGCTGACGGTCAACGAAGCGAAACCCCGTGATGACCGGGGTGGCGGCGGACGCGGCGGCTACGGCGGCGGTGGTGGCGGCGGCTACCGTGACAGCGGCGGTGGTGGCGGCGGCTACCGCGATCGCGACAGCGGTGGTGGTGGCTACGGCGGTGGCGGTGGCGGCTACGGTGGCGGCGGCTACGGCGGTGGCGGCGGACGCAGTGGCGGCGGTGGCTACGGCGGTGGCGGCGGACGTAGCGGCGGCGGTGGCTACGGCGGTGGCGGCGGACGCGGCGGACGAGATCGCGACCGAGATCGCTATTGATTTTTCCCACCGTTTTCGAGGGCGGAGGGCGGCCCGTCAACGAAGACGATGCATGGGACAGGGCAGGGACCGAACGGGTTCCTGCCCTTTTCGCATCTCCGGCCCACCGCTCCGACCGACCGACGGCTAAAGGAGCCCGGTTCGCTCGCCGGTCAGAAACGGCCAGACCCGTTCCGGCAGGCCGTATCCGATCAGCCCGCCGATGATTGTGGACAGACCGCCGAGAACGCCGTACAAGACCGCGCGCGACCAGGAGCCCTCCTTCAGCGTCCGATGAGCCAGCGGCGCGAGGCAGAAGCCGATGAACAGTTCGGCGAGGATGATATAGAGCGGCGTATGCGTCCCGGGAAGCATCCGGCAATCGCGGTACTGCCACCAGTTCGCATATCGGGCCATCTCTTCGTAGAACGGGATATTGACCGCCCCGAGGAGAGCGGTCAGGAACGCTCCCGTCCACTCGCCGAAGCGATCGATCATCCGGGAGCCAAGATAACCGATCTGGATCGAGACGACCATCCAGGCGACCGGCATCCACCATGGCGACTCCAGGATCATCGGGCTTTTCGCGGGGGAGTAATCCAGGGTGCCGGTAAACCGAACGCAAAGAGCATCCGCCACCAGTTCGACCAGACCGAAGACGGCGCCGAATACAAGGAGTCGGGCAAACGGCCGGTCACGGCGAAAAAGCGCGTACGCCGTCAACAGGGAGGTGTTCACGATGCCGAGAAGGGCGGCGGTTTTTCCGTCCGACCACGGCTGGCGAAAAACAAGGGCGATGGTAAGAAGGGACAGTCCGACGGTCAGAAGGACCACCGTCAGTCGGCCTTTTTCCGGTTCGGGATCGGTCGTTATCATCGTCAATTTCCGACGATCCGGGGGCCGGTTCGGTTCCCGAATTCCGCCCGTCCGCCTTCCCGTCAAGGAGACATTTTTATACATATATTAATCGAAGTGGCGGGGGGTCGTAGGAGCGAAACCGTTTGCCCTGTGTTTGCCCTTCAATGATATGTACTGCCTTTTACAAACGAATGTTTGCCGTCTTCGCACGATTCCGGAAGTTATGTGCAGGTTCTGCGTAATGAATGCGGTTCTTCCCAAGAGAAATTTTCTGTGCTACTTGACGTTGCATTTTGCCGCTCCCGTGCGTGTCTTGCGCGTTATCCTCGCTTAAAAAACTGTTGCCGGGGGGTAGCACATTTGCTATAATCCTGCCCGTACCCCACCACCGGTAGTGTTTTTCGCCTCGTATCGCTCGGCAACGAGCGATTTTCGCATTTCTGTCGGATGGGGATACCGGGGAAGGGTTGTGGCGAAACGACGGTGAGTGATCAACTTCGTTTTGAAGATGAAGAGGTCAATATCACTCTGCGGCGCGCCTGGGACCGGGCGTTGCGCACGCTGTCGTCACGTGTCAACAAGCCCACGTTCGAGACCCACATCCGGTCGATTCGTCCGATGGCGCTGGCGGAACGCGTCGACGCCGGAAAGAATATATACTTAATTACACTAGGTGTCCCCTCGGCTTTCACCCGCGAATGGGTGGAAAAACGTCATGCCTCGCTGATCGCCGGCATCCTCGAGGAGATCTTCGACCGGGACGTTCGCCTGGAGTTCGTTCTCTCGCCGCGTGAAAAACCCGCCTCGGACGGCCGTGGGAAAACGCCATTTCCCGCTCTGTTCGGCGAGGATACCGACCTTTCGGGCGGCGGAGCTCCCTCGCCGGTCCCCTCCCCCACTCCGCCTGCTCCCGGTAAAGCGGCGACGCCTCCCGTCCTGACGGCGGATGAGGAGTTCGCACTGGCACCCGCGCCGGAGCGACCGTTAACCGTTCGCACTCCGAGATCCGTCCCGACCCCGGAAAGGCACGGTACGGTCCGAAAATCGACCGCCGACACCGCTGCGGACCGTGAGACGGCAATTGCTCCCTCCCGGGGCGTTCCGGCCCGTAGCGGGGCAAATTCCGCCGGGTATGCGGACGCGCCTCTTCTGAACCCTCGCTACACGTTCGACAATTTCGTGGTCGGCGCTTCCAATCGTCTGGCTCATGCCGGCGCACGGGCCGTCGCGGAAGCGCCGGGCGCCGTTTACAACCCCCTGTTCCTCTACGGACCGCCCGGGCTGGGAAAGACGCACCTGATGCACGCGATCGGCAACGAGATCGTCCTGCAGCACGGTATCGAATCGCATCGTATCGCCTACCTGTCCGGCGAAGCGTTCGCCTCCTCGTTCATCACGAGTTTACGGGAGCATCGAACCGACGACTTTCGCCGCCGCTGGCGTTCGATGGACCTTTTCCTGGTGGACGATATTCAGTTCATCGCCGGAAAGGAGCATACGAAGGAGGAGTTCTTCCACACTTTCAACGCCCTGTACCAGATGGGCAAACAGATCGTCATTTCGTCCGACCGTTCGCCTCGGGAGTTGCGGATGATGGACGAGCGGCTGCGCTCGCGTTTCGAATGCGGTCTGACCGCCGATATCACCCCGCCGGATCTGGAAACCCGTCTCGCCATCCTCCAGCGGAAAGCCGAGATCGAGCGCATGCGAATCTCCGACGAAGTGTTGCTGTACATGGCGAAACTTGTACAGAGTAATATCCGGACGCTGGAAGGCGCCCTGGTCAAGATCATCGCCTATGCCTCGCTTCAGAACTCTCCGGTGACCACCGAGCTGGCCGCCTCGGTGCTGGAGCACTACTACATCTCGGCCGGTATCGGGGACGCCATCGCAGCCGAAGCGAAGAACGGAAACCATGGCGCGAACGGATGGCCGGTTCCGCCGACGGATCGGTCGAACGATCGTCCTTCCGGCGCGGTCCGCAGTTCCGTCGGTTCACCGTCGTCGGCCTCCTTCGGCGTCGGACTGGCCGGTCTGCGCGGAAGTGTGACGCCCGAGGTGGTGCAGCGGGTGGTCTGCCGACGTTTCGGCCTTGACCCGGACGCGCTGATAGGGAAGCGACGGGACCGCGAGATCGTGGTCGCTCGCCAGATCGCGATGCATCTGATGCGGGAGTTGACCGAAACAAGCCTCCCGGGTATCGGCCAGTTATTTGGCGGGAGGGACCATTCGACGGTTTTGCATGCCTGTGACAAGGTGCGCAGTTCCATCCCCCTCGACGACGACCTGAGAAGTCTGGTCGAGGACCTGACCGTCCAGATTCGAGCGCAGGCCGCCGGTTAAGCGAACCGGCGGCCTTTTTTATTGAAGAAATAAGATATTTAATCCCCATAAGCAAACAAAGTTATCCACAGGTTACCGGGGAACAACTGTTCATGGTGTTTTCCCCGGTATCGGCGGAGACAAAGACAATGAATACGATTTCGCAAAACGATTCGCTAATCTTTAAGCAAACTAAGCAAACAAAGTTATCCACAGCCTGTGGATAACCTGTGGATAACCTGTGGATAAAGTTATCCACAGGTCGGGGGGCTGTGGAAACTGTGGATAACTTTCGGAGTTTTCCACAGGTTATCCACAGGTTATCCACAGAAAAGGGCGAGTTATCCACAGCCTGTGGATAACTTTGTTTGCCCCTGTTTGCCCGGTATAATCGGCTCGTTTTCGTAGTCGAGGAGTCTGTTTTATGGGGATTCCGCGCGGTTTTTTCACTTTGTCACGCAAAGCAAACAAAGTTATCCACAGGCTGGGGCGACACTACTATAACTACTACTAATCATATAGATAACACAGGGGTAGTTTTCTTACGTGAGGGGATAAGCCTGGTTGCTTGATGTTTTGAAGCAAGGAAGCTTGGAAGGAAAGAATGGTCGATTGCAAGGGTGGAGAGACGGGAGCGAAGCCGGGAGAGGATTCCGACTTGACAGGGTCAGGTCGCCGTGTCATACTGACGGTGCCATGCCAAAAGTGACGGTCCGTATCACCCTCAAGCCCTCTCTTCTCGACACTCAGGGACGCACGATCGAATCCGCGCTTCATCGTCTGGGATTCACCGAGGTGGACCAGCTGCGAGTCGGCAAGATTATCGAGATGCGGCTCCCGGACGACGATGCGGATTCGATCCGTACGCGGGTGTCGGCGATGTGCGACCGGCTCCTGGCCAATCCGGTAATGGAATCGTACCGGATCGAGGTCGGGGAGGAGTCCTGACGGTGATGGCCGATGCGGATCGATCCCGCCCCCTTCGAATCGGGGTTATCGTCTTTCCCGGTTCCAACTGCGATACGGATGCCGGAAACGCCTGGACGGAACTCGGGCTTGGCGAAGCGGTGTACCTGTGGCATCAGGAGACGGACCTGAAGGGAGTGGATGCTCTCCTTCTGCCCGGCGGTTTCTCCTACGGGGACGCCCTGCGGGCCGGCGCGATCGCCCGCTTCGCCCCGATCATGAACGAGGTCGTCGCGTTCGCCGCCGACGGAGGCGTCGTGGCGGCGATTTGCAACGGTTTTCAAATCGCGTGCGAGGCCGGCCTCCTGCCGGGCGCACTGGCCCGCAACGAGAATCTGCGGTTTGTCAGCCGGTTCGTGTCGCAGCGGGTGGAAAACAACGAAACCCTCTTTACCCGGCGCTACTCCCAAGGTGAGGTGATTCGGATTCCGGTCGCGCACGGCGAAGGCCGATATGTCTGTGATGATGCGACCTACGAACGTCTGGTCGCGGAAAACCGGATCGTTTTCCGTTATGCCGACGATAATCCGAACGGCTCCCGAAATGATGTGGCGGGGATTGTGGGCGGGCCGCGAAACAATGTTCTGGGAATGATGCCGCATCCGGAACGGGCGGTCCGTTCGCTGAACGGCTTCTCCGATGGAGCCCGGTTCTTCCGGTCCATCGCCGATACCTTGATCGAGCATACCGCTCCCGCGCTACGGTAAGGCAAATTTAACACCCCCGGTCGGACCGGCGTGACAGCGGATCGGTTATTGTTGACGTATAATAACGCATCAGGCAAACGTATGGGGGGGTCGTCCCGGCGGATTTGCCCGGCAGGTTTCCTTCGGAAAGGGCTTCCGGTACATTCGGTCCGGCGACTCGACGTTCCGGGATCGAAATCCGGAGGAATAAACGATGTCGCATATTCAGGTTCTCGCTGCTGTTCCCCTTTTTTCCACGCTGGATGACGAACAGCTGGCGCAGGTCGCCCGGTATCTTCGGCGATTGACGTACAACGAACGCGATGTGATCGTGCGTCGGGACAGTCCCGGAGATGCTCTTTTCATCATCACGGCGGGCAAGGTCAAGGTGGCCTACCTCGAAGAGGAAGGCGAGACCATCATTGCGATGATGCAGACCGGCGACTTCTTCGGCGAACTGGCCATTATCGACGGCGAGGGTCGATCGGCGGACGTGGTCGCGCTGGAGGAGACCGAGGTGCTGGTTCTTTCCGCCGAGGACTTCCGTCATTCGTTGCAGACCGTACCCGCCATGAGCCTCGCGCTGATGAAGGAACTTGCGGGTCGTCTGCGTCGTACCACCAGCTGGGTGCAAAAACTGTCCTCCCAGGATGTCTATGGGCGGATCGCGCAGCAGTTGATCTACCTTGCCGATACGCACGGCATCGATGTTGAAAACAACGGCCGGAAGATCGGTCTGCGTCTGACGCAGAACGACATCGCCAGTATCGTCGGCGCGTCACGGGAGTCCGTGAACAAGGCGATGGGCTATTTCAAGTCCAAGGGGTATATTACGGTCGATTCCACCTACCATATCACCGTCTTCAATCGTGCCGCGCTGGAGCGGCGAAGCCAGTAAGGTATTCGGGCCTTCGGAGCGGCGACTCGATCGCGCGGTCGTACCGCTCCCTGTCCGTCCCGTTTTTTTCTGACGAAGGAGCCTTCGCGTCATGCGTCCATCCTCTGCGGTTGCTATTTCCTGCCTGGTTCCCCTCGCGGCGGTCGTCGCTCCGGCGGCGGCGGCTCCGCCGGTCCGATGCCTGTTGCTTCGATCCGTCGCTCCGGCGCCGGCGGGAGCGGACGGAGTGCGGGTTCGTCTCTTCAGCGATAAGTCCGGAGGTACCGTACAGGTTCGTCTGGTTGCGCCGACGCAGGATGGGGTGCTGGCCGGTTACTTCGCCGCGCCGCCGATCGTTCTCGATTTCGATGGCTGGAAGACGGTGACGCTGCCGTTGTCCTCGTTTGTCTTCGGTTCCGATATCAATCCCGATGCGATTCAGGACGGACTCGCTCGCCGGGAAACGCTGACCGCGTCCACCTCGCTGGAACTTGCCGTCACCGGTTCCAACGTTCGTATCGCCGTGAACGAACTGGCCTGGGCGACGGGCGAGAACTCGGCCGCCGCGATGGAAACCTTTGATGCGGCGTCGATCAAGCAATGGAAAACGGTCGGCGACTACGACCAGATCCGCGCGATCCGGTTCGGTTCCGTCGCTGCCGGAGAGTTGTCCGAGGGAGGGAAGCCCTCGTTGCAGATCATTGTCCGGAACCATGCGCTCAACGAACGTCAGATCAACAAACCGTCGGTCGATACCCGTCTGAAGAAGAACGCTCAGGTTCCGTATGCGATCTATGTCCGAGATCCGTTCGATCCGATCTGCGCCGAATCGGTTCCGTCGGTACAGGAGATCGCCGCTCCCGCCACCCTGAACCTCCTGGCCTGCGCCGATGAGATCGAACCGGCCTCCTTTTCGGTCTATTCGATCCGGGAGATCAAGGATGCGACCGTGCGGATCGTCGGCGGATTGACCGCCGACACCGGGAAATCGTTGCCGGGATCGTCGGTCGATGTTCGGGTCGTCCGCGTCGGTAGCGGGTATCCCGCGCCGCAGCTCCTGATGAAGGATGATCGCCAGCCGTTGACGGACCCGATCCCGGCCGTCCGCCTGTCCGGTGAGCCGACCACGGACATACCGGCTGAGACCTCGAAACAGTTCTGGATCACCGTTCGGGTGCCGGCGAACACGACGCCGGGGGTCTATCGTGGGAAGCTCGTCTTCACCGGTTCCGGCGTCAAGCCGACGACGGTGCCGTTGAACGTCACCGTTCCGGATATCACTCTGAAAACCGCGTTCCTCCAGTACGGGATCGAACTTCGGTCCCATGCCGTCGCGCCGGGCGAGAACGTGGGCGGAGAGGCGGTGGCGCAGGAGACGTTCTCGGAACAGTTAAAAAACATCAAAGACCACGGTTTCCGTCTGGTGCAGATTTTCGAGGAGGTAGGCAGCCTGGAGAACGACATTCGTCTTTACCGGGACGCCAACCTGAGCCTGGTCGGACCGGTCGTGGTGGCCGTTCGAAGCGGCGAGGAGGCGGCGACGGTCGAGTCGATGAAGCGGTCGATCGGGCTGTCGTCCGGATTCGATTTCTACTACTTCCTGACCCCGGAGATGGTGCGCGGCGGAGGTGTCGGAGATTTCGGGCGCGCGGTCACGAACGCCAACCGCAATGCCCTGGTGGCCGCGGTCGTCGAGAGCAGCGAAGTCTACGGGACGTTACGTGACGCGCTGAACGATCCGGCGGGTGAACGGCTCGCGCCGATCTATCCGATCAGTTCGGATTACGCGCAGAAGGTTCTCGCCGAAGGCAAGCGTTCCACGCCGAATCGCGATTACTGGCGCTGGAGCATTCCGGACCAGAGTCCGGCCCGCAACCGGCTTTTCTCCGGCTTTCTTCTTTACCGGACCGGTCCTGGCTTTTACGGGGCGTTCCCCGGCCCGTACCAGCGTGTGCCGGAGGGGATGTCCCCGTTCGCCGCGTTCGGCACGACGGAAGCGAACGCACCCCGTCCGGCGATGACGACCTTTCCCGTGCAGGGGGGCGTGCTGGATACCATTCAGTGGGAGGCGGCGCGGGAGGGTGTGGACGATATCCGGTATATCGGAGCTCTCAAGGCGAACATCCGGGAACTGAAGGACGCCAAGAAGGCCAAGGACGCCACGGACGCGGCGGAGGCGTCGCTGGCATCGCTGATGGACCGTGCATTGATCACGTTGAGTCCGGCCCAGCATCACGCCGCGCGTCTGGCAATTCTGGATCAGGCATTACAGTTGAAGTATATTTTGAATCCGGCGGCGCGACGATCCGCCGCTCCGAAGACACCGACCAAAACGCCGAAAGCACCGGCGAGACCGAAGAAAAAAACCTGAGCGCCCTTCGACCCACCCACAAATCATGAACGCGCAAGAGGAGCGGTGACCCGGAAGAGGTTACCGCTCCTTTTTTTCGCTCTTCCCTTCCCCGAATCGGTTTTCGGTTCCGGCGAGCAGGCGACGAATATTCTCTTTGTGCCGAACGAGGACGAAGATGGCGGCCAGAAGCCCGAAAAGCCGATACGGCAGGGGTTCGTTCAGAAGGAACAGGAGAACCACCATGGTGACTGCGGCCAGAATGGACCCGAGCGAGACGTACCGGGTCAGGTAGACCGTAACCGCGAACACCGCCGCCGAGACGGCAGCCGCCGCAGGCGAGAGCGCCAGCATGACACCAAGCCCGGTCGCCACTCCCTTTCCGCCCTTGAATCTCAGGAACGGCGAGAAGATATGGCCGAGCATCGCCGCCAGTCCGGTCGCCACGATCCAGACTCCCGAAAGGTGCCAGAAAGCGGCTGCCTGAGTGGGAAGGAAGCCCTTGAGCGCATCCAGAATCAGGACGGCAATTCCCGGTCCTTTTCCGAGGTGGCGAAGCGTGTTGGTGGCACCAATATTGCCTGAACCCAGTTGGCGCAAATCCTTTCCCATGAGTCGTCCGGCGAGATATCCGAACGGAACGGAACCCAGAACGAAGGCGAGGCACACGATGGGAAGGCCCGGAACCCATTGATCTTTCATAATCTTGTCTAACCTTACCCGCAAAAATCACGGATTGTTCGTTCCGTGCAGGGCGGCATCTCAAAGAGTGCCGAGTCTATGGAACGATAAAGCATCACACAACCGAACGCACAAAAGACGTTTGGAATTGAAAAGAACATGAAAACGAACCAGAACAATTTACGGGCGTTCACGCTAATCGAGATCATGATCGTCGTTACGATTATCGGCGTTTTGCTGGCCATCGCCGTGCCGAACTTTTCCGCGGCGCGAGAAGCCGCCCGCAAGAAGTCCTGCATCTCCAATCTCTGGAAGATTCAGTACGCCAAAGATTCGTACATGATGAACAACAATCGGCCCAATAATACCCCGGCGAGTGAGTTTACCGATACCGCCCTCTACGGGGATACCGGTTTTACTACGCGTCCGGTCTGTCCGGGCGGCGGTTCCTACCAGCCGAACGATGGCAATGTGCTTCCCACCTGCGACTACGCCGGGGGGGGCGTTCATACCATCGCTCCCTGAGGCGGCTGACTTTCCTTCTTGGCGACGGTCGTCGGTATCAACGATATCGGCGGCCGTTCGCGTATTTTCCGCACTTGACAGGCGGAGCATCCCGCGGTATAAAATTAACAGTGTTATCATAATTAACGAAGGAATGAAAAGGGGAGGTAAGGTAGGGTATTGGTATGGGAACTTCGGAACGGCGTCAGCGGGAAAAAGAGAATCTGCGAAGAGCGATCCTGGAGGCGGCGCGGGAGCTTTTCGTCGATCACGGGTTTGACAATGTCTCGATGCGAAAGATTGCGGAGCGCATCGAGTACTCACCGACGACCATCTACCTGCATTTCAAAGATAAGGAGGAGATCTTCGCCACGCTGGTCGAGGAGGGGTTCACCCTGCTTTCCGAGCGTCTCGAACCCTTCCATATACGGGTTGCAGACCCGATCGAACGGCTACGGGAGGGAGCGAAAGCCTACTTTGGTTTCGCCCGGGAACAGCCTCACTTCTACCGGATCATGTTCGATATGAAAAGCGTGGTGATGACCGAGAGCGCGTGGGAGGAGATTCGCGACAACGCCCATTACCGGGCCGGCGTCCGCGCGTTCGGATTTATCGTTCGCTGTGTCCACGAGGGGATCGCTCAGGGGAAAATTCCGCATGGAGACGCTTCGGAGGCGAATATCCTGCTCCTGTCCCATGTCGTTTGGAGTTCGCTGCACGGCGTTGTGTCGCTGGTTCTGGCCGATCGGCTTTTGAAGATGCCCTGCGATCTGCCGGAGACCGCCGCCCGACTGTTGCTCGACGCGACGATCGACAACACGCTGCGCGGACTGACCGGAAAATAACGGGATTTCCCGATTTCTTAAGGATCGACGTTCCATGTTCCGTTGTTGAGCGGAACTTATTTATTCAATCATTGTTAACAATGTAAATAAAAGGAACAATGTAAAAATGTATCCTCCTTTCCCACCCGCGATGGTCGCTTCCGTTCCGAACACGGAGCCGATCATTGCCCTGACGCCGGAGACGGCCGTCGCCCTTGCCTTGAAAAGAAACCCGGATCTGGCGGCCGCCGTCGCTCTGGTCGAGGCCGCGCGCGGTCAGGTGGCCGAGGCACGCGCCGCTCTGAACCCCGGTCTGACCGTCAGCGGGGCCGTGACCGGACTGGACCGCCGACAGACGGCGTCCATCACCCTTCCCGAATTTCCGACGTTCTCCTTCACCACCGCGCCGAAAGACCAGAGCCAGTTTCTCGTGACCGCCGATCTCCCCCTCGATATCACCGGACAGATCCGTGCCGGAATCCGTCGTGCGGGAATCGGTCACCTCGCGGCCGAACGCCAGGAGGACGCCGCCCGGAACCGCATCGGTTCCGCCGTACGGGATGCCTACTTTACCGTCCTTCAGGCGCAGGAACTCGTACGGGTCGCCGAGGAGACCGTCGCCAACGCCGAGGAGCGGGAACGGACGGCGGAGTCCTACGTACGGGCGGGAACGGCAACCCGATTCGAAACTCTGCGAGCGGCGACGGAAACGGCCAATGCCCGACAGAGTCTGCTGACCGCTAAAAACCGGGTGACTCTGTCCCTGGCGGCGCTGGCGACCACGCTGGGTATTCCGCAGACACAGTCGGTTACCCTGGCCGAATCCATGGCCGAGCCGGGCGTACTGCCGGCGTTCGAGGAGGCCCTTGCCGAAGCGGAACGTCGTCGCCCCGAACTGCTCGCCGCTCAGGAATCGATTCGATCGGCCGAGGTGGACCGGCGACTGGCGGCGGGCAGCGACGATCCCACGCTCGGTGTCGGCGCACAGTATCAGCACAGTCCCCGTCCGGGGTTCGGGCAGGCGCGGGACCTGACCGCCGTCTCCCTCCGGCTGACGATTCCGATCCTGGATCGGGGAATCCGTCGCGCCCGTGACGTTCAGGCGGAGGCGCGATGGGTCGCCGCCCGCCGTTCCTATGACGCCGTCCGGGACCGGGTGGCGCTCGAGGTCCGCCAGGAATGGCTCGCGCGGCAGGAGGCCGAAGAGCGGCTGAAGGTCGCCACCGCTGCGGTGACGCAGGCGGAGGAGCAGTACCGACTGGCCCGAAACCGGTACCGTGCCGGGGTCAACCTGCGAAGCGACCTTTCGTCACCATTGCTCGAGATCAGCGATGCGCAGATCGCCCTGACTCAGGCGCGGACCAATCTGGTCCAGTCTCGTTACGATGTTTTGCGGACCCAGGCCCGTCTGGAAGGCGCTCTGGGCCGATTTTCACGCCCGGAGGTGCAGCCATGAATCGTCGTCTTGTCGTCAGTTCGGTCAGCGTTCTCGTGGTTTCCGGTGTCGCCGGAGCCCTTTACTTACGAAATTTTGCCCGGGCGCAGGATTCGGACGTCCGCAAAAAGTCGGTGACGGCGGAAAATCCCCGGCTCCGGGTGGAAACCGTGGTCTCCGAAACGACGCGCCGGGCGGCGACGATCCGCCTGACCGGTAGGATCGAGGCCGACCGGGTTTCGGAGGTGGCGGCGGAGGCGGCCGACCGTGTCCTTGCCCGGCTGGCAAACCGGGGAGACCGGGTCACCGGCGGGGCGATTCTCATCGAATTGAACCGGGATCTGGCCCGGGCGGCGCTCCGTCAGGCGGAAGCGGCGGCGGAACGCGCTGCGGCCGCCCGTCACCAGACGGAGGCGGAACTGGCGCGGGCGACGGTCGAAACCCGTGCCGCACTGTCCCAGGCGCTGGCGCAGCGGGAAACGGCGCGCGCCGCCGAACAAAAAGCCCGGTCGTTTACCCGGTCCCAGGAACTGGCTCAGGCGGAAGCCGCTCTGGTCGCCGTCCGTGCCGAGGAAACCCTTGCCCGCAAGGACTACGACCGCTACGAACTGCTGGTGAAGGAGGATACGCTTCCCCGGCAGACGCTGGATCGCGCCCGGGCCGCGCTCGATGCCGTGGTCGCCCGGAGGGAATCGGCCGAGCAGACCGTCTCGCTGGCCAGGGAAGGCGCTCGTGCCGAGGATATCGCGCAGGCCGCCGCGCAGGTGACGGCCGCGGAAGCCGGGGTCGAAGCCGCGCGAACACGACCTCAGCGGTTGGAGGTGATTCGCCGCCAGGTGGAAGCGCTTCGCGCCCAGGAACGGGAGGCGCGCGCGGGGGTGGAGCAGGCCCGTATCGCTCTCTCGAAACGAACCGTTCGCGCTCCGTTCGACGGACGGGTGCTGGAAACGCTGGTCGAGCCGGGAGAGATGGTCTCGCCGGGGCGGACCGTCCTGCGACTGGCCGATGTACGGACGGTCAAGGCGGTGTTCGCCCTTCCCGAAGCCTACCGTGACCGTCTGTCCGTCGGTCAGAGAATCGAGATCACCGCCGATGGCGTGCCCGGCCAACGGTTCGCCGGGGTGGTTCGGGTGGTAGGCCATGAAGCGGACGCGGCGGCGCGAACCTTCGCGGTCGAGATCGAGATCGTCAATCCGGAGGAACGGCTTCTTCCCGGAATGGTGGCGCGAATCGCTCTGCCGCTGGCTCCGAAGGGTGATCGCCCGAGGGTCACGATTCCGGTCTCCGCGATCGCCTCCGATGGGACACGGAGCTATGTCTTCCGTATCGAGGGCGGGTATGCGCGTCGCCGGGACGTGACTCTCGGGGAGCCGGTCGGTAAGGATCGCGTCGAGATCGTCCGCGGACTGTCCGGCGGAGAACCGATCGCCGCCGCGCCACAGCGCCTGACCGACAATGCGGCGGTCGAAGCCGCCGGAAACGGTTCCGAAATATCGACAGGGGAGGTGGCCCGATGAAAAACGGAATGTCCTCCGGGACCGAAACCGGTCCCGGTCTTACCCGTCTCGCCTTTCACTACCGACCGGTGACCTACCTTCTGACCGTTCTGCTGATGGCGGTGGGTCTCTTCGGCTTGTTTTCCATGCCCCGCCGCGAGGACCCCGACTTTCAGCCACGTTTCGTACGCGTGCTGGCGTACTATCCCGGCGCTTCCGCCGCCCAGGTGGAGGAACTGGTGACGCAAAAGATCGAGCGTTCCTTACGGGAGATCGATGATGTCGGCACGGTGGAAAGCACTTCCCGTCCGGGCGTCGCCATCCTGATGATCGAGGGTGCCGACCGAATGACCGGCTCGATCAAAAAATGGCAGGATGATATTCGCCACCGGGTCAGCGATCTGCGCCCGTCCCTGCCCCCCGGCGTCGTGAAAGTGGAAACGGACGACCGGATTTCCGAGATTTCGGCTCTGATCTTCGGCATCAGCCGTCCGGACGCGTCGTCGGCCGACCTGGAGCGTGACGCCAAACGCCTGCGGGACCGACTGGTCCTGCTGCCGGAAGTTTCGGAAGCGAAAGTGATCGGAGAACATCCGGAAGTCATCACGGTGACCGTCTCCTCGCAGCGGCTGTCGGCGATGGCCCGCGCGGTGACGGTCGATGGGATCGCGAACGCCATCGGGCGTCGAAACATCCTGCCCCATACGGGCGGGGACCTTCCGTCCGGCGATACACGCCTGAATCTCGCGCCGACCGGCGATGTACGGTCGGTGGAGGACCTGGAGTCCACCGTCGTCGGAATGGCGAACGGCGCTCCGGTCTACCTGCGGGATGTCGCCGTCGTACGCCGAGGGTACGCCGATCCGCCCGCCTTTCTGATGCGTGTCAACGGAGAACGATCGGTCGGTGTTACCGTGACCATGCGAAAGGGCAGGAGTATCGCCGAACTGGGAGAACGGGCGGAGAAGGTCGTCCATGAGGTCGAGTCGGAACTGCCGTCGGGAACGACCATCCGAACGATGAACAATCTGCCGCGATCGGTCGAATGGCGGGTGGAAGGTTTCTTTCACGAGCTGCGTCTGGCCGTCGGGATCATCGCGGTCGTCATGTTCCTGTTTATGGGATTGCGTTCCTCGCTGCTGGTCGGAGCCATGCTTCCGATCTCGATGCTCGGGACATTCGCCGCCATGTGGCTGACCGGCCGCGAAATCCAGCAGATGAGTATCGCCGCCCTGATCATCGCCCTCGCGCTGGTGGTCGACAACAGCATCGTCATTCTGGACAATATCGAGGAGAAGATGTCGGCCGGACAAAATCGGGAGGAAGCGGCGATTCTGGGCGCGGAGGAGTTGACCCGACCGATGATCAGTTCGAATCTGGTCGCCATACTCTCCTTTTTACCGCTCGCCTTCCTTCCCGGACCGGTCGGTGATTTCGTCAAGGACCTGGGAATCGTCACCGCCCTGTCGCTGGTCGTCTCCGTCCTGATCAACCTGACCATCATGCCGATCCTGTGCCTGTATTTCCTGAAGCCGGTACACGGTTCGGGTAATCCGATTCAACGGTTTCTGGATCGGGGCGTCGACAGTCTGCGCGAGGGAAAGGCGTCCCTGGCTTCGTGGAGTTTTCGTCGACCGGGCCTGGTCGTCGGCATCGCCGCCGTGCTTCTTCTCGGCGCGGTCAGCCTGATTCCGAAACTCGGTCAGCAGTTTTTCCCGCTGGCCGAACGCGATCAGTTCGTCGTGGATGTCTGGCTTCCGGAGGGACGGGATATCGCGGCGACGGCGCGCACGGTGACCCGCGTGGAAAACATACTGCGCCAGCAGAAAGGTATCACCGGCTTTGCCTCGTACATCGGACAGGGCGGGCCTCACTTCTATTACAATATAATCGCGGAGACGCCCGCACCCCACTACGCCCAGATTATCGTCAACACCGAAAACATCGAGGAGACCGCCCGTCTCGTCCCGATCGTCCAGGCGGAAGCGATGCGAACGATCGCCGAGGGACGGGTCAACGCCAAGAAACTGGAGCAGGGGCCGCCGATCGGCGCGCCGATCGCCCTTCGCATCTCCGGCGAGTCCGTGCCGGAACTGCGTCGAATCGCGGAGGAGGTCCGAACGGTCCTGAATACGACGCCGGGGGCGTTTTCCGTTTACGATAATTACGGGGCGATTCCTCTGCAGATGAAGGTCGACGTCGATCAGGATCGAGCCGCGGCCTTCGGGCTGTCCTCCGCGCAGGTCGCGCAGCAGGTTCGGCTCGCGTTCACCGGTCAGACCGTGTCCTACCTGCGGGTCGGGGATCGCGAGATTCCGATCGATCTGCGACTCCGGTCCGACGAGCGACAGGGGGTGACCGATCCGGCCAGTCTGTATCTGATCAGTCCGACCGCCGGGGCGTTGCCGATCGGCAATCTCGCCCGGATCGGATTCGCTCCGGAGGAGGGCGCGATCATCCGCCGCGACGGCGAGCGGACGGTGACCGTCTTCGCCTATTCGGACGGCAGTCGGCTGCCGTCGGTGGTGCTGGCGGACGCGAGAGAGCGTCTTCGAAATCTGCGCCTTCCGGCCGGGTACCGGCTGGCGTTCGGTGGGGAGTCGGAAGAGACCGGCAAATCGTTCGGGGATATGATCGTCGTTTTCAGCGCGGCGATGGTATTCAATGTCGTGATTCTCGTGGTCCAGTTCAACTCCTTCCCGCTGGTTCTGGCGATTTTATCGTCCGTTCCGCTCGGAATCATCGGGGCGGTGCCGGGCCTCTATCTGGCAAAGCAGAACTTCGGTTTCATGGCCTTCCTGGGGATCGCCGCTCTGGGAGGGATCGTCACCAACCATACGGTCTTCCTGTTCCACTATGCGCAGGAGGAGAGGAGATTGCAGGGAGTGAGCATGGCGGAGGCGCTGGTGGACGCCTCGCGCCGCCGATTGCGGCCGATCCTTCTGACCGTGCTGCTGTCGGTCGGCGCGTTGCTTCCGCAGGCCATCAGTGGCGGGAATCTCTGGCCGCCGCTGGACTGGGCGATCATTTCCGGGCTGATGGTATCCACCTTCCTGACAATGATCGTCGTTCCAAGCGTCTATGCACTGCTGGCGCGGCGGGAAATCCGGGCTACGGAGGCGGTTCTGCCCGTAACTTCGGCCCCCGGTCTGCCGCCGCCGGCCATGCCGTAGACACGAAACCGTTCCCGCCGACCGTCAGCCGGAACTATGCTGACGGTCGGCGGGAACGGTTTTTTGTTATTCCGAAATTTCGTTATTGCAGCGATACGGCCTGGATTCCCAGATGGTTCTCCGCGTCATCCGTCGGTTTTTTCAGTTCCCAGACGACGTTCATCCGGTCCCGATCCCGATCGGACTGAAACGAGATGGTATAGATGCGACTGGACGTTCCATCGGAGGCGACGTCCTCCTTCATCGTCACGATCGGGCGTCCGGCGCCCTGTTCCAGTTTCGCGGTCAACCCGGTTTCGGCGTTTTTCGACTGCACGTAGAGCCGGAGAATCCGCTCCTTTCGCGTGGCGGGAACCGAAAAGGAAAAGCGGTTGTCGGCCCCGGTGGT
>JANRLW010000015.1:0-21121 GCA_033762295.1 Capsulimonadales bacterium
TGCCTGGAAACCGTTGCTCTGGCTTACCAGAGTGCCTTTGCACTACTGTAATTATACCCCAGGGGGCAGAACGCCGCTTCGCGGCTTCTGTCCTCCTCAGAAGGAGGACGGGCAATTCCTCCCCCGCCTAACGGCGTGGAGGGGGTCTCCTTGCCCCAATTTTATGAATCGTCCGACGATGTTCCGTTGCCGGGGTCCGCTGTTTCTGACGGCCATCGCCGTCTTATCCGTTTTCGTTCCGACCGCCGGGGCGAACGCTCAGGATTCCTTCCTGTCGAATATGTCCCGTTTCGATCGGGACTTCCCACGGTCCGAAGACCGCAACCGTCAGCAGACGAAGAATAACTGGCGCAATATCGCCATCGGCGCGGGCGCGGCCGCTCTGTACGGCTACGCCAAAAAGGACAAAACCCTGCTTTACGGCGGTATCGCCGGAACCCTGTATTCGCTGAACCGTTACGAACAGGACCGGAAAAGCCAGAATCAGGCGGACCGGGCGCGCGCCGCGTTCTTCTCCCGACCGTACTTCGAGCGGGACGGGGAGCGATACGAACGTCGTCTCGTGCGCCGGAAAGGTCAGCGGTATTATCGCTTCGTTCGCTGTCGGTAAACGATGCCGGGCGGACCGCGTCGACGTGGTCCGCCCGCTTACGACCGATCAGGGCTTCATCACCACGAAATCGGTTCGCTTCCGCTTCACCAGTATCGTGTCACGCCGCTCCGACTCCACCGGTTGCGGATAATCCGAATTGTAGTGGAGACCGCGACTCTCGCGCCGCGCCTGCGCCGAGCGAATGATCAGCTGGGCGCACAGGTAGAGGTTCCTCAGTTCGAGCAGATCCTCCGTCGGGCGACAGGTGGCGTACAGTTCGTCCACCTCCTCGGCGATGACGGCCAGTGCCGCCTCGGCCTTCGCCAGACGTTCGTTCGTTCGTACGATCCCGACGTATCGGGTCATCGCCGTTTGAATGCGCCGGCGCAGAGCGTCCGTTTCCGCCAGTTGCACCCGCCCGCGATAGGGACGGAACGGCGGAACATTCTCCCAGCCTTGCCGCTCCTCATAGTTCTCCTTCAGCCATTTCGCGGCCCGGTTGGAGAACACCAGACCTTCCAGCAGGGAGTTGGACGCCAGTCGGTTCGCCCCGTGAACGCCGGTGCAGGCCACCTCGCCCGAGGCGAAAAGCCCGCGCAGATGGGTATGTCCGAACAGATCGGTCACGACCCCGCCGCACATATAATGCGCGGCCGGGACCACGGGAATCGGCTCCCTGGTCATGTCGATTCCGAACGACAGGCAGCGCGCATAGATGTTGGGGAACCGCTCCCGAATCTCCTGAGACGGCTTGTGGGTGATATCCAGAAACATCGACGTCGCGTTCTGGCGTTTCATCTCGGCGTCGATCGCGCGGGCGACGATATCGCGCGGGGCGAGGCTACCCCGTTCGTCGTAATCCTTCATGAAGGCTCGCCCCGCCCGATCCCGCAGAATGCCGCCCTCACCACGTACCGCTTCCGAAATCAGAAAGGAACGCGCTCCGGGATAGTACAGCGTCGTCGGATGGAACTGCATGAACTCCATATTGGAGACGATCGCTCCGGCCCGAAAGGCCATGGCGACGCCATCGCCGGTGGCGATCGGCGGGTTCGTCGTGTGCGCGTAGACATGCCCGCAGCCGCCGGTCGCCATCATGACGGCGCGGCGGGCGATGAACGTGTCGATGCTGCCGTTCGCCGTATCGAGGACGTAGACGCCGCAGACCTCCGTTTCGTCCTGCGATTTTGCCAGATCGATGCCGATATGATGCTCGTAAACGGTAATTCCGGGATGATCGGTGGCCTGCGCGACCAGCGCCCGCTCGATCTCCCGACCGGTAAGGTCCTGATGATAGGCGATACGGCGGCGTGAGTGGCCGCCTTCCTTGGTCAGGGCCAGGTCCCCATCCGGTTCGATGTTGAATTTGACGCCGAAGTCGATCAGTTCGCGGATGGCGTGCGGCCCTTCCTCGACCAGCACCTTCACCGCCTCTTCCTGACAGAGCCCTGCGCCGGCAATCAGCGTATCCTGAATATGGAGTTCGAAGGAATCGTCCGGGGACATCACCCCGGCAATCCCTCCCTGCGCCCAGTTCGTATTGCTGTCGGTTCGATCCTTCTTGGTGACGAGGGCGACGCTCCCCAGAAGAGCCACATCGAGAGCGAAGGTTAACCCGGCAATTCCCGACCCCAGGACGACAAAGTCGAAGACGTTCTGCTGACCGTTCATAGGTAGGCTATTGTACCCTGCCGTCTTCGACGCGCAACCGGCGCGTTCAGGAGCCGGGGGCGCCCTCCGTTGTCGGAGCCGGGGTCGGCGGCGTGCCTTCCGGTCGCGGCGTTCGCGTCCGATCCCGCAGACGGAGGTCTCGCACGGTATCGACGACGTCCTCATCCGCCGGACGCGGCCCGATCAGGGGGTTGGGCAACAGTCCGAAGATCAACGTCACCGCCGCCGCCAGCAAAGCGGCCCACCGCGCCCCGCCCCCGCGAACGACCCCGAAATCCACCGCGTCCGATGGCTCGTAGAAGTACATCCGGACGATAAGGTTCAGGTAATAAAAGACGCCGATCGCGCTGACCACAAGACCGATTCCCGCCAGCAATGCCTCCCCGGCCTGCACCGCGCTCATGAACAGATAGAGCTTGCCGAGAAAACCGGCGGCCGGCGGTATTCCCGCCAGGGAGAGCATGAAAATCGACATCGCCAGAGCGGCGAGCGGTTGCTTGCGCGCCAGGCCGGAGTAGTCCGAGATCCGGGTGTACTCCTCGCCGTTACGACCGAGCCAGATGACCAGCGCAAACGCGCCGAGGTTCATGAAGGTATAGACAAAGAGATAGAACAGAACCGCCTGATGCGCATACTGATATGCCTCCCGCACCCCGCTCGCCAGAACGCCGACCAGAATGTACCCGGCATGGGCGATGGACGAATAGGCCAGCATGCGCTTGATGTTGGTCTGCCGGACGGCCAGAACGTTGCCGACGATCATGGTCGCCGCCGCCAGCCCCCACAACACGATCCGGAAGGGTTCCGCGCTCTCCGCATTGAGCAGCGTATGGAAAAGGCGGACGAAAGCGGCGAACGCGCCGATCTTCGCGCCGGCGGACATAAACGCGGTGACCGGGGTCGGCGCTCCCTCATAGACGTCCGGCGCGTAGGTGTGGAAAGGCACCACCGACGCTTTGAAGCCCAGACCGACCATCAACAGCGCGACTCCGGTGACGAACAGAGACGAGGACGCGAGCGGTTGCCCTTGCTGGGCGGATTCCCGTAATACCTGACCGATCACCTCGAAATTGGTAAAGGAGCCGGGAAACCCGAGATTGATCCCTAGGGTTCTTGCGGAGAGGCCGACCGCTCCGTAGATTAACGCCGTTCCGAACAGCAGGAACCCGGAAGCGAACGATCCGAGCAGGAAGTATTTGACCGCCGACTCCTCGGACCGTCGATCCCGCCGGGCGAACCCGCAAAGGATGTAGAGCGCGACCGACAGCACTTCCAGACCGACGAAGACGTTGACCAGGTCGTTCGCCTGCGCCATCAGCATCGCGCCGGCGGTGGAGAAGAGAACCAGAGCGTAGAACTCGCCATGGTTTATCCCCCGCTCCTCCAGGTACCGGTCGGACATGGCGATGGCAAGGCCGGCCACGATACAGAGGACGACGCAGAAGACGCTGCCGAAAACGTCGGCGACCATCCCCCGACCGAAAAAGGCGGCGGCTTCCTGGCCGGGTTGCACCATCAGTTGACGTCCGACGTTCGAAACCAGCGCGACGATTCCGGTCATGACCAGTCCGACGATGCTAATGGTCGGCAGCGAACGCCGCCGCCGGACGGCTTCCGGCCCGCTCCCCAGGTCCATCATCAGGACGATCATGCCCAGCACCATCGTGATCAACGGGGCGGCAATCGCTTTTATCCCATCAAGAGTTTCGTTCACGGTTATCCCTACGGGTCCCTACGGACCCCTGCCTTCGGTCGGTTGAGTCGGTTGGGTCGGTTGAGTCGATTCGGTAGTTTCGGTAGATTCCGTCGATTCCGTCGGTGAGGGCGTCGCCGGCGGCGCGGCGGTCGCCGGCGGCGCGGCGGTCGCCGGTTCGGTTTGCGGGGGACGGCGGCGCGGACGTTGCATCAGGGTCGGCGGGCGAGACGCGCGTTCGACCGCCTCCGTCACCCCGGCGACCGCGGCATCGACCGACGCATCGGCGGAGTGCAGCAGGATACGCGGCTGAATGCCCAAGAGGAAGATCAGTACCGTGAACGCCCCGAGCAGGCTGATCTCGTTCGTCGTCAGGTCGAGCATCCGCCGAACCGCCGGACGGACCGGCGCGCCGTACATGGCCTTACGGAACAGGACGAGCATGTAGATGGCCGACCAGATAACGCCGGTCGTCGCAACCGCCGCGAAGAACGGATAGTTCTGATACGCTCCCAGCAGGATCAGGAACTCGCCGACGAAACTGTTGGTCAGCGGCAGACCGACCGAGGAGAGCGTCGCGATCAACAGCAGGCGTCCGAGGAGCGGTGTCTGCTCCCATAATCCGCCCAGCGCTCGCAGGTGCGTCGATCCGATCCGGGCATAGATCATCCCCGCGATCAGGAAGAGCATTCCGGAGGTGATTCCGTGATTGACCATCTGCAGGACGGCCCCGGAGATGCCCGGCTTGGTTCCGGCAAAAAGACCGACGACGACGAATCCCAGGTGGGAGATCGATGAGTACGCGAGCACCCGTCTCATATCCCGCTGCATCGCCGCCACCAGTCCGCCGAAAAGAATGCTCAGGACGCCCAGGGTCAGCATCAGGGGTGCGGCGGTATGCGCCGCATCGGGAAGCAACAGGACGCCGAACCGATAGAACCCGAAGGTCCCCAGTTTCGCCATCGCGCCGGAGAGCAGGACGGTCACCGCGGCGGGCGCTTCGGCGTAGGCGTCCGGCAGCCAGGTATGGAACGGAAACAGGCCGGTCTTCACCGCGAACGCCACGGCGAACCCGAGGAAGATAAACAGTCCCATCTCCGGTGGCAGCGGTTTGCGGGTCAGAACGTCCTGTATTTCCGTGATATCGAACGTTCCGGCATGGATGTAGAGAGCGATGATCGACAGGAGCATGACCAGCGAGCCGACCACCGTGTAGACGAAAAACTTTGTCGCCGCCCGAACCCGGTCACGACCGCCCCAGATTCCGATCAGGAAGTACGCCGGCACCAGACAGGCTTCGAAGAAGATATAGAACAACACCAGGTCCAGCGCGGAGAACGCGCCGATCACCGTCGCATCCAGGGCGAGGAGCAGGGCATAGTACTCCTTCTCCCGGAAGGTCACCTTCTCGTAGGAGTACCAGACAACGGCGACCGTCAGAAACGCCGTCAGAACGATCATCAGCAGACCGGGGCCGTCGGCCCCGAGGTTGATGCCGATCTTGAGCGCCGGGAACCAGGGTCGCTGCTCGACCAATTGATACACCGGCCCACCCGCAGACCCGGAAAAACCCACCAGGGTAAAGATGGACACGGCGAACGTCACCATCGCTCCGAGCAAAGCGACCGAGCGGGCCTGTCGGGCCGGCGCGAAACCGCAAGCCAACGCGAACAGGACGGGGAGGATCAGCAGCAAAGTCATCAACATGGTTCGTTTCCTCCCTAACGCCTTCCGACCATCATGCCAAGAAGCGCGCCGATCACGACCAGCACGACGCCGGCGAGCATCGAGAGCGCATAGTTCCGCACATATCCGGACTGCCAGTGTCGAATGACGGACGCCAGGTGAGCGATCCCGGTCCCCCATCCGCCGGTCAGACCGTCCGTTACCCGGACATCGACGACCCGCCAGAGCCAGCGCGCGAAACGCCGACCGGGATCGACGACGACATCCTGATAGAAATCATCCACCAGCCATTTGTTGTAAATCAACCACCAGATCGAGTAGGCGGTTTTCTTCTCGACCGGCAGGTACTCCCCGTTCTTCGCCGAGCCGAAGCGCATCCAGGCGTACCCCAGTCCGAGCAAAGCGACCGCTCCCGATACCACCATCAGGACGGTTTTCGTCGCACCGAAATCCAGGTGCAGCGCTTCGCCCCGCCAGTGAATCGACGGTTCGATAAAATGCTCGATCGGCAGGAACCCGCCGATCAGCGACAGGGCGGCCAGAATCCAGAGCGGCAGGGTCATGACCGCCGGCGACTCATGCAGGTGGTTCGCGGTCGCCGCATCGTAGCGGGGCGCCCCCATAAAGGTTTTCAGCATCATCCGCCCCATATAGAAAGCGGTGAGACCGGCGACCGCCAGGCCCACGATAAAGAGGAGCGGATGCCCGAGTCCTCCGGCAATCGTCGGGAAGCGGGCGGCGATATCGTCGGTCGCTTCCGAGGCGAAGGCGTTCGCCAGAATCTCATCCTTGGAGAAGAAACCGGCCAGTCCCGGCACCCCGGCGATCGCCAGGGTTCCGACCGCCATCGTCAGGAACGTCACGGGCAGTTTTGCCCGCAGTCCGCCCATCTTCCGCATGTCCTGTTCGCCGCCCATGGCATGAATGACCGAGCCGGACCCGAGGAAGAGAAGGGCCTTGAAGAACGCGTGCGTCGCGACATGGAACATGGCCGCGCCGAAGGCCCCGACACCGCAGGCCAGAAACATATATCCCAGTTGAGAGACCGTCGAGTAGGCAAGAACCTTTTTGATATCGGTCTGGGTACAGGCGATGGTCGCCGCCAGGGTGGCGGTCACCAGACCGACGACCGCCACCACCGTCATCGCGTTCGGCGAGGAAAGGAAGAGCGGGTAGGTCCGGCAGACCAGATAGACACCGCCGGTGACCATCGTCGCCGCATGGATCAGCGCGGAAACCGGTGTCGGGCCTTCCATCGCATCCGGAAGCCACGTATAAAGCGGAATCTGCGCCGATTTACCGGCCGCGCCCAGGAACAGCAGGAGGGGCACATAGTTCACCGCGCCCTCCGGATAACCGTTCTGATCGGCGAACTGCTGACCGGCCTGCGTCAGAATCCCCTTCGCGCCGTAGAGATCGAGCGTTCCGAAGTATTTGTACAGCGCGAACAGGGCGATCAACAGGGCGCAGTCGCCGATCCGGTTGACAATGAACGCCTTGTTCGCGGCGGCGCTCGCCGAATCCCGCCGGTACCAGAAACCGATCAGCAGGTACGACGCCAGACCGACCCCCTCCCAGCCGACGAACAGCATCGCCAGGTTGGCCCCGAGCACCAGAAGCAACATGAAGAAGATAAACAGGTTCAGGTAGGCGAAGTAACGCGCGAACCCGCGATCGTGGCCCATGTACCCGATCGAATAGAGATGGATCAGGGAGCCGACCCCGGTGATGATCAGCAGCATCAACGCGGACAGCGGATCGACCGCCAGTTGCAGGTTCAGCCCGATCGGAGCCATCCACTCGATCGCCCCGGTCAGAATCCGTTTCTCCTCGCCCGCCATCCCGCCGATCTGCAGGAAGAGCATCACGGACAGCAGGAACGAAAGAAACACGGACACGGTCGCGATTCCGCCGACCAGTCCCTTGTTCTTCGGATCGAAATGATCATGGTCGTGCCCGGCGTCGGGACCGTGAGCCTGCCCGTGCCCGTCATGCGACGCCGCCGGTTCGTCGGAGGCGCTGCCGGCCTCCTCCTCTTCCGGTTCCATTTCGTAGGAGACATGCGGCGGCAATGGAGCCTCCGGGACCGGTTTCGGCGAACCGGTCAGTCTCGCTCCCAGAAACGCATTGATAAGAAACCCGACCAGGGGAAGCAGCACCACCAGCCAGGGCAAATCGGACGTGTTCACGCACTACTCCTGCATTCTTTCCGGATCGTCGGCCTCAGCCGTGCATCATATTGATTTCGTCCACGTTGATATTCTCGCGCGACCGGAAGATACTGATGAGAATTCCGAGACCGACCGCGACCTCGGCCGCCGCCACCGCCATCACGAAGACGGAAAACATCATCCCGCCCGGATTCCCGAGATACCGCCCGAAGGCGATAAAGGCCAGATTCGAGGCGTTGAGCATCAGTTCGACGCACATGAAGATCACAATCGGATTGCGTTTGATCAGAACGCCGACCGCGCCGGTGACAAACAGAAGCGCGGACAGTATGAGGTACCAGCCCAGCGGGACGGTACCGGCCACGGGGATCAATCCGAACGATTCCGGTGCCGTGGGATTCATGGGTTCATCTCCTCTCCGGGATTCCGCCGTTTCGCCAGGACGACCGAACCGATGACGGCGATCAACAGCAGAACGCTGGTCACCTCAAACGGAAACAGGTACGGTTGCACGGGGTCGTAGAGCGTTCGCCCGACGTTGATCGTCGTCCCCATCGTGTCGGGGTCGGTCATCAGACTCGGGTCCGCGCCGGTCGGGATACCGGACGCTCCGGGCGCAGTCGCCGCCGGCCGCGCCGCGCCGCCGCCCTGAGCGACCGTCCCCACCCCCGCCATCGCCATCTGCGGCGTCCGGGCACGAACGACCGGCACCGCCGGAACCGACGCCGTAATCGTCACCGCCAGCATCGCCGCCAGAATCAACCCTGCCCCCACGGCGACCGGTTGCTGCCACTGCAGACGGTCGACGGCGCGATCCGGCGCACCCAGGTTCAGCAGCATGATCACGAAGAGGAACAGAACCATGATCGCCCCGGCATACACGATGATCTGTACCGCCGCCAGGAAGTAGGCGTTCAGCAACAGGTACAGCACGGCGACACAGAACAGGTTCAACACCAGAAACAGCGCGGAACGCACCGGGTTGGGGTTCAGCACCATGGTGATGGCGGTCGCCAGCGCGCCCAGTCCGAAGATCAGAAAGAGCAACACCTGCGCCGAAAAAAAGGCAACCAGTACGGGAGGCATCGATGGTCCTCAATACCCTTCAGATTCAGTCGACTCGCTCCCGGTTCGGGTCCGGAACCAGAAGCATCTCTTTGGTATAAATCAACGATTTTCGGCTGTCCTCAGCCAGTTCGAAGTTATCCTTCAGTTCGATCGCGCCGGTCGGACAGGCCTCGGCGCAGAATCCGCAATAGATACAGCGGATCATATTGATCTCGTAACGCACGGCAAACCGTTCGCCCGGCGAATACCGCGCCTTATCGGTGTTCTCCGCCGCCACGACCAGAATCGCGTTCGCCGGACAGGCCCCCGCACACAGCGAACAGCCGATGCATTTCTCCAGTCCGTTGTCGTACCGATTGAGCACGTGCTGCCAGCGGGCGCGGACCCCCATCGGACGGCGATACTCCGGATAGGAGATGACGGTCTTCCTCTCGGTCAGCTTGCTGCCGACGGTCGCCAGTCCCTTGAAGGGCGCCACCACCTCGCTCGCGATCTGCTTAACATCCGCCCAGAAATCCGACATACGTACCTCGTCTCTAAGCCGTCCATCTACTCCGGCAGGGTCGCCGGGTCCATCGGACGAACCACCGTGTCGCGCCGGATCGGCACGATCGCCAGGGGGTCGGTCGCCGTCGCCGCCCGACGGTTCCGATAGTCCCGGTAAATGTTCAGGAACAAAACGCCCAGGATAATCCCCCCGATCGCCCAGGCGGTCAACTGGCCGAGCCACCAGGCAGCCAGGGTCGGGTCATCGGTCGTCTCCTTCGCCCAGCGTTCGCGCACGGTCTGCTGTACGGCGAGCGAAACGGCGATCAACACCAGGTTGACCAGGGCGACCGGCAACATTCCCTTCCAGCCGAAGCGCATCAGCATGTCGTAGCGCAGGCGGGGGAAGGACGCGCGCACCAGGATGAAGAACGAGATCAGGGTGTAGAGTTTCGTGACGAACCAGAAGGGCGCGATCACGCAGTAGTTGATCAGGTTGACAATGAACAGGCCGACGCCCCCGCCGAAGCTGCTCGCCAGCGCCTCGCTGTAGGGCAACTGACTGAGGCCGCCCCAGGGCGCGAGCCACCCCCCGAAGAACAGCGTGACGCAGATCGCCGAAACGATCAACATGTTCGCGTATTCGCCCATGAAGAACATCGCGAACTTGAACGACGAATACTCGGTGTGGAACCCGGCGACCAGTTCCGTCTCGGCTTCGGGCAGGTCGAACGGAGCGCGGTTGGTCTCGGCAATCATCGAGATCATGTAGATGACCGCCGCAATCAGGCCGAACGGGAACAGTTTGAGGACGTTCCAGTGCCAGAATCCGGAAAGGGCATCGTGCACCGGCACCGCCGCCGGAATATTCCCCGACGACAGGACGCCGTTCACCGGAACGTAGTGAAGGATGCCCTGCCCGTTGGTCAGGGTCGTTCCCGCCTGAAAATACCCCGATGGCTGGGCCGGATCATGCCCGAGGACGATCGCCTGCGTTCCGAGCGTCCCGGACATCAGCAGGACGGCGATGATGGACAGACCCATCCCCAGTTCGTAGGAGATGACCTGCGACGAGGCGCGCAGCCCGCCGAGCAACGAATATTTGTTGTTCGAGGACCAGCCGGCGAGAATCACCCCGTAGACTTCGATGGACGCAACCCCGAGCAGAAAGAGAATCCCGATATCCAGACCGGGCGCGACCGCTCCCCAGTCCCGGGACGCATTCCAGGGCAGCACGGTCACCGACATCACGATCGGAGCGAGGGCAACGGCGGGGGCGAGATAATAGAGCGTCTTATCGACGTTGGTCGGGGTGATGTCCTCTTTCATGAAGAGTTTGAGGGCATCGGCCACCGGCTGCAACAGACCGAACGGACCGACCCGGTTCGGTCCGAGACGTCCCTGAAGGAGTCCGAGCAGACGCCGTTCCAGCCAGACCAGGATCGGCACCGAGCCGAGGGCGCCGGCGACGCCGATCAGAAGACGAATCACCGAGCGCACCACTTCCGCCCACCACGGAATCTGATTCCCCGGGAGCGTGAACAGATACTCCCACCATTGATAGTTCATAGGTTCCAAATCCGTTGCCTTTGGCCTTTGCCGTCCTTACACCGCGGCCGGGACGGCGACTTTCGGCAGCGCGCGTGCGTACTCCCGGTAGATATCACGCGCCGAGAAATAGGGGACCGGCGTCCCCAGTCGTCCGAACAGGTCGGCGAGAATCCGCCAGTCCGGTCGCGAGTTCCCACGCGGCAATATGGCCTGCCGGATCTTCTGTTCCCGCCCCTCGATATTGACAAACGTTCCATCCTTCTCGATGAAGGAGGAGGAGGGGAGGAGAACATCGGCATGGCGTGCCGTTTCCGTCAGGAACATGTCCTGCACGACGACGAACGCCGCGTTCGCCAGCGCTTTTCTCGCCAGCTCGGGATCGACATACTCCTTCGCCGGATCGCTGCCCATGATATGGAGCATCTTGATCTTGCCGCGCGCCGCTCCGGCGAGGATTCCCGCCATGTCGAGTCCGGGGTTGGTCGGCAGGGAGGCGTTCCAGACACGCTCCAGATGGACCCGCGCCTCGGCGAAGCCGACGGTGGTCGACGCTCCGTTGCGGATCATGCCGGGCAGATACGCCGGGGACGCGCCCGCCAGCGGCGCACCCCAGGAGTTGCAGTCGGGCAACAGCACGTTCAGCTTCGCCCCGACGGTCCGGCAGATCATCTTGGCGCGCAGGATATCCTCGGGGTCGAGGTAGTGCGGCAGCAGGAGGACCGCATTCTCCCCGGCCTCCGTCAGAGCCTGGGTCACGGAGGCGTCGAGCGACGTCGCCTGAATCCAGTTCGCGTTCTTACGCTTGACCGCCTTGACGACACGCAGGTAAACGATCGGCTGTTCGAAATCGAGCTTCATCCCGACCGAAACAATCGTCGGGAAGTTCTCGATCGCCGCGATGCTCGTCTGCATCGGTTCGAACGGATAGGGACGCATCTGGTGATCGATGTTATTGGTTCCGACCAGGGCGCGCATATACCTGGCGAACAGGTAGTTCTCCTCCAGCGTCACGCGGGTCGAGGCGATTCCGGCGATGCTGTCGGGGCCGTAATGCTCCTTGTAGGTTCGAATCCGATCCTGCAGGACGATCAACGCTTCGTCCCAGGAGACTTCGACCAGTTCCCCCTCGCGGCGAATCAGCGGTTGGGAGAGGCGTCGCTCGTCGTTGACGTAATACTGGCCGAACTTACCCCGGTCGCAGGTCCACTCCTCATTGATCTCCTCATTGGTTCGACCGTTGATCCGGACCAGTTCCCCGAGCCGATGCTGAACGGCGATATTGCAGCCGTTTCCGCAGGCCGCACAGATCGAATCCACCGATTTCACTTCCCACGGACGACCGGCGAAGCGATAGGTGCGCGACGTCAGCGCGCCGACCGGGCAGATCTCGATCGTATTCCCCGAGAAGTTCGATGTGAACGACGTGCCGAAGAAGATCCCGATCTCGGAGGATGCCCCCCGGTTGAGCAGGTCCAGTTGTCCGTCGCCGGCAATCTCGTCGCAAAACCGGGTGCAGCGCATGCATTGGATACAGCGTTCGCGGTCCAGAATGACGAAATCGGACAGCGGTTGCGCCTTCGGGTAGTGCCGTTTTTCCTCGATAAAGCGGGAGGTCGGCGGCCCGTAGGAGATGGTCATGTTCTGCAGGGGACATTCGCCGCCCCGGTCGCAGATCGGGCAATCGAGGGGATGGTTGGCGAGCAGAAACTCCAGAATTCCGTTCTGCGCCTTTTTCACATCGGGAACGCCGGTCTTGACAACCATGCCGTTCTGCACCTGCAGGTTGCAGGTGGTCATCAGAGCCGTACGCCGCGCGCCGAACTGTTCCAGTTCGACCGAGGCCAGGCACATGCGGCATGCGCCGACCGAGGTCAGGCGCGGGTGATAACAGAAGTAGGGAACGTCGGCTCCGGCCCGGAAGCAGGCTTCGATGACCAGGGTTCCTTTCGGCACCTCGACGGGGACTCCGTCGACCGTCACCGTGAACATCTCGGCTCCGGCGGCCTGCGCCGCTCCCGCCTTGTTTTCGGCGGTTTTGGCGTCCTGTTTCTCGATCGGGGTCTTTTCACGCTCCCCGGTCGGACCGGCGGACTGTCCGGGAGCGGCCGGCGCGGGGGTCGGACCACCCTGCACCTGCTTGTTCTGCATCTCCTGCGGGACGCCTTGCGCGCCGACCGGCGCGCTGCCGAGTTTCGCGCTGCCCTCGCCGATGACCTGCTCCTTGCCGGCCTCGGCTTTGCCGTCCGGCGCACCCGGAATCCCCTGACCGGGGGGCGGCGCCGGTGTCGCGCCGCCCGCGTTCACCTGCGCGCTGTCTTGCTGCTTGATGGTATCTTTATCCGCCATAGTTGCGTTCGATTCTCTGTCAGGTTCGATGGCTTACGCCGCCGCGGGAACCGGCGTGTAACTGCCGGTCCGGATGTATTCGAGATATTCGTTACGGAACAGGCGCAGCGAGGTCATCACCGGCCAGATCGCGCCTTCGCCCAGAGGACAGAACGACTTGCCGCGGATATTGTCGCAGATGTCCCATAAAAGGTCAATATCCGACTCCCGCCCCGCCCCGGACGTGATCCGCTGGTAGATCTTGACCATCCAGTTCAAACCCTCGCGGCAAGGGGTACATTTTCCGCACGATTCGTGATGGTAGAACTCCGTCAGTCGCTGCGCCAGCGGCACCACCGGAACCGTCTCGTTGAACACGATCAATCCGCCCGATCCCAGACCGAGCGTCTGGGTGTTCTGCGGGATTCCCTCGTAATCGAACGGATAGTCCAGCGGGGTCGGCGGAGCGAACCCCATCGAGGAACCGCCGGGGATATAGGTTTTCAGCTTCCCTTTAACGCCGCCCGCGATCTCCAGCACCTCCTGGAACGGTGTCCCGAGGACGATCTCATAGACGCCGGGCTTTTGCACATGCCCCGAGATCGAGAACAGCTTGGTGCCGCGCGACCGGGGCGACCCGTAGCCGATCTTGGTATACTCCGCGCCGCCCATGTTCAGGATCGGCACCAGGGTGGAGACCGTTTCGACATTGTTGACGACGGACGGACGGTCCCAGACCCCCTTGACCTGCGGCAACGGGGCATACGGCGGCTTCATACGCGGCATCCCCCGCTCGCCCATCAGCGACGACATCAGCGCGGACTCCTCGCCGCACTCGTACGCACCCGCGCCGAGGTGTGTATGGATCTCGAAGTCCATCCCGGAATCCAGGACATTCTTCCCGATGAATCCGGCACGCCGCGCCTCGTTGATCGCCTTCTGCACCGATTTCCATGGCTGAACGTACTCGCCCCGGATATAGATGTAGCATTTGGACGCGCGCAGAGCGACCATCGAGCATAGACACCCCTCGATCAGCAGGTGCGGCAGGGCGTTCATCAGGTCCCGGTCCTTGGCGGTTCCCGGTTCGCCCTCGTCGGCATTGATGATCAGGTAGTGCTCGACATCGTTGTTCTTCGGAACGGCCGCCCACTTGATATGGGTCGGGAATCCCGCGCCGCCCCGTCCGCGCAATCCGGAAACTTTCACTTCATCGATGATGGCGTCCGGCGTCATGGTCAACGCCTTGCGAAAGGCCTCGTACCCGCCGTGCTCCAGGTAAACGTCCAGCGTGTGGATTCCCGGCACATGGCGATGCTTGTACAGGATCTGTGGCTGTTCCATCATGTCAAAGGGTCGTCTTTCCAACCCGGAGCGGTCTTTACGAACCTCTTCGGGAAAATCTTCACAAACTCAGGTCAAAAAGAAAGCGTCTCCGAGATCAAGCCCTGCGGTGGCTTTTCGGTCTCGGAGGGCGCGGCCTTCAACTCCTCCAGAAGCGTCTCCATCCGCGGAATCGTCACGTCCTCGTAGTATGTCCCGCCGACCTGCACCGCGGGCGCATTACAGCAGGCTCCCAGGCACTCGACGCGCGAGAGGGTAAAGGTTCCGTCCGGGGTCGTCTCTCCGGCATGGATGCCCAGACGACGCTCGCAGTGGGCGATCAACTCCTCGGCGCCGAACGCCATGCACGGCACATTCTGACAGATCTCGATATTATGCCGGCCGAGACGCTCCTTGTTGTACATCGTGTAAAAGGTCGCGACTCCGGCCACCTCAGCGGGGGGCAGTTCGAGGTATTCCGCCGTTTCGCGCATCGCTTCCGACGTCAGCACCCCGCCGTACACCTCCTGCATCACCCAGAGAGCGGGCAACAGGGCAGCCTTTTTTACCGGATAACGGGAGATCAATTCGTCGAGACGCCTGGTCACTTCCGGAGTTAACTTCGACATTCGCTCTGGTTCGCTTTCCTCATCGGCCTTCCGACATCCGATGCAGTCTACCATACGGGCGATGCGTGCGGACGCGGATTCCCCTTACTATAACCGATATGCCTCCGCTCCTGCAATCCCCTTTTCCGTTCCCGCTTCCGTTCCCGTCTCCCCGACGGGTTCGTCGGACAGTCGGGCGAGGAGATCGGACCAGACGGTTTCGGGAAGAGTCCGGCCTATCCGGTCCGGGTTCAGGTTGGCGCGGATATTCGCCGGTCGGGACGATCGGAACAACGTCACTCCCTCCGGGTTTTCCCGCAGGGCAAACCGCAGCAAAAGGTTCGATAGGGTCGCCGTGTCGTCCGGATCGGCATCGAGCAGGGTCCGAAGCTCCTTTGCCAGGGCCGCCGAACCGGCGATTTTCGCCCGCAACGCCGGCAAGGAGGCCATCGCGCCGTGCGTGAGGATCGCGCGCGGCCCGAACGCGCGTACCGGCGCGACATGGGGATACAGGAGGCTGCTCTCGAACTGCATCACCGGGATCGAGGTCGCGCCCGCCTCGCAGATACGGCGGATTCGTCCGTACGACGACCCGAAACCGTACTGGCGCACCTTCCCCGCCGCTTTCGCCTCCGCCAGAAATGCCCTCAGTTCGTCCGACCGGGCATCCTCGACCTCGCCCTCATGGACGAAGAAAAGGTCCAGATAGTCGGTACGGAGTTCGCGAAGCGTGGTTTCCAGACTCTGCCGGGCCAGGGCGATATCGAACGGCGGGCGCACGCCCGCCGGTTCGGCTGCGGGCACGGCGGCGGACGGCGAGGAAGCGGACGCCGACGGCGCGTCTCCCCGTCCGAGCACCTTTTTCAGCAGCGGACGTACGCCCAGAACGACGGGAGACGTGCGTAACCGACGCCGCAACCAGGCGCGGGAGGCACTCTCCCGGTGAAAATCGCCGCCGTGGTTGACGCGAAACTTGCTGGTGATGGTGATCCGGTCGCGCTTGTCACGCGCGAAGACGCCGAGCACCTCCTCGGAGTCCCCCGCTTCGTACGAACGAGCAACATCGAAATGACGGATGCCCATCTCGAACGCGGTCTCCAGCAGTTCGAGCGCCTGACGTCGCGTCCGGTCGGTTCCGAGCAGGGCATTACAGCCGAACCCGATCCGTGAGGTCGTAATATCGGTTCCGGGAAGAGTGACGGAGGGAAGCGCGTTCATCGGTATCGCTTCATTGTACCCGGGAAAAAGAAACGAACGGGGGCGGTGGCCCCCGTTCGCGGTCGGTAGATCACGGTCAGTGGATCGTCGCGCCGTGCCGGTCGTCCCGGACCGGCAGCGACGTTTCCAGAATCTCCATCAGCAGTTCCAGGCGCGACGGGCGCGCCAGGAGCGGCACCAGGTTCGGCAGCGAGTAGTAGTCCCCGGTAAAGGTGAACGAATCCACCGCCACCGTGCCCTTCAGCTGTCGCTGCACGTCGTTCGTCGCCCCTTCCACCCGGATCAGGACGACGTTCGGGGCGCACGCCATGTCCCGGCAGTAGGCCTCGTAGGCCGGTCCGAAGAGCGGGGCGGTATTATCGCCCTCGTCCGTCACGAGGATGATCTGCTCCACCCGTCGCTTTTTCAGACGCAACGCCTCGACCGCGCAACCGCAGGACGTCCCACCCCCGGCACGGATCAGCTTGAACGCCTTCTCCCAGTCGGTCAGATCGTTACCGTCGGCCTGTACCGGGTACGGCATGGTGTCGAAGGCGTAGACGTAAAGCGGCGCCTCCGTCACGCCCGAGATCAGAGAGGCAAGCCGCTTTCCGATCTCGATCGCCTGCGACATCGAACCGGACTTATCGACCAGCAGGGCCGTCGAACGGGTGATCTTCCCCTTCGCTCGAACCTGTTCGCTGGCGATCTTTTCCAGCCGCTCACGCGTTCCCGTATCGAGTTCGGCGATGTTCTCCGACGCAACCAGCGCTTTGAACGCCGAAACGCGTCCCGCCGTCTTCGCCGCGTCCAACCGGGCGTCGATCAGCGATTTCACGTTTTCGTTGTCCATCGCACCGCGCGCTTTCAGGGAGGCCAGGTTGTTGATGACCTCCTGGGGCGACATGGCGTCGACCAGCGCGACCAGAACCGTCGGCGTGATCTTGCGAATCGCGCCGATCGCCGTCGTGTACGGAATCCGGTGCTCCACGATGATCCGCGCCTGCTCCGCCGGATTCCCGGCGCGAGCGAGGGCCTTCATCGCGGCCGCCACGCTTCCTTCCGGCGGCGTCTCCTTGAACAGGACGGCGTCGGCGCGCGGCGACGGCGCGATGTGCAGCGTGGCGTACAGATGCTTCATCGCCGCCCGCCCCCGCAGAGCCGTCCGGTCGAAGAAAGCCGGGTCCGCCTCCCGCTTTCGCAGGTAACGGGTCACCGCCGTCCGGGCGGAACGCGGCACCTTGTTCTTGTTCCGCTTCAGGAAGTCCACGACGCGCGCGACCTGGTACGGCGGAAGCTCCTGCAGCAGCATGAATCCCGCGTCCCGATGCTCCGCGACGCCCGACACCAGCAGGTTGGCGACGAAGACCTCCTTGTGGTCGCGCACATCGCCGCTCCGGAGATACCAGGTCGCCAGGTGCCCGTAGAAGATCGGGTCGATCTCGACCATCTCGTGGTGCAGACCGGCCACCTTCTCCAGTTCGCGGTGCGGAGTCGTCAGGAGCGAGTTCAGCATCTCCAGACGCAGGTCCCGCTCGAAGTTCGTCATTCCGTTCATATGGGTCGTATTTCGCATCGTGTTTGCCTCCTTTCTCGATGCTCGCCGCGCAAGTTCAAAGGACTGCCTGACGTTTTCACATCAGGTTTTCCGGCTTTTCAGGCTCCGGTATCGCAGCGCGTTCGTCCGACGCGCGCCCAGGGTAGTGTGAGACGTGTGTAAGTCCCTTCGGTTGGGGCGCGGCAAGTCCCCGTTTCCTCCGAACCTCCGACAATTTTAATCTTTGTTTTGAGTACAATTCATCGGCTTGCGGGAATTGGCCCGCAAGACACTGATGGATAGGAGCGACTATGTACCTCTCTGCACGTGCTTTCGGCCGCACCATGAAGGTCGGCCTCGGACTCGGTTTGATCGCGATCATGGCGACCGGTGTCCGGGCGCAATCGCTGACCGCAATCGAAGTCATGTCCAATCTGGACAATCCCTACGGTCTGGCGATCGGCCCGGACGGCACCCTGTACGTTTCCGAAGGCGGCGTCGGCGGTTCCGGAACGACCGTCGTCGGCGCGACCGGTCCGCAGTCCTATGGCAGCACCGGCGCATTGACGCGCCTGCGGAACGGCGTCCAAACGCGGGTCGTGACCGATCTTCCGTCGCTCGCTCCGACCGGCGGCGCGGAGGCCGCCGGACTTTCCGATATCGCGTTTCGCAACGGCAGCCTCTACGGCCTGATCGGCTTCATCGGCGATCCCGCGCTCCGCGCCGGAATCTCCGAAACCACCGACTTCGGAAAACTGGTCCGGTTCGACCTGACGAACGGCACTTACACGGCGGTCGCGGACATCTCCCAGGTGGAGTCCGATCTGAACCCCAACGGCGCGGACCCGGTCGACGACATCAACAGTAACCCGTACGGCCTGCTGGCAACGAGCGACGGCTTCCTGATCGCCGATGCGGGCGGCAACTCCTTGATTCGCGCGACGGAAACCGCTCCCGGCACGGACACCTTCAATCTGGCCGTTCAGGGCATCTTCGGTTCCAAGCCCAACCCGACCCCGGTCGGCCCACCCTTCGCCCAGGCGGTTCCGACCGCCGTGGCCGCCGACGGTTCCGGCAATCTGTTCGTCTCCCAGTTGACCGGTTTCCCCTTCAACCCGGGCACGGCGGATATCTTTACCCTGGCCGCCGGGGGCGGCGTGATCGGCGTCCTGCCGACGCCGGATGGCCCCTACTCCTACCTGACCGACCTGGTCTTCTCGAACGGCAGCCTGTATGCGCTCCAGTACGCGACCTCGTTCGCGCTGGGCGCCGGATGGCAGGGACCGGGTCTGCTCTGGCGGATCGATCCGACCACCGGCGACCGCACCCTGCTGTACTCCGGCTTGACCAACCCCACGGGTCTCCTCGTCACGGACGACGGTCGCATCTTCGTCACGGACCGTGGCGGTACGCCGGGTATCGGTCGGGTCCTCGAACTGACCGCCGCGCCGGAACCCGGTGCGTTCGGCCTGCTGACCCTCGGACTGGCGGCGGTCGGCATCCTCCGCCGCAAGCGCCGCGCCTGATCCTCCGTGCCCCGATCCGCCGCGGATCGGGGCTTTCCGGTTTTTCCAACCGGCTCGCGCAAGTTGATGAAGCGGTGGTTTCCCACAAAAATACGCCGGAATCGAACCGACTACCCTCTGTTTCTCAAACAGATGCTCTACCGAATGAGCTTGTATGTACGCTTCACCGATCAGGGCGCGAGACGGACATTCGAGCGGGCGTACAAGTTCGAAAAGCGGAGTTTTTCCTCAGAAGAGGGGAAGGAATCGAACCTTCTCATCGCTTTTTGGCGATTTGTCCGTTTGTACGCTTTTCCGTTCGGGGTACGCCCGCCCCCGCAATTTTCCTCCCGCGCAAGTCGAAAAAGCGGGTTTTCACGTTCCGCGCTCTACCACTGAGCTACTCCCCGACGATCGGGGAGACAGGATTCGAACCTGCGACCACGGCCTCCATAAGGCGAGTGTGTACGCTTCCTGCATCGGGGCGCGGGAGGAAATCTTTATATCGTTTATATCGCTGTCATTTTGTCAACCGTAGACCGCTTCGGGCCGGAGGACGATGTTCCCGGTCGGCGTCCGGTCGACGACGTAACCGTCCAGCCGCCGGACATCGATCTCCAGATGGCGGGCGATGCGCGCCTTGATATCGGCGTCGTTCATTCCGACCGTCAGTTTCAGCTGGCGCTCGTCCATCTCCGTCGAGCGTCCGTTAAAGCGAACGTGTACCATGGTTGTCTCCTTCCTTCTTATGGCCCCACCGGGAATCGAACCCGGACCGAGCGGTTAAAAGCCGCTTGCTCGACCGTCAAGCTACAAGGCCCTTTCCGGTCGCACCGACCAGCGCACACGGGAGGAATCGAACCTCCGACCTTCAGGTTCGCAACCTGATGCTGCTATCCGCTGAGCTACGCGTGCAAAAATCCCCTGACGACGCACCCGGCACGACTCGAACGTGCAACCACCGGTTTCGAAGACCGGCACTCTTCCGGATTGAGTTACAGGTGCCTGCCGGCCCACAGAGGGCACAGGTCTCGACCGATGCCCGGCAGAGGGTTCGAACCTCCGACGCCGACCTTTTCAGAGTCGCGCTCTACCGACTGAGCTAACCGGGCAAATGCAAATCCTCTCGTAACCGGCAACGACCGCAGCCTACCGCCGGACTCCCCGTCTCTCCGAAAAACGACGGCCCCGGCATCTGCGATGCCCGGGGCCGATCACGTACCTTCCGAGTTCAGGTGGCTATGCCATCCTGTCCTCCGGGGTGATCGGCGTCCTTGCGACCGAACCGTAACAGCTCGCGCCACGGAAACGCCGGCGATGTGCGCCGTTCCGTTTCGCGCCAGTCGCGCCGTTCTGTCGTTGTGTCGGTCGAAACTTCATAAAATTCGTTTTCCGTCGTTCTTAATGCGAGATCGCGGTTTCCTCCCCGATCCGTTACCCTTATCGTAAGGACCGTTCCGGTTGTTAAACGCCGACCGAAGAATTTTCATGTCCGCTTCGATGCGCCGGGCGATATAGTGACGTGACCCGACAACGACCTGCGGAGAAAGGTGAGCCATGATCGACCCGAATGCCGAGGTGCGCGAACGATTCGAACGCGCCGTCACCCACCTGACCGAGACCCTGCAACGCGACCGCACGATCCTCGCCGCCATCCTCGGAGGCAGCCTCTCCTACGACCAGGTGTGGGAGAAAAGCGATATCGACA
>JANRLW010000016.1:0-24396 GCA_033762295.1 Capsulimonadales bacterium
AACCGTCCGGCCGAAGACCGCTCAGCACGGCATGGACGACGTACTTCCCATCGTTCGGGAAACGGTAAACCGTATGGAATGCCTGCGGAAGCGTGAGCCCCTCCTCATCGTATTGCGCCGGTATCTTATCCGGCGGCACCGCGTCCTTTCGGGGTGACCGCAGTTCGACCAGCCGGATCGGCGTCCTTTCCGGTCCGAAAATCGCCTCGCGCGCGACCTGTTCGGCGGCCGTCAGGTACTTTTCGAGGAGCGGAGGCGAGAGCGACAGCACATCGCCGATGTTGTCGAAACCGTACCCGGAATCATCCTGGGGGAAATCATCAGCCGGGCGAACGGTTACCCCGAGCAGGTCGCGGACCGTATGGTTATATTCGACCCGGTTCAATCGCCGGGCGGTCACCCGACCGGCACGTGGACGCACCGCCTTTTCCTGACGCGTTATTTCGTCAAGGACCCAGGTCGTGACCGTTTTCGTCCGGACCGGGTCGGGGCGAGGAGATCCGGGCGGCGGCATCTGACCGGTTCGAATCCGCGACACGAAATGCTTCCAACTGTCGGGATCCTTTTGCAGAGAGGCAGCCGTCAGAAATCCGTCCAGTTCCAGTCCGGCGCTCGCCGCTCCTTTCGTATGGCAGCCGAGACAGTGCTGACGCAGGAACGGCGCGACCGTACGCTCGAACGTCGTTTCTTCGCCGGAGGCGGACCCTACGGTCGGTTGAACAGCCAGCAGGATCGCCAACGGCAACAGGGCGATAAGCCATCGTCTCATCGTTTCAGGTACCCCAGATCCGCCAGCCATTCCTGAAAGCGGATATGCCATGTGCCAAACGGAATTCCCTTACGTTCGCCAATCGCCCCGCCATGCCCACCGTGACCGTAGATGTGCAGTTCGACGGGTACGCCGGCACTGAAAAGGAGGTTGTAATACTCGACCGTTTGTTTGGCGTGGAACGCATCGTCGAGTCCCGCACTGGTCAGGAACGCCGGGCCGGCATCCGCGGGAATGGAAAAGTTCATCGGCGCCCACCCGGCATAGACCAGAGCGACGAAATCAGGACGACAACTCTCGCGCTCCACCGGGTCCGTCGCTTCCGGTTTTCCGGGATCGTTCCGCATATGCACCAACGCGGCCAGTGCCCCTCCCGCCGAAAACCCGAGAATTCCGACCCGTTTGGGGTCGATTCCCCATTCCTTCGCACGGTTCCGCACCAGACGGAAAGCGCGCCGGGTATCCTGGAGCGCCTCCCCCTCGACCGTGTACCGGTATCCGGGCGTGAAGGCAAGACGATATTTGAGGACGGCCGCCGCGACGCCCCGTTCGTTCAGCCATTCGGCGATGCGCAGACCTTCGTTCGGCCAGCCCAGTTCGCGATGCCCGCCTCCGGGCGCGACGATGATCGCGGTTCCGGTTGCCTTCTCCCTGGCCGGAAGAAAGACCGTAATCGTCGGATTATGGACATTGCGGATGTTGTAATACTGGCCCGGTTTCGGATCCGGCGGGGTCAGAATCTCTTTTTCGTTCTGCCCCTGCAGTGTCGGCGAACCGGGCGGATAGAGAGAAAGTACCACCGGTTCCTGCGCCCGGACAATCCCGATCGACAGAACCGGAGCGAAGAAAACGAAAAAGATCCTTGCGAACAATCTCATCATCGATCCTGTGGTGACCTGTTCGTTGTCACCGGAAATAGTTCATCGCGTTCGCCGGGACAATCGCCGAACGCCTAAACGGATTATAGTCGCAAATTCGGAGTTTTCGGCCGTTTTCGAACGTATAGAGAAAAAACCGCCTTCGGAAAACGTTTCGCCCCTGGCTCAGGCGACCGGCGGACGAAAACCCCGCAGGCGCAGGCTGTTCGTGACGACGGAGACGCTCGAAAGGCTCATGGCCAGACTGGCGATGACCGGCGAAAGCAACCAGCCCGTCCAGGGGTAGAACAGACCGGCCGCCAGCGGAATGCCCAGAGCGTTGTAGACGAACGCCTGAAACAGATTCCACCGGATGGTTCGCATGGTCGCCCTCGACAGCGCGATCGCCGTGACGACCCCGCGCAGGTCGCCGCGTACCAGGGTGATATCCGCCGTCTCCATCGCGATATCCGTCCCCGTACCGATCGCCATGCCGACATCGGCCAGAGCGAGCGCCGGAGCATCGTTGATTCCGTCTCCGACCATCGCGACGACCTTCCCCTCGGTCCGGAGCCGACGGATTTCTTCCGCTTTCATTTCCGGAAGCATTTCCGCCCGGAACTGCGTGATTCCGACCGTTTTCGCCACCGCCGCCGCCGTACTCGGGTGATCCCCCGTGAACATGACCACCTCGATACCCATCCGGCGCAATCCGGAAAGGGCCGCGACGACCCCGGGCCGAACCGGATCGGCGACGGCGATCCACCCCGCCGGAACGCCGTCGGACGCCACATACATCGGCGTTTTGCCCGCCTCCGCCAGCGCCCGAATGGCCGACTCCCAACGCTCGAACCGGACACCGTGTCTTTCCATCCAGCGTTCGTTGCCAAGCAGGATCGTGCGTCCTTCGATGTTTGCCTTAATGCCCCGTCCGGGCGTCGCCTGAAAATCCGTTCCCTCCGCCAGCGACAGCCCTCGTTCACCGGCCGCTCGAACGATCGCCTCGCCGAGGGGATGTTCGCTGCCCCGTTCCGCCGACGCAATCAGGCGCAACAGTTCCTCCTCCCCGATATCGCCCACCGATACCAGATCGGTAACGACCGGACGCCCCTCGGTGATCGTCCCCGTTTTGTCCAGGACGACGGTCCGCACCTGATGGGCTCGTTCCAGCGATGCCCCGCCCTTGATCAGAACGCCCAGTTCCGCGCCACGCCCGGTCCCGACCAGAATCGCCGTCGGTGTCGCCAGTCCCAGAGCGCACGGACAGGCGATGATCAGCACGGCGACAAAATTCATCAGGGCGAACGTAAAGCGGTTTTCCGCCGGTCCGAGCAGGAGCCAGACGAGGAAGGTCACGACGGCGATACCCAGAACGACAGGTGTAAATACGCCGGAAATGACGTCCGCCAGCCGGGCGATCGGAGCCCGATGACCCTGCGCCTCCTTCACCAGGCGGACGATCTGTGCCAGAACCGTATCGCCGCCGACCCGGGTCGCGCGAAATCGGATCGCCCCGGTACGATTCATGGTAGCCCCGAAGACGTCCGCGCCAACGGTCTTCTCCACGGGCAGGCTTTCCCCGGTCAGCATCGATTCATCGACCGTGGTCCTGCCCTCGACGACGACGCCATCGGTTGCGATCTTCTCGCCCGGACGGACCAGCACGATATCGCCGACCAGGACCTGCGCGATCGGCACGTCCGTCTCCCGACCGTCCCGCAACACGCGCGCCGTCTTCGCTCGCAACCCGATCAGCTTACGAATCGCCTCCCCGGTCTGCCCCCGCGCCCGCGATTCGAGCAGGCGGCCGAGCAACACCAGGGCGATGATCACCGCCGCCGCCTCAAAGTACACCGGAACGGAGTCGCTCATCGGCATCGCCGAGTGCGGCGCACCCCGTGTCGGCGGAACGGCAGGAACAAACAGGAAGGGGAACAGGGTAGCCACGGTCGAATAGAGAAAAGCCGTGCCGGTTCCCAGCGAAATGAGCGTGTTCATGTCGGCGGCACGGTGCCGGAACGCCGCCAGAGCCGCCCGGTAGATCGGCGCCCCCGCATACAGGACGACCGGAGCCGTCAACAAAAACTGGACCCCGTTCATCCCCGGAAAATCGATCCGCCCATGGGACATCGCCAGTACGAGGACGGGCAACGACAGGACCGCCGCCACAAGGAAACGTCGAAGCGTATCGCGGAATTCCGCCGCATGCGCCTTCTCGACCACCTCCGATTCCTCGATCGTCTCAGCCCCGTCCGCCCGGTCGTCGGACGCCGCCCCGCTTCCCGGCGGCACGGCCGGCGCGGACCGCACGACGCCGTAGCCGGCGTCCTCCACCACCCCCGCAATCGTCGCCCCGTCGACCTGGTCGGGATCGTACCGGACGGTCGCCTCTCCCGTGGCAAAGTTGACGTTCGCGCTACGGACGCCGACCCGGCGGTTCAGCACCTTCTCGATCCGGCGGGCGCAGGCGGCACACGTCATTCCGGTCACCGGAAAACGGCTGACCCCCTCGCCAACGCGTTCCGCCGCGTCAGGTCGATTTCGTTCCTGCAAATCGCTCGCCATCATCCGTTTCCTATCATACTCCCCGGGGGTATATCCTTGAATGTAATATACCCCGTGGGGGTATATTTGGCAAATTGGAGGAGGCTATTTGAGGAATCGACCGAGAACCGAGCGGACCTCGGCCATCAGTTCCTCCCGGGACATCGGGCGGGCGCATTCATGCTCCGATCCCGTTCCATGACCCACGACACAGGATTCGATATGTTCGGTCAGGAGTTCGATTCCCAGAGTATCGAGGGCGGAACGGGCGGCGGCGATCTGCGTCAGGATATCGACGCAGTACCGGTCCTCATCAATCATCCGCGCGATCCCTGCGACCTGTCCGCCGATCCGGTTCACCCGATCTTTCATCCGCTTTCGTGGTTCCGTATTCGCTTTCACGTCGTCATCATACCCCGTGGGGGTATGTTCGGCAAGGAACGAAAAAGGCCCGCAGTCCTGGCGAACCGCGGGCGAAAAACGTTCCTTAACGGAGCGTTCGAAATCTCAAACCGATTTTACCGCACATTTACGAGGGCAGACCGGTTTGATCCGTTTTCCGCGACAACCCCTCTCTCAGATCGGGGCGACACGGTAGGTCGAAACCCCGAGAACCAGTCCGAGCAACGCCCACAGGCTGCCGGAGACGTAATCGCCCAGAATCAGCCCGACGAAAAACGGAAACGCCGCGCGGTACGCCCGCATTCCGCCATAACGCAGAATTAATCCCTTGATCATCCACCCGAGAAGCGTTCCCGACCAGAGCCAGGGCATCGTAAAGGTCCCGGCCAGCGCATACCCGGTCGGGTGGAACGGCCACCAGAAAAACTGGGCACGCCCGATCGCCAGCAGACAGGTGATCAGAACGCCCGCCCCGACTCCGCCCAGGCGCGGCCAGTCCCATTTGCCCGGATCGGACATCCAGCCGTTCAGGATGTTCCAGGGCGTATTGCCCATCGACGTTCGCCACTCGTCGACATTTGCGGACGATGCGCCGAACCGGTAATAACAGCTCAGTATCGAAACCCAGGCGGCCAGCACACCGACGACGCTCGCGACCACGATGGCCAGGCCGATCTGGCGCGGTTTTAACCGGGCCTCCTGCGCCAGTTTCATCGCTTCGAACTGGTTGGGCATGACGGTCGTTCGGTAGTCCAGGTCCATCCATTGAAACTGAGTCAGTCCGACCAGATTGGCCATGCCGGGTGACTGGGTTCCGACCGTCGCCGCAATCAACTGGTGTGGGGTCATGTCCGGTCCGAAACTCCACGGCAGGCCCGCCTCGGCGCGTATCCGCGTGTAGGTGATGATAACGAGAAAATAGAGGAGGAAAAAGAGCAGGCCGATACCGGCGGACAGACCCACCGCCAGGCCGAATCCGGTCAGGGCCAGCAGGCCGATGGCGACGCCAAAGACCGCGGTCCGGTAGGACAACGGCTCATCGCGGTCATCGAAGGTCCCCGCCGTTCCCGGCCTAAGGACGGTTCTCCACACCTGTTTCAGGTAATCCCGCATCCCCCAGAGCGAGAACGCCGCCAGACCCAGGAACGCCCCGAGCGCCTGTTCCCCGTAATACGGCATCCGGGCAAGCGTCGGACTTGCCCCCTCGCTTCGAAAGCCGAACGCCGTCATCAAAACGTCCTCCGCCTTGCGGACGAAGAAGAAAAACCAGGCTGAAAACGAGACGTCCAGCGGTAGCAGGTACACGACGCCGATCACCATCGGATAAAACCCGAGTTCCATCGTGCCGATCGCGTTCCACGGCGACGAATAGAACAGACCGCCCTGCTCGGGATCGATGATCCGCAGGGCAGGTTCGCTCGGCTTGATCGGCAGATACGGGATGGACGGATACAAAAACGCGATTCCGGCCAATGTCTGTAGCGCAAACGCGGTCAGAAAACCCAGCCACATCGTCTTGCTGGAAAAGAACCCCCGCGGCCCGGTTCCGGTCAGCGAGGGGCGCGTCATTTCCAGCGGCAAAATGATCAGCGGAAAGGTCAATCGCTCCTGTTCGATCCAGCGACGGCGCAGGATCGTGTTGACGCAGAGCATGACAAAAAGCAGGGCGACGATGAACGCCGACCAGAAAACGATCGGGGACAGCCAGCCGCGGAGATGTTCCGCCGTGAAGAAGGTCGACTCCCCCCGGTAGAAGTCAGGCAGGACGGACGGGTCGGGAAAGGCGAAACGCCGCAGAAACGGGTGAATCTCCGCCGCCCATTCGTTCTCCGGCGTCGCAAAATGAAATATGTTCGCAATTCCCATGTTCAGGAACTGCACCATACCGACACTGCTGATCGTGATCGACGTCGTCTGGAAGATATAAAGGAAAAGCAGTTCCGCCTGGGTGAAGGCGTGGCGCGGCAGCCATCGCTTCAGAGCGGCGTTGATGCACAGCAACACCATCAACAGAAAGACGACGGCGATCGAGAGCGACATGACCGCCAGTTCGGTCGACTGGGCAACCACATCACTGTAGACATTCCAGAAACAGAGTATCGGAATGAAGAGGATGCCCAGCAGAAACGCGCGCCCCGTCATTTTCCGGAGTTCAATCCTCGCCGATCGGAAGCGGATAGGTCTCCCAGTCGAGCACGACGCCCAGATACCGGTCCTTTTCGTTCAACAGGCCGTCGTACGCGGTGGCGAGTTGCCCGCCCGGCAACACATGAGTGCGGAGCGGAAGTACCTGAAGAGCGCCGTCGACGATCATTCGCAGGATCAATTCGGCGTTCCCTTCGGTCGAAACCGTCGTGCTGTTCCGCTTCATCAGGGGAATCTTCCACTCCAGCGCCCCGATGATCGAAATTCCGCGGAAGTGGGCCCGTTTGAGCGCGACCGTGCAGTCGGACCGGTACTCGGCGCGAGGCGTCCCCAGCATCACGACCTGTCCGTTATCGGCGACGAGATGGACCGCCTGTTCCACGATCCGGGAATCGCCGACCGCATCGACGATTACCGACGGTTGCGTACCGCCGCCGATCTCCCGGCTGCGCTTCGACCGTTCCGCTTCCGACACCGAAACGACGTCCGGCAGGTAATCGCGGGGATCGAAGGTCGCGGCGAACCCGACCTGTTCGGCCAGGGCACGTCGCGCGGGCGACAGGTCGAGTCCGATGACCCTCTGACCGGCGCGAGCGAAAAACTGGCCCGCAAGGTTGCCGACCTGTCCTAGACCGACAATTACCACGGTTTCCCCGAGCGAGACCCTCGCCCGCTGAATCCCGGTGATGGCGACGTTCGCCACTCGCGCCATGACGGCGGTCGAGGAGTCGAGCTCCTCCGGAACCGGGACACAGAGCTGCCACCCGGTGTCCAACAGGGCATGCGAGGCATGGTTCAGGATGCCGTAGACCCGCATTCCCGGCTGTAAGTGCCGCGGCGCATGCGGACCGACCGCCAGCACCTCCCCGATTCCGCCATATCCCGGACGCCACGGATAGTAACACCAGGCTCCGGGCACCCGCGTGTCCGACTCCAGGCCCGTATAGTTGGCGAGTTCCGTACCCGCGCTGATGATCGTCCGGAGCGTTCGAAGCAACACCTGCGATCCCTGTGGCGCGGCAGGAAGGGAAAACCATTCGAAGCGCAGCGTCCGTTCGGCGACGATATTGGCCCGGACGCCATCGACCACCGACGCTTCCGCTCCGGGAACGATCCCCGCCCGATCGAAGACATGGTTCATCGCCCATGAGACCGCATTCAGGCGGTCGGCATCGCTCGCCATCGTCCCCAGGTCGGCGTCAAACGGTTCCGGTGCCACCGGTCCGTCGTACCCGATCCGTTTCAGCGCGCGGAGGAATGGGGCGATCGGAATGATACCCGTCGCACCGGGCATCTTTCGACGCATGTCCTCCTGTTCGTCGATCGGAATGCCGGCCGGGGCGTCGTTTACATGCACGTACACCACCTGCTCAGGTTTGAGCGCCAGTATATCCTCGACGGTTCCGCCCGACGTGTACCAGTGCCAGGCGTCGAGAAGAACGCCGACATTCGGTCCGATCTCCTCCGCCAGGGCCAGCATTTCGGCAAGCGTCCGGATAAACGGGTATCGCTTGCCGTCCAGCAACGTTTTCGGCCCGAGAAACTCCGTACCGAAACGGATGCCGTGCTGATTGAGAATCGCGGCGATCGGGCGCAGACGTTCGATGTGGAACCGACGGTTCGCCTCGAAATCCAGGTCGTCCGAGTAGGATAGCACCCAGGTCATGGCGCGGGTCACCCCGAGCGCCTGAGCGGCGGCCGCCTGCCGGGGAAGTTGCTCCATCCCTTTGTGCCAGTCCGCCTCTCCTGCCCGCCAATCGAACGGGATCAGAAAGCCGGCCGGGCGAACTCCGGCGTTTCGAAACAGACCGCAAACGGCCTCCGCCCCGCGCTCCTCGACCAGCGCGGTGACCTCCGGGAGGTAAAGTTCCACCCCCTGAAACCCGCCCTGCAGCGCGGCGGCGATCGCTTCTTCCGTATTATTCACGCGTACGCCGACCGCGTACGCCGCCAGTGTCTTGTACATTCGTTGCCTCTATGAATTTTCCGCCGGCGCATCGTCGATTCGGTTCATCAGGGAAGGCCCGATCGGAATCGGCGCGGGGCGCTGGCAGACGGTACGCATGTCGTAACGCCGTCCGGTTTCCGCCGAAACGTGTATTCCGTGCATCGCCTCCAGAACATGCAGGCCCATCTCGGCGCTGCATCGGTGAGGACGACCGGATCGCAGGGCCAGCGCCAGATCGACGGCTCCGATCCCCCGATTGCCACGGTCGTTGAAGCCATGCGTCAGCGGAACCTCGCTCCAATCGGTCGCCCCCTGACGTTTGATCCGCACCGGACCGCCGAACCAGTTCGGGTCCGGTGTCGAGAGGGTTCCTTCCGAGCCGTAGATCTCGATCCAGGGAAGCTGGGAAGCCCAGACGTCGAAGGTCGTAATCAGCATTCCGGAACCGCCCCCGGCGAAATCCAGCAGGCCGAGTACGTGGGTCGGCACCTCGACCCGGACCGACTGACCGTATCGCGGCTGGCTGGTGATGGTTCGCGTCGGAAAGGTCGTTCGCGCCGACCCGGTGACGCCGGTGAGGGGGCCGATCAGCGAAATCAGCGTCGCCAGATAGTACGGCCCGAGGTCGAACATCGGCCCGCCACCGGGTTCGTAATAGAAATCCGGATTCGGGTGCCAGTGTTCGTGTCCGTGATTCAGCACCGAGGCGAATGCGCCGATCGGTTCGCCGATCCATCCGTCGTCGATCAGCTTCCGGCAGGTCTGGAAGCCGCCGCCCAGAAAGGTATCGGGAGCGACGCCGATCCGCAACTGGTTGCGTTCGGCTGTCGCCAACAGTTTCTCGCCCTGTTCGAGGGTGATTCCGAGCGGCTTTTCGACATGGACATGCTTGCCGGCCTCCAGCGCGGCAAGGCATATCTCAAAGTGCGCGGCCGGAGTCGTCAGGTTGACGACCATTTCGATCTCCGGGCGGGCGAGCAACGACTCGACGGAGTCGGCCGCGATACCGAACTCGGTGGCGCGCACCTGCGCCCGCGCCGGGTCCTGATCCGCACAGGCGATCAGGCGGATCTCCGGGAACTGCTGAAGTGTCCGTAAGTAGGTGCCGCTGATGTTGCCGCACCCGATCAGACCGATATTTACCGGCTGCATATCTCTCCCTGTGGTCCGTGAACGGACAAACGCAATCAGGCGATGTCGGGAACCGGGGCGTACTGGTTGCGCCCGCACGTACGATCCTCGCCGCGAACGAGATAGATTTTGTGGTCCTTGCTCCATCCTTGCGCCTGATGAACGACGTTCGCAGGCATGTAACGCATCGTATAGCCGCATCGGCGGAGGGACGACGTGTTCGGATTGGAACCGTGGACCGTCCAGGCATCGTGGAAATGGCACTCCCCGATCGCCAGTTCCAGATCGATCGCTTTCGATTCGTCGACCAGGTCCTGGCGAAGACGCGCGTGAAACAGGTCGGTCGCCTTATCGACCGGTTCGTACATTTCCATCGAATCCGCCGTTTTGTGCGAACCGGGAATAACCCTCATGCAGCCGTTCTCGACGCGGGAGGGGTCCACGGCCAGCCAGAGCGTGATCACGTCCATCGGCGAAAGAGCGTTGTTCCAGTACGCGCCGTCCGTGTGCCAGGGAACGCGTTTGCCGTCGCCGCCGGGCTTGGCGATGAAGTGGCTCGACCAGAGCACGATATCCGGACCGATGAAATCCTGGACGACATCCAGCACCCGCGGATGGGCCAGATACCGAAACAGGTACGCATCGGTGAAATGCGGCGTATCCATCTCCTCGGGCCGCTTACCGGCGGGCAGTGCGGCGATCCTCTCATCGACATGCCGGCGGAGTTCGCTCATTTCGGCATCGTCGAAGATACGCCCGAACTTCAGGTAACCTTCCTCCCGGTAGAAGCGGACCTGTTCCGGGGTGGCGTGCTCCAACGGCGCATCACCGTTCGGTCGGGTATGTGCGGCATCCGTCATTCTGTGTCTCATTCCTTTCGCATCGGTGACGCGGAGGCCTGGCTCCGCGCCTTCGGGCGGGCGTCCAGCGCCATCGCCTCGGTCTTTCGTCCTGATTTATTCAGCGCGAGCACCAGCAGTCGCCGCGCCTCCGAATCCTCCGGTCGGCGTCGAAGCGCCTCACGTAGTTCGACGATCGCTTCCGGCAGCTGGCCGACGTTCAGATATTCCTGCCCCATGCGCCGGTGCGCTTCCGGTCGTTCCGGATGCTGCCAGACCGCATCTCTCGCATCCCGATACCGTTCGTTTCGGGCGATCAGACGGCGGTAAGCGGCCATTCGGCGCTCGCCCAGCGCCCGTTTCGCCTTATCGCGGGAGCGCAGATAGAGGCCACCCAGATAGTAGGCGGTTCGCTCGAACTCCGGGTCCCGGCGATAGACGATCTCATATTGCTCGATCGCCGCGTCGTTCTTTCCCTGAAGCTGCAGCGCTCGCCCCAGCCAGTAGTGTGCATCCGTCTCCTTCGGCGAGATCCGTAACGCGGCGCGGGCCTCCTTTTCGGCGTCCGCAAAACGCGGCGGCTTCCAGCCTTCGCTCAACAGGAGGCGAGCCAGTCCCGTCCGGCACGCCGCTTTCGCCTGCGAGTCGGCGGTCGTGTCGCGGACGCGCAACAACAGGGTTTCGGCTTCGGGCAGACGTCCCTGGAGACGATATGCCTCCGATAGTAGTGTCATAATCGCCACGTGACCCGGAAAACGGCGAAGTCCTTCCACGGCGGCTCGCTCCATCTGCGGATACTGGAAACGCATATACGCCTGAGTCGCCAGCAGGACGAACAGTCGGGGGTCTGTCGTTCCGGCGCGTTCCGCCTGGACGACCTTTTCCCTTCCTTTCTCGAACCAGACCAGCGAAATATAGATCTCGCCGAGCCGTAACGCGCTGTCGGCATCGTCGGGGGCCCGTTGGAGCGCCTGTTCCAGGGCAACGATCTCGCGATCCGGATAGCGGGCCTTTCGATAGACGGACGCCAGTCGTCGATGGGGTACGGGATCGTTCGGAGCCAGCGTCGCCGCCCGTTCCAGTTGACGGATCGCCGCCGCCCAGTTTCCGGACCGCGCCGAACTCTCCGCGCTCCGCAACAGACGTGCGGCTTCGGTTTCGGGACGCGGCGCGACGGCTCCGGCGGACGCCTTCTGAGCGGCGGCCGGTATCGCCGCCCCCCAGATCGTGACCGAGAGGATCGAAATACCGGCGAGCCACGGAAGGCAATTCCGAATCATTCCGGTTTACCGTTGCGGAGCGGCCGTCGTTGTTCCGGGAGCGACATTCGGCGGTCCCCCGCCGGGCCGGATTCCCGCCTGACGCAGTCGTTCCTCCGTCCGTGACATGCCGGCCTGAGACTCCTGGAGCACCTTCGGGTCCAGCTTCGGTTCATGAAGGAACCGGAAGTACAAACCGACACAGAGGGCGACGAAAATGACCGCGGCAATGGCGATTCCCGTCGTGGCGTTGATTTCCTTTTTCATAGTGAACTCCGCGGTGAGCAAAATTGGGACTTCCCGGCCCGCCGCCGGACCGGGAAGCCACGGGGCGATGTCTACGGACCGCCGCCGATATGGGTACCGGCGAACAGGTCGTTCGTGATCCGGGTATTCCGGAGCCACTTGCTGTGTCCGTCGGCAAATCCGATATTTGCGCCGGCGGTGTGTCGCGACTTGCTGTCCGCATCGGCCCGCCATGCATCGGGCGGAGTGCCGCAGGCCAGACCGACGTTGTAGTCATACTGGACGCTCGGGTCTTTGGCGAAGGCGACCCGGTTGATGAGACAGTAGTGCGCGTTGTCGTTGGGATCGTTCGGGTCCGGCGTCCGGGTCCAGGAGCCATCGCCGTTGAACGCCGAACCGGTCGACGGCCAGATCGAATCGGCGACGAGCATGGTCTGGGCGGGTTTTTCCAGAGCGGCCAGTGCCGTCGGACTCAGGCCGTTCGGCTGAGGATTACCCAGTTCGCCGAAATGCAGCGGTTCGTTGACACCGTACGACATCGGCTGGTCGACGATCGCCTGATTGATGCCTTTCGCAAGCAAGTCGTCCCGGTTACAGGTTTCCGACCAGCCGCCGATACCGCCCGACCCTTCGCCGGTACAGGTGGACGGTGCGAGGCGGAGCGTATCGTCCGGGCACGAATAGACCTGACCGTTCTTGACATACGGGTAGATCGCATTGAACCAGACGGTGGACATGACCCCCTTGTTGACCGAGGCGGAACCGCTATAGTCGGAGTTCTGGGTCCAGTTCCAGTAGGGGAAGGACTCATCGTAGTCCTGGACATACTGCACGAACCCGAGCGTCAACTGCTTGGTGTTCGAAAGGCAGGAGATCTGGCGTGCTTTCGCGCGTGCCTGAGCAAAAACCGGGAAAAGAATGGCTGCCAGAATGGCAATTATGGCGATGACCACTAGCAACTCGATCAGCGTGAACGCGTATTCCTTACGGAATCGGGACATGAACGTTACCTCCTTGTCGTTGGGGCGAAGCGACGGAACCACGCTCCGTCAGCGTGGTCGGAAAGACGAGTGAGCGCGACTCCGGTTGACCGGGAAGCGCGGGTTGCACCAGAAGGCGGACGGCCGCTTCCGCCATTTCGGCGATGGGTTGACGGACGGTCGTCAATGGGGGTGAGAGAACGCGGGCATGTTCGATATCATCGAAACCGACCACGGAAAGGTCTTCGGGTATGCGTAACTCCAGCCGCTCGGCGGCCCGGTACGCGCCGATCGCCATGTTGTCGTTGCCGGCGAACAGAGCGGTCGGTCGGTCGGGGCGGGTCAACAGCGAAAGGGCAGCCTCCTCCGCTTCCTGCATGATAAACGCGCCGTTGACGATGTGGTGCGAAGGAACGGTCAATCCCCTCCGCTGCATCTCACGGACGAAGGCCTCTCGTCGGATATCTCCGTCCCAGTTGCCGACCGGGCCGGCAAGATGGGCGATCCGGGTATGCCCGCAGGAGACGAGATGCTCGATCGCCGAGGCGACGCCGTTCTCGTTGTCGCCGTCGATGGTGACCCCATGCCGGAACTCGGCGCGGGCTCCGATCGCGACAAACGGCAACCCCTGCGCTTCGAGGAATCCGAGAATCGGTTCGTCCTTTTCCGGTGAGATCAGGATGAACGCGTCGGCTCGCCCGTCGGCCAGAACATAGGGATCGATCGGGTCGTAGCTCAAGCTGGCGAACAGCAACGGATTGCGCTTGACACGTAACACGTCGAGCAGCAGAAGATTGAGAATGGAACGGAGAAAGTAACTGTCCGGATCGGTCACCGGCGCTTCCTGGAACAGGACGATCCCGATCACATCGGTCCGTCCGCGCGCCAGCGCTCGGGCCAAGCCGTGGGGCCGATAACCGAGGATCGTCGCCGCATCCCGGACCCGCTTCCGGGTCTCCTCCGGAATGCCGTTGCTTTCCCGGTTGCTGAATACGACGGAAACCGTGGTCGGACTGACCCCCGCTTTCTTCGCCACATCGCTGGCCGTTACGCGACTTCGCCGCACGGTACCTCCGTCCTCACTGCCGAAGTTACGGAAGGGCTTTACTAAACCGCTTCCGTAAACAATGTACGCCGAATCGAAGATTCTGTCAAGACGGATTTACCCGCGTCCTGGCATATTCACCGGCTCTGCGCAACCCCTCACGGCAGAAGTCGGGCGACGAAAATGTCCCCGGGCCATCGGTCGGGAATTCATCGATTTCTCTCGGGTTCGTCAGCGAAAGAACCGGTCGAAAAACGCCTCCGGATCGACGGTGACCGCCACCGAATGCGGTCCGTTTTCGTCCGGTGCGAACCGGGAGGCACCGACCGTCGGCCCTACCGTATCGATCGATACGGTGCCCCGTTCGTAACGGCACAGTTCCGGGGCGAAGATCGTCGCGGCAGCCAGCGGATCATGAAACACCATCCCGCCCCACCGCTCGAGCGATTCCTGCCCGATCTCCCGGGCGAGGTCGAAAAGCGGCCGGACAAACCGCCGCCGTAACGTTGCCGCATCCATCCATAACCGGTGGGTGACGTCCAGCCCGACGACCCGATGCCGGACGGACCGGCGAAACACGATGGCCGACGCGTGCGGATCGCCACTCAGGTTCCACTCCGTCTCGCCGTAGTTCGGCGGTGGCGGACCGAACACGCCCCCCATCGTCACCACCTGTTCCAGCATCGACGGAATCTCCGGGTCCAGGGCGAACAGCAGACCGATATTGGTCAGTGGCCCGATCGTCAGCAGGGAAACCTCGCCGGGATGACGCCGGATCGTCTCCCGCAGAAACGGCACCGCCCCACCGGACTCGAAACGGTCGGTATGCGAGTAACGTTCGGCGACGTCGGCTTGCGGCGCTTCCGTCTGGTACTGAGGAATTAACAGGGGCGATGCCGTGCCGGCATAGATGGGTATGTCCCGACCGACCGCACGGCACAGGACGCTGGCGATCTTCGCCCGGCGTTCCGGCTGGCCGGTCACCGTCGTGATGCCGAGCAACTCGGCATCGGTCCGCTCGAGCAGATATGCCAGGCAGACCGCGTCATCGATATCGCTGCCGATATCGGTATCGACAAGAATTTTATGCAACGTGCTCACCTCCAGGTCGCCGAAACGGCGATCCGGCGCGCAACGTTCGCCGCGATCGAAAGGCTGACCGTGACCACCGAACCCCGCATGCACCAGGTGCCCACCGCCATTTGCGACGTTTCGGCGACCCACTGCTGTAAGACACCGTCGATCTCGACGGCGGGACCGGAAAACAACGGCCAGGGCATCGGGATCGAAACGGTCAGCACCTCGCAACCGAACGGCGCGCTCACGTCGACCTCGACCCGATCCGCCGTGGCGGTCGAATGGAAACGGACCGTCTGCCGCATCAAGGTCTGATCCGCGATCTCGGAAAGTTTTCGCCACGCGACCCGCTCGCCGAGGAACGCTTCGACGCGAGCGACCACCTCACGATAGGCGGCAAACCCCCTTTGGGAACCGTTAGAGTAGAGCGACTGCCAGTGGGTAACCGTCACCATCGGGCCACCGCCGTTCAGCAGTTCGATCAGTCGCCCGCTTTTCCCGTCCGCCGTCAGGAAGCGGTCCGCCAGTCGCTCCGGGGACCACTCCCCTTCCGGGCTTCCCCGCTCCTGGGTGTTCCAGAGGTAGTCGTCCATCGCCGACCACACGCTGACCACCGCCTCCCCGGCGCTCTCGTCCAAATACGTCAACCGGGGCGGTACGAAATGAGAGACCCCGTCCACATGCAAAAAATTATGGGTGACGCTTCGTCCGTTCACGGCTTTTTCCGCCGCCAGAATCGCCCGGGCATACATCGATTCGTCGCCGTTGTACGTACAGGGTTGAGTCAGACCATGGTTCGGCAGGTCGGCCTCCCGGAGGATTCGCATCGCCGTGGTGAAATAGGCGGTCAGGGTCGCCTCGTCCTGACGGTCGATCCAGTCGTGCTCTCCGATCGGCAGCATCCGCTCCGTCGCCAGGTCCAGAGCGTTTGTATGGGTCAGAATCTCGCAATGGATATCGAACCGCGGGGCGATATATGTCCGCGCCAGGGAAAGCCACTCCCGAACCTCACCGGAATCAAACCCGCTTAGCCCCTGATCGATCCGACCCAGACCTGCAGGGAACGGCAGAACCGTGAAGTCTCCCCGAATGCCGCTGCCCGCGACCCATTCGCACCAGTCGCGCATGAAATCGAGCGGAATGGTCCGTTCATGCGCCGGTTCGTCCTCGCCATCCACCTGGTGTCGGAAGTACCAGAGCGGATTGATGCACGGAGCGGGATCATCGACGATCAAGGCGATCGGCGTACGAAGGTTCGGATGCTCGACATACGGCGCAGGGGCGAAAGCCATGGGCGGTCCCTTCCGGAAAGTTCATATTATAGTAGACGAATATTGCCATGCATTATATCGTTTCCCGGTCCCTCAGGGTCGTGGTCGTTTCGGGAGGAACCGGACGGACAGGCGACGAAAAGGTTGGCAATATGGTCGTCCGGCGACTGGCGAGGCTGTTGATTATGGTGTTTTTGGCGTTCTCCGCGGTGGTTCCCGCAGCGGCGGCGGAACCGCTCGTCACCCTTCGTACCGGCATGGCAACCTTTCTGCTGGATGGAAAGGGGGGGCTTCAGGGCATCCTTCGCCGGGACTCGGGCACCGACTATCTGGCCTCCGCGCAGACGTCGGCGCTGCTTCGCCTCCGTGTCGCCGGACAGTGGTATACGCCGAACCGGGCCGAATGGGACGGTCGCCGTCGACGCCTGACCCTGCACTACCCGCAGGACGGACTGGTCGCCACCCTGCTGATCGAAGCGAAGCGCACGCATATCGTCCTCGAAATCGCGAACCTGCGGAGCCCCGAACCGGTGGAAATCGCGCTATGGGGACCCTATCCGACCACCATTCGATCGATCATCGGCGAAACCGTCGGCGTCGTCCGCGACGACGAATTCGCGATCGGCATCCAGGCATTGAACCCGAAGACCCTCGGCGGTTACCCGTCCTCCGAGAACGATATCGAGCAGGAACCGTCCGGCGATGATCTGGGAAACTATCCTGACCTCGACCCGGAACTCCTGAAAGGGCAACACTATCGCGGAGATACGGCCCTGCGCACTCCGTTCGGCAGTACCCTCCAGGCATACTGTCGAAATCGGGACCGGGAACGGATCGTCCCGAACTGGAACCATGAGCGGTACGTCGTCAAGCCGTTCGCGGACGGGGGACCGATCGGCAGCAAGATCGCCCTTTTCGCCTGCCCCGCGAAAATGGCCCTGGCGACCCTCGGAGCCATCGAAGTGGCGGAGAATCTGCCCCACCCGACCCTGAACGGCGTCTGGGCCAAACGTTCACGAGAGGCGACGGCATCCTATCTGATCATCGATTTCGGCGAGGAGACCATCGACCGCGCCCTCGAAATGACCCGCCGCGCCGGATTGAAGTATCTCTACCACAGTTCGCCGTTCGACACCTGGGGACAATTCCGCCTCAAGCCCCGACTGTTTCCGAGCGGTTGGACCGGCCTTCGCGACTGTGTCGAAAAAGCGCGGAAAGCCGGGATCTCGGTCGGGCTGCACACGCTGTCGAATTTCATAACGACGAATGATCCCTATGTCACTCCCAAACCCGACCCGCGACTCGCTGCGGTTGGCAGTAGTCCCCTGACCGCCCCGATCGACGCGAAGGCGCGCGAGATACCGATCGCATCGCCGGAGGCCTTCCTTCGGAAAGGCGCGCTGAACACCGTGGTTATCGGCGACGAACTGATCCGTTACGGGTCCGTCACGGACCGTCCCCCTTACCGGCTGCTGGATTGCGCGCGGGGCGCGTGGGGAACCACCGCCACCGCCCATACGGAACAGACCCCGGTCCGAAAACTGCTCGACCATGAATACAAGGTGTTTCTTTCGGATGCCAGCCTGTCCCTGGAAATCGCCCGAAATATCGCCGACGTTCTCAACCGAACCGGATGCATTCAGATGTCGTTTGACGGACTGGAAGGCAACTGGTCCACCGGCTACGGGCAATACGGTCGGACCCTTTTCACCAAAGCCTGGTACGACGCTCTCTCCCCCGAACTTCAGGGAAAGGTCATCAACGACGCCAGTAACCCGGGCCATTTCAACTGGCATATCAATACCCGAATGAACTGGGGCGAACCCTGGTATGCCGGATTCCGGGAAAGCCAGACGCTCTACCGATTCAAAAATCAGGTCTACTTCGAACGGAACCTGATGCCGCGGATGCTCGGCTGGTTCTCCCTCCGTCCGGATACCTCGGTCGAGGATGTGGAATGGCTGCTGGCGCGGGCCGCCGGATTCGACGCCGGGTTTGCTCTGGCTACCAGCCTTGCCAGCACCGCACAACTGGACGCCGCCCCGGACTCCGTCGAGGCGGCCCGGCTTTTCGGGGCGACCGGCGAAATCCTCGAAACGGTCCGACAATGGGAAACGGCGCGGATGGCCGGCGCGTTCCCCGCCTCCGTCAGAGCGGCCCTGCGCGACAACCGGCGGGAGTTCCAACTCCGTCCCCGGACGGCGGGCGCATGGGAACTGCGCGAAGCGCGGTACCATCGGTTCTCCTTCGAGGGAGACAGGGAACGAACGCCCGCGGACTTCGGCAAGTTCGTTTTCGATAACCCGGATGCCTTTCAGGAGGTCGCATGGACGATCCGTTCGACCGCCAAAGAGCCGGTTCGCGGCCTGACCCTGACCATCGACGGCGCAAAAGTCGTTGACCTCGGAGACCGGCCCCTGCCCCCTGACGGCATCCTGAAATACCGGGGCGGCGAGGAAGCGGTCATCACCGACGGCGCGTGGCGTGAGATCGAACGGATTCCCGTCGTTCGCCGGGCGGCAAGGGTGTCGTTCGGCACCCATAACGGCAGCCTCCGGATCTCCGCTCCGATGAGTGGCGTTCTCAAAATCGAACTGCGCACCCTCGGAACCCCGACCCGTCTGCAGGCCCGAAAACGTCCCTGACCGTCCATAGGTCCGAACCGCCACGTCCGGACCTTGCTGTTCAGACCTTGCTGTTCAGGAACGCGCTTCCACCGCCGCCGCCACCGAACCGGAAATACTGGCGCAACACCATCAGGTCCTGACGGGGCGACGCGGTGGCCGCGTAAAAGGCTTCCGCCGTTAACCGCTCCTCCAACGATGCCCCGGCCGTCGGCGGCGTCTCCGTAATCAGTCCCATCCGGCCCCGCAGGTAGGTTCCCCGGAAGTCGCCCGGAAGGTCCGCGATCTCGTCCGCGCCGCGCGGGCGAACGCCCACCAGTCGAAGGGCGCCCTGACATACCGCGAAAAGCCCCGGTAGCATATGCAGAAGGAAGTGTTCCGGACCGCGCAGTTGATTCGGTTCCGGGTGCAAGGAAACGAACGTCCGCGTACGCCAGTCGCGACGGTCGGGGGTCGTCGGCAGAACGACAAACTCGTGCCGGTGGAACAGCGGAGCGCGCCGAAACAGCAAAAGACCGACCGTCGTCAGCAGGAGTGCGGGCCAGCAGAGAAGCAGGAGCAGGGCCGCGATGAGACGCGATTGCATTTCCCCCACCCAGTCGGCGACCGGATTCGCCTGCAGATTTCCCACCAGAAAAGCGTCGGGGACCGAAACCGCGTCCCCGTGCCGAACGCTCCAGACCCGCCCCCGATCGGCGACAATCTCCGTCAGTTCCAGGCCGTCGCCAACGTACGTTCCGGGCAGGAGCAACGCATCGCGCACGGTCGTCTGCTCGCCGATGAGGACGTTCTCACCGATCACGACATTCGGGCCAAGCGTCGTATTCTCCCCGATCCGGCTGTTTTCCCCGAGGAAGACCGGCGCGATCAGGCGGACACTCGGATGCAGGGAGACCCCTCGTCCGAGACGAATCCCTTCCGGAGACGCGCTCTCCTGCCCCGGCACGACAATGGTCCGTCCCGTCTGCAACAGACTGGGAAACGCCCCGGAAGCGACCGCTCGCTGTGCCTGAAGCAGTCCGGCAAAGGAACGGACCTCCAGACACCTGTCGGCCACCACATCGATCGTTCCGGGCAGGCTGTCGAGCCAGGATTGAAGCGCTGACTCGTCGGCCAGGGCAGGAGCCTCCGCCAGGATACCGGACGCAAGCGCCGCCCACCCGGTCCACTCCCCTTTCCCGTCGCGTACCGACGCCGCCGCGCCCTCCTTCTCGATCCGGCTTTTCAACGCCGGGAGATCGACCAGGGGCAGGCGATCCGCGTGTACCAGGATGGTCGGTTCATTCACCGTTCCGAGCCAGCGGAAGGTCGCATACCTCCGGGAGTCGTCCGACGCCGGGTGGAAGCGGAACCGACTTCCCCAACGGGTGCCGTCGCCCAGCAGCAGTTCGATGCGGTCCGGCAGATGGGACGCGACAAAATCAAAATCGGTGACGCCACCTTCCACGAGAAATTCCACGACATGCTGAAGAAACGGCCGATCCACCAGCGGAAGGAGCGGTGTGACATACTCCTCCGCCAGGGTGATATCCTCCGGAACGCCGGAAACGAAAACAATCGCCCTCATGATTCTTCCCCTGACGCGGTCCGCCGGTCGTCCGGCCGAACCCGCTCCCATAAAACCCTGCTCAGGAACACCGCATTGCCGACGACGTATCGTTTCCAGAGCCGTTGCGGTTCGACGACCAGACGAAACGCCCACTCCATCCCGATCTCGCGCACCCATTGCGGCGCCCTTGGCTTATTTCCCGAATAGAAATCGAAAAGCCCGCCGACCCCCATCGCGACCGGCGCCCCCAGGTCCGTCAGATGTTTCGCCACCCAGAGGTCCTGCCGGGGCGCACCGAAGGCGACCAGTACCAGACGTGCGCCGGACTCGCGAATCGCCGTCACGATATTCGCTTCCTCCTCGGGGGCGTAGTACCCGTGCTGCGTCCCCGCGAGCCGGACCCCCGGATAGTTCGCTCGGATCCAGTTCGCGACCCCGTCGGCAACACCGGGTTTCCCGCCCAGAAGGTACACTCCCATGTCCGTTGCCTCGAGTGCCGCGCAAAGTCGCGGAAACAGATCGGTCCCGTTGACGTTCTGCTTGATCTCCTGCCGCAACAGCTTTCCGGCGATCTTCATTCCGATGCCATCCGCCAGGACATACTCCGCCCGCTTCAGAACGGTGGCATATTCGTCGTTGACATACGCGATATTCGCGCAGTCGGCATTGACGAACGCCAGTTGCGCCGGGGGTGCGTTATCCCGCATTCGATCGACGATCCATCCGACCGCTTCGGACATCGTTACGTTGTTCACCGGAATCCGAAGCAGCGTCACCGAATCCGGGGCGGTCGGGACCCCTTCGCCGTAAAGGATGGCCGGAATGGCCCGAAGCGCGATTCCCAGATCGCCTTTCAGGCTTTGCGATTCGACATACTCGCTGTCCGAAATCGATTCGGTCTCGTAGGCGATGTTCGCGCGGCGGCGTACCCACCAGAGGCAGATGAACCCCGGCCGGACATCGTACCGCTTTCGGGCCGCCCGTTCGCGCGGACTGAGTTCCCCCGGAGAAACGACCCGTGGCCCGATAAACGCCATATCTCCCTTGAGAACGTTCAGCAGGGCCGGGAGTCGATGCAGCCGAAGCCCGCGCACCAGGGCGAGATCGGTGGAAAACGAGTATTCGAGAAACGGTTCGCACCAGCGTCCCACCCGCTCCGTCCGCCGGATCGGGCCGGTAACCAGGCGCAGGATGACGAGCAACGGCGAAAGCGTGGTCAGGATCGTCAACGCGATCAGACCGTCCAGAATGCGCTTACCGCTTTTCAGCGGCTGGATCAAACCGTACCAGGCCGCGAGTTGTACCGTTTGCTGTCGCCTCTGGCGGCGGATTCCACGGTGAGAGAACCGATCGGCCAGACTTTCCATCTGCTGGCGACGGGACGCGCCGGAGTCCGATATCGGACGCAAAGGTTCGACCGGGAGAGACATCTCAGTACGCTCCCTTTCCGAGGAGGACCGCCGGAACGGTCCGAACCAGAATGACCAGGTCCAGCCACGGGTTCTGACTCTCGATATACTTGACATCCAGTTCGACCTGTTGCGGGAACGGAATATCGCCCCGTCCTTCGATCTGCCAGAAACAGGTCAGTCCCGGGGTGACATCCAGGCGGCGGCGGTCGGCGAGGGAGTACTTCTCCACCTCCCGGGGAAGCGCCGGTCGCGGGCCGACCAGGGTCATTTCGCCCTTCAGCACACACCAGAGCTGCGGCAGTTCGTCGATACTCAGCTTACGGATGATTCGTCCGATCCAGGTGATACGCGGGTCGTTTTTCATTTTGAACGTGACCTGTCCACGGGCGTCGGCGGACGGACCGGCATGGTCGTTCCGCGCCAGCAACGTCTCCTTGAGTTTTTCCGCGTTGACGACCATGGACCGGAATTTCGGAAATCGAAAGGTTTTGCCGTGCTTTCCGACCCGAACCTGCCAGAAAAGCACCGGCCCTCCATCGGTCAGTCGAATGCACAGAGCGACTACGGCGAACAGCGGCGACAGCAGCAGCAGCGCGGTCAGGGAGACCGCGATATCGAGGCTTCGTTTGACGGCTTTCGCCCCCCCGACAAAGAGAACCCAGGCCACCTGTTTCCGGCGGAGCCGCCGACGTGCGGTTGCCGAACCGGCGCCGTATCGCCGCTGAAGGTCGTCGAGAACGGACCGCCGTTCTTCCGGCGGCAGCGATGGCGCGGTCACGATACGACCTCCCGCGTCGTCGCTTTGCGCAGGGTCGGCTGACACGCCGTCCGCATGGCCTCCATGGTCTCCTGCGCCGCCCGTTCCCAGCTAAACGATCGGCTGCGGTCCTGCCCCCGCCGCGCCAGTTCCGCGCGGCGTCGCGGGTCGCTCAGGATATCTCCCAGTTTTCGAGCGATATCCTGCTCGTCCGTCGGATCGAACAATATTGCCGCGTCCCCGGCGACTTCCGGGAGAGAGGAGACGCCGGAACAGGCGACCGGCGCTCCGCAGGACATCGCTTCGAGCACCGGCAATCCGAACCCTTCCCACAGCGAGGGAAAAACAAACAGATCGGTCGCCGAGTACAGGTACGGGATGTCGGCCCGCGGCACAAATCCGGTGAACAAAATCTCGCTTCCGACCCCGGAGGCGTCGGCTTCGGCGTGGACGGCTTCCGCACCGGACCACTCGCTGCCCGCGAGCAGGAGGACGTGCGGGACGCGACACTCCCGCTTCAGTCGGGCGAAGGCCCGGATCAGACGGACATGGTTCTTTCCGGGATGCTCGATCCGCGAAACGTACAGCAGGAAAGGTCGACCGGCCAGCGCAGGATACCGTTCCGCCACATACGCTTCCGCCTCCGGGCGCGGAATCGCGCGATAAAAAGCGGTGTCCGCGGCTTCCGGAATGACCTGCACACGCTCCGCCGGAATCCGGGCGAAGGAGAGGATATCCTGCCGACTGCTCTCCGACGGCGCAAGGACCCGGGTCAGTCGGCGCGCCAGGAACGGCAGCCCTTTCGTAATGTAGAGATGATGCAGACGATCGTACTTCCCCGGCACGTGCAGAATCGAAAAATCATGGACCATCCCCACGGTCGGGCAGGGACAGCGGAACGGAAGCCGTCGGTTCCCGGCCGGGAGGAACAGCACGTCGTATCCACGTTCACGGCAGAGGCGCGGCAGTTCCGTCTGATGCCAGAGGATGTTTTTCAACGCCGGTCGAAGCGACGCCGGTAGGCACAGCGTCTCCAGTCCGAGAGCGGCGGGCGCAAAAACGTCCTTTTCGTCCTCGTGAACGATCACCTCGAACCGTGGCCCTTTCGGGTCGTTCGACTGCATTCGCGCAAACTCGCGCAGGAGAAAGATGACGTACTGGCTGATGCCGGACTTCCCCCCATCGCCGCCGAACGTGCTGATTCCCACTTTCATGATGTCGACACGCTTTCCCGGTTCGATTCATGGCGCGACAGTACGACCTGCTGCCCGAACGTCGTATCGGTGTTATTGGTGGCGATGCGTGCCTCGCCATGTCGATGTCCCCGGTAATACGCCCACTGGTACACCGCGCGCCGCGCCGGGGCGTTCACCAGGGCGACCGGTCCGTCACCGGATTTCAGATGGTGGACGAGGTCGCGTCCGAGCGACGCGACGAAGCGATGGGTCATTTTCGCCAAGGAATCGCGATCCCGGTAGATAAAGGCGTCCGCTTCCCCTTCGATGAACCGACGACCGTACAGCTGACGGAGCGTGTAGTTG
>JANRLW010000017.1:0-3816 GCA_033762295.1 Capsulimonadales bacterium
GGAGAGGCTTTCCCTTTGGTCCAGTGGTATGGCGAGCTCAAATCCCCTTCGCCTTCCCATGGGTCAACACACATATCAAAGAAGCCGGAACGCCAGAACGGGTCGGCGGCGGGAGGCGGGGTCGTCGGCAAAGGATTTCCTTCCAGAGCGAACGCAGCGAAGTTGTTTACCCGCAACGTGGAAAGAATCGTATCCGCCGGTGTATTTATGGAAGCCAGCGTACGGGGGCAACCCGTGATGTAACCGTTGTCGGAGTAGGAACCCCAGAGGAAACGGGTTCCCCGATCCGGGTCGGAAGGGTCCCACCAGACATTTTGACGCTGGTTGCCGTTATTGTCCGCGCCCCGCCCCATCTTGATATAGGCCTCGAGTGCCTGCTGATACTCGTTCACCGAATACCACCCGACCGGTTCCGGCGGTGCGACGCCGTCCGGCGAGAACATCGTACGCGGGAACGTTTCGTCATAATCTTGCGTGTACATCAGAATCGCCAGAGCGATCTGCTTTACATTGGAAAGTGAGGCGGCCTGCCGGGCTTTTTGCCGTGCCTGAGCGAAGACCGGGAACAATATGGCCGCCAGTATCGCTATTATCGCGATGACGACGAGCAGTTCGATCAGCGTAAAGGCCGAGCCTTTTTCAGGCACCGAGGCATGGGTTCTCCATCCGGCATTCTTTCGCATGGTAATTTTTCCTTTCACCGCACGGTGGCGGATTTTTCCCGGGGCGATGGAAGTACGGGAACCCGCGTCCGTTCCATCAGATCCATCCAGAGGCTATCGATCGTCTGAAAGTCTCCGACCAGACGTACCGATAGCACGGGAGTCGCAACCTCCTGAATATCGTCGGGCGTAACAAACTCCCGACCGGACAGAAACGCATGCGCCTGGGCGACTCGTTGCCAGGTAAGTGCGCCGCGCGGACTGACTCCGACGGTGACCTGCGGATGCTGGCGGGTCGCACGTACGAGATCGAGGAGGTATTCCTGTACCGGCGGGGTAACGGCGATCCGGGCCACTTGTTGCTGCAGGGTCCGCAGTTCCTCCAGGGTAAAGGCCCACTCCGCTCCCCTTTCGTATCCCGGTGTTCCTGTCATCGTCGCCTGCCGTAACATCGTCAGTTCGTCGCCGCGTTCCGGGTAACCGATCGAAAGTTTCATGGCGAATCGGTCCAGTTGCGCTTCGGGCAGCGGATAGGTGCCATGATGTTCGACCGGATTCTGCGTGGCGATCACGAAAAACGTGTCCGATAGATGCCGGACATTGCCGTCGGTGGTCACCTGACCTTCCGCCATCGCCTCCAGCAAGGCGGATTGGGTACGCGGCGTCGCCCGGTTGATTTCGTCGACGAGCAGAATATCCGCAAACACCGGCCCTGGCTGAAACTCAAACGCACGAGTCTGCTGGTTAAACAAGGAAAAGCCGGTGATATCCCCCGGCAACAGGTCCGGCGTACATTGCAGGCGGGCGAAACGGGCATGAATTCCGTTCGCCAGCGCCTTTGCCAGGGTGGTTTTCCCCAAACCCGGCATATCCTCCAGCAGTACATGACCTTTTGCCAGCAATGCGGCCAGCACTCGCTCAATTACCGCCGGCTTGCCTCGCAACGCGAGATTGAGTAACGAGCGCAAGGAATTTATAGCGTTTTTCATGGATTGCTCCTCCATTCTCTCTCCTTCAGGGCACACGGACCGTCCTGGCGTCGTGTACGCGAGTAGCGACCGGGGGACGTCCGCTTCTTTCTTTCGCCCGCCGGAACCGGTCCAGGGTCCAGAATTCCGGCGCACGCGCCGCCTCGACGATTGCCGGTGTCGCCGACGGATGGTCGGACGGTGCCGGCATGGCGACGGACGGCGCGTACAGAACGCGGTTCACCTGTTCCAGAAACCGTTCCAGTCGGGCCGCTTCATCCGGGTTTTCATAGTCCACCAGAGCGCGAAAATGACGCCCCGGCGTCGTTCCCGGCGCACGGGGAACGCCGGCCCACCGAGACCGCCTTTCAAGAAGCCGAAGGGCTTCGGACAGAGCCCGCTCCGGGCGACGGTTCAGCCACCATTTCCAATGCAGCGTCCAGAAGGCATCCAGAAGCAGATACCGCCCGAAATACCCGATTACGGCAACCGCCAGGATCGCGATTGTCGGAACCCAGTGACGCAACACCCATTGCTGACCACCATTAAAGACGGTTAGCAGGCGTTCCGGCAGACCCGGAACCGGGGAGATCGTTGCATAACCCGGGGTTGGTTCGAAGGGAACCCAGACCTTCTGGCCGTTCTCCCGGGCCTCCGTTAGCACTTCCACCCAGAAATGGATATCCTCGCCCAGCACCGGATGGTGACAGAGTCGACCGTCGTAGCGCTCCCCGGAGACATAAAAGCCACTGACCAATCGTGCGCGGTATCCGAGGGACCGCAACATCAAAGCGGCGGAACTCGCGAAGAGGTAGTCCGGACCACGACGTCCGTTCAGGACGAACCAGCCGATCGGATCGTCCGAGCTGCGCGGAGGACGAGCTTTCCGATCACAGGTCGCATGCCCCCGTAACTGTTCGATCACCCGGTGGACCTGCGCCCAGCCATAGGGAACATCCATGACCCACGACCGGGCCAGTTGAAATACGCGCTCATCGACCGCCCCCTCGCCCGGCAACTCCAGATCGCCCGGGAGGAAGTTGACGCTTTTCGGGTAGATCGGTGCCTGTTCCAGCTTCGTATAGTCGGTGGAAAGGGAGCGCATCTCGGCCTTGATTCCGGACGGGACCCGGGGCACATCCAGACGAAGGATGTCCCGCTGCGCCCAGCGATAGAAATCGGGCTTGTCCAGACGGTCGATTCGAACGGCCGTCGTGTTGGGCAGGGTCGGTATGCGATCGGTGGCAAGCCGGGCGAACTTGATCGCATGCTTCTCCGTACCTCCGGTTATCGGCGGCAAAACTTGATCGCGAACGGTCATCCAGCAATTGTTGGACGGTGTTACCGCCTCCATCGTCCCCAGAGACCTCTCCTCCAGCCAGATCTCTCCGTCGAATTGGCCGTACGCGGTCATTCGCAGGTGACAGGGAGTTCGCCCCGTTACATACAGAAGGGCGTCGGCTTCCCGATTCGCGGTTTTGGTCGCCGTCTTCGCCTTGCCACGGCGCAGGGAAAAGCCCCGGGTCGATCGCGGAGCGGCTACCTGGTTCTTCGGTTTTTCGAGGATTTCCTTGGCCAGAAAGGTAGCCTTCCGGTGATGTGGCGATTTCTTTTTCGGTATCTCCGGTTCGCCCAGAATCTCGCTGACCGCATCGAAAAGCGTACGCCGTTCCGACTCAATGACAATGTCCGTGTCTGCGAAGCCGACATCCTCGGTTTTTTGCGTGGCGCCCACCTCCCCTTCACCGTCCCCGACCCCTCCGCGCCCGAACGGATCGCCTTCCTTGCTTCCTCCCGAACCGATAAAGAATCCGACCAGTGCCGATGCCGTTCCCGGCGTCGCCAGCAACGCAGTCAGGAGGAAAATTGTGATGATTCCTCCACTCAAAACCACGACCGGCCGCAGTCCGCCGATCGTTCGTCGGGAAGGACTTCGTCCCTGATACGCTGTGAACAGGCGGAAGACGGCCACCCCGAGAAACGCCGCTTCAAGGAGAATGGAAATCCGTGATTGGGTCAGTGAGAAGGCGAACCCGGTGACCGCCAATCCGATGAGCAGAGATACCCGGTCGCTCCACTGGCGGTTTACCTGAATGAGCAGGAAGCCGGTGTTGAGTAGTCCGGCCAGCATCAAAAACTCGATTCCGCTGCCCATGCCGGCCCGTCCACGCTGGGCAAGATCCCAG
>JANRLW010000018.1:0-96939 GCA_033762295.1 Capsulimonadales bacterium
GGCCCGTCCACGCTGGGCAAGATCCCAGATGGTGGGTATCAACGCCAGGATACCGATGGTCATCTGCAGGACGACCGGAGAGGATACCCAGGGTCCGAACCGAAAGAGTATCGCCGCCATTGCCAGACACCACGCCCCTCCACGGGACAGACTGACGGCCTCCGGCAACTCAAACGTATCCCCCCAGGCGATCGAGAAAGTCAACGTCGCCAGGGACAGCAAGGAGTACAACATCACTCTAGACATGCTGTTTCACACCTCTGCCGTCGTTATGCCGGATTCGCACCCGCCCGGTTCGCGGCACGGCGCCATCGGAGGATGTCGTACCGCGGACCGACCGAGGACGAGTTTTCCTGACCGGACACGCATCGAACGTCTCCGTGTCCGCCGTCTCCCTATCGGCGACCAGAGTCAGCGATCCCCGGTTCGAAGGAAGGGACGCGGAGGTGGTGACCACGACCGTCAGAGTTTCCAGGGAGACAGGCACGCTTTCGTTCTCGATGCCGTCGGGGCGGTCGGCCCTGATCGGCGGTGCCGGGGTCAACGGAAGACGGGCAAGGGCGTCCCGTAATGCCCGGGACGGTCCGGCATAATGGCTCGTATTCCGGTCCCGGACGGTCAAGGAAATCCGCGCGCCACGACGCTCCCACTCCATCGCCAGACTTCCCGCCAGACGAATCGCCTTTTCCCGGGGCGACTCCGGACCGGCATCCGCTCCGGTCAGGTCGAGAAACAGCCGAAAACTCGGAGACCGCATGGCATGACGCTCGACGACAATCAACCGTTCATGCCGAGCGGACTGCCCCCAGTGAACACGCCGCAGTGAATCCCCGCGCCGGAAGTCGCGAGTGCCCAGTAGATCCCCCTCATATCCGGCTCTTCGGCTCTCAACCGCCCCTTCCTGCATCCCCTCCCGGAGAGCCTCCGGAACCTCGGGGGTCGAAACACGGCGTGGCCAGACGAGAAGTTCGCCCCGGGTTTCCAATCGGCACCGGGCATGGATCAACCCGAAAGGAAATCCGCAAATGGCCCGGGGGGGTTCCGACGGATACTGGCCTCGTAGCAGCCCGGTCAGTTCCCTGGAAAACTCCGTCTCCCCTTTCGGTACGGTGAGCGGTAGATCCGGTTCGGTTTCCCCTACGGGGTCCGTGCCGGTCGGGGCGATTCCCGCCAGACGAAGGCCCCAGACCGGCATCCAGCCGCGGTTCAGAATACGGACGTGAACATGGACCGTTTCTCCTTCCTCCCGACGGGACGCATCGAACCGAACCGTCCCGGAGAGACCACGGACAGCCAGTATCGGATAGACAATTCCGAGTAACAGCAGCGCGGCGATGGCCAGGGATAATGCGAATCCCCGAGGATCGACGAAGGCGCCGCACAGGGTTGTGATACACAGACCGATAATCAGAGCGCCCAGAGGGCCGGTAATCGCTTGAACGATCCGCTCAGAGGGAGCGTGTTTTAGGTAAGGGTAAGCCATAGATTTTTAATGTCCTTACTCCCGATGCACACGGCGCATTGATTTCGATACAGCGACGAGACCACCGGATCGCCTCTTCGCGACGATTCGTTTTGCGCAGGGCCATAATGAACTCATTCCAGGTCTGGGAGACTTCTATATCGTCAATCAACTGTTGACGTTGGGTACGGTCCGTCCCGCCCCCCTTCGCCGCTCGGCGTTCCAGAATCTCCACTGCCTTGCGCAGGTGGACGAGGGCTTCCTCCGGTTGCCCTTTATTGGCCAGCAGATAGTGACCGTAGCTCTTCTGCAATCGGAACGATCCGGGATTGTTCGCGATGCCCTCGGCCAGAAACTCGAGCGCCCGGTCCACATTCCGGTCCTTCGCGGCACAGAAGACCAGATAGGAGCCCATGTCGTACCCCTCAACGAAGTGCGGATCGGTCCAGGTCATCATTCGAAACAGCGGCAACGCCTCCGCGAGGTCGCGATGCCCATGGCGACGGATATCCATCCACGGTTGCGCTCCCCGTTCGATATCCCCCCAGAACGACCGCGGGTCATACTCCGACTCCGGCACGACGCTGGTCTCCTGGGAACCGTGATGATCTTCCAGGCTGTCCCCATGCGCGGCGACACGTTTACCCTTCTGCACCTCCGACTCCGTCGCGGCGCGAAAGACGACTCCGCCGTGCATGTACTCGTGCGCCCTTCCGTAAAGGTATGAGGCGAGCGAGGTTCGAAACTCGCCCAGAATGGACGTCGTCGGTTTCTCCTCGTACACCTCTTCCGCTCCTTCCGTATCGGGTTGCCTGAGCATTTCGGGCAGGGCGGCGCGGAGTAAAAAACCGTTCAGAGCCAATAAGGCGACAGCCGGTATGGCGAAATAAAGTTTCATGGATTCGTTGTCTCCGTTTTGCTAAAGAGCCATCTTCTCGAACCGATTGAGAGCCAACTTCAGCCAGAAGGCGCTAATGGCAATACCGTAGACGGTCAGAGCCAGCGGAATCCACCAGGCGATCGGGTCCCAGCCGTAAACGACCTTCCGAGCAATATCGAAGAGCGTAAAGTGTGGCAGGAAGCCGTAAAGGATCGCGATCAGCCAGTTGAGAATCGGAACTCCGTCGCCGTAGGCCAGAAGAAACGATCGGGTGAACGCGCCCGATCCCAGAGCCAGCAACAACCCGAGCGTGAACGCTGCGGACGACGACACATAAACGGAAAGACAGATGCAAATGGCGGATAACCAGAGAAAGGACACGGCTTTCAGCCAGATATACTGGATCAGAATGACCTTGAGGGGCAGGCGGAGTAACGTCAGCACCAGCAGTGAGACTCCGAGCAAGAGGGCGAAGGAGGCCAGGGTGAGCACCCAGGACGCGACGAACTTGCCGGTCAGCAGTTGGGCGCGGGAGATGGGACGGGCAAGAAGCGGATAGATCGTCCGACGGGAAATCTCTTCCGGAATCTGGCGGGTCGCGATGGTCACCCCCAGGATCGTGGAAAAAAGCCCGACGGCGGTAAACGCCATATCCTTGACAAAAATCTCGAGGCCGCTGACACCGAAGAAGGTAAAGGAGTACGCTCCCACCACCATCAGCACCGTCAGAATGACCAGGACATAGAGTTCCTTGCGGCGTACCATTTCCAGAAAACTGCCACGGATCAGGGTGCGCCAGACACGTAACGTAGGCGTCATACTACCGCCTCCTTTCTTTCGGTCTCCGTCCGAGTATCCTCCGAGGTGTCATTGTTACGATTCGATTCCGGCGCGGTCCGATGGAGCGAATCGCCTCCGGTTTCGACCAGAGTTACAAAGTAGTCCTCAAGCGAGGAGACTTGTTTCACCAGGTCCGACACGCGGTGCTCGGCGATGAGTTTTCCCTTGTTCAGCACGATCACCCGGTCGCAGACGGTTTCCACTTCGGATAACTGGTGTGACGAGAAAAAGATCGTGGTCCCCCGGTCGCGCTCCTCATTCAAAATAACCCGGAGGTCCCGTCGTCCGATGGGGTCGAGACCCGACGAAACCTCATCGAGAATCAACAGGCGCGGGGTTGCCAGCAACGCCTGAGCGATACCCACACGCTGTTGCATTCCCTTGGATAAAGTCCGATTGAGAACATGCTCCTTGCCGCTCAGTCCGACGCGAATCAGCAGTTCGCCGATCCGATCCTTCAGAGCGTTGCCTTCCATTCCGTGGAGTTCGCCGTAGAAGGTCAGGGTTTCAAACGGGGTGAGATAGGGCGAGTAGAGAGCCGTCTCCGGCAAAAAACCGACCCGGCTCCGGGCATCCGCCTCCTGCACAGGAACATCAAACAGGGTGGCCTGTCCGGAGACAGCGGTTTGAAAGCCCATCAGCGCCTTGATCGTGGATGTCTTCCCGGCCCCGTTCACTCCGAGGAATCCGACAATTTCCCCGGGACGAACATGGAACGACACTCCGTCCACGGCGCGGAACGTCTCGCTCCGCGTCGTCGGGTAGGTGACGGTCAGGTTTTCGACTGCGATGGCGTACATAAAAAATACAAAACCTCCCCGTTCGGCCGACCCGGCTTATTCGGGGCAAATCGGCTCCGGAACGTCGTAACGATGGAATAGTCGATGGATGACAAACGAACTTCGCGTTTTACCGGCAGCCGGCGGCGCCAAGGGTCTTCCCGGTCGAAATTTCGACCCGAACGTAACCGGTTCGTCCGAACGGTTCGTTACGGACGGTTCGTTACGGACGGACAACGCGATTTCGATACGGTGAGACGACTGGAGGCGTGTTTTACCGGGAACTCAGGTAGAGAGAGGCTTCGCCCGGTGCGGATGGCGAACAGGGTTCGACGTTACAGAGGCGAACGATCAGGGTTCGGCTACCTGCCCGCATCCGGCAAAGCGAACGAGTATTCAGGCGAGGGGTGGCGCGCGTGCGGAAGTGTTCAGGAAGAGAACGGACGGAGCGTCGGCGTGCGGCAGACACCAGTGCAGAACGAAAGTCTGTGTGATCGGGGGTTGCGGACGACCGGGCGACTCCATAGAGGCATTCAGGAGCAAGAGTTCGCAGAATGGGCACGAATCGGACGCGCCTTCCGCTGTTCCGCCTACCGACAGGGACGTACCGTCTGCCGATTCACCGGAAACGCAGGTGACTGCGGCAACCGGATGCTCATGGGCTCGGTAGTGCAGCGTTTCTCCTACGGTGTGCAGAAAAAACAACACAAAGCCAAGCAAAAGTGCCGCTCGCTCCCGTATTCGATTGTCACGAAAGTACCTGTTCACTATCGCCCGACTCCACTGCAACTATTGCAACTATTGCAATTCACCATGGTATTATTCCATGGATTTCCGTTTATTTCCAATATTTTTCGTCACTTTATCCATTTATTCCGGCCGCTCCCCGATCGGCCCGGAGGACTACAGGGAGCGGCCAGGATCGTCAACCGCGGACGCAGTAGAGGTGGATGCCGGTCCGCAGGAACAATGTGCCTTCGACCGCGGCCGCTCCGTAGAGAACCGGATCGATGTTTCCCATCGCCGCCCCGCGTGATCCTGCCGGACGATTTTTCGGTGTATAGTCCTCGGACGGCGAGAGATTCTCGTCGGGAGACCAGAGCGTATTCTCGCCGATTTTTTCAAATTTCGGGCCGGTTCTGATCTGCGAGACGACCCCGTTCTTCCCGAAGAAATAGACCCGGTCGCCTACCCCGATCGGAGATCCCCAGCAGATTCCGCCGATCCGTTCCGCATACCGCTCCTCGCCGGTCATCGCATCCAGACAGTAAAGAATACCGGCGGCGGTGACATAGTAGGCGTGTCCCCGGAAGACGAACGGACTCATAAAGTCGGTCGTCGCCTTTTTGGCTTCCCAGAGCGGAACGATCTCCGGACGATCCTTCTCCGTCGTGAACCGGAAACAGGCGTTGGATCCCTGCGGCGTACGTCCTCCCGGTCTCGCCAGATCGCGCTGCGCCGTGGTCGCGCCGATATACAGGCGATCCTCATCCACGAACGGAGAGGACATGATATTTCCCGTGTAGCCCGGAAGGCGCTTCCATAACGTGCCGGTGACGGCATCGTAGGCGTCCACGGCACCGTTGGAACTCACAATCACGAGTTCCCGTCCGCCCATTTCGACGCAGATCGGACTCGTCCAGCTTTTGCGCGGCTCCCGATCGGTTTTCCAGCGGGTCTTTCCGGTTCGTCGGTCCAGAGCCAGCAGGTACGACGGCCCCTGATGATCGACCAGTACGACGACGGCATCGCGGGTCAGGGTCGGAGAACCGCCCAGACCGTACTCGTTGACCAATGGTCCGTATTCCCGTACCAGCGAGCGCTTCCAGGCGATACGGCCATCTTTGGGCGAAAGGCGCACAATGTCGCCGCTCTCAAACGAGCAGTAGAGTCCGTCCTGATCCAGGCAGGGAGTCGGTGCGGCCCGGCTCACCAGGTAATGGCTCTCGGTCGGAAACGTGGAAGCGATCTGCTGGCTCCAGAGCAACCGCCCGTCGCGCGCCGAAAAGGCAAGCGCCAGACAGTCCTCCCGTTGCGCTCCGCGGACGGCGCTGACGAACACACGGTCGCGCCAGACAACCGGGCAGGATTGGCCGTAACCGGGAAGGCTGACCCGCCACGCAATGCCCCGGGTCGGCGACCATCGCTCGGGCAATCGCTTCAGATCGGCATGACCGACTCCGCCGTTGCGGAACGCCGTCCAGCGATCGCCCGGCAGTTTGCGCAGCGTCACCTACGGCCGTCCTTTCCCGTTGTAGAACGTGTCGTCGATGACGCCCGTTCCGGCAAGAAAACCAAGCCGGGCGTTCCGAATCACCGCGGCATTGGCGATACCGGTGGGCGTCCTTACCGAAAACGTCTTGACATGACCGTCCGCAAAGGCGACGTTGGCCTTTTCCAGGTGCCGGGCATGGACCGTCGGAGTGGCTCCGCCCCGGCTGGAAGGCGGCCAGGCCCAGGGATGGAGAGTGGGACGATTTTCGACCGTGTTCCAGAGGGCGTTGTTGCAGAAAACCAGCATATCCGCCGGCGTCTCGATGGCGGCCAGAGCGGCGGGGTTCTGCGTCCATCCCGGTTGCGGTCCGCCCGGGTGGGCGAAGGTTCCGTACCCTCCCAGATAGCAGACATTGTAACCGTAATGCACCTTACCCCAGAGGTTGCTGAAGGGCAATCCGGAGGCCGCCGGGTCACCGAGAAGGGACGCATTCTTCAGGTAAGGCCAGAGCAGACCATGCTGTTCCCCGAGGTCGGGCGCGGAACCGAAGGTCGTGCCCGAACGGACGGCCGCATACCAGTAGACCACACGGGAACCCGCGGTCAGGGACGTTTGCAGTCCGGTCGGAAGCACCGTTTCATCATAGTCCTGCGCGTACATGAGCCATCCCAGAGCGATCTGCTTCAGGTTGGACAGGTCAGAGGTCTGTCGGGCTTTGGCGCGGGCCTGAGCGAAGACCGGGAAAAGGATCGCGGCCAGTATCGCGATGATTGCGATGACGACGAGCAACTCGATGAGCGTAAAGCCCCTGCGGGCCGGTGTATAAGACATTTTTCGATCCTTTCGGAAGAAGACGGATTAATCGGTTCCATTTTGCGTTTTGAGGAGAGTCACGCCGCTCGTTCCTTTCGGTAGCGGTTCGCCGACGGACTCCAAATACTTTCGGCACGTGACGTCCTCAGGGAAGTCGGTTAGGCCTTCCAATGCCGCTTGCCGGGCTTTGTACGGTTGTTTCATCTCCCGGTAGCCAATGACGCGGCGGCGGACGCACTCCTGCCACGCCTCCCGTTCATCGGCAATGAGCGTCTCCGGGTCCCGTGCCCTGGCGATGTGGATGCCTCGCTCCGCATGACGAACGGCCTCCGCATAGTTATCTTTGCCGTTGAAGTAACTGGCACGCATGTAAAGGTAAGAAAAGGTACTTTGAATCTCGATGCTCTCCGGGTTGTTGATTTCGCCTTCTCGAATGAATCGGATGGCTTCGTCAAACGCCTTTTCCTGATGGGCAATCATCATGGCTCCGACGGCATAGCCCGGGATGAAGTGCGGATTGCTCCACGTCATCAGGCGAAACAGGGGAAGGGCCTCTTTCGGGTCTCGATGAGAATGGTTTCGCATATCCAGGTACGGCTTCACGTCCCGCTCGATATCTCCCAGAACTCCGCGCCAGTCATTTTCTTTGGCAAGTACGATGGTTGTTTCCGTCGCGTGCTGGCGATGGCCTTTCTCCGATTCGTCGCCGGCATGACCGATACGTTGCGTCTGTTGATGACGCTTTTCTTCCTCGGTAAGCCCACGCAAATCCACACCGCTATGGAGGTATTTGTCGACCTTCATCCAGAGGAAGTCCGCCATATTGGAACGGAACTGCCCGAACAAGGAGGCGGCAGCGACCTCCTCCAACTTGGTCTGCTGGGCCTTCGTCATACCGACAGGCGCCGCGAGGTCCGGTTTGACGATCTGAGCCAGCCGGTGGTTTAACAGAAGACCACCGGTAATCAGCAAAGGGAGGACCACCACAAACATCCTCATAGTGCTTGCCTCCGAAATCGTATTGCGCCGACCATCAGAAAAATCGCGCTGTGAACGACGGCATAGATCAGGAGCAGCAGGACGGTGGTACCGGAAATCGGTTTCCATCCGTAACTGACCTTTTTCGAAAGGTCGAACAGGTCCAGTTGCGGCAAGGTGAAGTAGGCGACTTCCAGTCCCTTCCGGACCGCACTGCCAACCGAACCGTGCAACATCGTTACGGCGGTGGAGAAGGTTGAGGAACCGATGGCGAGAAGCAAAGCCATCGTGGCGGTCGCCTGCGGCGTGAGAAAAAGCGAGAGGGCGATTGTCAGCGCGCAGATAATAGCGAGCGAGAAGAACCGCAAGAGCAGGTACTGCCAGAAAATGGCTCCGACGCCAAGGCCAAAATACAGTAAGGCTCCCCATCCGATCACGGTAAATGTTAGGAGGGATATCGTGGAAAGAGTTAATGCCCCCAGGAACTTACCGAAAATAAGGTCGAACCGGGTCACCGGGCGAGCCAGTAACGGATATATGGTGCGGCGGGAGATCTCCTCGGGCATCTGCCGTGCCGCGAAGAGAACGGCAAGAATTACCGAGAGAATGTTAACAACGGTCAGGGTGACGTCTTTGAGAAACATCTCCAGGCCACGAACGCCGAAGTGACCGATGACCGATGCCGCGCCAATCATCACTACCGCCAGGATAGCGGCGACCCACAGGTCCTTGCGTCGGATGGATTCCAGAACCGCCGTATAGGCCAGTGCCCCCCAGACGGTAAGTTTGAAAAGAAAAATGTTCACGGGTTATTTTCCTTTGCGTATTGTTCTTCGGCCTGCTGGATGGTGGTAATAAAGTAGTTTTCCAGTGCGGACCCGATTCCCTGACGAAACCGGTCATCTACCGGACGTTCATCCTGCTTTCTTCCGCCGTGAATCAGGATGACCCGGTCGCAGAGTTGTGCAACCTCATCAAGTTCATGGGAGGAGAGAAAGATCGTGGTTCCTCCGGAGCGCACATCCGCCAGTATCTCGCGCAGGTGGCGGCGACCGATCGGGTCAACGCCGGAGGTTACCTCATCCAGCACCAGAAGGTCGGGGTTGCCCAGAAGCGCCTGTGCGATTCCCAGGCGTTGCTGCATCCCTTTGGAAAAAGTACGGAGCGGCTGTTTTTCTTTCCCCCCCAATCCGACCAGATTGAGAAGGCGATAGGACTCGTCTCGGAGAGCCTTCCCCCCCAGGCGTTGCAGTTTCCCGTAAAGCCAGAGCGTCTCCATCGGCGTCAGGAAAGGGTAGTAGAGAGCGACTTCGGGAAGGTAGCCGATTTTGCTGTTGGCGGCAGGCGTCCCGGCAGGCTCGTCGAAGACCCGAATCGTTCCGGAATCCGGAGTAAGGAACCCCATAACGGCCTTGATGGTTGAGGATTTTCCTGCCCCGTTCGGCCCGAGAAACCCAACCACCTCGCCGGCTTGCACCTCCAGGGAGAGGTCCTCCACCACTCGTCGTTTCGGTTTCATCGGCCCCGTCGAATAGGAAACGTTGAGGTTGTCGAGCGAAAGTGCCGTTGCCGTTTGCGATCGCATTCCGGTCGTCATAAAGAATTCCGACAACCGACCGGAATTCGCCGGTGAAACCGCATCGGTACCATCAGGTGCATAACAGCCGGACATTTCCGTTCCTTTTCGAGCGATACGAGAGAGTGGGTTCAAGTGAACCGATGGAGATACGTTGCCGTCGCAGGTCGCAGGGTATCCCGTGGAGGCGGACAGCCTCCACGGGACACCGGACAATCCGTGACATCGGTCGATGTCAGCGGACATCGGATGACATTAACCGACTTGCTTTCGTCGTCGGGCGACTACCGCACCGACCAGTCCGAGGCCGAGCAAAGCGAACGTTCCGGGTTCCGGAGCCGCCGCCTGCAACAGGGTGGTCCCCACCCCGAACGTATAGGTCACCAGTCCGCTGGTGGACGGTCCGCCGTCCGTCGGCGTTCCGATCGCCTCGATCGTCACCTCATAAATCCCGGCCGACGAGAAGCCGAAATTGTAGTGGTCGTGCGCCCCGACCGAGACATTGATCAGGTCGGTGTTGTCGAAGCCGTTGTTGCTCTGCCAGAGAACGCTGATCCCGCCCAGAGACCCCGGCTGCCAGACGGCGAAATTTCCGATGGTCGATCCTCCGACAACCGGCGTAAATTCCAGATTACGCAGGAATAGTTGAATACCGCCCGAAAAGTCGCCCGGAGCATTCTCCTCCGCGCCAATCCCTACCCAGGAGATGTTGTCGTCTGCCGGGTTGGCGTTGCTCTGCGGATTCCCCTGCGGAATCAGAAAGATTTCGTCCCCGGAATTGACCCCCAGAAACGCCAGCGCCGCGGGAGTGGTAACCCGCGCGCCGTCTCCGACATAGATCAACGCGTCCTCCGGAGCGTATTCGTCGTCGAACCCGGCGGGCGCCGGATCGAGATGAATGTGCAGATCCCAGGAGCCGGGGCTGCCGACGGAGCCGGTCTCATAGGCAACGCCGATATCCAGGTGGGTGAAGATGTCGGCATTGCTGATCGGGTCCTTACCGAGGACGGTGTAGCCGGGGTTGAGCTGGGCCTGCGCGGCAGACGAGAGTAGAGCGAGCGTGGCAAGCGCCGTCAGTCGGATGGCGTGTTGCCGGGATAGTTGCGAGAACATGGTCTTTCCTCCGTTTTCCAAAAGCATCCGTCAGGTCAAAAGAGACGATCGCAATTTTGCGACTTTTGAGATGGTTACAAGTGCGACTCCGCCAATCGAGCCGATCTCTCGACGATCTCTCGACGATCTACAGGGGCGGTTTGGCGAAGTTGAATCCGGAATCCGACCAGCCTTTGATTCGGGCGGCGGGAATCGCTTTGACGTGCGTATCGCAGTACAGATAGTTCGCAACACCGCCGCGTTCGGGAGCGTTCCCGGACTGACCGTGTCGATCCACTTCTATCTCCGATGTGATGAAACGCCATCGGGCCACCGGGTCCCGATAGCCGAACCAGGCCGCGCTGTGAACGTGGTCCCAGTAGGTATCGCGCGGTTTGGCATCGCTCAGTTCGAAGAGGAGAAATGTTTCCGAAGGCCGTGGCACCTGATCGAGGCTCGTGATGATATCCGGAGAGGCGATAATCGCGCCCGTGAACGGGTCCCGTGACTTGATCGCGACATACTCGTTCATGACATAGCTGGTTCCGTTGAATCCGCGTACCTCCTGCCCGCGCAGATCGCTCGGACACAGGCGAATGGCATGCACGTTGGCGACATAAGGAGCCAGAGCCAGAACCCAGACCACCGGTTGCCCCCGGTAGTCATGCGCGGTACGAGGTAATTCTCCATCGAAATCATCACTGTACATTCGAAGGGCGATACCGATCTGCCGCATGTTGCTCACACAGGAGGTCTGTCGCCCCTTCTCCCGTGCCGCCGCGAAGGTGGGTAACAGAATCGCGGCCAGTATCGCGATTATGGCGATGACGACGAGCAGTTCGATCAGCGTGAATCCGCCCGTTGTCGCCGGTCGGACCGTCCGGATCGATCCGACGGTTGCATATGGTCTCATGACCGACCTCTTTCGTTCCTTTCGTTGAAGACGCATTTATCGCCCGCCCTTCTTTTCCGTCTGATGGGCGACTTTGTCGAACGCATGGATCGCTTTGTCGAGGGATTCCATCTCCGTGTCCAGGGCGTGCATCCGCTTATCGAGCGTCGCCGCCTGCGCCTGACGCTGCTTCGCATTCATCCGGTGATACGCCTTGTCGAACGCATGAAACTCGCGATCGATCCGGTGAAACCGGGCGTCGAGCGAATGAAAGGCTTTGTCCTGCCCGGAGGATTTCGGGTTCTTCCGGTCGTAGACTTTGTCCATCGCATGGAACGACTTTTCCGTTCGATGGAACCGCTGTTCGAGTCGGTGGAACGATTTATCGAGCGCGGCGGCAGAAAGGCGGGACGGTTGCCGGTGGTACGCCTGATCGGCCTTATGGAAGTCGGCATCTTCCTTATGCAGGGTTTTATCTCCCTGATGGAAGGTCTTGTCACCGGGCGTCTGCGCCACGACGGACATCGGCGACCCGATAAGGGTCGTCGCCAAAAGCATCAGCCAGGCCGACTTGATGGTCATCGGTTACTCCTTATGCAAAATGATTGAAAAATAGTGCGGTTGACGGAGACAGGTACTGTGCGACCCACTTCCGGCGGGTTCCGGTCCGCCGCCCTTCCGATCGCCCCCGTCCGGGCCGTCGCCCGATGCCGTCGCCGGCAGAAGCGGGATCGAACGCCGTTAAGGAAGGTCGTATGTGTCGGAAAGACGGACTGCGTCAGGAACGCTCAATAAGGAAGGTTGGCAGGACAGGGGAACGCAGGAAGGCGTTCAGGCGAGGGCGGGAGGGCCACGAGAGGCGGAGTGACGGACGAGCGTCCGCAGACAGGGGAGGAAGGCGGCGAACGGAGCGGAGTCCGTCAGGAACGCGGTCACCGCAGCCGTCAGGGTAACGACGGCGACAACCGCCAGCAACGCTTCGAGTTCGCAGACCCAGCAGGCATGCGGAGCGGACAACACTTCCGTTATCGGGGAGAGAGCGGAGGCGGGAGAAACCACCCCTGCCGTTCCGTCGGATGCCGCAACCGGGCTTTCGTGAACCGACCGGTCTTGCCGGTCCGTTCGGGAATGCGTCGGTGCGGTCCGTCCCGGAAGTTCATGCGTCAGACCGTGGAAGATCGCGCCGGTGACATGCATCCCGAGGAGCAACAGTCCCATAAGAAGAGACAGTCGCCCCCGAAATTGAGATCGCAAATTGGTCCGGCCTGTGGTCACATTTGTATTATAGCCATGGGGCGTCAAAATCTGCAACTGATTTTCCATAAGCGGGAGAAGGGGCCGAGGGGGAAGGGACGGCGGAAAAAGAGGGGGAAAAGCGGGAGACGGGACTCGAACCCGCGACATTCTGCTTGGGAAGCAGACGCTCTACCACTGAACTACTCCCGCGATAGGCGTATTGTATCGCCGGTTCGTCCGGGCCGCAAATCCGGGGGGCTTACCGGCTTACCCGGACTTACCCGCGCAGCAACGGGGTCAGGTCGAATTCGTAGACCGTGCGCTCCCGACGCTGAATCTGGAACAGGCGGCGCGTCCGGGCATCGATCGCCAGGCCCTGCCCCTCCGCCGGCGATTTGACGATCTTCAGCAGTTCGAGCACCGTGCCCGCACGCGGCAGACGGAAGATATAGAACTCCGGCGCATGGTGGGTCGTGACATACAGCACCGGGCGCGGATACCAGGAACCGCCCGGCCCCCAGACGCCGCCCGACGCCGTCATGCCGTCCCAGCGCGCCGTGACCAGATCGGGCGGGAAAGAGTACGCGCCCTGCTTGCGCCACTCCCGGTCGTAACGCACCAGTGTCGTCAACGTGTTCGGTTTGCCCGGTTCGCCCCCGCGACCGTTGTAGTGACCGAAACAGATCCACCAGCTGTTGTCGTGCCAGTCCACCCAGACCATCGAACCGGCATCGTGACCGAAACTGTGGCTCCGGATGTGCCGGAGCGACCCGCAGTCGTAGATCTCCACCGAACTGAGCATCGGAACGTCGGGGAAGTTGGAGTGGGAACAGTACAGTTTCCCACCCAGCGTCATCCCGCCATCCATATGAATCAGGGGAATCTCCGGCGTGCTCTTGAACGCGCCGACCTTACGTCCGGTGTTCCGCTCGTACTTGCCGATGGCGGTATTGTTGATCGCGTAGAAGTAACGGTCGTCGACCGCCACCCCCTGGATCGCCTCCTCCGCGCGAAATTTCGCGACCAACGGCAGTTCCGGCGTCAGTTCCTGTCTCACCGCGATTCCCCCGATCCTTTCCTCACCGATTACGGATAGACGACGCCGCCGATCTGCGGATTCCAGAGATCCTTCTGACCGGAGCTGCAGTTGAAGTTCTCGAAGTTCGGCACGCAGACGTTTTCCCAGACCTGCGGATTGACAACCGCGAACTCGTCATCGATATCGCGCGTCCAGGTGGAACCCGGCCGCATCGCCTTCACATGACCGTCGCAGAAGAGGAACGTGGAAACCGTGCGCCCGGAGTGCAGACCGACCGGGAATCCGATCGTGAACGGCGGGCGGCTGGAGGTTCCGGCGGTACGGCGGTGAAGCGGCGCGCCGTTCCGGTTGGTCGCGCCGGCGTTCGCCGCGTCGGTGCGCTGCGATCCTTCGTACAGCAGGATCAGGCTGGCCGGTTCCGGCGTCAGGTCGGTATTGATTCCGGATGCGAAGCTGTCCGGCTGGACCGGCGTCGGGTTGACCACGTTGGTGACGTAGGTGCCCGGATGGGTCGCCCGGAGGTAGTCGTTCATGATGAACGAGCGCTGGCGGTCGACGCCCGGCACGGCCACGCCGAGGTTGGTACCGGTGAACGGAAGCGCCGACGGACAGGAGTACATATTGGCCGCCGAACTGACCCGGTCGCTCGAACGGACATACGGGAAGATACCGCCCGCCGCAACCGTCGCGGAGCCGCCCTGGATCCAGCCGGTCTGCGGGTTGCCACCGCTCTGGATATTGGTGCCGCCGCCGGGGCAGGGGAAGACGCCGTCATAGTCGGTCGCATACATCAGGAACGCCAGGCCCAGCTGCTTCTGGTTGGACGTACAGGTCGCCTGCCGCGCCTTCTCACGAGCCTGGGCGAATACCGGGAAAAGAATGGCCGCCAGAATGGCGATGATCGCGATTACCACGAGCAACTCGATCAACGTAAAGCCGGAGCTTACCCGCAGGGTAAATCCGCGAACGGAGGAACGAATCATTGCTTACTTGCTTCCTTCCGATATATTAATAACCACAACATCATACCCCCGAAACCGCTTGTGAATGTTAAGACAAAATTAAATCTTTTCTTCACCCTTTTCTCCGATGGGAAAACGGTCGAAATTCGTCTTCCGGAAGGAAAAACAAAAGTTTGATACAATCTACCGAAGATCGGTCATGACCAGCCTTTATGACGCCCGCCGCCACCCCCGCCTCCGTCCGTTCCGCCGTCCCCCTGCAAAAACCGACGGGCGGCACTCCCCGACGTGCGTGTCGCACCATCGGACAGGTATAATCTGCCGGGAACTTTCCTGCTAATGTTAACCGAGCTTTCCGTCGAAAACTTCGCCCTGGTAGAAAAACTCCGCCTCTCCTTCGGACCCGGGCTGAACCTGCTGACCGGCGAGACCGGAGCGGGCAAATCCATCCTGCTCGACGCCCTGGGCATGGCGCTGGGAGAACGAACCGGCGGGGATTCGGTCCGGCACGGCGCGGACCGCGCCCGGGTCGAAGCCGTCTTCGCCGTGGACGAGCAGGATACCCGGTTGCTCGACGCCCTTCGCCAGGCGGGGATCGAACCGGAGGACGGTCTGCTCCTGCTCTCCCGTGAACTGACCGCCGCCGGCAAGAGTTCGGTCCGGATCAACGGACGACCCGCGACCGTCAGCATGCTCAAATCCCTGGGCGATGTCCTGGTCGATATCCACGGACAGCACGAACACCAATCGCTGCTCGCCGTCGAACGACACGGCGATATTCTCGACGCCTGGTGCGGCCCGGAAGCCGCCGCCCTGAAAGCCAGTGTCGCCGCCGCTCACGCCGACGCACAGGCCGCCGCAAGAGAGCTGGCCGCCCTCCGTCAGGATGCGCGGGAGCGGGCGCGGACGCTCGATCTTCTCGCCTTCCAGCGGGATGAGATCGATAACGCCGACCCGAAGCCCGAGGAGGAGGAGACGCTGGCCGGCGAACGATCGCGGCTCGCCAATGCCGAGCGGCTGCATTCGGCGGCGTCCGGGGCGTATGCCGCCCTCTATGGCGGCGCGGCCGGCAACGCTCGTGGAGGACGCGGCGGTAAGATGACCCTCGCCGCCGAAGGCGGCGGAGCGCTCGATGCCCTGTCCACCGCCGTTTCCGAGATCGAACACGCCGTCCGACTCGACGAACGCCTGGCAACGCTCCTCGAATCACTGCAAAACGCCCTGTATGCCGCCGAGGATGCCGCCCGCGAGGTTCGAGACTACCGCGACGGCATCGAGTTCAATCCGCAACGCCTGGAAGAGATCGAGAACCGGCTCGATCTCCTGAAGACGCTCAAACGCAAATACGGTGACACCGTCGCCGACGTCCTCCGTTACCGGCAGGAGATCGGCGAACGACTGGAAACCCTCGAAAACGCCGAGGAACGGATCGCCGTTCTGGAGGAGACCGTCGCCCGCACGACCGAGGCGCTCCGCGAACGGGCCGCCCGCCTGACCGAGGCGCGGAAGGCCGCGGCGGAACCGTTCGCCGCGGCCATCATGAAGGAACTCGCCGATCTCGCCATGACCGCCACCCGGTTCGCCGTCGCCGTCGAGCCGCGAGAACCCCAGGCGAACGGCGCGGATCGTGTCGAATTCCTGATCTCCCCCAACCCCGGCGTTCCGCTGAAACCTCTGGCGAAGATCGCGTCCGGCGGCGAACTTTCCCGTGTCATGCTGGCGATGAAATCGGTACTCTCCCGGATTGACGCCGTCCCGACGCTCATCTTCGACGAGATCGATACCGGCATCGGCGGACGGACCGGGACCGTTCTGGGCGAGAAACTTGCGGCCCTGTCGCGGAACGCCCAGATTCTTTGCATCACCCACCTTGCCCAGATCGCCGCCCAGGGCGACCGGCACTTCTTTATCGAAAAACGAACCGAGGAAAGCCGGACGCGGGTCCGTGTCAGCCTGCTGGACGCCGAGGAGCGCGTTCGCGAGATCGCCCGTATGCTTGGCGACGCGGACACCGAGTCCGCCGTCGAATACGCCCGTCGTATGCTCACCAAATAGACGTCAAACAGACTTCGAACAGACTTCAAATAGTCCTGAACCTGCCCTCTCCCCGCCCGTCGGAATTTCCCGGCATTTTGTCGACGGTGCGATAGAATGGGTCGTCATGGCGAAGGCAAACTCCTCCCGGCGGGCCGCGCGCGAAATCGCTCTCCGGGTTCTCTACACCGTGGATATCGGCAAGCAGCCGGTCGAGGACGTGTTGTCGGAGACGATCGAGGCGAACGAAGAGCGTCTGGACGAGCGTACCGCCGAGTTTGCGCGGTCGCTCGTTCATGGCACGCTTCGCGCGCGGCGCGAGATCGACAACGAACTGGATCGGGTGGCCGTCGGCTTCCCGACCGTCCGCCAGACCGCCGTCGACCGTAACATCCTCCGGTTGGCCGCTGCCGAGATCCTCTTCGGCGTCTCCGACGCGCCGTCCGGCGCGGTCGTCAATGAGGCGGTCGAACTGGCCAAAAAGTATTCCACCAACGAATCCGGTCGGTTCGTGAACGGCGTTCTGGGCGCTCTGGTCCGCGATGGCGAATCCCGCGCCGCTACCGCCTCGATGCCCGCGGATTCGCCCTCGGGAGGCACCGCCGATGAGTAACCCTCTGTTGCTGGATGGTACCGCTACCGCCGCCACGATCCGCGCCGAGGTCGCCGAACGCACCCTGCGGTTGAAGGAGCGATACGGCATCACGCCCGGTCTGGCCGCCGTGCTCGCCGGAGATAATCCGGCCAGCGTCACCTATGTTCGGATGAAGCGAAAGGCCTGCGAGAAGGCCGGTATCCGCTCGGTCGCCCATGAGTTCGGCGCGGACGCGACCCGCGAACAGCTGCTGGACACGATCCGCGCCCTGAACGCCGACCCGACCATCCACGGCATTCTCGTTCAGCATCCGCTGCCGCGAGGGTTGGACGAGTTCGAGATCCTCGCCGCCGTCGCGCCCGAAAAGGATGCCGACGGCATCGGGCGCGCCAGTCTCGGCGACCTGGTCAAGGGCGAGGCCAACTTCGTCTCCTGCACCCCCGCCGGAATGGTCGAACTGCTCGATCGTTACGGTCTCCCGATCGCCGGCAAACACGCCGTCGTCATCGGGCGATCGGTCATCCTCGGCAAACCGCTCGCCCTGTTGCTCCTGAACCGGAACGCGACCGTCACCATCTGCCACTCGAAGACCGAGAACCTGACCGACATCACCCGACAGGCGGATATTCTCTGCGCCTGTGTCGGTCGCCCGGAGATGATTACCGGTGAGATGCTGAAACCGGGGGCGGTCGTGCTGGACGCCGGGTACAACCGGGTTCCCGGCCGCGGTCAGGACGTCGGCGACTGCGATTTCGCCTCCTGCGCGGCGGTCGCGTCGGCCATCACGCCGGTTCCGGGCGGAGTCGGTCCGATGACGATTGCGTTGCTGCTGTCCAACACCGTGAAAGCGGCGGAAATGGCCGCGGAAAAAGGGAGCCCGCCTTGAGCCTGTCACTGTCCGCCTACGTCCGGGAGAGGAGCGTCCTGATCGTCCGGGGTCTCGACCGCTATACCCCGCCCGCCGACACGCCGCCCGCCACCCTGCACGCCGCCATGCGCTACTCGCTCCTCAGCAACGGCAAATTGATGCGTCCGCTGCTCTGCGTGGCGGCGGCGGAAGCCGTCGGCGGGGCGGCGGAAAGCGTTTTGCCCACGGCGTGCGCCCTGGAAATGATCCATACCTTCTCGCTGATCCACGACGACCTCCCGGCGCTCGACAACGATGACCTGCGGAGGGGCCGCCCGACTTCCCACAAGCAGTTCGGCGAGGCGATGGCGATTCTGGCCGGGGATGCTCTGCATACGCTGGCGTTCGGGACGATCGCGCACCATCAGAAGGCGTCGGACGCCTCGACCGTTCTGCGCGTGTTGCGCCTGGTCGCCGACGCCTGCGGACAGGCCGGCATGGTCGGCGGACAGGTCGATGACATGTACTACGAAAAGCGGGACGATGTCACGCCCGAAATCCTTCGCCATATCCATGCGCGAAAGACCGGGGCGCTGGTCAACGCCGCCATTCTGAGCGGCGCGATTCTGTCCGGAGCGACCTCCGATCAGGAAGCGGCTTTACAGACCTACGGCGACAACCTGGGTCTGGCCTTCCAGATCGTGGACGATATTCTGGATGTCACGGGCGACGACGCCACCCTCGGCAAGCCCGCCGGTTCCGACCTGAAGAACGACAAGGCGACCTATCCCAAGCTGTTCGGCCTGGAGCGTTCGCAGCAGCTGGCACAAGAGGCGACCGATGCCTCCCTGGCGGCGCTGTCGACCTTCGACGAACGCGCCGAACCGCTACGCGCCTTCGCCCGATTCGTTCTCGAACGCGAGCAGTAACCGGCCCGCCTACTCCCGCAACAGGCGGCGGGCCATCGCCTCCGCGCCCTCGATATCGTCCGGGGCCAGCTCTCCGGCCACGACCGCATCGGTCAGGACGGCTTTGATGCGCCCGACCTGCGGTCCCGGCGTCGCCCCGAGGGCGATGATCCGCTGGCCGTCAATCGGGGACGTGGCTTTCGCGATATCCGTTCCGTCGGCGACCCGGTCCATCCGCGCCCGCAGTCCGTCCAGGTCCGCCGACGGGTAATCCGTCGTGTTGCAGGCCGCGATATCGGCGCGGGCGATCGTAAAAAGCGCCTCCCGGTGCGGGCCGACCGACCGGATCAGCCGACGAACGGCGGCATCGCTCCAGACCTCCTCCCGGTACGCCCCGTACCGCATATGCAGCGCGACCAGCGTCGCCACCTGCTCGGTCAGTTCGTTCGGACAGCGCAGCCGGGTCAGGATCTCTCGCGTCATCCGTTCGCCGACCGTTTCGTGGTCGTAAAAATGGACCTCGCCCCGTTCGTCGACCGTTCGCGTCACCGGCTTTCCGATATCGTGAAAAATCGTCGCCAGTCGCACCGGCAACGTCGTCTCGGGCGGCAGGTTCGCCAGCGCGACCAGGGTATGCGTCCAGACATCATAGAGATGAAAACGATTCTGGGTCACCCCGAACAGCGCGGCAAGCTCCGGCGCGAACTGGTCGAGCAGGCGGGTTTCGCGCATCAGGTTCAGGCCGACGGTCGCCTGACGCGCCATGACCGTCTTGAAGAACTCGTCCCGGATCCGTTCCCAGGAGATATCGTTCTCCGGGTTACATTTGTCAGCGTTAGCGACGATCGCTTCCAGAGTCTCCCCGGCGATGACAAACCCGAGTTTCGCGGCGAAACGGCAGGCGCGCAACATGCGCAGGGGGTCGTCGGCGAAGGTCCGCACCGGTTCGAGCGGCGTCCGCAGAATACCCGCCGCCAGATCGGCCCGTCCCTGCCCGGTCAGGTCGAGGACCTCGCCCGTATGCAGGCTCTCCATCAGGGTATTGACGGTGAAATCGCGGCGCAGAGCATCGGTCCGCAGCGTTCCCGGTCGGACGATCGGCTTGCGCGACTTCTGCCGGTAGGTCTCTTCGCGCGCGGTGACGAACTCGACCTGCACTCCCCGATCGCCATCCGAACCGCCGACATGCACCATCGCCGTTCCGAAACTCGGATAGGTGACCGGCGGATGGCTCGCCACCCGCTTCTCCCAGAGCAGACGGCAAACCGCGTCGGCATCGCCTTCCAGCACCAGGTCCAGATCGTCCCCGCCTGCCGTCCGCCCGAGCAGTTTATCCCGGACGTAGCCGCCGACCAGGAATAGCTTCCCCTCGTACTCCGTTCCGGCGGTCGCCTGCCGCAACCGGTCCAGTACCCGATTTATCTCCATGCCGTTATAATATCTCCCGTGAACGAAACCCTGAGCGGCATCAAGCACCCGGCGTTCCGGGATGCGCTCGCCCTGACCCGCGCCGGTGGCCGCGCCGCGACCGGTCGTTACCTGGTCGAGGATGCCGACCTGGTGCGCCAGGCGCTCTCCTCCCCGGCCGTCCTCCACGCCGTTTTCGCCACGCCGGAGGAATCGCCGACACTTGCCGCCCCCTGCCGGGAACGGGGAACGCCTCTCTATATCGCCTCGGCCGGCCTTCTGACAAAACTGGTCGGCACCGGTTACGAGACGGCGGTCACGGCAATCGCCGTTGTCTCGCAGAACCTTGTCCCGGTGGAAACGCTCCTCCGGTCCTCCGAGGCTCTGATTCTCTGCGGTGAGCGTATCCAGGACCCCCGTAACGTCGGGGTTCTGATTCGAACGGCGGAAGCGGTCGGATGCGATGGCCTGCTGCTCTCGGCGGACTCCTCCGAACCGTTCTCCCGGCAAGCCGTCCGTTCGACCACCGGTTCGATTCTGCGGTTGCCGATCGCCCTCGTCGAGAACCTGCCCGAAACGCTGCGGGCGGCGCGGACGGCCGGGGCCACGGTCGTCGCCTCCTCCGGGCAGGCGGAACGCGACGTTTTCTCCGCCGACCTGGCCGTACGCCCCCTCATCCTGGTTGTCGGCAATGAGCAGGGCGGCATCACCGACGCTCTGCTCGCCGCCGCCGATGTCACCGTGCGCCTGCCGATGAAGCCGAACGGGGCCGACTCGCTGAATGTCACGGTTGCTGCCGGCGTCCTGCTCTACGAAACGATTCGTCAGAAACTTTCAGTCCCGCCGAAAACCGGCAGGAATCCGGGCCTGTCTGCCGGAACCTGACTTTGTGAAGGGTCGTCGCAAAGGTGCCGACCATTTTTCCCACCGATCGCTCCCGGAATGGGCCGGGAGCGCGTCTCCTACTGCGGTCGGTTCATTCGAGAAAGGAAACGGCATGGCAGCTTTTTCAGGACAGCGGACGGTCTTCCGACGCCTCTCCGTCGCGACCGTCGCTACTGCGCTCACACTCGCCCACTCTTCTATCGCTCTCGCTCAGACGCCGAAAATCGCCCCTCCGTATCAGGATCGCCTGATGATCGAACTGGCAAATCCCGGCGAAGGCAGGCCCACCCAGTTCGCCTGGGGCCCCGAAGGACGGCTCTACGTGGCGACCAACGGTCAGGGGGTTTTCAGCTACCGGTACGATCGTCTGACCGGGCTACTCTCCGACCGGAAACTCGCCGTCCGCGAAGTCCGGGGCGGCATCGGCATCGCGTTCCACCGGGACCGCGACGAACGCTGGAATATGTATCTGACCGTCAATGACGACAGTGTTCAGGAAGGCGCGATCGTCAAGCTCAATGACACGAACCGAAACGGTGTCTGGGGCGAGGTAAACCAGGGCGAACTGCGCGTTCGGATCGTTCAGCGCATCCCGATCGGCGACCATGCGGTCGACCAGTTGATCGTCCGCGGCAACTCTCTGTTCGTCGGCATCGGACGCCGCACCATCAACGGACGACGCGGACCGTGGAGCATGGGTTCCCATAGCGACGATCCGAACGACCGGGGCTTCTGGGGCGGCGGCACCGGCTTCTCCTGGGGCGACTCGCCGTTCCATGGCACGATCGCCTGGATCGAAAACCTGAACGCGGTCGTCAACGAAACCGACTCGGCCAACGTCTACTCGCCGAACGAAGTGCATGACCGGGATTTCTATCAGACGAACGCTCGACCGTATCGGATCATTCTGAACCAGGAACCGACCGCCGGAAAACTGCTGATCCATTCGGCCGGGACACGCAACCCGTTCGGACTGGCCCTCGACCGTATGGGCAACCTCTGGTTCACCAATAACTTCAACCGAACCGTAACGACCGGCGACGGCAAGGCGAACGACAGCGAACGAGGCGACCCGGTCCAGGCGGACCTGCGCAAGGGTGTTCACGATCAGCTGTTCAAGGCCCGGTGGGGTGCGGATTACGGTTACCACGACGACAACTGGCGCGGCGCTCCCTTCTCCTTCATGATGCCGGAAAACCTCCTGCACGTCGGACGCGTCTTCAGCACCACCTTCGACAATCTGTTCAATAATGGTCCGTATGTCCTGCATAACCCGGCCGATCCGGACGGGCTCGGACCGAACTCGTCGGCCAACGGCATCTCCTTCTTCTATGCGGGCGGACTGCCGCGCGAACTGGAGAATAACGCGTTCATCGTTCGCTTCAGCGGCGAGATGGTCGACAGCCTGCGTCAGAGAGTGGACTACCGCGACCTGGTCGCCGTCCATCCGGAGACCGGCAGGGTGCGTCGGGTCGCCTTCGACTTCAATGCGCCGCTGGCGGTTCTCTGGGACGGCGGACAGCGGCTGCTGATCGGCGATTACGGCAACGGACGAATCTACACGATCCGCCCCGCCCTGCGCCGAATCGGCGTCCGCGCCGAGGTCACCCGTCCGCGCGCGAACGGCAACGTCATCGCCGAGGTCGTCCTCAAGAACACCGGCGACCTTCCGCTGTCCGACATCGCTCTCACCGGCGCGGTTCTGCGCGACCGTCGTCCGGGCAATGCGTTCCCGATCCCCGTGCTGCCGCTCGCGTCGGGCGAGTCCAGCCGGACGATCCGCCTGGAGTTCCCGCGAACCGTCCCGTCCGGCCCCGCCATCCTGGAGATTCGCGGTCGGTACAACGGCATTCAGTTCACCAGCGCGATCCGAACGGTGGTTCCGTAAAACGTCCGGCTGCGACGGAAAGGTATAAATAACGATGACAAAACGTGCGCTTTCGGTGCTCGTGTCGTGCCTGCTGGCGTTGTTCGCAACGCTGGCAGCCCCGGCCAGAGCGCAACTGACCTTCACCCTGCAGAACAGTTCGGTAACGGTCGTTCAGAATGAGACCGCGTCCATCACGGCCACCCTTCTGAACGAAACCGGCACGGCGATCGACCTGAACGAACTCGTTCTTTCGGTCGATCCGCCGCTGACCTTCGATCCCAATCCGTTCCTGAACAATTTCCCGTTCACCATCAACCCCGGTGAATCGTTCACGGGTGTTCTGTTCGATATCCGGGTGCCGTTTGACGCCCCGGTCGGAACGTACGGCGGTCTGGTCTCCCTCAACGACCTCAACGGTCCGGTGACGGAAATCCTGCCGTTCACGGTCAATGTCACCGCCACCACCGCCCCGGAACCGGGCGTCCTCGCGCTCCTGCTGCTGGCGGGTGTGCCGGTCGGCATGGTCCGTCTGCGCGTTCGACGCTGATTCTTTTGCCTCGTCACACAGGCAAAAACCGACGAAGCCCGGTCCGCAAGGACCGGGCGACCACCCCGGCGGTGTTCAACCCCGAAGCGCCGAAGACCCCTCCGCCCGGATGCGTGCTCGCGCCGGTCAGGAACAGCCCCGGAATCGGCGTCCCGTACTGAGAGAGTTCCGGCAGCGGGCGGAAACAGAACATCTGGTCGAGCGACATCTCGACATGCATGACGTTCCCCTGCAGCAGTCCGATCCGTCGTTCCAGTTCCAGCGGCGTCTGGATATACCGCTCACCGATCCTTCCCCGCAGGTTCGGCGCGTACTCGTACAGCGTTTCCAGTATCGAATCGGCCATCTCGTCCGCGCCGTCGTCCCAGGATCGACCGTCACGCCGACGGTACGGGAAGTACTGCGACCAGAGCGACAGGACATGCTGTCCGGCCGGGGCGAGCGTATCGTCGATCGGCGAAAAGGTCATCGCCAGAACGGGTGGTTTTCGCGAAGGATGCCCGGTGAAGAAATCGGCGTAGGCATCCCGGAGATACTCCTCGGACGGGCAGAGAAGCTGCATCCCGTGATGGACGGTCGCGCCGCGCCCATCGCTTCCGGTTCCCCCGCCGTAGTCGGGCATCTCGGACGAGACGCAGCGGACGGTCGCCCCGAACCCGTTCCCGATATTGATCTGCTCCAGTCGGTTCCTCAGGTCGGCCGGGACATCCGCCTCCGCGAGAAGTTGCCCGAAGGTCGTTCGAACATGGCAGGCGGCGACAACGGCCTTCGCGGCGATTCGCTCCCCGCCGACGATCACCCCGACCGCCTTGCCATGCTCGACGACGATCCGTTCGACCGGCGCGTCGGTACGGACCGTACCGCCCGCCGCAACCAGGGCCTTCGCCAGCGCCTGCGTCAGCATTCCGGAGCCACCCCTGGGATGGGCCGCCCCGGTTTCGTGGACGACCGCATGCCATCCGGCGAACGGCGCGGACCCGAGTTCGTGCGGTGGCGGACCCGACTGCGCCGCCAGCCAGGAAAGCGCGGACCGTAGATAGGGTGACGAGAAGGATTCGGCGATCAGTCGTCCGTACCCCGACAGGATTTTGTGCAGTCCGACCATGTTGTCGGCATCCGGAGCTTTCGCCAGCATCAGGTTCAGTCCGAGCGAGGCCATCGTCGGCGGTTGGAGGAACGCCTTGAACGTTCCCTTCGCCACCGGGGTCCATTTCTCGATAAACGTCCGGTACGCGATCCCATCGCCCGGCGCGACCGCCTCGATGCTCTCGACCGTCCGCTCCAGGTCCCGGTAAAAGGCGATGTACCGTCCGGAACGATCCGGCAGGGGGTAAGTCGCCCAGGGGTCCATCGGGCAGTATTCCAGTCCGTGGGCTTTCAGGTCGAACGCCTCGACAATATCCGTCTGATGCACCATGATATGGACCGACGACCCGATATCGAACTTGTAACCGGGCACGATCTCCTCGGTGCAGACCGCGCCGCCGACGATCGGACGCCGTTCCAGGATGAGTGTCGAAAGCCCCGCTCGCTGCAGGGCGTTCGCGCAAACCAGCCCGTTATGCCCCGCCCCGATCACCACCACATCGAAAGATTCCGCCATACCGGCAGTGTACCCGACGGGAGTCCGGCAGGATTTTCCTCCGGCGGCAGTTAATCTCCGGATAGACGTTCGGTACGAAGGAGTCATCCTCCATGGTGGATTCGCGCGGGCCGTTGCGGGCGGCAGTGATCGGCGGGGGAATGGGCGGACAGTTATCGGCCAACGCCTTGCGACAATCGCCGCTTTTCGAACCGGTCGCCATGGCCGACCTGCGCCCGGCGGTCTGTGCCGAACTCGAGGCGAAATATCCCGGCATCCGCACGTTCGACAGCCACCGTGCTCTGTTCGAAAACTGCCCGGTCGATGTCGTCTGTGTCAGCACCTTTCCGCCGTCGCACGAAGAGGTGACGATTGATGCCCTGAACACGCTGCCGCTGAAGGGCATTCTGGTCGAAAAGCCGCTCGGGCATACGGCGGCGTCCGGACGCCGTTTGCTGGAAGCGATCAAAGCGCGACGCCTTCCGATGGTGGTACCCCATAACCTCCTCGCCCTGGCGACCCCCCTCATCATCCTTGACCGGGTCCGCGCCGGCGACCTGGGAGAGTTGAAGCTGGTCGAAATTCAGAACGCGAAGTGGGATATCATCAACGCCGGAATCCACTGGCTGAACTACTTTGTCACGCTCACCGACAACGCCCCGATCGATCATGTTCTGGCGCAGGCCGATAAAACGACGCGTACCTACCGTGACGGGATGCAGGTGGAAACGATCGCGGTCACCTCTGCGCAGACGACCTCCGGTATCCGGGTCGTGATGCACACCGGCGACGATACGGTCGTCAACGTCCCCGGCAAGGATATCGTGTTCCGCCTGATCGGCACACGGGGGCTGATCGAGTTTTACGGATGGGACTCGGGATACCGGTTCAACACCGAATGGATCGTCCCGCCCGGTTTCCCGGTGAGCGGACATCGGCGGCATCTCGAGAACCTGGCCGCGATGATCGAGAACGGCACCGCGGACTATGCCCTCCCCGATTCGTCCCTGCTTGCCCTGGAGATCGTCGAGGCCGCGTACCTTTCCGCCCGTCATTGCTGCCGGGTGCATTTTCCCCTGGAATCCTTTGTTCCGCCGCCGGACAACGATTGGAATCCCGGCGAACCGTACGGTGGCGTCGGCGGGGGACGTGACGGAAGGAAACTGTAGAGACGATGATAACCTTTGGCGTGATCGGTGCCGGATGGCGAACGGATTTCTTTATGCGTATCGCCGCCGCGCTTCCGGATCGTTTCGCGGTGTCGGGTGTCGTCATTCGCAATGCGGACAAGGCAACGGCGTTCACCGGCCGATGGAATGTCCCGACCTTCGGAACGGCGGAGGAGATGCTGGACGCGACGACGCCGGACCTGGTCGTGGTCAGCGTTCCCTGGGGCGTTTCGGTTTCGATGCTCCGACTTTGCGCCGAACGGGGCGTCCCCGCGCTCGGCGAAACGCCGCCTGCGCCGGACGTCGAGGGCCTGAACGAACTGGCAACGCTGGTTCGGCAGAACGCGAAAATCCAGGTGGCCGAGCAGTACTTCGCGCAACCGTTGCATGCCGCCCGGTTGACGGTTGTCCGTTCCGGCCGCATCGGGACGCCGTCGCAGGCGCAGGTCTCGGTAGCGCACGGGTACCACGGCATCTCGCTGATGCGCAAGTACCTCGGCATCCGCTTCGAGAATGCTACGATAACGGCCAGACGGGTCGTTTCTCCGATTGTCAACTCGCCCGGCCGAGAAGGCCCGCCGGAAACGGAGAAAGTTGTCGATTCCGGCCAGATGCTTGCCCACTTCGAATTCGAAAACGGGAAAACGGGCCTCTTCGATTTCACCGGCGATCAGTACTTCTCGTTCATACGTGGGCCAAGGCTGCTGGTTCGCGGCGAACGGGGCGAGATCGAGAACGAAACCGTCCGCTTTCTCCTCGATGCTACGGCCGGAGTGAGGTTGTCCCTGCAGCGTGAGGATACCGGACATCTGGGAAACCTGGAGGGGTACCATCATCGCGGGTACACCCTGGGCGCGGAGTATGTCTATCGGAACCCGTTCGCGCCCGGTCGTCTGGCGGATGATGAGATCGCCATCGCCGCCGCGCTGGCAGGAACGGCCGCATATGCGCAGGGTGGTCCGGATTTCTACTCGCTTGCGGACGCCGCACAGGACCGCTATCTGGATATCAGGATGGAGGAAGCCGCCCGCACCGGAGCGCCCGTCACCACCGACACGCAGGCATGGGCGGAATGACCGGACGGACACGGTACAATGGAACGGCCATGAGACAAGCCGTTTTTCTCCTGATACCGATCGTCCTGGCGCTTGCCCCCGCCCGGATCGTCGCCGGTCCCGTCCGCACCGCGGAAATCAACGACATTCGCGAGTACATCCTGCGTGAACAGTTCTCCTCCCTCGGCAACGCCAAAAAGAAGGAGAATCGCCCGGTCTGGTTCTTCGTGGAGTTCGGTCGAGGCCAGGACCCGGACGACGCCTTTCTCCGCCGTTTTTCCGATCTGCGCCACAAAATCGCTCCGTATTCGGCGGCGCGCATCGACCGCATTCCGGGCCGTTTCGCCTATCGAACCGTGGTGCACCGTCGGACCCGGGAGAAAGGAATGATCCTCTCGATTCGCGAGATCCGCTTCCTCCAGCCGAACGACGCCCGGGTCAGCGCGGCGTTTTTCCGGGGCGGGCGGGATGCGGGCAGCGCCACCTACGAGGTGAGCCGCCGGGACGGCAAATGGCGGCTTCGCTCGCTCCGCTGGTCCGATGGCACCTGATTCCGGTCCCGCTTCCGTTTCCGGTCCCGCCTCCGTCGGCATGTCGACCGTCGGGCAGGAGTCGGGCAGGAGTCGGGCAGGATTCGACTTCGGACCTGACGAACCGTAACGCTCGGAATCCTTTTCCGAAACGGAGCGGCCCGATGATTGCATCCAACAAAATCGCTTTCGGAACCGACGGCTGGCGCGCCGTCATGGCCCGGGAGTTTACCTTTGATAACGTCGCCCTCGTCGCCCAGGCGATCGCCGATCATGTCGTCTCGACCGGCAAAAAGGACAAGGGGGTCATCGTCGGTTACGATGCCCGCTTCCTGTCCGAGCAGTTCGCGCAACTGGTCGCCGATGTTCTCCTCGCCAACGGCGTTCCGGCCTACCTGCCCGACCGCGACACGCCGACGCCGGTCGTCGCCTACACGATCAAGGCGCGTGACCTGGCCGGTGCGGTCATGCTCACCGCCTCCCATAACCCGCCCGAGTACAACGGCATCAAGTTTATCCCCGACTACCTGCATCCCGCTCTGCCCGATATCACCGATGCGATTACCGCGCGTATCGCCGAACTGCAGGCCGATCCGTCACAGGTCAAATACTCCGGGGGCGGCAAGCATTACATCATCAATCCGAAGGCGGACTACTTCGCGCACATCGCCGAACTGATCGACCTGAAGGCGATTGGCGCGGCCAACCTGACGATCTGCGTCGACCCTCTGTACGCCACCGGGCGCGGTTATCTGAGCGAGATTCTGAAGGAGGCCGGCGCGACCGTTCACACCCTGCACGACGAGCGCAACCCGCTCTTCGGCGGGTCCTTGCCGGAGCCGAACGCCAAAAACCTGATCCCGCTCGCCGCCTTCATGAAGGAAAAGAACGCCGACCTGGGTCTTTCGATGGACGGCGACGCCGACCGCTTCGGTATGCTCGATAAGACCGGGGCCTACATCACCAGCAACCAGGTGATCGCGCTGACCGTCTGGCACTGGGCGCAGACGCGTCCGCGCCCCACCGCCGCCAGCGTCGTTCGCACGGTCGCCACCTCCGGGATGATCGATGCGCTGGCGAAACACTTCGGCATGACGGTCACCGAGACCCCGGTCGGATTCAAGTGGGTCGGGAACGCGATGCGTACCACCGATGCCATCGTCGGCGGCGAGGAGTCGGGCGGTCTGTCCGTTCGCGGACATATTCCCGAGAAGGACGGCATCATGGCGGACCTTGTCCTGACGGAACTGGTCGCAAAATCCGGAAAGACACCGCTGGAACTGCTGGCCGAGATCCGGCAGATCATCGGTGAATATCTGACCACCCGCGTCGATATTCGTCTCCCGGACGCCTCGAAGCGGAATCTGATGACCATGCTGCGCGAAGCGACCCCCGCGACCATCGCCGGACAGGGCGTGGCGTCCGTCTCCAAGATCGACGGCGTGAAGATGGTGCGCGAGGACGGTTCCTGGCTGCTGATTCGTCCGTCCGGCACCGAGCCGCTGGTTCGCTGTTATATCGAGGCCCGCTCCGAAAGCGACGTCGAGGAACTCCGGCACGCGATTCACGAACTGATCCCCGACGGCGAGGACGCCTCTCACTGATCCCTCCCCGCCTCGCCGCCGCATAAAATGACGGCGGCGAGGCGGGCGCACACACCCGGCATCATCGGACGGCCCCCGGCTCAGGGATTCATTCCGGGGAACGGGTTAGGCATGGCACAGCTCTCCCCACGTTTTCCCTATTATCGCCGATCAACTGTGGTACAATACCCCGCGTATGTCGACCACTACGCACCCCGTCGCCCCCTCCGAGCGATCCGCGCCCACCAAGTATATCTTTGTCACCGGCGGCGTCGTCTCATCCATCGGCAAAGGCATCACGTCCGCCGCTCTGGGCCGCCTGCTCCGAAATCGTGGCTTCAAGGTCGCGATGCAGAAACTCGATCCCTACGTCAATGTGGACGCGGGCACGATGAACCCGTATGAGCACGGGGAATGCTTCGTCACCGACGACGGCGCGGAAACCGACCTCGATCTGGGCCACTACGAACGGTTCGTCGATATCAGCCTTTCGCGCGACGCCAGTGTTACCACGGGGGTCGTCTACGGCGCGGTCATCGCCAAGGAACGGCGCGGCGATTACCTGGGCAAGACGGTGCAGGTCATCCCGCACGTCACCAACGAGATCAAGGAACGGGTGGTTCACTACGGACGCAGCACCGGCGCGGACGTCGTAATCGCCGAGGTCGGCGGCACGGTCGGCGATATCGAGGGGCTGCCCTTCCTGGAAGCGATCCGGCAGATGAAGCGGGATGCCGGGGCGGGGAACGTTCTTTATGTCCATGTGACCCTGATCCCCTCCGTCGGTCCCTGGGGAGAGGTCAAGACGAAACCGACCCAGCATAGCGTCATGCGCCTGCGTGAGGTCGGCATTGCCCCCGATGTCCTGGTCTGTCGGACCAAACTGCCGCTGGACTCCGATCAGCGGGACAAAATCGCTCTGTTCTGCGACGTCACCGCCGACGCCGTCATCGAAGCGGTCGATACGGACTCGATCTATACGATCCCGGTCACATTCGAGGAGGCAGGCTTCGCGGACCTGGTGGTTCGCCGGCTCGGACTTCCCGCGACCGCCGCGAACATGACCGAATGGAACACCATCGTCGAACGTATCCGCCGCCCCAAACATGAAATCCATATCGGCGCGGTCGGCAAATACACCGGGAACGGCGACGCCTACATCTCCATCGGGGAAGCCCTGAAGCATGCCGGCATCCGCCATGATTCCCGGGTCAATATCTCCTGGCTGGATTCGGAATCCTGCGAAGGGGACGGTATCGCGGAGAAGCTGGAAGGTCTCGACGGGCTGGTGGTCTGTCCGGGATTCGGGTCGCGCGGCGTCGAAGGCAAGATTGCGGCGGTGCGCCACGCCCGTGAAACCGGCCTGCCTTTCCTCGGAATCTGTTACGGCATGCAGATGGCGGTGATCGAGTACGCGCGGAACGTCTGCGGGCTGAAGGGAGCGCATACCACCGAGGTCGTCCCGGACAGTCCTCATCCCGTCATCCACCTGATGCCCGACCAGTACGGCGTCGAGGCCAAAGGCGGCACGATGCGTCTCGGTCTCTGGCCGTGCCGCCTGACGGACGGATCGATGGCGCAATCGCTGTACGGCGTTTTGAATGTCAAGGAGCGTCATCGACATCGTTTCGAAGTCAACAACGCCTATCGAGACCTCCTTGCGGAGTGCGGACTGGTCTTTTCCGGCGTCTCCCCCGACGGTCAGCTGGTGGAGATCATCGAACTGCCGAAGCACCCGTTCTTCGTCGCGATCCAGTTCCACCCGGAGTTCCGTTCCCGGCCGAACCGCTCACACCCGCTGTTTGCCGGTCTGGTGCAGGCCGCCCTGCGACGCCGTTCCGACGTCAAATAGCGGCGGCTCGTCCGGGAAGATCAACGGAGATCAACGCCGACCGGCGGGCGGCGCGATCTTCCACATCCCGTAGCACTGCCCGTTGACCCAGGCGTAGCGGGTGCGGGGATGCACCCGGATCGCGTTGACCTCGTGCGGTCCGTCCCCCTGTGTCGTTGAGAGCGGCGCGGTCACGGTCAGGTTGGTCCAGGTCTTTCCGGCGTCGGTCGAACGGCAGACGGCGGCGGTGGTCGCATAGGTATCGCGCGAGCCGCCCACATAGACGACGGACGGATCGACCGGATCGACGGCGACGGTCCGAACACGGGTGTTTCCGTACTGGTCGGCAGGTGTCGGCACCGACGTCCAGCGGTCGCCCCCCGCCCAGTATTTCAACCGTTCCTCCGAAGCGACATATATGCGCTGACGGCCCGGATCGACCGCGAGATCGGTAAAGCCGCCCGGAACGGTGACGACGGTCTTCCAGGTGACGCCTTGATCGACCGAGCGAACGACGCGATCCTCCTTTTTGCCGTAGAGCGCTCCCGCCACCGTGATGAAGACACCGTCGCAGTCCGGCATGGCCCGCCAGGTCGCCCCCCGGTCCGCGCTGCGATAGTTGGACGCAAAGAGCACGTTTCGGTCGCGCGGGTCCGCCGCCCCGACATCCGGTCCCTTCAAAACCGCGTTTTTCCCGGTGTCCGCGTCGCGGGCGAACTGCCAGGTCGCGCCGCCGTCGCGCGAGAGGCGCAACGTTCGCGGACCGCCCCACTCCTCCGCGTCGCCGTAGAACATCACCTGCCGATCGACCGCGAACCCGCCGTAACAGTGCCCGCCCCATCCCTTGCCGGACACATCGCGGTAGTTCCAGGTCTTCCCGCCATCGGTCGTGAACGCGCCATTATAATCCTGGAACGCCAAAAAAACGGTATCCGGTTCGAACGCGGAGAAGTTGAACAGTCCGCCGAGCATGATGCCGTTGTAGCCGTTGTTGTGCCAGGTGAAGGTCCTGCCGCCGTCGGTCGAGCGAGTGACCCAGTCGCCTCCAAGCCCGTAGACGAGGTTCGGGTCGGTCGGATGCCAGGTATACCAGCCCTCGCGTACGTTGAGCGGCATCGGCGCGAACCCCTTTTGAATGTCGATCGGGACAAAACTCGCCCCGCCGTCGTGGCTGACATAGCGCACCCAGCGCCAGTTGTCGCCGCTCACCCAGCAGGTCATCCGTCGAGGGTCAGCCGGAGAGACGGAGAGGTCGCGAATCGGCTTGCCGTTCTGCTGGTCCACCCCTTGCGCCGCGAGCGTCGTCCACGACTTGCCGCCATCGTCCGAGCGCAGGATTCCGTCCGAACCGCTGACGTAGAGGCGGTCGGGCGCGTTCGGCAGGAGACAGAGGCCCCAGACTTCGCCCTCCCGCAGACGAACGAACGTTCGACCGCCGTCGTCACTGCGGAACAGTCCCGTTTTGCCGCCGAGGAGCACCGAGCCGTTCGTCGGATGCACACGCAGGAGGGGAATCGGAAACCGGTCCGGATGGATCTCCCGATTGCGCTCGGAGACCTTCGTCCAGGTTGCGCCGCCGTCCGCCGTGCGCAGCAGGCCGCCGATCGGGGAGGCGACGTAGGCGACGGTACAGAAACCCTTCGCCGCATCGTACGATGCCGGATCGATCGCGACCGCCACGCCGGTCCCCTCCCGCAGTTTGTGCGTCTGCTTCCAGGAGGCGGCCTGATCGGTCGAGAGGTAGATTCCGTTGGGTATATTGTCGCCCCAACCTTCGCCCCAGTCCGACGAGTTGGCGGCGACGCCGATTACATGCCGGGGGTTTTTCGGGTCGATGGCGAATCCGTTCGCCCCGCGGGCATTCCATCCGGCCATCGAGCACTGCCAGTTTTTCCCGCCGTCGAGGGAACGGTAGAGTCCGCCGACATCGATCGGCAGGAGCAGGAAGTCGGGTTCGCGGATGGAGAGGACCACGCCGCCGCGCGGCCACTGACCGCCCTCGCCGCCCGGCGCAACTCCGGCCCGGGCCGCCTCCGGGGGACGGATCGGCATCTTTTCCCAGCGTTCGGGCACGGTCGGGGCCGACGGCCCGAAGAGGACCGCGGTCAGCCACGGCGCGAGCAGGAGAATCGATCGAGAAAGCATCGAGGGGCGCTCCCTTTTCCCAGCGTTTTCGTACCTCTTCGATTATAAGCCGTTCCCGCGTCGTTCTCCCGTCGGCGGATGGTCTCCTCGAAGGACGCCGTGATGCGTTACAATGGAAACATGCCCGTCCCGTTGCGTCTCTACCGAACCATTCCCCTGCTTCCGTGGAACGACGGAGTGCGGGAAAGGATCATGTCGTACTGGCGTGACCGGCATTTTCTCTTTATCGAAACCGATGGCGATTTTCTCCTGGCGCGCCGGGGCAGTCTGTGGGGCAATTTGACGGCGTTCGATCCCAGAAAACTGAAGACGGAACTCTCGATCGCACGAACGACCCCGACGGAGGTCATGTGCCTGCTCGAGATCGACCCGCAGTACCAGGTCATTACGGAGTGGAATGTTCGTTTCTGGGAACTGGAACTGGAGACGCTGGAAAGTTTCCTCTATCGAAACGACACCAGAGACGCTTTGTGGCAGGAGTTCGAACGGGACAGCGCACGGGCGAACGCTCTCTGGGTGGCGACCGGGGGCGTCCTCGGCGGACGCCTCACCGATCGCTGGAAGAAGCATTGATCGCCTGGTAGATCGTCTAATGGAGCAGGCGCGCGCGCAGTTTGTCGATCGTCGCCTTCTCGACACCGCAGACCGTGGTCAGGTAGTTCTCGACGGAGCCGTGCTTCTCCTCGACGTAGCGCAGGGTGTCCTCCATCCACTTCGGGTCGGCGATCATCAGCGGCATCATCCGGGCGGAGTTCAGCCCGGACGCGGCCAGCTGCGGATTACGCTTCGCCTGTTCCATCAGGGCGTCGGTCGCCAGGTTGGTGAGGGAGTAATCCGCGACGATGGTCTTCGTCGGAACGCCGAGGACGCGCAGAACCAGGGCGGTCGCCACGCCGGTCCGGTCCTTGCCCGCCGTACAGTGGTACAGGGTGGGCAGGTTCGCCGGTTCGGCCAGCGCGCGGACGAACGGACCGAAGGCGCTCTTGCCATGCTCGTCCAGCATCCGCATATAGGCAACGCCCAGTCCGGTTTTTATCAATGCGCTCAGATCGACCGTCGTCGCGGTCGTTGCGGTGGTCGTCGTGCCGGTCGTCGTGCCGGTCGCGGACGGCCGCGTGATCGTTCCGGATTCGATCGGGAAAGAGACGGCGCGGGCGGTCATGATCGGAGCGAGTTTATCCGGGGCGGCCTCGGCCTCGCGATTCCCACGGAAATCGCACACCGTCTTCAATTGCAGCCCGTTCAGGTATTCCCGGTCGGCATCGGTCAGCCGGGCGAGGGCTTCGGAACGATAAAGCATGCCCCAGCGGACCTGCCGCCCCTCCTCGGTCCGATACCCGCCCGCGTCACGCAGATTTCCGAGTCCTTCGAGCGGAAGACGACGTTCGCCGACCACCCAGGTTTTCCCCTCCCATGCACCGCCCCGGAATCGCAGAATCGCATACCGACGCCCCTTCGCCTCCAATGTCATCAGGGCGACCCGGCTCTTTTTGATGGCGATCCGGTCAGCCTTATCGTTCGGTCCGATCGTTCGGTCCGGGTCGGCCACCAGGAACACCTCCACCGAATCGGCGGGCACCGTCCAGGCGATGATAAACGCGCCCTTCTCATTGCGCGTCATCGTCGCCTCCTCCTCGGGAACGCGGACATACGATTTGGGATCGATGACCGGGGCGACCGGTTGTGCGGCGGGCGCGGCCTCCTGCGCCTGGGCGGCCAGAGGGACCGTCAGCCCGGAAACGAGACAGCCAATAAGTCGGAGGACGTTACGAACGTCGGCGGAGCGCATAGACCCAATCCTTCCTTCCGGAATGCCCCCCGTCCGGCGGACGGACACGGCAGGCAAAGCATCTCATTGTAACCGGAACCCCGGTCGGAAAATTTTAAGAGAACGTTAAATCCGTTCGTTCTTTCGCGCCGTCCCCCGGGTATGCCCCCCGTGACCGGTGGCTGCGAGCGGGGTATCATACGGTCATGCTTACGGAATCCGAACGCAATGCTCTCCTCCTCGGAGACCCGAACCGTCGTCTTCCCGAACGGGTCCCCCTGACCGCCGGACCGTTCTCCCTGACTTACGAGAACGGCGACCTGCGCTATCTCCGGTTCGGCGACCGGGAGGTCGTTCGACGAATTTACGTGGCTTTGCGCGGCGAGAACTGGTTCAACGTTCCCGGCGAAATCTCCCGGGTCGCTCTGCAACACGCACCGGACGGATTTCATATCACCTATCAGGCGCGTTACGTCAACGCGGAACGGAATATCGATCTCTCCGCCGACTTCACGCTTACCGGGTCCGCGGACGGCACGGTAACGTTCGATTTCGATGCCGTGGCGCATACCGCTTTCAAGCGGAACCGGATCGGCATCTGTGTTCTGCATCCGGCGACGGCCGCCGGAACCCCGGTGACCGTCACCCACACGGACGGGCGGACCGAGTCCGGCATGTTCCCGATCACGATCGAGCCGGATCAACCGTTCTTCGATATCGCCGCTCTGACGCAGGAGGTCGCTCCGGGCGTTACCACGGTTCTGCGCTTCGAAGGCGACGTTTTCGAAATGGAGGATCAGCGTAACTGGTCCGACGCTTCCTACAAGACCTACTCCACCCCGCAGGAACGACCGAAACCGGTGGAGGTCGCCGCAGGCACCCGCATCCGTCAGACGGTGCGCTTGACGGTTCACCGCGACACCGTGGCCCTCGGCGACGACGCGATCAACGCCGATTCGGAGACCGTCGGGCAATCGACCGCCGCCGGGTCGTTCGTCCTCGATGCGCCGGTCACCGTGCGGATCGGCGCGGGCGGTATCGCGCCGTTCCCCGGCTTCGGTCTGATGCTCCCGCCCGACAAACTCCCCCTCCCGGAGGCGGCCGAAACGGCTCTGAACGGCATCCTGCTCAGCCACCTCCGGCTGGATGTCGATGTCACCGCCGACGGATGGCACGAGACGGTGGAACGCGCCAATCAGGTGGCGATCGACCAGGCGCTGCCGCTCCTTCTCGGCCTGAAAAACTTCGACCGGTTGCGTACGGACGAGCGTGGCCTCGAGTTGAAACAGCCGGTCGGGGCGTTTCTTTTCCTGTCGGCATCCGGCGAGTTTATCCGGGATTTCGGAAAGAGCCGTCCGTTCCTGCCGGAAGGCGCGGTTCTCTTCACCGGTTCCTCGAACAACTTTACGGAATTGAACCGCAACCGTCCGGATATGTCGACCGTGGACGGCATCGTCTTCGCCGGAACGCCGCAGGTCCATGCGTTCGATGACACGTCGATCCTGGAGACGCCGCCGACGTACGCCGACCAACTCCTCACGGCCCGGACGTTCGCCGCCGGAAAACCGGTCCATGTCGGCCCGCTGACGCTCTATCGGCCGGGACGCATCGCGGCGGTTCAGCAGAAAGGGTTGCTCGGGGCGGTCTGGTACGTCGCCGCGCTCTCCTATGTCGCGCAGGGCGGCGCTGCCGGAATCACGCTTTGCGATCTGTCGGGCGATCAGGGTCTGCTGTCCGACGACGGGCGGGCGTTCCCGGTCTACGCGGCTCTGTCCGCCGTCGGCACCTCGACCGGCGGGCGCACCCAGAGCGTCACGATCAGCGATCCGCTGAGGGTGGCCTGTCTCTCCGTTCTGGCCGAGGGCGCGGCCTGGCAGGACATCTTCCTCGTCAACCTGCAGCCGCAGACCGTCACCGTCGAGTTATCCGGCATCCAGGGAGTCTCGGCGCGCGTTCGCATGCTGGACGAGACGACCGGCGGACGTTTCTCCGGCGTGGTTCCGACGCCGGTGGTCGGCGGGTCGCTGGGTCTGTCTCTGCTGCCGTACGCGGTCATACAGGTGATTTCCGGCGCACAGGTTTCCTGAAGGAGGGGAACGACCATGCAAACCGTACAAACGGTCGCGTTGATGGGGGCGGGCGGCAAAATGGGCTGCCGTCTGACCGATAATCTAAAAGATCACCCCGAATACCGGATGCGCTATGTCGAGGTCGGGGAGTCCGGCATCGCCCGTCTGGCGGAGCGGGGGCTTTCGCCGACCCCGCCATCGGAGGCGTTGTCCGCGGCCGATATCGTGATCCTGGCCCTTCCGGACCGGGTTCTGGGCGAGGTCGCGCGCGAGATCGTTCCGCAGGTGCGCCCCGGTACACTGATCCTGACCCTCGATCCGGCCGCCCCCCATGCCGGAGAGTTGCCGACGCGCGACGATATCTCCTACTTTGTGACGCACCCGTGCCACCCTCCGGTCTTCAACTACGACGCCACGCCCGAGGAACGACGCGATTTCTTCGGCGGCGTCAAAGCACCGCAGGCCATTGTCTGCGCCCTGATGCAGGGGCCGGAAGCGGACTACGCACGCGGAGAGGCGGTGGCGGTCGCCATGTACGCCCCCGTCACTCGCAGCCACCGGGTGACGGTCGAACAGATGGCGATCCTCGAACCGGCCATGGCGGAGACCGTGGCCGCCTGCTGCATTACGATCATCCGGGAGGCGATGGACGAAGCCATCGCCCGTGGAGTGCCGCCCGAAGCGGCGAAGGATTTTCTTCTCGGCCATGTGAATATCCCGCTGGCCATCGTCTTCGGGGAGATCTCCTCGCCCTTTTCGGATGGCGCGAAACTGATCATCGAGCATGGCCGCCACTATCTGTTCAAGCCCGACTGGAGAGAGCGTATCTTCGCGCCGGAGTCGGTTCTGGAGCAGGTTCGCGCCATTGTGAACGGGACGCCGCCGCCGAACGAGCGACGGACGGAGTAGAACGAACTCACCCCGCTGACGACCCGACTACGAAGACGTAGAAATCCGCTATAAAGATAATCCTCATTCTGCCGATACCGTGAATGTCGCCCGGTCCGCTTCAGGACGTACCCGCGATACCGGTCGCCGGTCGGATTGTAAAATGAGAACGGATAAAAATATGCGCTTCGGAATCGGCTCCTACACGTACGCCTGGGCGATCGGCGTCCCGGGATTCCCCGCGCCACCCAATCCGCTGGATGCCTTTCGCCTGCTGGACAGAACGGTAGGATTCGGCCTGTCGGTCGTTCAAATCTGCGATAATCTTCCCCTGACGGACCTTGCCGAACGCGACCTGCAGGCGTTCGCGGAACGCGCTTTTTCCGCCGGAGTCCATATCGAGATCGGGACACGGGGAATCGACGAGACCAACCTCCGACAATATCTGGCGCTGGCGCGGCGTTTCCGCTCTCCGTTCGTACGCGTGGTCATCGACAGGGGAAGCGACGAACCGTCGCCCGAGGAGACCGTTCGTCGTCTGCGTCCGCTGGTCGCCGCCTTCGCCGCCGAAAACGTCGTCCTCGCTCTGGAAAATCACGACCGGTTCCCCGCCGACATCCTGGCGGATATCGTGGAGCGGTTGGGGCCGGAAACGGTGGGCATCTGTCTGGATACCGTCAACTCCTTCGGTTCGCTGGAGGGTCCGGACGTGGTCATTCCGACCCTCGCGCCGTACGCGGTCAATCTGCATATCAAGGATTTCAGCATTCGTCGCGCAACCCACAACATGGGATTTCTGATCGAGGGCCAACCCGCCGGTCAGGGACGATTGAACATCCCGGAACTCCTCACCAGCCTTCCGAAATGCCAGACCGCCATCCTGGAACTCTGGACGCCGTACCAGGAAACGATCGCCCGGACCGTCGCTCTCGAAGCGCAATGGGCGGATGAAAGCGTCATCTACCTGAAAAGTCTCCTCCCGTCACCGGCGTGACGGTAGGAAAAACCCGCGATATACTGCGACAGGCACGAACGATGAAACCTAACGCGACCGGTCGGATGACCGCTTTCGGAAAAAACGCGTCGAACCTTCCCGGTCTGGTACGACGTCGGTTTTCTCGTCTCGCCCTGCCGCTGGCTCTTCTCTATGCTCTGCTGTTCGTCGGCATGACCTGGCACCCGCACGAGCAAAACGGAGTCGGAACCGGGGGAACGGTTTCATCGTACGCCTGCGCTCCGGTCGGTACGTCCCAACAGACGGAGGTACAATCCTCCCATGGCGTGCGAACGGGCTGTCCGGTCTGTGACTTTCTCATCCAACCGGTTCAACAGGCCGGCGTCCCGGAGCGTGCCTCCGAACCGCTCCTGGTTTTCTTCGATGCGCCGGTTGCCGAACGGCCCCTGCCCTACCTCCCCTATCGCTTCTGCGATCGCTCCGTCTCCCGCGGTCCTCCGGTTTCGTAGTCCTCTTTCCGCCCGCCGGGTAAACGTCCTTCCGTCCTTGAAGGCGTTCCCGAACGGTTCTCACCTCCGGCGCAGGCCCCTTCCGGCCCGTTTTCTGAGCGTCGAACCGGACGGACCGGCGTCCTGACACTTCTCCTGCCAACCTCTCGCGGCGCGTTCGACGGCCCTCTTCCGTTCGTGCGAGACGGTTCGCAGCCAGCGACTACGATTCCGGAGATAGATATTTATGTCTGCCTTGTTTCGTCCGCCCATCGGGGGCGTTTCGATCGTCCGTACGGTTCGATGTTTCATCGGTCCGTTGATCGGTCTGTTCGTCCTTCTGTTCGCCCTGCCGGCCGGGGCGCACCAGTTTCAGGTGGAGCCGGTCAGTGTCACGATCCGCCCGCAGGCGACCTTCATTCACGTCGAATTCGTCGGCAATGTTCAGGACATCACCCAGGCGGTGACGGTTCAGGATTCCGAGAAGCGCGGCGACGAATTCGCGCCCGAAGTTCTCCAGCGAATGACCGAGTATTTGAACGGTCACCTGTTCATCTCTCAGAACGGCGAGGCGCTTCCGGCCACCGTCACCGTTCTTCGCTTCCAGTCCGGCCTGGACCCGACACAGGCGCGCTTCCGAATGGTGGCGCGGTATCCCCGTGCCATCGTCTCTAAGGACGCCGAAAAGGCCCCGATCACGATCACCTCCAACCTGTTCGACTACCTGCCCAACGCCGTTTCGATGGTTACGGTCAGCGGACTGGTCCATAAGCTGGTTTCAGGCGACCCGACGAAAAACTCCGCGACGATCGATCCCTCGGCGTTCGCCTCGAATCTCTTCCGCAATATTCGCGATTTCCTCATCCTCGGGGCCGAGCATATCGTCACCGGTCCGGATCATATTCTGTTTATCCTTGCGTTCCTTCTCGTCGCTCCGAACCTTCCCTCCCTGATCCGAACGCTGACCGGTTTCACGATCGCACACTCCATCACCCTCGTACTGTCCACTCTCGGAATCGTTCAGTTCGATGCCCGAATCGTCGATATCGCCGTCGCCGCCTCGATCGTCTATGTCGGCGCGGAAAACTTCTTTCTCAAGGACATGAACCGGCGCTTCTGGGTCGCCAGCGGATTCGGGCTGGTGCATGGACTCGCCTTTGCCGGGAACCTGCGGGACGCCGGTCTTCCCGAAGGTTCCGCACTGTTCTGGAGTCTGCTGTCCTTCAACCTGGGGGTGGAGATCGCTCAGGTGATTCTCTGCCTGATCGCGTTTCCGCTGGTGACCCTGTGGCGCACCGGTGTGGAAAAACGCGCCCGATCGGGGGCCATGACCTGGCCGGCCGTCATCCGTGTCACTTCCGCCGGGGTTATCATTGCCGGCGTCTACTGGCTCATACAGCGAGCCTTCGGGTCCGCCTGAAAACGGACCACCGGAAAAGGATTTCACCGAAACTCAATCATCGATTCGTACATCCGTCGTTGGTACATATCGGAAAAGGTAAGAAAATGAAACCGTTGTTCGTTGGTCGCCCTGTTTGCGCCTCCGGGGCCAGGGCCGCCTTTACGCTGATCGAACTGCTCGTCGTCATCGCAATAATAGCGATACTGGCAGCCATCCTGTTCCCGGTCTTCGCCCAGGCCCGCGAAAAAGCCCGTCAGACGACCTGTCTTTCCAACCAGAAGCAGATCATGCTCGCTCAGATGATGTACGTCCAGGACTATGACGAGCGGTTCTGTGAAACCCATCATGACCTGGAAGAAGGGGAAACGGTGGCGGACCTCTATGTCTGGTACCAGCCGCTGCAGCCCTATATCAAGAACGATGGCATCTTCCGCTGCCCGTCGCTCAGCGATACGCCGACCCTCTTCCCGTCGTTTATGACGCCGGACATCTGGCGGACCGTCCGTACCGACTATCTGATCAACGGCTTTTTCTCCCATGGCATCGCCCTGGCGGCGGTAGCCACTCCCGCCGAACAGATCGTCATCGCCGAGCGGAATCGGAACATCGCGTTCTTCGATTACCATCCCTGGGCCTCCGCGCCGGACGGTCAGTGGGAGCGGGGCTTCATCGACGGATCGAACTACCGGCTGACCGATCCCGAGTCCGGCGCTCAGGTGATCGATCCCAGTAACCGGGGTCGCCATTCGGAGGGCAGCAACTACGGGTTCGCCGACGGTCACGTCAAGTATATGAAGTTCACCGCCACCCTCGACCGGAACAAACCGGTGGACGATGTCACCAACGTCGGCATGCACAACCGGGACAACCTGCCGCCGAACGACGAGCATTAATCCCCGGTTCCTCCGTCCCGCCGATCGTCCGAACGGTCCGTCGGCGGGACGTTCACGCCCGTTGCGACCGCCCGCCCGCCAGATTGTGCGCCCGGCGTGTCGTCTCCGGCAAACGATACCCCCGAACACAGGCCAGCACCAGACGCACCGCCGTTTCAAGATCGATCCGGTGACCGACCGAAACGATCAGCGGATTGGTCCGCTTCTTCGCGCGAACCGCCATGCCCAGCACCTCGCCCCGGTAGGTCAGCGGCGACACACTGCCCGGTTCCTCACCCGGCTCCTCGTATTTTCCGGTCAGCACCGACTTGGCGACACCGATCGTCGGACGGTCCAGCAGGACGCCGAGATGACAGGCGATGCCGAACCGCCGGGGATGGGCGATTCCCTGTCCGTCGAGCATCAGGAGATCCGGCAACGCCGACAGCTTCGCCAGGGCATCGAGCGCGAGCGGCGACTCGCGAAACGACAGCAGTCCGGGCACATACGGAAATTCGGCGCGGGCGGTCGCGGTCGCCTCCTCGACCACGGTCAGGTCGGGATAGGAGAGGACCACGACGCTGGCCTTGCCCTCGTCCCGATAGGAGGCATCGATCCCGGCAACCGTTCGCAAGGCGTCCGGATCGAAATCGTTCGTCGTTCGGACCTGCGCGGCGAGTTCCCTCTGTACGGCGATCGCCTCGTCCACGGTCAGGTCCCAGCGATGCCACGGCATGGTGATGCTTCTCTCCTCTCGGGCCTATCGGGCGACGGTCGCGGCGTCGGGCAGGGACGCATTCTCCGCAAAGCCGACGAACACCGGTTCCGGGGCGAGCGAGACTTCCCAGGCGTCCCGAACCCGGTTCTGCACCTCGCGGGCGGTCAGGGCGATATCCTCCCCGGTCGCCCCACCCCGGTTGGTCAACGCCAGGATATGTTTCGTGGAGAGCGCGACCCGTCCGTCACGGAACGCCTGTCCGCGCGTCAGACCGGCCGTCTCCATCAGGAAAGCGGCGGGCAGCTTGACCGTGCCGTCGGGCTGCGGATAGTTCGGAACCGGGTCGATCCCGCGCCGTTTCGCCCGTTCGCGCAACGCCTCAAAGCGTTCCGCGCTCAGGACCGGATTTTTGAAAAAGGACCCGGCACTGCGAGTATCGGGGTCCGCCGGGTCGGAAACCATCCCCTTCCGCGCCCGAATCTCCCGGACGGCATGATAGGTTTGCTCCGGCGTCGGCGTGGCGTTCGCCCCGAAGTATCGCCGCAGGTCTTCGTATCGAAGGGCCGACGTCTCCCCCTCGCATAGTTCGAAGGTGACGGTCAGAAGGATTCGGCGGCCGGGTTCCTCATGGTTGAATCGGCTGCGTCGGTAGGCGAAACCGCACTCCGCGCCCGGTATCTCGGCGACCTGTCCCGTTTCCCGGTCGAACGCCCGGACCGAGCGAATCGTTTCGGAAACCTCCTGCCCGTATGCGCCGACGTTCTGCACCGGGGTTCCTCCGGTCCGGCCGGGGATTCCGGCGAGGCACTCGATCCCGGTCAGGCCGCGCTCGACACTGGCGCGGACGACCGCATCCCACTCCTCGGCGGCTCCGACCGTCCACCGCTGTCGTCCGTTCCCGATCCGTTCGACCTCGATTCCCCGGACTTGCGGTGAGAGGATGACGCCGGGGTAGACGCCGGAACTGAGTACGACATTGCTGCCGCCGCCCAGGAGAAAAACGGGCAATCCGCGGTCGCGGGCAAAGGCAAGGGCGTCCCGCAGTTCGGTCTCCTCGCGGAATTCGATGTAATGGCGGGCGGTCCCGCCGACCCCGAGAGTCGTCCGGTCCGCGAGCGGGAAACGGTCATGAACGATCACGCGCCATTATACCGTCATACCGTAAGGGATACCGTCCTCCGCTCCCGCGAACGCGGCGGGCTACAGCAGATGCCGGGTGAGATACTCACGATAGAGGCGGCATCGAGGACGCGCCGTCGCCACCGAATCACCGACGACCAACCCCGCCCCGCGCAGAATATGAAAATGGTCGGCGCCGGGGATCGGTTCGCCCTTCAGCAACGTGCGCATCGCCTGAACGAGTTCCGGGTTGTCCGACAGCGAGGCCAGCACCCGCCGCAGATGATCGTCGAACAATCCCCCCTCCAGAGTCGCCTGCTCCTCGAAGGTCGCGATATCGAGTTTACGGGCGGCGATTTCGTCCAGCCCTCGTGAGGTCAGACCGGGCTGCCCTCCGAGAAGGTCATGGAACCGATGAAAGTCGGTTTCATCGCGCAGCGGGGAACCGTACCGCCGGTTCATCTCCCACACCTCTTCCGCGCGAAAATCGGACAGCGTCAGCCGCTTGCCGACATTGAACGGCGACTGGTTCAAATCCGTGATGAAGAGGTGCGCCTCGGTCGCATAGGCGATCGCCATCGTCATTCGCGACCAGGGACCGGTCGGATCGAGCGAGCGGCGATTGTGCCAGGAACGAAACAGCCCGAACACCTCGGAGCCGAACGAGCAGGTGAAGAGCCGGTCGACTTCGTCCAGTCCCCAGACCAGCGGCTGCTCGAACGAACCGAAGACCTCTTTTCGGAGGTAGCGTTCCAGGTTCATGTTCGGGCTGCGTTTTTCGTTCCAGACGTCCTCGGGCAGGACGCTCAGATCGAGCTGGTCGGCGATCATGTTGGCCAGTTCGCGATAGAGCGCGTCTGCGGAGGCGAGATGGACGGCGGAAAGCGATTGAAAGTCGGTGAAGATCACGCGTGCGCCGCGCTCGCGCGCCTGCTGCAGTCCGCGCGCGAGAAGTGAGGTCTTCCCCATCTGTCGTCCGCCCTTGACCAGTACGATGCTTTCCTGATCGTCGATATGCTGGCGGAAATCGTGGTCGGTCGGTCGGACGATATAGAACTCGGAATCGAGCGGGACCGCGCCGCCGACCGGGCCACGTTTGGTACGCGGCGCGACGACGGTTCGATCGTCGGAGTAGGCCGGCCGATCGTTTCGAAACCGGACGCGCAGAGGCGTTTCCGGATTGCCGACCTCCCCCTGACGCAGGTTGAACAGGTGAATCCGGTCCCCGTGCTTGACCTCCACCTCCCCGATATCGGTCAGGCAGTTGCGCCAGGTCTCGAACTCGGACAGGTCGTTCGCCACCCGTTCGGAGACCAGAATATGCCCGGCATCTCCGCAGTCCATCACTCGCTGCGCCAGATTGATCCCGCTTCCGGTGACGGTCAGTTGCCCGTTGATATCGATGACCCGCGACACCGGTCCGCTATGGATACCCATCCGGACCTTCAGCTGATCGTACCTCTCGGACTTCAGAACACGGGCGATTTCGGTGGCGCACTGGGCGGGCGCGAGCGGGTCGCGGAAAAAGGTCATCCACATGCCGTCGCCGCTGTCGCCACGGAGCAGTTCCCCGGCCGCCTCCGCACGCACAAACTCCGGCGTCTCACGAACGATCTCTCTCAGTTGACCGGTGATACGCGCCTGGTCCTCGAAGGAAAGGCGGCTATACCCGACGAGGTCCACGAACAGAACATGCGCAATCTCGGCATTGATGCGCCCATACCCTTTGGTGACTTCAGGAGACAAATCCACGCTCCCTCCGACAGAAAAATACGTCGACTCCCCTCGTTTTCGCCCGCGTTGACCGGCAGGAATAACGATATCAGGTTAAGGAAAATCGGCTTGAATGCTACGGCTTGTCTTCTGATTCTATCGTATTTTGTTCGGTCCGTCGTCGCCCCGGAAATTCTACCTGCCATAACCTCGCTCGACAGGAATATGGATCTGCTGTAAACTGCAACAACCGTTACCGCAGGATCGGGCAGGACCGGGCCTGCCGTCGTTCCTCCCCGTTGAAGGACGCGATGTCTCCTCCGGTCTGATCGGTCAGGAGACGGACGCACCACGGTACGTTCCCGGAAGGAGTTTGCCATGTTTCGCATTGCCGCAGACCGTCGGATCAGGCCCCTCGATCGTACCGCGCTCTGCTTCGCTTGCCTCCTGTTCGCCGGGTTGACTCCCGTATCCGCCCAGGACGCTCCGAACGGGAAGACACCGGAGATTCCGCCGACCGACCGCACGCCTCCGTCCGCTCCGGAAATGACGCCCGAGGAGTATATCCGGAAGGCGACGATCTATAGCCGGGTGGGAGACTATACCAAAGCGGTCGCGGTCCTGACCAAAGCGATCGAGGAACAGCCCAATACCGCCCAGTTGTTCCTCCACCGGGGACAGGCGTATATCCGCATGGCGGCGGCCGAACAGAGAATTGTCGAATGTACACGGGCGATCAGCAGGAACGGCGAGGATACCGTCTCCTTCCTGCATCGGGGTTTCGCCTACTACAACATCGGAAACTACCTGCAGGCAATTTCGGATTATACCCGGGCGATCGTCCGACAGCCCGACTACGCAGCCGCCTACCTGGGGCGCGGTCTGGCCTTTATCGCCGCCGGCAAACGCACGGAGGGGATGGCCGATTACGAACGAGCGTTACGGCTCCGCCCGGAACTGCAACGCGCCGATCCCCGCTACCTGTTGATGGTGCGGTTTGATGATCCGATTCGACGGTAAGCCGCACACTCCGTAACCCCTTCGACCCGCCGTCACGTCGAGACGATCCGTACGGTTTCCAGCGTCTCCGGGTGCAGGGCGATTTCCAGCGAGCGGCTGTCGGTGACGCTCTCCAGACGGGTTACCAGCAGCGGACCGTCCGCCGACTCCACCCGGAACGGCTCGAGCGTCCGGAGCCGTGGCGTCGATTGCCAGAACCGCTGAGCGGCGGGCAGATGCCGGGCGATTTCATGGATCTCGATCGCCGTCGCGCTCCGGCAGCGCTCGCACTCGGTAAACAGCCCGTTCCGACCGTGATAGAACGACCATGGGAACGATTCGGGCGCGACGGTGAAGACCGGAACGGGAAAATGACCGCACCGGAGACAGCGCGCGGACCGTTCCCGGATCAGACGCGCCGTGTGCTCGCTCCACCAGCGGTTGACCCGGTTGAGCGCGGGTTTGAACCCCTTGACGCCGTCCAGCAACTCGGAACAGTGCCCCATAAACAGGAACGCGCCCTCATGCCGACTGCAGCCCGGACAGCGTAGCGAAAACGTCAGTTGCCGGTTTCGTTCAGCCCCTTCGGAGGGGCTTTTGAACCCGAGAAACCCTTCCAGCCGGTGCATGCCGCAGTCGGGACACCAGAGCCGCGTTTCCTGCCAGAGGAGCGAACCCTCGTCGATCAGGCCGAGCGCCACCGTTTCCGTACGCATCTCCGAATGGGTCAGCACCCGCCGAAGCGCCTGCCGGCTCCGGTGCAGTTGAACGACCGCCGTCGCCTCGCGGACGCCCCGCCGGGCCGCAATCTCCTCGATCGGTAACTCGCGGATATACCGATCGACCAGCAGGTCCTGCGCCACGGAAGGCAGACGATCGAGGGCGCGATCCAGCAGTCGGGAAATATCGTCCCGGTCCAGCAGTTCGCTCAGATCGGGCACCGAGGCATCGACCAGCATCTCGTAGTCCGTGGCAGGATTGTCTCCGCTGGCGGTCACCAGACGCTCCCGCTCGACCCCCGCCTTTCGCAGGTAGCGCAGGCAGACGTTCCGGGCGATCCCGTTCAGCCACGCCTGCCATACGTCTCCGTTCTTCAGCGAATGACGCTGCCGCCAGGCGATGGCCAGGGTCTCCTGCGCCAGGTCCTCGGCGACCTCCGCGCTGTGGACCTGCCGGGCGCAGAGTCGGACGATCCGTCCACGTTCGGCAGCCAGCCGAAGGGGATCGAGCGCGAACCTTTCACTATGGGGAACTCGATGCATCCTTTACTCCTCCGCCGTCCTTACCGGGTACGCCGGTCCTGTGGGAACGGTGACCCTGTCAGCGATCCTGTCGGTATCCGGTATAATCCTTGTCGCGCAATCCGGGCGGAAATAACAAAAAATCCCTCGGTTCCCAAAAAACTCAGCGTCCGTTTCCCCCGGTTCGCTCTTTCCGTTGTTCGAGCCAGCGAACGTACTCCGGATGGTCCCGCGCCGCCTTCCAGCGTTCGTAAAAGATTCGCGCGGACTCCGCCTTGATCGGGTCCTCGGGCGAACGCGGCAGTTCGGCGCGTCCGTGCGACCCGCTGCGCCCCTTTTTGTCGTCGGGAACCGGTCCGTCGTATTTTCGGCCACCGCGATGATTGGCATACCGCCGCGCCCGTGTGTAACCCATTTGGAGAAATTTCCGTGCCATATCGGCCCCGACGTAATCCCCGAGTTCCAGATAGTGATGAAACATTTGCAGGATCGTGTCCGCCGAACGGCGGGCCAGTTCCGGGGTGGCGAATCTCCAGTGCGGGAGAATTTCGCTTTTGTAAGGTTCGACGAGCAGGACTCCCTGCTCGCCTTTACCGACGCGATAGAGTTCGGGATGCTTCCGAAAGTCGATCGATCGAAAGTCCAGGGAATAATCGAAGGTATCGCCGGTCATACCCGAAAGACGGCGGCGGACACGACACGTTCCCGAACGCGTTCCCGAACGCGCCCCGTCATCCCGTTCACTCCCAGCGGAACGTCCGAACCGCAACAACCAGCGCCAGGACCAGATAGACGCCCAGAACGGCGAAATCCGTGGGCAGTGGGTGCAGACCGCCCGCGTTCAGCATCATCTGCCGCAAAATATCGCCCAGATAGGTCGTCGGCAGGATCGCCGCGATCGGCCGCACGACATCCGGCAGCATCTCCAGCGGAAGGAGCAGTCCGGAAAGCAACATCAACGGGAGATTGATTACCTGAACGAGCGACATTCCGGCGTCCTGAGTGCGTGCCACGGATGCCAGAACCGCCCCGATGGCGATAAAAATCAACAGTCCGAACAGCAATACCGGCAGTACGTCCAGCGGCGAACAGGCCATCCGGAACCCGAAGACCGCCCGGCCCAACAGAAGGATCAGCGTCGCCTGTACGACTCCGACAATCAGCCGTTGCGTCACCTGCGCGGCGACGACCGTCCCGGCGGGTATCGGTGTCGCCCGCAGCCGCTTCAGAACGCCTCGCTCCCGCAGCGTGATCAACGGGATCGCCGTGAACAGTCCCAGTTGCATCATGGTCACCGCGAACAGCCCCGGAAGGACGAAATCGAGCGGTCGAATCTCCTCCGACCGTTCTCCCCCGGTGCGATCCACCGTTTCCTCCCGCGCTTCCAGCAGTGAGGGCGTGTTGGTGATCTGTCGATCCATCGCCGCGATCGCCTGACGCAGGGCGTTGCGCACCGGTTGAGTGATCGGTTCCGGTTGTGTCGGATCATAGAGCACCCGGACCGGCGTGGTCCGTCCCTGCATCAATCGGACGGCGAAGTCGGGCGGGAAGACGACCAGGGCATGGCGGTCTCCGCGCAGCAGCGCCTCCTTCTCCTGTGGCAGCGGTCCGATATGCGTTTCGAAGTAGGGAATACGGCGGAAAGCGTCGGCGGTGTAGGTCATCTCCGCTCCGACTCTTTCTCCGGAGAACACCAGACCGATCGGAAAACGAGCGGGTTCCTCCCGCCCCATCTTTCCGAAGAGGGAACCGAAGACCAGAACCAGGAGCAGAGGCAGCAAAAAACTCCAGACCAGAGCGGCCCGGTCCCGCGAGAACGCTCGCAGGTTCGCCCCGGTCAGGTGCAGGTAAGCCCGCAGGTTCGCCCGGATCGACATCACTCCTCCTCCTGCCAGAGCGCTCGGCCGGTCAGTTTCAGGAAGACATCCTCCAGGGTCGGGCCGGGCGTCGGCGGGGATCGGTCGGGAAAGTGGGTGCGAATCAGGCCCCGGGGAGAATCGAGCGCCAGCAGATGCCCCCGGTCGAGAATCGCGATCCGGTCGCAGAGCCGTTCGGCCTCCTCCATGTAGTGTGTCGTCAGCAGGATGGTCGTTTCGTTGCGGCGCAGATCGGCGATCACCTCCCAGAGTCCGCGCCGGGCGTGCGGGTCCAGTCCGGTCGTCGGTTCGTCCAGAAAAACGATCTCCGGATTTCCGACCAGAGCGAGCGCGATCGAGAGCCGCTGCTGCTGACCGCCGGACAGGGTTTGGACGATGGCATTGCCTTTCTCCGCGATGCCCAGCCGCTCCAGCAGTCGCCCGGGCGGCGTCGGGTCCGGATAGAAACTGCCCCAGAGCGTCAGCAGTTCGCGGCAGGTCAGGTTCGGCAGGAGAGTGGACGACTGGGTGGCGACGCCGATCCGCTGTTTGACGCGGGTCGTCTCCTTGCGCAGGTCCATGCCGAGCACCCGGATCGCGCCGCTATCCGCCGGACGCAATCCCTCGATGATCTCGACGATGGTCGTTTTCCCTGCGCCGTTGGGTCCGAGCAGTCCGAAGACTTCGCCCCGGGCCACCGTAAAGGAGACGCCGTTCACTGCCGGCGTACGACGGTAGGTCTTGATCAGTCGTTCGACTTCGATTGCGGGAACCTCGGGGGGTCGTTTCGGGGCGGAGACAGGTGACAAAGTATCGTATTTTACGGCGTTCGGCGGCCACGTCGCAAAGTTCAGGGGTAGACCGCCCGCAGTACCAGACGTGTTTCCGGACGATCGCCGATCAGCGCGAATCGGGCGTCCTCGTAGCGTGGCGGTCCCAGGCGGACTTTCGGATTGGAGGACGCTCCGAACCCTTCCAGGGGATAACCGAACGAGGTATCGAAACTCCCGCTCCGGTTCTCGTCATGGACGAAGGCGGCGGCGTAGTCTCCCGGCGGCAGGTCCGGGAAAGCGACGGTCGCCGTCGCGTTCAGGACGGGTACCACAGCGGTGCGGTAGGCCTTTTTCTCATCGCTCGGGAAACCGTCGCCCTCCCGGAAGAGCGAAAGCAGGACCTCCCCTCGATCGTTCCTCAGACCGGTGCAGAGCAGGGTCAGGGTGGAATTCCGGGCGGGCCCGGAAAGACGGGGATGCGTCTCAAAGAAACGCCAGACCGGACGCGGATCGCGCGCCTCCTCGCGCACGTCGAGGGCGAACGTCGCTTCGGACGACGGTGGCGGTTCGCCGGGTCCGATGCAGGAGACGGCGGTCACACGCTTTGCCGTCGTCGTCACCGAAAAGGCCCGGCGATCGGTGACGAGGAAAAGACGGGCCGGGTCGATCGTCACCCGTTCGCCGACCGCCGTGATCAGGCGTTCGGGATCGAGCGGAGAGTCGTCGGGATCGATCCTCCCGCCGACGACCGCGAATCCGATCCGATCGGACAGATTTTCCCACCCGGTCTTTCGCAGCAGTTCACCGGCCGATCGCTTCTCGGAGGTAAGCACCAGCACCAGCGGCGCGGGTCGATCGGGCTCGAAATTCGGCGGGATATGCAGGACGAAGCCTGTCTTTCCGGATTCCCCGATCGAAAGGTCGTGAGTCCCCGCACGGATCGCTTCCTTGGGGGTATCGGAGCCGGGCAGCAACAGGGCCAGAAGGAGAAGGTACGGGGCGCGGTAGTCGGGCATGATCGCTCGGGACGGATGGAAACTGCGGTATTGTATGGGAATGAACCCAGCTTTGCAAATGTCCCTGAAGGCGGCGGGGTGGTGGTCGGGACTGCGTCGAGGCTCCCTGGCGACCCGGCGCGCCGGCATCGAGTTCGAGGTATCGGAGGAGCGAGGCGCGGGCGGGCGGACGGAACTGCGTTATCGCTACCGGACCGAAACCACGCTCGCCGAGGGGGATGTCTCTTTGCCCGCGGACGCCACGCGCGCGATGGTGGAGGACGCGATGACCCAGATCTATCTTCGCGTTCATGAACGCCCGGACCCGACCCGGGTCTTCGGAGGGGGCAGATCAAGCCATGCCGAACGACGCGCCGAACGACACGCCGCGCCGAACGACGCTTCGACCGCGCAAACGCAGTCCGTCCCCTCCGACTCTCCACAGGGCGTGCTCGATTTTTAGACGCCCGACCGAACCTTGCGACGCCGGAGCGCCAGTCCCCAGCCCGCCCCGCACAGAATCAGCAAAAGCGACCCCGGTTCCGGCGCGGACGCCCCGCTGGCGGCGATTCGCAACTGGTACGATGTGCTGCCGGTAAAGGTCGGCGGACCGAACACCTCCCAGGTCAGACCGGAGGTGGACGATCGAAGGATCGCTCCCTCACCCCCGGTCAGCACCGTCCCTTCGCCCAGGTTGCCCCCGTTGTTCGAATGGAACCAGAAGAAGTCGCTGCCGACCCCCTCCGCCGCGGTCGAACCGAGCACCGCCCAGTACTTACCGCCCGGATTGAGACCGGTCAGAATATTGGCGAACGTCAGAACCTGCGCGCCGGTGCCGACCGGGGTGGCGGTGACAAAGTTCGCCGGGACGATCGCCGGAGTTCCGGCAAAGTCGGCAAAAATGCCCAGACGCAGCGGGTCGGTCGTTTTGGCGTTGACCTGAATCGTCACATCGACGGAAGTATAGGCATTCGGCCCGTTCAAAAACGACTGCGCCAGAAGATTTCCGGAACTCAGAGAGACAAATCCGCTGCTGAAACCGTTGGCGCCGGGGAAGTTATCCACGATAATTTGCGCATGAGCCTTGCCGACGCCGAGCAAACAGAAGGCGACGCCGACAAAAACGGGAAAGGTTGCTTTTTTCACGTTTTTCCTCCACCGTCATTATGGCCGAAGAGACCACGTATTTCAGGCGGTGTGCATTCTTTCACCGGAAAATCTCTCGCGTCGAACCGGTCCGGTAAGGTCGGCGTCCGCCCGGTGCATCTGTGGTATCCTCGAAAAGGAATACAGGCATTCGTAAGGATCGTGCCGGCCGGACTCACTCCGGTGACGCAGGACGAATCTCATCGAGGAGGAGCAGGTATGTCAGCCATTATTGAAGGCGTGACGATGGAACAGATCGCCGACTTCCATCGCAACGGGTTTATCGCTCTCGGGCCGATCACCGACGCGGCGGAACTGGAATGGATGCGCGGCGTCTACGACCGCATCTTTTCCGAACGCGCCGGGCGGGAGTCCGGCGATCAGTTCGATCTGGGCGGCACCGACGAGGAAGGTAAAGAGGCTGTCCTGCCGCAGATCCTGAACCCGTCCCGGTATGCTCCCGAACTCAGGGAAGGGAACTACCTGAAAAACGCCGACCGGATCGTCAAACAGCTTCTGGGACCGACCGCCTCCGTCGGCATCGCCCACGCCATTTTCAAACCGGCGGGCACCGGCGCGGCGACCCCCTGGCATCAGGACGAAGCCTACTGGGACCCGGCGCACCTCTACTATTCCGTCTCCGTCTGGATGCCGCTGCAGCCGGCGACGATCGACAACGGCTGCCTCTGGTTCGTTCCCGGAAGCCACCGATGGGATGTTCTCCCGCATCGCAGTATCGGCGGCGACCCGCGTATCCACGGTCTGGAGTTGGCGGTGCCCGATCCGGACGTTCTGCTCGCCGGCGCGGTCCCCTGCCCCCTCGAACCGGGCGGGATCACGATCCACCTGAACCGCACTCTGCACTATGCGGGCGCGAACACGTCGGATATCCCGCGCCGCGCATTGATCCTGGGCGCGGGCCTGCCCTCGCTTCTCCATCCCGGCGAACGGCGTTTCCCCTGGAACGAGGCCAAGATCACCCCGCGACAGGAGCGGGCGCGGGAAGCGGCCGGAGCCGCCCGGTAACCGCCTCAGTCCCAGTTCAGCGTCAGGACCGGACCGAAACGGCCCGAGCCGTGGAATACCAGCGGGTCCGGTCCGACACTGACCAGATACAGAGTGACCGCCTGACCGGGATGGGAACGAACCCAACCGGTGACATCGAAGGTGACCGGCAGGACGGCCTTCCGAAGAGGATCGGCAGCGATCGGGACCGGATGGTTCGCTCCCGGCAGGGCGACGATCTTCGTCTCCGGTCGGTGCCCCGGCGCGTTCGACCAGGTCACCTTCCCCGGTTGCCAGAGACCTCCCCCCTCGACACCGGCCACCACGACACCGGCCAGCCTGCCCGCATCGGGGCGCGGCGCACGAAAAACGACCGGATCGAGACGCAGGGTCAATAACGCGGAGACGGGCGGCTTTTTCCGGTCGAAATCCGGGACGATGAAGCGCAACAGCGCCGCCTGGCGAATCTCTCCTCCCGGATCGGTCCGGGTACGAAGCCGTTTCTCCCCTCCGAAGTTGCTTTCCGGCAGGTCACTGTCGACGGTCAGAGCGGCCGTGGCCGGAACGGTCTGTCGGTCCCGGACCCGCCCGTAGACCGCAAGTACGCCGGTCCGTGTCGGAACAAAGACCTTGCCGCCCGCCACGGTCGGCGCGACATCGGACGGCAGATCGCCCGGGCTGTCCGCTCCCGACGGGTCCTCTACGCTCGACCAGACCGATCTCAGCGTTGCCCCGTCGGCGTTTCCGGACGGGAGAGCGGCATAGGCGCGAAGAACCCCGCCGTCCGAACGCGGGTCCCGCTCCTCGCCGGAAAGCAGCGCCCAGAGGAGACCTGAAGACGCTTTCCCGCCATTGGCCGACAGGGCAAGGTTCACCCGTCGCGGGGCGGGCGTTCCCTCCGCCGTCAGACCGGCCGACGCGACCTCCGCCCAGCGACCGTTTCCACGCCTCAGCAACGCGAGATCGTTATCGGAGGAGCGCAGATACAGAAGATCGGCGTCCCCGGAGCGTGACCAGCAGACGGGTGTTGTCGGGAACTCCGGTGCGTCACCGGGGCGCAGGGGGACCGGTTCGACGGCGGGGTTGGTCTTCGGAACGAACGCCCCCAGGCGACCGCCGGAAATCGAATAAAAAGCGTCTCCGAGTCCGGTCGTCAAAACGACGCTTTTACCGCCCGCATCGGGGGGCAGGAGGACGACGCCCGCCGCCCCGGACGAATTGGTATTCCCCGATAGCCGCCGCTGATCCGGGGGCGTCAAGTAGTCGGCGACGAAGATGCGGCCACCGACGGGACGTGTCAGGCGAAGCAGCGTGTTGCCGTAATCGTTTCCCAGCGTCAGATTTCCCTGATCGTCCTGCCGGGTGAACGGCCCGCGCCCGGTCACGACATAAACCTCGCCCCGGGCGTCGGCGGCGGGGCCGACGCCGCCCATCCCGATTCCCGCCGCGACCGGGTTCGCAAGACGCAGTCCGAAGGGATCGTCGATTCGTGGTCGGACCGTCACGGCGTCCGGCGAAGTGCAGAAGACCCCTAACCGTCGGAGAGAGCCGGCGTCATAGGCGAACAACCAGCCATGCGTCGCCTCAAACCCCCGCAGGTTCCGAACCGTGCCGAAGGCGTCCGCGTCGAACACACTGGCGTACTCGGGACCGGCGCAGGGCATATCCCGTCGTCCATCGAAGGCCACATAGAGGATTCCGCGGTCGAGCAACAAGCCCGCCCGTTGCAGATGATGATACGGACGAAAGACGACCGTTTTGCCGTTGCTGCCGTCGCCCTTCCCCGGAACGCCCCCGGCGATCTCGACCGGCTTGCGGGCGACCGCGCCCGTGGCGACATGGAGCGCATGCAACTGATAACGGTAACGGATCGAACCGCCCGACCGGGTCGCCGTCGCCGCCACCACATAAATCAGCCCCGTTTGCACGTCGATGACCGGCGTTCCCGTAATTCCGATGCGCGGAGCGACGTCCCGAAACGGCGTCATCAGGGGAACCTTGACCGTGTTCAGGACCGGTTCGAACGCGGCCGGAATCGGCAGTCGCAGGGAGGTACGGAGAACATAGGCCAGCGGAAAACGGACGGTGACGGTGAAAACGGACGAAGGGATGGCCGGACCGAGGTTTTTGACCCAGATCGGCAAAGTGTCAGGACCGACCGCGGCGTCGGCGTCAAACGCATAGACGGAGTTATTGCCCGTCGCGACAAACACGAGGTTGCGCCGTCCCTTCCCCGGCACCGGTACGTCGGGCAGGTAGAGCGGTTGGGCGTAGATGGCCCCGTCGACCGGACGGACACTGCGTTTTCCGAACCGAAGCTTCCCTGACCGTTCCGCGGCGACGGACTCCGGAGTCAGTTCGGTTTCCCGCAGGTTCGCGCCGGATCGCCGGTTATCGAAGCGATGGGTCGCGACGACAGGCCGGTCCGGCGTGGGTGTCTGCGGACGAACCGCCGGAGAGGAAACGAGAAACAGACAAAGCGTAACGACAAAAAAACGCAAACGATCCACCCTCAATGGCGTCTCTTTCCTTCGGAGTGACGATGCGGGGACATTTTACCGGAAACGACGGAGGTTGTCTGCCGTGTCTCGTTTCCGCCCGTGTTATAATGCGGCGTCTATGTCACCGAATTCTCGAAACGAGCGGAGTTCCTTCGGAAGTCGCCGCCGCTTCCTGCGCTCGCTCGCGGGAGGGACGCTGCTCCTTTCCTTTCGGCCGACGCCCGCTCACTCCGCCGCGGGACTCGGAACGTACCGTGATCTGCTCGACCGCGCCCTGACCTCGATGGAGCAGGGGGATCATGCGGCCGCGCTCTCTCCGCTGAAAGAGGCCCTGCTTCAGGACCGGACCGAAGCATGCGGTCTTCTGGCGCTCGGAACCCTCTATCTGCACACCGGCAGCGCGACCCGGGCGCACCAGGAATTCCGCCGCGTTCACCTTTCCTTTCCGAAGGACGAACTGGCCCGGTGGGGCCTGTGCCTGTCGACTTTCGGGAAAATCCCCTTCGTCGGCAACGAGACGGCTTCCGGGAAGGCCTCGCCGGACGACGAGCCGGAAATTCCCGAGTCGGAGATTCCCGAGCCTCTTTCCCTGCTTTTTCAGGAGTACCGTATCCTGATGAGCGGCAAGCCCGAACCGGTGCGCAACGCGACCTCGTATGTGACGACCGGGGAAAAGGATCTTCTGCGACTGGAGATCGCGGGGTTCGCCGCGCTGCGCAGCGGCGATACGGAACGGGGCCTTTCCCTGCTGCGAACCCTGACCGAGCACCCGTCGATGCGCCCTCTGGCGGAGGATCGAGCGCTCCTGTTCTCCTTTCTGCCGGAGGCGCCGACGCAGCCGGGCGCACCGACTCTCCCGTCCGCCATCGGTCTGCCGGAGCCCAAAACGACCGCCACCATCTCCGGCGCGGTCCGATTGACGCCTCCCCAGCCGCTTCCGGACGGTGTGGCTTTTGTTGCCTACGATGTCCGGGGCGGGGGTGGTTACACGGCCAGCACGAACTACTCGCCATTCACCGCCGAATGGAATTCGACACGGTTCCCGAACGGCCTGTATCTGATCCGGGCGGTGGCCTATGACACCAACGGTCGGGAGTTACGGACCGCGGAACGCGCCGTCACCGTCGCAAACCGGGCCGCGCCGCTGTCCCGCTCGCTCACTTCGGACGCCCGCCGGGAGTTCCGTGAACGTCTGCTCCGACTTCTGACTCCGCGACCGACCCGCAAAGCCGCCCACTACGCCCTGGCACAGGCGGCCGCCCGACGCGGAGACGAGGCGACCGCCCTTCGCCATATCGAATCGGTGGTCGCCATCGACCCGCTGTACCAGAATGCCCGGGCGTCTCTCCGGGAGTACAACCGGGAGGTCATCGGCAAATGCGCTCCGATCTGGCGCGCCGTCACCCGGGAGAAACTGGTCGCCCTGACCTTCGACGACGGCCCGCATCCGGTTCACACCCCGACCCTTCTCGATGCGCTCCGGGCGGCGAACGCGGTGGCGACCTTTTTCGTTGTCGGGATTCGTGCCGAAGCGGTGCCGGAAATGCTGCGACGGATGGCGAACGACGGGCATGAACTGGCGAACCACTCCTACTCGCACCCCAACCTGACCTTCCTGCCGCGGACCGGGATCGAACGCGAGTTATGCCGTACCTCCTGTATCGTGCGGGAAGCGATCGGGAAACGCCCCCGGTTCTACCGGCCGCCGGGCGGGAACGTTAACCGGATGGTCAGCGACGTCGCCGAAACTCTCGGGATGGCCGGGGCCTACTGGACATTGGACGGCCTGCGCTACGAACGTCCGCCGTTTTCGGCGAAGCACCTGACGAAATACCTTCTGGACCACGTCCGTCCGGGCGCGATCCTGCTCCTGCATAACGCTCCGGCGAACACGATCGCGGCCATCCCGGAGATCGTCCGAGGTCTTCGGGCGAAGGGTTACACCCCGGTCACGATGAGCGAACTGGCGCGCCGCGCCCGTCCCGCCCCTCCGGATGAAAACTTCCGACCCTCGACCATGCGCGAATAGGTCGTCCGTACGGCGTTCCGAACGACGGCTTCACGCCGCGTCCCGGTTTTCGACCACCGCCTTCCGTACCGATTCGATACGGAGCGCCATCGCGACCCCGGTCAGGCAGACCGCGGCCAGCAGGGCATCGAGATTCAGCAGCAGTTCGTCCCAGCGGAAGGCGCGGTTCCCGATCCCATACCGGTTGCTGTCGAGGGCCAGCAGAATCAGAACGGCCCAGAGAATGAGGGCATTTCCGGGATGGGGATTCGGGATCGGAATATCGGATGCGCGACGCGCCACGACGAAAAGGACGCCGAGGGCGATTCCGGCAAAGATCGTCGTAATCGCCGCGAAGATCCCGAAACTGATGACGAAATCCATCGGCGGTTCACCTCCCTGAAGCGAACGGCGTCGCCACTGGAGCGCCGCCCACTGCAGGGCGAACCCGATGACGAAATACAGCGCCCAGATAACTCCCTTCGACATCGAAACGACCCTCCATCCTAAGGAACCGGTCTACGGACCAGCGGAAACGTCGCATGCTTTTGCAATACGCTGACGTGCGGAATCCCCTCGTAGAACGGATTGTTCTGATAATGGCAGACGATATTCGATCTTTCCGTCGTCGGATCGGCTTTGGAACCTTTGTGGGGAATATGGGAGAAAAAGATCACGCAATCTCCCGCCTTCGGGAAAACGACCTCCGTCTCCAGCGACTCGGCCCAGGCATTGAACGCCGCTTCGGAGATCGGCCAGCCGCCGGCGCGGGTGATGTCCACCGGCGGCGCGATCCGATGCCCGCCTTTTACATAGGTCAACTGCGCGACTCCGGGACCGTTATCCTGAAAATAGAAGGTCGTGTTGATTCCGGTAGCCCGGGAGGCGTACGGCGCGGTATCGTCCTGCTGCCAGTATCCGTAGAAATCGAGGTGCCATTCCTGATCGTACGGACCGGGATTGATATGTCCCCGCAGAGAACGAAGCTGACACTGCGGCCCGAACAGAGCATCCAGGTACGGTCGAACGCTCGGATGTCCGACCAGGGGTCCGAACACCTCGGGCATCCGGTCAAGGAGCGAGTCGAACCACATATTGCCGACGTGGTTGAGTCCCTCCTCCCAGCCGTTGCTGCGTGCGGTATTCAGTGCGACCCGGCAACGCTCGGTCTCCTCCGGCGTCAACGCCCCCGGAAGCAGCAGCCAGCCTTTTTCCTCGAAAGTCGCCAGGTCCTCGGCGATAATCCGGTTCATGGAAAGCCCCTTCGTCCGGGCGTCACCCGACGGGGCGATTCGACCGGCAATGTCTCTTTCGTCTACTGACATTCATTGTAGTTAACCGCCTTTTGCCTGTCAACACGAAACAAGCGTCCGACGCTTGACACCGAAGGTTCGGTGTCGTTATAATTTCCGGGCGTTCAAACATATTTCGCGCCCTGGAAGCCGGACGAGATGCCGGAACGACCACCGGAAACGGGCGCTGCGGACGAAATCGGGGAAATCGGGGAAGCGGAGAAGGCGATCCGGGTATGCGATCGGCTCGATGCGGAGTACGGAACGCCGGTCTGGCGGTCGCATGGGGAACCGCTGGGGACGCTGATCGGGACGATCCTTTCGCAGCATACCTCCGACAGGAATAGCGGGCGGGCCTACGATCAACTGCGCCGCGCTTTCCCGACCTGGGATGCCGTGCGGACGGCTCCGATCCCGGAGATCGCCGAAGCGATCCGTTCGGGCGGACTGGCCGAGGTCAAGGCGCCGCGGATCCGCGCGGTTCTGGAACGGCTTTATGAGCGCGAAGGCAAAACGACGCTCGATTTTCTGGAACGGATGCCGACCGGGGAGGCGAAGGCGTACCTGACCGGTTTTCCGGGCGTCGGCCCGAAAACGACGGCCTGCGTCCTGATGTTTTCGCTGGGGCGACCGGTTCTGCCGGTGGATACGCACGTCTTTCGCGTGTCGCATCGCCTGGGACTGATACCGAAACGGCTGGGGGAAGCGAAAGCGCACGAGGTCCTGCAGGCTCTTCTGCCGGACGACCGGGTGTATGCGTTTCACGTCCATCTGATCCGGCACGGACGCCGGGTCTGTACGGCGTCCCTCCCGCGTTGCGGGGCCTGTGTCCTGTCCGAGCGTTGCGACTATTTCCGAAGCGGCGCGGCATCCGCTTCCGTCGCCCCGGCGAGGGGGGCGACCGCGCCCGGATCGGATTCGGCGGAGACGCTGCACGGGTTGCCGTCGTCGGCGGAGTGACGCCGGGGGAACGTGTCGGGGTAACTTTCGGTAGGCCGGAGACGTATATCCTGCAGGAAAGGATGGCGTCGCCGCGCCTGAGACAGGAATCGCCTGACGTTCCGGCGAATAGTGTCCGGACGACCGGTGGCTTTCGGGTCGGACCGGCGAAAAATTGTGTCCTTTCCGTCTTCGGGCGAACAGGGGAAAACACCGATGATGAGAACGGGGATTCGGGCCGGCCTTCCGGCGGCAGGTCTGCTGGCGGGGATTGTGGGGACGATGGCGTGCGCGGGAGCGCAGACCGCGGCGGTGCGGAGCAAAACCGCGCCGGGCGGCAAGCCGCCGCTCAGCATCACGAGAGCGAATCTGGCGCAGCAGGCGGCGTTCACGGTCGTACAGACACTGGCGCCGAAAGGCGGCGACAAGCTGGTTCGAACCTACACGGTTCGGGTAAAAGGCAACAAGGCACGGATGGACTACGACGACCCGTCGATGGGTTCGGTGCGTTATCTTGCCAACGAAAAAGGCGTCTTTTTCTACATACCGGCGAATCGGAGCGCGATGAAGCAAACACTCAAAGGCGGAGTCGAAGGGGCATTGAAAGTCGCATTTGCGCAGTACGCCACTCAACTGGCGGGCGCGCGGAAGATCGGCGTCGCGACCGTTTCCGGTCAGCCGACCACCGTGTACAAGGAAGCGCAGAGCGGCGCGACGATTTACCTGGGCACTCGACCGGGGTTTCGCCTGCCGGTCAAGGCGGTCATCGACAACGAAGGGGGGACTTCCACCTTCCTGGTGACCGATATTAAGTTGAATGTTCCGCTGAAGGAGGATCTGTTCGCTCTTCCGGCCGGGACGCAGATCATGGAATCGAGCGGAGGCGACCCGGCGTTTCCGGGAGTCGCCCCCTGAGGATGACCACCGCGAGGATTCGATGTCGGTTCGAGGCAGAAAGACGCCTTCCCCTTTCGTATCGGGGTAATTTTGACGGAGGAATGATAATGACGTTCAATTATCGCTCGCATCGGGCAATAGCGGCAGGAGTGCTGGGGACGGCTGTCTTCTCGGCGGTCAGCCTGGCCGCACCGGTCCGGGCGCAGGTCCCCTTCCGGATCGCCCGCCCCGCCGACGGGCAGACGGTCCGTGAGACGATCCGTTTCCGGGTCCCGCGAACGGCGCTGAAGGAAGTGCAGTATATCTCGATCACGGTCGATGATCAGTTCCGAACGAGCGTCGCCGTGCCGTCCGCCTCGGCGTCCGTCATCCGCCGACGCAATCGGACCCCGCGAAAATACCACACCGACTACGTCGATGCCAACGCGCAGTTTGTCGATATCCTCTGGGATACCAAGGGCGGTCAGACACGACAGGCCGAGTTCACCGATCCCGAAGCCGACAAGGAAAAACTCGCCCAGTCGAACACCGCTCTGAGCGAAGGCGCGCATACGTTCGAATTTGTCGCCCATGACGCCTCCGGTCGGCGCATCGGCACCCAGACGCTGACGCTGACGGTGAGCAACCGGGGCGGTCTGGTGATGCCCGCCAGCGGTATCCCGATGGCCTATCGCTTCCGGGTCGGAGATGAGACGCGCTACGGACAGACCACCAGCGTCCGCTACATCGGCGAACGCTCCGACTTTACGACCCCGGCGGGTCAGGGCTTCGGCGGCGCAGGCTTCCCCGGACGCGGCGGCTTCCCCGGTGGCGGCGCGGGCATTCCGGGAGGCGCCGGATTCCAGGGCGGCGGTGGCGGCTTCCCCGGCCGGGGCGGGTTCCCCGGTGGCGGTGCAGGGATTCCCGGTGGCGGTGGATTCCCCGGACGCGGCGGAGCGGCCGGCGGACGGGGCGGACGCGGTGGCTTCCCCGGAGGCGGCGCAGGGATTCCCGGTGGTGGTGGATTCCAGGGTGGCGGCGGCTTCCCCGGCCGGGGCGGGTTCCCCGGTGGTGGCGCGGGTATTCCCGGTGGCGGTGGCTTCCCCGGGCGTGGAGGCTTCCCCGGCGGCGGAGCCGGATTTGCCGGACGCGGTGGCGGTTTCCCGGGCGCAGGAACGACCGGCGCGCCCCAGACCGGACCGTTTTCTCTGCCGATTCAGGATGTACGCGCCCTGTACGAACGCAGCACCGAGGATATGGCGTCGGCCGGCCTCTACTTCCTGCGTGACAAAGTCCTCGATGGCACCATCATCGCCGGCAACGGATCGGCGGCGCTTCTCAACGCGATCTACGACTTCAAATCGCGCTATCGTCTGGTTTCCAACGCGGGCGCGGTTCGACAGACCGGCGTAGCGAACGCGTCCCACCCGGGCGCGTACGTCTCCCTGCTCATTCCCAACTTGGGCGGCGCACGACGGAAGATCAACGAGACCTGGGTCACCAATACCCCGGTCCTGCTGGAATGGGCGACGCTCGATACACCGCCGACCGTTCGGGCGACGAACCGACTCGTCGGTCTGGAATGGCAGGATAACTACCAGACGGCCCGAATCGAGCAGACCTACAACGGTAAGGCCAACATCCCGATCTTCGGAGGCGCGGGCACGATGGAACGCGCCGATGTCAAGATGAACCGCACGATCTGGCTTGCCTGGCAGTCCGGCAAGATCATCCGCACCGAAACCACGATCGAAGTGAGCGGGGACGCTCCGGTCAATGTGCTGTCGGCGATGGGAGTGCCGCTTCCCGCCGGTACCGCGGGAGCCGGCGGACTCGGTGGCCTTGGCGGAGGCGGGCTCGGGATCGGCGGACGCGGCGGTCTGGGCGTCGGCGGAGGCGGCGGTCTGGGAATCGGCGGTCGGGGTGGTCTGGGCGTTGGCGGATTCGCCGGCGGGTCCGGTTTCCCCGGGGCTCCCGGCTTTGCCGGCGGCGCACCGTCCTTCGCCGGCGGACCGGGCGGGTTGACCGGACCGGGCGGCGGTTTCGGCGCCCTGCAGCAGGATGTGGAAGTCCCGGTCGCTCCGGCCAAGTTCCGCTCCATCACGACCGTCACCCTGAACAAACCGACGACGGCCACGACCCGCACGGTCGCCACTCGCCGGTAAATTACGGAATTGTCCGGCTAAAGGCTCCCGAACCCTCGTTTCGGGAGCCTTTGCGCTTTTCGAGGCGGTATAATGAACTGCTATGCTGCCCTTCGGAAACAATAAACCGACCACGCCCGACGCCCAGATGGAACTGGTGGAGCATCTGGCCGAACTTCGCGCCCGTATCCTGCGCAGTCTTCTGTACCTTGCGGTCGCCATGTCCGTGACCTGGTTTCTGAACGAATGGGTCTTCTCCGTCCTGGCCTACCCTCTTCAGGCTGAGATGGCGAAACTGGGACAGCGGAACATTCGAGCCGAGATCAACTACCTCAGCATCGTGCAGCCGTTTCTCCAGAAGATGCAGATTGCCTTCGTTTCCGGGATCGTGGTTGCCTTTCCGCTGGTCGTGCTCGAGTTGTGGGGGTTCATCGCCCCGGCGTTGACCGAGGAGGAGCGTAAGCCGGTCTACTTCCTGGCGCCGTTTTCGACCCTGCTCTTTATTGCCGGAACCGGGCTCGGTTATGCGAGTCTGCGTCCCGCATTCGCCTGGATGGCCTCTTTCATCCCCTCCGGCACCTCCTTACTGCAGAGCGCGTCCGACTACGTCCTTCTGGTCGTCAAAATCCTGCTGGGCTTTGGCATCTCCTTTCAACTGCCCATCGTCCTGCTCTTCCTCGCCCGTGTCAATATCATCAATTCCCGGATGATGACGACGTACTGGCGACATGCGGTCGTCATTATCGCCGCTTTCGCCGCCATTCTCACTCCGTCCAACGATCCGCTCACCATGCTGATGATGGCGGTCCCGATGAGCGGACTCTATCTGCTCTCGATCAGCCTGGTCAAGGCGTTCGAACCCAAACCGGACGGCACCCGGTCGCTCTCCTTCGCCACCATGATTACCGTCGCCATGGCCCCGGTCGCCATTCTCGCCGCGGTCGGCTACTGGCTCTGGCGGTCGCGAGGCGCGTAATCGCCGAATCGTCATCAACGAATAAGGACGTCGAACATGCAGGGAACAGGCGCCGTCGTCGGGGCGCAGGTGGTCACACCTGACGGTCTTCTCGAACAGCACACCGTACGGTTCGCCGATGGCCGGATCACCGATATCACACCGGAACCGTACTCGGGGCCGGGTGTCGTCCTCACGGCAGACGGCGCGACACTGCTTCCGGGCTTTCTGGATGTACATATCCACGGCGGCGGGGGTTCGGACACGATGGACGCCACACCGGACGCCCTCCGGACGATCTGCCGCACGCACGCACGCTACGGGACGACCGGCCTGCTGGCGACGACCATGACCCAGAGCCGGGAACGGATCACCGCCGCCCTGGACAATGCGCGTCGGGCGTACGAAGCCGGACCGGCATTCTGCCCGGACGGAGCGCAGGTTCTCGGCATTCATCTCGAAGGTCCCTACATCAGTCCCGAACGTCCGGGGGCGCAGCCACGGCAGTTCGTTCGCGATTACGATCCGGAGGAGTTCGCCGAATGGCTGCGCGTCTCCGGGGGCGCGATGAAGCTGATCACGCTCGCTCCCGAACGGCCCGGCGCGGATGCCCTGATCACGGCCTGTCGTCAGGCCGGCATCGTGATCTCGACCGGGCATACCGACGCGGACGCGGCGCAAACACGGGCCGCGCTGTCCGAAGGCGTCACCCACGCCACCCATCTCTTCAATGCGATGCCGTCGATCCACCATCGTAAGCCCGGACCGATCCCCGTTCTGTTGAGCGATCCCCGTGTTCTCGTCGAGATCATTGCCGACGGGCATCATGTGTCGCCGGAGATTATCGGGATGACCTTCGCCGCCCGGGGTCCGTCCGGTATCGCGTTGATTACCGACGCCATGAGCGGGGCGGGTGCGCCCGAGGGCCTGTATGATCTGGGCGGACTCGCGGTCACGGTTTCCGGGGGCAGGGCGACGCTCGCCGACGGCACCCTGGCCGGTTCGGTGCTGACAATGGCGCAGGCGGCCCGGAATGTCGCCGACTGGGTGGGAGCGAACGGTTCGGAAAGGTGGCCGATCCTGGCCGCGCTGACCTCCGGAAACGTCGCCCGGGAGATGGGTTGGGTGACGAAAGGCGCGATCCGTCCGGGCAACGATGCCGACCTGACGTTACTGTCCGATCGGGAGGAAGTCATAGCGACGATGGTCGCCGGACGCCTCGTCTATCGGCGAGAATCCTGAGGAGAGGCCGGTCAGGAGACGGCCCGCCGCCCTGTCACTTTGCGATATTTCACTAAATAGTTTAGTAAAACAGGTATTTCTCTCAGGTAAAATCGACGACTGGCCACGTAATTTTCGCAGGAGTTTCGTGTAGAATAGGCCTGTGTATAAAGCTGTTCCACTGGACTCAACAAAGGCTGAACACGGCCTGGATCACAAATCTTTCCTCTTTCTGGCGGGCGCCCTCCTCGGAGTTCCCCTCGCCGTCTGGTTCCGCTTCTCCGTGACCGTGGACCCGGCTACCGGTGGTCTGCGCTATCAACCCCTGGGTCCGGTGGAGACGCTGGCCAAATCGGCGCTGCTCGTCGGCACCCTCTGTCTGATCGGGTTCTTTTTCTGGCTGGTCGAACGCACCTGGCCGGAGGACGCCGAACAGACGGTCGCCGCCGACGATCGCCGTTTGAATGCCCTCTATCTGGTTCTGAATCAGTGTGTCATGGTCCGGGTAGCGGCGACCGTTCTGGTCGCGGTCGCCTCCGGCTTCACCCTGATGCACCTGCCGCGCATTCCTTCGTCCTGGATCGAAATGCAGCCGATCTGGCTTCAAACGCTGGAGATCGCTCTCCTGAAAGATTTTCTCGGATACTGGAATCACCGTATGTTCCATACGGTGCCCGCTCTCTGGCGATTCCATGCCGTCCACCACAGTTCCGAGCAGGTTCACTGGTTCTCGGCAACCCGCGAGCACCCCTTCGAGCAGATCGTCGGCAAGATGGTGACCGTCCTCCCGCTCTATCTTCTGGGCTTCCCCCTGACGGTTCTCGGTCCCTTCGTCGGCTTCTGGCTGATCTACCTGATGTTCCTCCATGCGAACGTCAACTGCTCCTTCGGTCCGATCGTTCGCTACCTGGTGGTCAGCCCGGCATTTCATCGCTGGCACCATACCAATGAGGAGCAGGCGCTCGATCGAAACTACGCCACGCTGCTGCCGATCTGGGATTTCCTCTTCCGAACGGCCTACTTCCCCAAGAACGCTCATCCGAAGAGCTACGGACTCTATAAGGAAACGATGCCGACCGGTTTCTGGGCGCAGTTCCTCTACCCGTTCCGGCGCGCTGCCCGACCGGCCGATGTCGACCTGCCGGCGAAAACCGTGCCGACCGCACCGCCGGTTCCCGAACCGAACAAAGAACCGATCACCGCACCGGATCGCACACATCAGCCGGTCTGAGTCGGTCTGAGTCGGTCTGAGTCACCGGAACGATCAGCGGTACAAAACCGTCAGCAGTTCCACATGGGCGGTCTGCGCGAACATATCGAACGGCGTCACTGTTTCCACGTGCCACCCCTCGGCTTCCAGAGCCTTCAAGTCCCGTACGGCGCTCGGCAGGTGACAGGAGATGAACGCCATGCGGGGAGCGAAACCCAGGTCGCCGGTCAGTTTGCCAAGGCCCGCCCGCGGGGGATCGGCAACGATCAGATCGGTCGGACGGGGTTTCCGGCGCAGGTAGTGGGCGACATCGCTTCGAACGAACTCCAGCCGTTCGGCAAGTCCCCGTCGGGTCGCCTCGGCTCTTCCCGCCGTAACCAGTGCGGAAACCCGCTCCACCGCCGTCACCCGCCGCCCCCCGGCGGCCAGCGGCAACGCGAAGTTGCCCGCTCCGGCATACAGATCGCAGGCCGATTGCGCGCCGGTCCGCTCCGCCAGCCCGACCACCCGTTCGACGAGTTGTTCGTTAATGACCGGGTTGACCTGAGAGAAGACGCCGGGAGCGGCCTCGCCCGCCTCGTCCTCCGCCATTCCGGCCATCTTTCGAAGCATCGCCGCCTCGCCGAACTGCGCCATTCCCCGCCCCTCCGCCTCGATCAGCGCTCCGGTCACCAGCGGTCTCAGCCGCTCGAGCAGCCGGCCCGCCTGCCGTTCGGTCAGGTGTCCGGTCGTTTTCAACACCGCGAACAGACCGTTCTCACCGGTCTCGATGTGCAGTTCGGCGTTCTCCGAAAAGGCGGTCTCGCCGAACTCGATTCCGGCCGCCAGAAATTTTCGAATCTCCGGTCCGGAGATCGGGCAGTCGACGACAGGCAACACCGTGTGGGATTGACGCCGGTAATATCCGGCCCGGCCCTCGCCATCGATATGGAGAATGATACGGCGGCGATAACCGAAAGGAGGACCGGGCACCACCGCTTCGATCCGGTCGGCGGCCTCCGCGAGTCCCCCGCTACGAAATGCGCCGCGCACCATATCATGTTTGGCGGCCAGCTGCGCCTCGTACGTCATATGCTGGAGATCGCAGCCGCCGCACGCGCCGAAGTACGGACAGGGCGGGGTCGTCCTGTCCCCGGACGGCGTCCGAATCGCCGACAGTTCGGCATCGAGGTAACGGGCGTGAACTCTCCGAACCCGCGCCTCGACCACCTCTCCGGGCGCGACAAACGGCAGGAATATAGTCATTCCGACGCGCGGGGAACCCTCCGGCCCGGTCACCCGTCCGACCGCCGTTCCACCGACCGCCAGCCCCCGGATCTCCGCCCGCACGGTCTCCCCTTCCGGTTCCTCCGACGGCAATCTCTTTGAATCCATGCCGCTCATTATACGCCGGAACGCCCGGATTTCCGATCACCGTGCCGCCGACCGGACCGGTTGCCATTTAACGCCCTTTTAACGAAGACCCGTCATAACGGAGAGTGGGTGTCGACGGCGCTTGACAGAGTATCGGAGGAACTATGTACGGCCTGGTAAATCTGGCGATCGAACAAATGGTGACGGAGACCTTCGGGGAAGCGACCTGGGAGCGGATACGAACGGAGGCGGACGTCGAGATCGAAACATTTATCAGTCTGGAAGCCTATCCCGACGAACTGACCTATCGACTGGTCGCCGCCGCTTCGCGCGTTCTGGACACGCCGCCGAACGATCTTCTCGAACGGTTCGGGGAGTACTGGGTCCTCTATACGGGCAAAGCCGGATACGGCTACCTGATGGACCCGTCGACCAGCACGATGGCCGAATTCCTTATGCACCTGAACCAGATGCATCGCCGGATCGGCATGGCCTTTCCGCATCTTCAACCACCCCGGTTTGACTGCACCCATATCACCGAGGACTCGCTCCGCCTGGAGTACCGTTCGGATCGGCCGGGCCTGGCTCCGATGGTTCGGGGATTGATCCGGGGACTGTCCGTTCTCTTCTCACAGCCGGCGGAGATCGAACATATCGTCGTCCGGGAGGACGGCAACGACCATGACGCTTTCCTGATCCGCTACCGATCGGGGTCGCTCCATGCCTGATGCCGGTTCACCACTGACGGCGGCGCATCTGGATGCTCTCTACCCGTATCATCTGATTCTTTCGGAGGAATCGACCATCGTGGGCCTGGGCACGCGGTTACGCGCCGCCCTTCCGTCCTCGGCGATCGGTGCGCCGTTCGCCGAGTACTTTCGTGTTCTCGATCCGGAGGGCGGTTTTTCGGCGCTCCGGGCCGACCGGCCGGTGCCCCTGCTGATGGTCTCGGACTGTCTGCCGCTACCGCTGCGCGGTACCGCCCTGTACGACTCCGAACGGCGGCAGTCTCTTTTTCTGGGCAGCCTCTATGTTCGAACGATCGAGGAACTGGCCCGGGTCGGCCTGACGCTGGCGGATATTCCCCGGCATGACTCCTCCCTGGATTACCTTCTCGCCCTTCAGGCGCATGGGGCCGCCTTCGCGGAGGCGCGTACCCTCGCCGCGAAACTGACCGAGGAAAAAACCCAGCTTCGTGAGGCGAACCGACGTCTGCGCGAAAGCGAGGCGATGTACCGGTCGGTCGTGGAGAATGTCCGTGAGATCATTTTCCGGACCGACGCCGACGGAAACTGGACCTTTCTGAACGTCGCCTGGGAGCGGATCACCGGTTTTTCGGTTACCGATTCCCTCGGAAGAAATTTCCGCTCATTTCTCCACCCCGACGACGGCCCGGCCTACGAAGCGCGGTTCCGTGAGTTGATGGAAGGACGTCGGGATTACACGCGTCTGGAAGCCCGTTTTATCACGCGCGACGGCAGCCAGCGCTGGATCGAAGTGCTGGCACAGTCGACGCGCAACGACCGCGAAGCGATCTGCGGGACGACCGGCACCCTGTTCGACATCACCGAACGCAAACGGGTCGAGGAACAACGAACCGCGTTGACACGGGAACTGCAGCGCAGCAATCGCGACCTGAGTGAGTTCGCCGCCGTCGCCTCGCACGATCTCCAGGAGCCGCTGCGCAAAATCATCCTCTTCGCCGAGCAGTTGCGCACGACGCCGGAGGAGCTGACATCGGAACAGACGGCGGAGTGCGCCGGGCGTATCTCGCGGGCGGCGCGCCGGATGCGTTCCCTGGTTCGCGGTCTGCTGGACTACTCCCGCGTCACGTCCGGGGCGCGTCCCTTCCGGCAGGTCTCGCTCGACCGGATCGTGACGGAGGCGGTCGCCGATCTTGAAGCGACCATTCGTCGCGTCGGCGGCGTCGTCCTTTGCGACCCCCTGCCCGATATCGAAGCGGACCCGGTGCAGATGCGTCAGCTGATGCAGAACCTGATCGGAAACGCCCTGAAGTTTCACCGTCCGGGAGTGCCGCCGGAAGTGCGGGTCTATGCCGAACGCCGGGTTCTGCCGGATGATTCGGAGGTTCTCCTCCTGCATTGCCGGGACAACGGCATCGGATTCGAGAGCCAGTTCCGCAACAAAGTCTTCGAGGTGTTCGAACGGTTACACCCGGACAGCGAATACGAGGGGACGGGCATGGGACTGGCCATTTGCCGGAAGATCATCGAACGCCACAACGGACATATCGAGGCGTACAGCGTTCCGGGCGAGGGCACGGATTTCCTCGTCTCCCTGCCGCTCCCCCGTCCGGCCGCCGATGTCCGTCCGGTTCGCTAATCCGGCTCCCGGACCGTGACCGTTTTGCCGGGCGCGACGTCCTTCAGTTCGGACTTTTTCCCGCTCGGCCAGTAGACGGTGACGGTCTTCGCGGACGGTGCCGTGCCCAGGCCGATATGGACCCGTTTATCGGACGACGAGAGATAGGAGCCGTCGCTGCCGCACCGTCGAACGATCTGTTTTCCGTCCACGGAGGCGACGATCCGCGCCCCGTAGCCATCACGGTTGCTCTTTTTACCGACCAGAGAGAGAGTGATGGCGTTTCCGGCGTCCGGCGTCTCGTTATGGAGCAGGATCGGCGTTCCCTCGCTGTCGACGACCAGCGCATCGACCTTGCCGTCGTTATCGTAATCGCCGACCGCCAGCCCGCGTCCGACGATCGGTCGCCGTCCGCTCTCCTCGATCCGGGACGTGACATCCTCGAACCGTTCCGCGCCGTTGTTCCGGAAAAGCATCGTCGGCTGTTTGTAGGACGCGGTCTTGTCGATCTCGGAGATGTTATCCTGTACGTGTCCGCTGGCCAGAATCAGGTCGAGATAGCCGTCGTTATCATAGTCGAACCATTTGATCCCGAAGGTGACGAGCGGTGTGGCAGGCGCCATTCCGAGCATCGCGGACTTGTCGGTAAACAGATTCTCGCCATCGTTATGGTAGATATTCTTCGTCTCGTTCTGGAACGTGGCGACGACGAGGTCCAGTTTGCCATCGTTGTTGTAGTCCCCCCAGTCGATGCCCATGCCACCGTGGACGTTCCCGTTGTCATCGTAGGCGGTTCCGGAGGTCTTGCCGATATTCTCAAACTTTTCGCCCCGGTTGTGCAGAAGGTCGCCCGGCATCTCATCGTTGGCGATCGCCAGGCTCACCTTTCCGTTACCGTCGAAATCGGCGACGCTCACTCCCAGGTTCTTGCCCTCCACAAGGTGCGCATCCCACCGGTTCGTCACATCTCGGAACACGCCGCTCGGGCCGCCAAGATAGAGTTTGCTCTTGATCGGCTTGTAGAAGCGCGGTCCGCACGCGCTTTTGATGCCGTTGTTATCGCAGAGCTGCGGCTCGGTCTTCGGGCCGAAATCGACATAGTTCCCGACATACAGATCGAGCAGGCCATCGCCATTGAAATCGGCGAAAGCGGTCGACGTTCCCCAGGCTTGCGGCGGAATTCCGGCCCGTTTGGAAACGTCCTCGAACCCCTTGCCCTGCCGGTTTCGCAGCAGCGCACCGCCCCGATAGGCGGAAAGGTAGATATCGGAGTAGCCGTCGTTGTCGTAATCGCCGATCGCACAGCCGAGGAAGTTGCCTTTGAGCGAGTTCAGACCGACCTCGGCGGAGACGTCGGTAAAAATTCCCTTGCCATCGCCCCGATACAGGGCGGTTTTCGGGCCGACGAGCAACAAATCGAGGTTTCCGTCTCCGTCGTGGTCGAAAAATCCCGCGCCGTTTCCGATGGTCTGGAGTATATTGAGCGGACGGTTTCCGGCCACGCTCCACCGGTACGTGATGCCCGCCGCTTTGGTGACGTCCGCAAACGACGTAGCGGCGGAAGCGGTCGGGGCCGCCGAGGACGGCGCAGGCGACTCCGTTTTTCCGGAGATATTCGCCGGATCGCCGGTGACGCCACAACCGCCGCTATGGATTGCGCCAACAGCGCCGAAGAAGGCGATCAGGGTAAAGAGATGACGTTGATTCATAGAGGGCCTAACTCCGTTGTTGTCATCCTATTCTATCGTGTCTATCGTGTTCGCGGCCCGGTGGTCGAATCGTCGGACGCGGTTTTCTCACGATTGCGCAGCGCGAGGGAGCCGGAAACGATCCCCTGGAAGGCATCCATTCGGGGATTTCTGCCCTGCTTCCGCAGCGTCTCGACAAGCGCGTCCATCTCCTTTTTCGCGACCGGGTTCCCCGGTTTCAGGGAAAGCGCGACCTGATACTGGTTGATCGCCCGTTCGAAATCGCCGCCCTCGGCGTAGATTCTCGCCAGTTTGACCCGCAGGTCGGGGTCCTTGATCCGTTCACGGGTCAGCATTTCGGTCGCGTTACGCCGGTCGGAATACTCCTGACGCCGGCGGAACTCCTGACGATAGTAATCGGTCTTCGCCCGGTCTCCGAGCCGGGAATAGGCGAGCGACAGCCGATACCAGGGCTGGATCAGGTCCGGCTGGGCCTCGTTCGCCATCGTCAGGTAGGGAATCGCCAGTGCGGCCTCGTTCCGGTTGAGATAGAGGTTGCCCAGCGCGAAAGCGGCGGTGAAGTTCTTCGGTACCAGTGACAGCGAGCGTTTCAGGATCTCCTCGGCCTCGCGCACAAGGGCGTCGTCCTTCCTTTCCGTTCCCAGGTCGCTCAAAAAACTGCCGAAAAACGCCAGCAGAGTGCCGTTATCCGGCGCGCGTTTCGCCGCCTCTCGATAGTGCCGTTCGGCTTCCGCATTCTTCCGGTTCTTCGCTTCGACGAACGCCAGATTGACGAGGTAATCCACCTCGTTCGGGTCGGCGGCGACGGCGCGGGCGAAATGCCGCTCGGCCATGCCATAGACCTCCACCCGCTGATATCCGAGTCCGAGCAGGTTCTGATAGGCCGCGTTTTCCGGACGTTTTTTGACGATCGGTTCCAGATGCTTGATCGCCTCATCGCCGAACCCGAGATTCAGGTAGATCTGCGCGATCCAGTACTCGGCGACATCGAGTTCCGGGTCCAGGGCGGCCGCCTTTTGAAACGCACGGAAGGCGTCGGGCTGATTCCCTTCGGCCATCAGCGCCTGTCCGAGGCCGAGAAAAGCGATCGCCCGTTTCGGATTTTTGACCAGCGCCTGCGTATAAAACCGCTTCGCCTGACCGAACTGGCGACGCTGCATCTGATCGTCGCCGAGACGCAACAGTTCCTCGACGGAGAGTTTGGCCGGGTCGGCCGCGGCGAGCGGAGGAACCCCGGATCGGATCGCTTCCTGCGCCGCCTGCAGTTCCCGGCTCACCACGACGTCGCCCGGAGTGCGCGCCAGCAAATGGCGGTATTCACGGACCGCCAGTTCATAGTCCCCGTACCGGGCGAAAAGCCGCGCCAGTTCCAGTCGCCGGGCGTTGTTCTTTGCCGTATCGCCTTTATCCTGAAAGATCAGGCTCTGCAGATTGAATCGCGCCAGCCGGTAGGCGCGCAGTTCGTCATGCCGTTTCTGCGTCGCCTGCTCGCGCGGTTTATCCCCGACCTGTCGATAAACCTTGGCCAGTTCGAAGAACCCGTCCGGGTCGGTCGGCTGCGCCTGCACCACCGCTTCCAGATGCCGGCGGGCTTCCGGCCAGTTCCGCAGACGGATGGCGGTCCGACCGAGAAGCAACCGGACCCCGGCATCGTCCGGAGTTTTCTCGAACGCCTGTTTCAGAACGATTTCCGCCCGCTTCGCCCCCTCCTCGTCGGCGGAACGATCGAGTTCCAGCCGTCCGATCTCGCGCAGCGGCGCGGACTCGGTCGGGGCGAGTTCGGACGCTTTTCGCAGGGAGGTCAGCGCATCGTCGGGACGACGCAATTTGACCAGGATCGTTCCCAGAAGATAATGGGACCGCCAGTCGTTCGGAACCAGCGTCAGCGCCGTTCGAATCGCGGTTTCGGCTTCGGCGAACACCTGCAGCGAGTAGGCTTCGGTCGCCTGACGTCGCCAGGCGCGAACATTTTTCGGGTCGCTCGCGGTCGCCTTTTTCACGGTTTCGTAGGCGCGAGTGACCGCGTCCTGATTGTGATAGAAGGTGGCGAGGGCGATCAAAGCGTCCGCATCGTTCGGGTGCGACTTCAGGAAGACATCGAGAACGGCGAACGCCTCCTTCAGTTCTCCCTGCCCCTCGGCGACCCGTGCCCAGGCGACCCAGGCGTCGGTAAAATCGGCGTCTATTTCGGCGGCCTTCTTCAGAGCGGTCTTGGCTTTCTCGGCCTCGCCTTTCTCCTGATAGCGCAGACCCAGCCGGTAGAACGCCTCCGCATTGCCGGTCTCCTTTTGCGTGATCCGTTCGAGTTGTTCGGCGGTCGCCGTTTCCAGCGTCCGGCGAGACCGCTCGCGGACGAACCAGAGCGTACCGCCGATCAGGCAGCAGAGGACCAGGAGACCGATCTCCAGAACGAGTCGACGACGATGTTTCGTGGATGGGGCGGGAGCGTTCATACGATGCTTCGATTCTATCAAACTCGGAAGAACTCCGAAAATGTCAAAAAAATGGGCGGGACGGAGTTGACTCCGCCCCGCCGTCCGGCTTCACCGGGGTTCGGGAAGGTTTAGTTCCAGTTGCCGCCGTCCGCGTTGTTGATCGGGTTGTTCGGGTCGTTGCACTGGTTGCCACCGTTGGCGCCGAGCATCCGCTGCTGCGGGTCGATGTTGCGGTTGACCGGCAGGGTGGAGCAGAGGACCGGGTTGCCCTGCGCATCGGCGGTGCGGACCCACTTGGCATGTCCGTCGGCGAAGCAGGCGTTGCTACCACCGTTATAGAAGGGCAGACCGGAGATACCGGCCCAGCCGCCGTAGTTGCGGCCGACGATCAGGATGGTCTGAACGCCGGACATGGTCTGTTCCTTGAAGAACTTGCTCTGGGCGAACGCCGGATTGGCGGTGACGTTGCGTCCGTCGAAGAGGCGGGCTTCCTCCGGGACCAGGCTGGCCGCGTTCTTGTTCCAGCCGTTGTGGCCCTCGATCAGGAGAACGCAGTCGGCCGGAGCGTTGACCGCCGCCTGCGAGCCACCGTCGGAGAAGCGGGACTGCTGGGTAAAGACCGCGGGATAGCCAGCGGCGTTGGTGCCGACCCGATGGGTCAGGAGGTCGTTGTACAGGATGCTGAACTGGCCGTCGTTGTGGGTCCAGTCGCCGCCGGCCGGCTGACCGCCCGCGACGGAGCCGTCACCGGGGGAGACGACGATGTTGGCGTTCTTGATGTACGGCTGGGTGACGTTCTGCCAGTTGGTGCCGCCGCAGGCGTTGCGGCCGCCCGCAGGGCCATCCCATTCACCGGCGTTATCCACGGAGTTGATGCACTCCCAGCCGGCGCGGGGCCACTTCTCATCGTAGTCCTGGCTGTACATCAGGATGGCGAGGCCCACCTGCTTGATGTTGGAGAGACCGGACGCCTGGCGGGCCTTGGAGCGAGCCTGGGCGAAGACCGGGAAGAGAATCGCGGCAAGAATGGCGATAATGGCGATGACGACGAGCAGCTCGATCAGGGTGAAGCCGCTGAGTTTGCGGTTACGCATAAAGGAACAAACCTCCGTTGTTAATGGTTCTGCGCCGATGGCAGAGAGTTGAGAGACGCGACGGGAAAATATGAAAGCAGGGGAACGACACCGTTCCCCCGCACGCTACTTGATGATGCCCAGTTTGCGGGCCGTATTGTTGATGACCATCGGGGCGTACGGCCCGGTGGCTTCTCGCACCTTCGCCTGTTCTTCAGGAGATAGCTTGCTGAAGTCCCCCTTGCTCTTCTTGGCCATCTCTTCGAGCATGTTGTTCGTCGCCACGTTCTTGGCCGTAAGCGGCGGGTCCTGAGGACCGAAATTCTTGTATCCCCACCAGCCCAGCAGTGCGAGCAGCGCGACGGCGGCCACAATCAGCATCCACGGGGCAACTTCCTTCTTTTCACCACCAGCCTGGGACACCATGGTTCCCAACCTCCTAACGAAAACGGTCGGTCGACGACCGCTCGTGCAACGATATCGGATAAGCCCCTTCCGCAGAAGGGGTCTGTCTGGCAATAACCGCAACAAACACAATCGCTTTTGCACCGAACATGCGGGCCGTTTTCGCGGGAATGCGGCTCGTTTCGCTTCGGGCTTTGTTGCGAACGCGTGATACCTGATAGGAGACGCAACTTACGGGAAAAGGGAGAAGGAGAAAAAAGGACTTCACTCTTCTTTGCCGTGGTCGCCTCGCCGTCTGGGTTGGTTGTGAGACATTCTTCAACGAAATACCAACACCCGACAACAATCGTAATATACTTTATCTGCGGAACCCGTGTCAAGGTTCACGGCATGTATTTTTCGTCATCCACGGCGGAGGATTCGCGGTTTTTTACTTCATTTCATTAAAGAAACGCGTGTTCGCGCCGCTCCTCATCGCCGTGCGAACGCGTGTAGCAGTTCCGCCAGCGCGGCACAACCCTCGACCGGGAAGGCGTTGTAGATCGACGCGCGAAACCCTCCGACGTTGCGATGCCCCGGCAATCCGTCCATGTCCCGTTCCTTCGCCGCCGCCAGAAACTCCGCGTTGCGTGTCTCATCGACCAGACGGAACGTGATATTCATCAGCGAGCGATCCTCCCGAACGGCGACCGCCGGCACGTAGACCGCCGGATAGGCGTCCAGCGCGTCGTAGATCAGCTGCGCCTTTTCCCGGTTCCGCTTCTCCAGAGCGGCGATGCCGCCTTCCGCCCGTACCCACTGCGTGACCAGACCGAGCAGATAGACGGCGAACACCGGCGGGGTGTTGTACAGCGACTGTTTCTCGGCCTGCACGACATAGGAGAGCATGGGCGACAGATCCTTTTTCGCCGTCTCCAGGAACGCCTTTTTCGCCACGACCACCGTCACTCCCGCCGCTCCGGCGTTCTTCTGTGTGCCGAAGTAGAGGAGGGAGAACCGCGAGAAGTCCCGTTCGACGGCGAAGATATCGGAGGACATGTCGGCGGTCAGCGGCGCGCCGTTCGTATCCGGCAGGGAGAAGACCTGCGTCCCCTCGATCGTGTTGTTGGTGGTGATATGCGCGTACCGGGCCGTACCGGGCGCGGAGAAGTTCAGGTCCACGGGCAGGCGGTCGTACTTCGTCGTGGCGGACGACCCCGCGACATGCACCTTGCCGAAACGCTTCGCATCCTTGATCGCCTTGCCGCCCCACTCCCCGCCATCGACGTAATCGGCGACCTCGTCCGTCCCGAGAAAGTTCATCGGCAGCATCGTGAACTGGAGCGATGCCCCCCCGCCGAGCAGCATCACGACATACTCGTCGGCCGACAGATTCAGCGTTTGCAGCACGCTCTCCATCGCCCCGGCATGCACGGCGTCGTAGACCTTGCTGCGGTGGCTGACTTCGAGAACGGACATGCCGGACCCGTTGATTTCGAGAAGGCCACGGCTGGCCTCCTCCAAAACGGGAACGGGCAGAATGGCGGGACCGGCGCTGAAATTGTAGATACGTCGCATAACGCCCCTTCATGTATCATACGTGCGAGTACCGTGCTACAGCGGGTTTCCGTCAGGTACGCCCGAAACGGAGATATAATGTCAGCGTCCCATTTCGGAGGATAGATTATGTCGGTTACTCTCACCTTCCAATCCTCACTCTCCGTCCCTCCCACCGCCAGCGGGCGGAAACGGTGGACGCGTGACGATGTCGCGTTCCTGAGCAACGCCGGTCTGCTCAACGGGCGTTACGAACTGATCGACGGGGAGTTAATCGATAAAATGGGACAGAACCGCCCGCATGCTCTTGCGGTTTCTCTCGTACTCAGCTACCTGTACCTCCGTTTCGGGCCGCGTCGCGTTCAAACACAGGCGACGATGGAAGTTCGGGAGGACGATCGCCTGACAAATCGCCCGGAGCCGGATGCTGTCGTTCTTCGCACGGAGATCGACCGAAATCCGGAGGGTACGGATGTCCTGCTGGCGGTCGAGATTTCGGACACGACGGCCGCCGACGATCTGGGCTTCAAGGTCGGCCTCTACGCTCGGGCAGGAGTCGCCGAATACTGGGTGCTCGACCTGAACCGACGTCTGCTGATCGCCTTCCGGCAGCCCGATGCGACGACCGGCGAATGGCGCGAACGTTACGAACGCCGGGAAGGCGACACAATCGCTCCCCTGTCCATGGCTGACCACCCCATCGCCCTCGCCGATCTGCTGGCCTGACCCCTGCCTCCTCTCCCCGGTTGAGAGGAGAGGGGCGCCCGCAGGGGTCTCAGAAGGTGCTTTTCGGCGTCGTGATCGGACACCAGCGCATTGCCTGCAGGTGCTGCAACAGGGTGCGCAACGCGCCGGGCGTTCCGATCCGTTCGAGCGCGATGGCCGCATGACCCCGGACATAACGGTTCTCGTCGTCCAGTGCGGCGGCGAGCGCCGGTACGGCGGGGGCCGCCGCCTCGCCGAACTTCGCCAGGCCGTAAGCCGCGTTGAACCGGGTCTGGCCGTCCGTGTCCCTGAGCAGTCGGATCAGGACGGGAACCGACGATCCGGCATCGTGCCGGACCTGCCCGAGCGCATCGGCGAGATGGCGGCGAACGAACTCGGACGGATCATCGACAAGAGCGGTCAGCGCGGGCACGGCATCCGCCGCCCTGCCTCCCCGGTCGCCGAGGGCATAGACGGCGTATCCGCGCGTCCGGTCGTTGTCGGCGCTCAGCGCGGCGACCAGGTCCGGCAGCGAGGCCGCGCCGGTCGTCGTCAGTCCGTAACAGGCCGCCCGTCGCACCTCCTCCCGGTCGTCGCGCAGTCCCGCGTTCAGAGCGTCACGCCCCGCATCGCCGAGTCCGCCCAGCACATAGGCCGCGCTCAGCCGTCTCTCCTCGGATGCGTCGCGCAACGCATCGGCCAGCCGTCCGGCGTCACCGGTCGTCTCCCAGGTCGGGTCGCCGGACAGCCAGCGCCACATCTGCCGCCAGATCGGCGCGCGCGGATGATCGGCCAGTTCTCCGAGCGGTATCTCCTCGCTCGTCCGGTTCCAGGTCGGCCCCGACGGTTCGTCCATACGGGTGAACTGGAACTTGAACATATAGCGTTCCTGATCGGAGTGATTCGGGTACGCCCGGTGCCAGAGGTCGAAATGGATCAGCAGGACGGTTCCCGCCTCGCCGACACCCGGCAGACCGATCCCCTCCGGATCGGGCGGCGCATCGGCGGCCAGAGGCAGGGTCGGCACCCGCGTCTCGAAATACTGACTGCCGGGCACGGTCCCGGTCGGGCCGAGTTCGACCGGCGTATCCTGCGGGTAGTAGATCGCCATCAGCCAGCGAGGATGGTGGTCCCGAATCTTGCCGTACCCCCAGTAGCTGTCCTTATGCCAGCCGCCGCCGTTGCCGCGCGGCGTGTTGCTGTGCATGTGGCGATGGACATGCATCACGTAATTCGGCCCGAGCAGTCCGGTCAGCGCGCCCCGGATCGCCGGATGCTCGTAGACCCGGTTCACCTCCGGCAGACGGGGCAGGATATTGTTCCCCGGATTTCCCTCCTCCGTCAGGATCGCCCTCGTCCGGTCGTAGATACCGCGATGGAAATCGGCGGGAAGGTCCGCCTTCAGCACACAAAAACCGTTGATAAGAAACTCCCGCACCGTCTCGTCGTTTGCCAGATACCGCTCCAGGTCCGGTTCCACAGCCATTTGCCCCGCTCCTTATCCTCGTTCGGTGAACGTTCGACCCTTATGATAGCAAAAATCGCCGCGCCTTGACAGTGGTACGCCCCGGACCTATCATGCAGGGTGATGTCGACCCAGTCCCTGGCACCCTCGCCTTCCGCCGCGAGCGCGACGGCCCGCGCGGCCGGACGCAACACGTTGATGATGATGGGGTTCGTTCTCCTGTCGCGCATTCTCGGCATCGTCCGCGACCTCGTCATCTCGCGCCTGTTCGGCCAGAACGATGTCACCGACATCTATACCGCCGCCTTTCGCGTTCCCGATATCCTGGCGCTGCTCGTCGCCGGGGGAACCATGGCTTCCGTGTTCGTCCCCATCTTCGCCGAATACTGGAAGGACGACGACCCGGAGGCGCAGAGGGAGTCCTGGCATATCTTCAGCAGCGTGATCACCATCGTCTCGCTGCTGGCGGCCCTCCTGGTCGTCGTGATGGAGTTTCTGAATCTGCCGCTGACACGTCTGCTGAACCCGCTGATGAATGAGGCGAGCGTCCGTGAGACGGCGCGTCTCTCGGCGATCCTGCTGCCCGCCCAGTGGTGCTTCTTCGTCGGCGGACTGATCATGGGAACGCTGAACGCCCGTCATCGCTTTCTGATTCCGGCGATCGGTCCGGTCGTCTACAACGGCGGCATTATTCTCGGCGGCCTGCTGCTGCACCGGCAGATGGGCATCGCCTCGATGACCGTCGGCGCGGTCGTCGGCGCCTTCGCCGGAAACTTTCTGCTTCCCCTGCTCGAACTGCTGCGCACCGGGACCCGGTACCGCCCGATATTCGACATCCGGCATCCGGGCGTCCGCACCTTCGGGAAGAACATGCTTCCCGCGTTGATCGGTCTGTCACTGTCGCAGTTTATCTTCTGGATCACGCCGACCTTTCTGACCAACGACGGTTCGATCTCGGCGCTTCGGAACGCCTATAACATGACGCAGGCCCCGATCGGCATCTTCGCGCAGGCGGCGGCCATCGTCCTCTTTCCGACCATCTCCGTCCTGGCCGCGCGAAAACGCTGGGAGGAGTTCCGGAACGAGGTCAGCTTCGGCATCCGCCGGATTCTTTTCCTGACCGTCCCCGCCTCCGTCCTGATGGCCGTGCTGGCGCAGCCGCTGTTCCTGCTCTACTCCGGCGATAGGTTCGGCGCGAACGAGGTCGAAGTGGCCGCCGCCGCTCTCTGGTGCTACTCGCTCGCCACCTTCGCCTGGTCCGCGCAGGCGGTGCTGGCGCGCGGCTTCTATGCGATGCAGGACACGCGCACCCCGCTGATCATCACCACGAGCATGGTCGCCGTCTTCTACGGGCTCTGCTACCTGACCATCCACGTTTTCCATCAGGACTATCGCGGGATCGCCGCCGCCACCAGCCTGATTTCGACCCTGAACATGGCGATCTTTCTGATTGTCCTGCAGAAAAAGGCCGGGGGGTTGAATCTGCGCGGCATGTTCGACAGCGCCTGGCGGATCACGCTGGCCGCGGGTCTGGCCGGAGCCGTCGCGTACGTCGTCTCCCTGCCCGTCCTGGCGCGCCTGCCGCACAACGCGCTCGGCGGACTGGTGACCCTGGCGGTTGCGGGCGGCGCGGGCCTGGCGCTGTATATCGTTCTCTGCTTCGCTCTGCGTGTCCCCGAACTGAAAACCATACGAGAAATGTTCCGGCGAAAACCGGCAAAGGAAACCGCCTGATGACCCTGCAAACGTCGCGCCGTGTCTCCGTATCGACCTGGGCGCTGCATCCCCTGATTCAAACGGTCGCTCCGGGACGACCGCCAAGCGCCAATCCGGACCAACTTCCGAACGTGCGCCTGATGGAGCATCGGGAAGGAACGCTCGACCTGCTCGATGTTCCCGCGCAACTGGCCGCGCACGGCTTCACAACGATGGAACTGTGCCATTTCCACCTGCCGTCGCGCGATGAGGAGTTTGTGGCGCGTTTCCGGGCGGCGCGCGAAGCGGCCGGTGTCGAACTCTGGTCGGTGCTGATCGACGACGGCGATATCAACCATCCGGAATATGGCGATGCCGACCGGACCTGGATTCTGGGCTGGATCGATACCGCCGCCGCGCTCGGCGCGCGCTGCGTGCGCGTCATCGCGGGCAAGCAGCCGCCGACTCCGGAGATGGTGCGCCGAAGCCACTTCCAGCTCAAACAGCTGATGGTCGACGCCTATATGCGCGGCGTCCACCTGATGACCGAGAACTGGTTCTCCACACTTTCGAGTCCGGCGCAGGTGCATCAGGTCTTCGCCGACCTCGGCGGTTCGGTCGGTCTTTGCCTCGATTTCGGCAACTGGGGCGGCCCCGACAAGTATGCCAACCTGACCGACATCGCGGAGTACGCCGAATCCTGTCATGCCAAATGCCACTTTGCCGATGGTCAACCCGATGTCGAGGACTACCGACACTGCCTGGAAATAACACGGGAAGCAGGTTTCTCCGGCCCCTACACGCTGGTTCACGGAGAACCGGGCAACGTCTGGGAGAGCCTGGACATTCAGAGGAATCTCGTTGCCCCGTATCTTTAATGTAATTAACATTTTTCAATCGTTTTTAAAAAATGTATGGGAAATCAGTTGAGCGGTAAGGAAGAGATAAGCGTAAGGCACGTTCGCAACCATGATGAAAAACGCTTACCCTTCCAACCCGACTTCGCCCGTGAAAAACGGGGTTCTGTCCGCCCTGTTCTTCTTTGCGCTCAGCAGTTCGTTGGTCACACTGGTGCTGTGCCTGGGCAAACTCGTCAATGACAGCCGGCTCTACGCCGTCTCTTTCGCTTTCTTCGTTACGAGCCTCGCCCTGTATCATCGGATGGCGAATCCTCCCCGACCCCGCTTCTCCGGCGGGTACGGTCCGGAATACGAAAACGCTCCGGTGGTCAGTACCTCCGCAAACCCCACCGCGCCGCCGGCGCGGCCGACCGTCGTTCCGGCGGAACCGACCCTCGCCGTTCGACCCGCCGAACCGACCCTTGCCGTACGACGCGCCGAACCCACTATCGCCGTACGACGCGAGGAGCCGACCATTGCCGTTCGACGCGCCGAGCCCACGATTGCGGTCGGACCGCAGGGATCGAACGGATCGAACCCCGAGGAAGAGGCGGCCCGACTGGAGCAGCAGCGGGAGTCGACCTTCATGTCCATGGCGGAGTTCACCGGTGAGACTGTCTCCCTGAGCGAGAACACCATCGCCACCGCGCCGGCCCATCCGGTCCCCTTTACCCGCGAACGGCTTCAGCCGATCCTGACGGCTCACCTTGCCTGGCTGGAGCGGGGCGCGCTGCCCGACGCCGATGGCCGCGCGGTGCTTGTGCGCTGTGATTTCTCCGGTCTGCCGCTCCGTGGCGCGGTGCTCGTCCGGGCCAACCTGACCGGCAGCGTGCTGGTCGGCACCGACCTGTGCGAAGCCAACCTGAGCGGAGCCACCCTCTGCCAGTCGGATCTGGCCGAAGCCGACCTGCGCGGCGCGGACCTGCGAGAAACCGACCTGCGGGAAAGCCACCTGTGCCGCATCGACGGACGGGGGGCGGACCTGCGCGGCGCGGAACTGATCCAGGCGCAGCTGGCCGGGGCCAATCTGGCCGGGGCCGACCTCTGTGAGGCGTACCTGAGCGGAGCCGACCTGAGCGGGACCGATCTCTCCGGCGCGAAACTCGACGGGGCGTACCTTTCCGGTTCCCTGCTCCTCGGGGCGGACCTGACCGGCGCGAGCCTGGAAGGCATCGATCTGCGCCGGGCTCGCTACGACGAGCGGACGCGCTGGCCGGCCCGGTTCGAGCCGCGGATCTGCGGCGCCCTGCTGATGGGCGAAGCGACCACCGGAGGCGGACGACTCGCCGCCTGAGCTACGCCACCGAAAAGCAGGACGCCGTCGCCGCGGTAACGCGGTAAGATAGGCGGAATGCCACGTGAGATTCGATTTCTGATTACCGGCGGGGGAACGGGCGGACATGTCGGCCCGGCCCTCGCCATCGTCCAAAAACTACGGGAGCGCGCCGCCACGCCGGACAGCCCGTTTACCCCCGTCTTCTGCTACATGGGCAGCGCGAACGGCGTCGAAGCCGGCCTCGCCCGCGAAAACGGTCTCCCCTTCGTCGGAGTCGCCACCGGCAAGTTCCGCCGCTGGTCGAACGCCCGCCGCTTCTTCGAGTTTCTTCTGCCCAATCTCCGCGATGGTCTGAAACAGCCGCTCGGTCTTCTGGAGGCGCTGACCGCCGTCCGCCGCTTCCGCCCCGACGTCACCGTCTCGACCGGCGGCTATGTCTCGGTCCCGCCCGTCATCGCGTCGCGCCTGCTCGGTGTCCCGGTCCTGACCCACGAGCAGACGGTCACGATCGGTCTGGCGAACCGCATCACCGCCCGGTTCGCCACCCGGATCGCCCTGACGTTCGAGGGGGCGGCGGAGGAGTTGCCTCCTTCCCTTCGACGCAGAACCTTTGTGACGGGCAATCCGGTACGCGAGGCGATCTTTCAGGGCGACCGGACGCGCGCCGCGCGCCGGTTCGGTTTCGTTCCGGAGGAGGATGATCTTCCCTGTCTGTACGTCACCGGGGGGGCGCAGGGCGCGGCCCTGATCAACCGCTCGGTCGAATCCGTTCTCGGCGATCTGCTCGCTCTCCCCTGCCGGATCGTGCATCAGTGCGGAAAACAGCCCGAGGACTGGGAGCAGGACTTCGACCGGCTGACTCGTGCCGCCGCCGCGCTGACGCCCGCGCTTGCCGCCCGATTCCATGTGACACGGTTCGTCGGTTCCGAGGCGATCGGCGATGCCTACGCCCTCTGCGATCTTCTGGTCGGGCGCAGCGGCGCGGGGACGGTCACCGAGGTCTGCGCCCTGGGCAAACCGGCGATCTTCGTGCCGAAGGTACCGACCGGGGGGGATGAACAGACGCGCAACGCCCGTCGGTTGGCGGACGCGGGCGCCGCCCTCCTGCTGCCCCAGAAGGAGTGTGACGGTCCCCGTCTGCTCCGGGAGATCACCTCGCTGGCGAACGACCCGACGAAACGCGCGGCCATGCGCGAGGCCGCCCTGCGTCTTGCCCGGCCGGACGCCGCCGACGCGCTGGCGGACGCCGTTCTCGGCCTGGTTCGCCGTTGACCGCGCCCGCCCCGGTCGTTCACCCCTGTCCGACGTTCTGCATCAGGTGATAATAAACCTCATTATTTCGCAAATCCTGCCGGAATCCGCGCAGGTCGGTCGCCGCATCGATGACCGCCAGTTCGATGCCGGCGATCTCCGCGAAATCCTCAAGGTGCTCGGTCCGAAGCGCCTGCGAGAAACCGGTGTGGTGCGCTCCGCCCGCCAGAATCCAGGCGGCGCAGCCGACCTTGAAATCCGGCTTCGGAATCCAGACCGCGCGCGCCACCGGCAGTTTCGGCAGCGGTTCCTCCGGCGCGACGACCTCCACCTCGTTCACCAGCAGGCGGAACCGGTTGCCCAGATCGATCAGCGACACGTTCAAACCGGGGCCGGGCGGCGTATCGAAGACCAGGCGCACCGGATCGGCCTTCCCCCCGATCCCCAGCGGATGGATCTCCAGCGACGGCGTCCCGGCCGCGATCGATGGACAGATTTCCAGCATATGCGCCCCGAGCACCCGCTCCTGCCCCGGAACCAGATGGTACGTATAGTCCTCCATGAACGACGTCCCTCCCGGCAGGCCCGCCGCCATCGTCTTCATCGCCCGGAGGAGCGCACAGGTCTTCCAGTCGCCCTCCGCGCCGAACCCGTAACCGTCGGCCATCAGCCGCTGTACGGCCAATCCGGGCAACTGCTCGATTCCGTGCAGCATTTCGAACGTGTCGGTGAACCCCTTGAACCCGCCCTCCTCCAGAAACGATCGCAGCGCCCGCTCGACCCGCGCCTCGTAACGCAGTGACGCATGCCGTTCGCCGCCCTTGCCCAGCACCGGTGCGACCGTGTACCGTTCCTCGTACTCCGCTACCAGCGTATCGACCTCACCCTCGGGAACCGTGTCGATCCGGGCGGCCAGGTCACCGACCCCGTACCCGTTGACGGAGAACCCGAACCGGATCTCGGCCGCGACCTTATCCCCCTCGGTGACCGCGACACTGCGCATGTTGTCCCCGAACCGCGCGAATTTGGCTCCCTGCCAATCCTGCCACCCGGCGGCCGCCCGCACCCAGGCGGCGATCCGTTCCCGGACCGCCTCGTCCGCCCAGTAACCGACGACCACCTTCCTTCGCTGGCGCAGGCGTGCGCCGATAAACCCGAACTCCCGGTCGCCATGCGCCGCCTGGTTCAGGTTCATGAAATCCATGTCGATCTCCGACCAGGGCAGATCGCGGTGGTACTGCGTATGCAGGTGTAGCAGGGGCTTGCGCAGAGCGGTCAGCCCGTTGATCCACATTTTGGCCGGCGAGAAGGTGTGCATCCAGGCGACGATTCCCAGACATTTCGCTGCCTGATCGGCGTCCCGACAGATCGCGCGAATCTCCTCGGGCGTCGTCAGGACCGGCTTGAAGACGACCCGCGCCGGGATCGTTTCCGACCTATCCAGGGCCTGCGCCATCTCCTGCGCATGGGCGGCCACCTGCCGCAGGGTCTCCTCACCGTAAAGATGCTGACTTCCGGTCAAAAACCAGATTTCCAAATCCTTCCAGGGCTTCATCGGTAGTTTCCTCACTTCCTCAGGCAGTACAATACACCGCCGTTTCCTTCGTTACGTTCACGAATCCTCGACAAAAACCTTCCGAAATGGGTGAACCGGAAGCGACCTGTATCGTGGTTTGACCGAACCAATTGGTTTATGTACGATGGGACGAATCCTCCGGATCGGAGCAAAAAGGAACCTATTGATGGCAGAAGCGACATTGACGGTCCTCGCCGACGGCGCCGGGCCAACCATCCATCCGAATATCTACGGGCATTTCGCCGAACATCTGGGCCGCTGTATCTACGAGGGCTTCTGGGTGGGCGAGGACTCGCCGATCCCCAACACGCGCGGCATCCGGAACGATGTCGTCTCCGCGCTGAAACAACTGAACCTGCCCGTGCTGCGCTGGCCCGGCGGCTGTTTCGCCGATGAGTACCACTGGAAGGACGGCGTGGGTCCGCGAGAGAAACGCCCGTCGATGATCAACACGCACTGGGGCGGCGTGGTCGAGAACAACCACTTCGGTACGCACGAGTTCCTCGATCTGTGCGAACAGATCGGGACCGAACCGTATATCTGCGGCAACGTCGGCAGCGGCACCCCGCAGGAGATGATGGAGTGGGTCGAGTACCTGACCTCCGACGCCGATACTCCCATGACCCGGTGGCGCAAAGAGAACGGACGGGAACACCCCTGGAAGATCACCTATTTCGGAGTCGGTAATGAAAGCTGGGGCTGTGGCGGGAACATGCGCCCGGCGTTCTATGCCGATAACTATCGACGTTACAACACGTTCGTCAAGAACTACGGCGGGAACCGCCTCTTCCGGATCGCGTGCGGCCCCAATGTCGATGATTACCGCTGGACGGAAACGCTGATGGAGATTGTCGGCGGGCAGATGAACGGGCTTTCCCTCCACTATTATACGACGCCGACGCCGGACTGGAACCGAAAGGGTCCGGCTACCGGGTTCGACGAAGCCCACTGGCACTCGACCCTGCGCCGCGCCCTGCATATGGACACCCTCATCGCGCGACACTCCGAGATCATGAACCGTTTCGATCCGCAGAAAAAGATCGGACTGATCGTCGATGAATGGGGTACCTGGTACGATGTCGAACCCGGCACCAATCCGGGCTTCCTCTACCAGCAGAATACGCTGCGCGACGCTCTGGTCGCCGCCCTGCACTTCCATATCTTCCACGCGCACGCCGACCGGGTGGTGATGGCCAATATCGCGCAGACGATCAACGTTCTCCAGGCGATGATCCTGACCGACAAAGAGCGGATGCTGTTGACGCCGACCTACCATCTTTTTGAGATGTACCGGGCGCACCAGGGCGCGACGACCGTTCCCGTTTTCGTGGATAGCCCGGACTATACGTTCGGGGACGCCTCCCTGCCGCAGGTCTCTGCGTCCGCCAGTCGCGGCGGGGACGGACAGGTTCGCCTCTCCCTGGTGAACACCCATCCGTCCGCCCCGCTGACCGTTCATCTCCGCCTGAGCGACGGGTCCGATCGGACGCTGACCGGGCGTGTTCTGACCGGCGACGCCATCGACGCCCACAACACGTTCGACGCGCCGGAGACCGTTCGCCCGTCCGATTTCGAACCGGTCACGGTCTCGTCGGGTTCGGCCACTCTCCTGCTGCCGGCGAAGTCCGTCGTCCTCATCCGGGGTTAATGAAGTGACGCCACCCGGGAGCGTTCGTGTCCCCGGGTGGCGTCTTTTCACGCGGAATAGGAACGAGATCGAGTCCGTTCGTTTTACACCGTTCTTACACCGTCAGAACCGCACCGGTCGTATTCCGGTGGGCAAGATATTCGTTGACTTGATTTCGAAACGCGACAATCTGTTCCGTCGAACAGACGACAAGCCCCTGCCCAATGACACGGTTATTTTTGTCTACAATTGTAAAACGATAGCCAGCCTTCCAGCGCAAAAGTGCTATACGGAAGTCTGCAATATCTTCCCAGGGCAGGAAAACGGGCATAACGACGGCGCGATTCGGCAGCCATTGTGCAGGGAGGGAAAGATACGAAATGCCCCGTTGATCCACCTGAACAAATGAGCGAAGAAACGTCAGCAGCAGTACTCCCTTCGTTACCCAGAGCAATAAACCAAAAGCCGTCAGCAGAAACATGGATGTTGCGGCTTCACGGGAGACAGGGAAGTTATTGTTTTCCGCATAATCATAATAACTCTGTATTCCGGAATGAGGCGTACTTACCTGGAGCCGCTCCAGGATTATATGAAGAGTTAATTCCGAAACACTCTCCCCGGGAGTCATCTGCAACACGAGGTCTATCAGTCCTACACCCATACTACCCAGATAGAGAAAAGCAGGCAGTTTGGCAAAGAATGTGGGCGAGATGCGGACCATCCCATCCCCTGCTACAAAGTCCGCCACACAATGTTTTAAGTACGTTTGTTTCAATTTCACCTCCTGAAGGTTGGACAGATGATGAGAAAACGGGTTGCCATACATCACGCACATTTTTTCGCCGGGGCGGTTCCGAACGTACCGCGCAGGTCTTCGCGACAGGGCGTGATTGACATCGCTCCGGGCTCCCCGTATACTGGTTCCAACCGGTCATACCGGAGAGAACCGAACGTGAACCGTTTTTCCCTGCCTCACTCCTCCCCGGACCGAAGTCTCCACCCGGAACGACGCGCCGCTCTGGAAGCCCTCCGTCAACTCGCCCGCGAGATGGCCGGAAAAAAACTGCCCGGCGAACGCGAACTGTCCCAGCGGCTCCATATCAGCCGCCAGCAACTGCGTGGTCTGCTCGATGTTCTGGAGACCGAGGGGGTGGTGGAACGTCGGCAGGGCAGCGGCACCTACGCCACCGACGCCCGCCATTTCGAACTGCATCATGTCGGACTGGTCATCGACGCCCATCTCAAACTGGGCAACGATCCGTTCTTCTCCCTGCTGACGGAACGACTGCAACTTGGTCTGCAGGCCGCCGGAATCCACTGCGTCGTCGAGCGAACCGGCGGCGCTTCGCGGCCCCGCTTCCTGGGGAACGGCGTGATCGCTCTCGGACTGGCCGGATTGGGTGCGCTCTCCCATCTCCGCGTCGAGGACCCGCCCGCGCTCAGCCTCCTCGCCGAGGAACAGTATCCCCATCATTTCGCCGGGGCGGTGTCGGTACTGCTGATGGAGGATCACGGAGCCGGTCTGGAAGCGGGGAAGCGCGCGATCGAGGAAGGGTGTCGCCGCCTGTTCTTCTTCGGACGGGGTCACATTCCCGCCTCACGCGGACGATGGGAAGGTATTCAACAGGCGGCGCTCCGGGCGGAGGAGCCGATTACCGCCGAAATCCATGAGTGCGCGATGAATTTTAACGCCGGACGCACCGCCGGTCAGGCGATGGCGGAACAACTGCGCGGAGTGCCGGTCCGGGAAGTGGGACTGATCGCCTCCAATGACTGGCTCGCCGTCGGGCTGCGGGCAGGACTGACCGAGTCCGGTTCGCCGCTGCGCGAGCGGCCGATCTACAGCTTCGACGGGCTATCGATCGCGCAGGACCCGGCCCAGAATATCCGCTCGCTCTGCTTTCCCGTCAGTATCTTCGTCGAGGATACTCTGGCCGAACTGCGTCGCCTGACCGGGCAGCGCATCGGACGGGTGATCCGGTACAACCATTCCGGCTGGTCCGACCGCCTCCCGCCGGACCCCTAAGTGAGTGGTTCCCCGACGGAGGGCCATCCCTCCCGGTCCCAGTTCAGCCGGCGTACCTGGAGTTTCGGCACTCCGTTCTCCTCGACATCGTAGTAATGGTGCGCCAGGAACGTCTGCTTGACCACGGTCAGCACCGCGCAATGCCCCGGCCCGGCCATCCGTCCCGCCCCCTGCAGCACGACCGTTCCGCCCCCGTCGAGCATCGAAACGCCCTCCCGGTCCAGGTACGGTCCGGCCACGTCCTTCGAGCGTCCCACCCTCAGGTTATAGGTGCTACGCGCCCCCCGGCAGCAGAAATCGAAGGAGACGAACAGGTAGAACCAGTCCCGGTACTCGATCAGAAAAGGCGCTTCGACCGCGCCCGGCGACGGGCGACGCGCCAGGCTGACCACCGGCGCGCCGGCGATCGGGCGGCCCGTCTTCCGGTCCGCTTCCACCATCTTGATGCCGCTCCAGAACGAACCGAAGAGGAAGACCAGGCGGTTCTTCAACGCCAGCACGTTGGAGTCGATCGCGTTGTAGTTGTCCGACGGGAACGACTCAAAAACCTTCCCCTGATCCTTCCAGGCATAGTCCTTCGACGCCGGATCGAGGGTCTTATTGGTCGCCAACCCGATCGCCGATCGATTTTTGCCGAACGTCGAGACCGAGTAGTAGAGGTGGTAGAGTCCGTTCAGGTAGGCGATGTCGGGCGCCCAGGGAAAAACGCTGCCGGGGATCTCGGTCTTCGTCCACTCCGGGATATCCTCGACGAACACCCGTCCGAGGTTCTCCCAGGTCTTCAGATCGCGGGAGCGGCGGATCGGAATCCCGTGCCCCGTCGAATAGACGTAGTACAGGTTCTTTTCCCGGATGATACAGGGATCGTGCACAAACTTAACGACCTCGTTTTGCATGGCGGAGCGTCCTTTCAGTCCTTCAATCCGGTCAGGGCGATACTTTGAATGATATTCCGCTGAAAGATAAGGAAGGCCAGCACCACCGGCAGCGTGCACAGCACCGCCGCCGCCAGCGTCAGGCCGTACTCGGCATAGTACGAGGTCTGAAACAGCGCCACCCCGACCGGGAGCGTGTACTTGTCCACCGAATCGAGGAACACCAGCGGGCCGAGGAAGTCATTCCAGGAACCGACGAAGGTAAAAATCGCCAGGGTCGCCAGCGGTGCGCGCGACAGCGGCAACACCACATTCCGGAAGATTCCCCAGCGCGAACAGCCGTCCAGTTCCGCCGCCTCCTCCAGGTCCTTCGGAATCCCCTGAAAAAACTGATGGAGCATGAAGAAGCCGAACGCGCCGCCGCCCGCCGGCACGATGATCGCGAGCGGGGTATCGAGCCAGCCGAGACGGTTCAGGATCAGATAGACCGGCACCAGTAGCACCTGACCGGGAACCATCAGCGTGCCGACGATCAGCGGAAACAGCCACTTACGGCCGGGCAGGTCCAGCCGCGCGAACGCGTACGCGGCCAGCGAACTGACGCTGACCACGAGCAGAGAGATGGCGGTCGAGTTGAACACGCTGTTGCCAAACCAGCGGAAGATCGGGATCTCCTCGCCGTTGCCCAGAATCTCCCGGAAGTTTCCGAGCGTCACCTGCTTCGGCAGTATGCCGTTGAAATGCACGATCTCGGAATCGGGTTTGAACGCCGTGATGCCGATCAGCAGCACCGGCGCGATAAAGAAAACCGCGCCGAGCAGCAGCAGAACCTCCCCGATGCCGATCTTTCGCTTTTCCGTTTCCATCGTTCGTCACCGCTCCCGCATCATCCGGAACTGAATCACCGAAAAGAAGCCGATCACCAGAAAGAGCAGCCAGCTCAATGCGGCGGCGTAGCCCATCCGGTAGTTGTTGAACGCCGTTTCGTAGATGTACTGCACCAGCGTCCGCGTCGATAGTTCCGGGCCGCCCCGCGTAATCATGTACACCTGCCCGAACACCTGGAACCCGCCGATGACGTTGAGCACCAGAACGAAGACCAGCACCGGGCGCAGCAGCGGCAGAGTGATGCTCCGGAAGCTCTGCCAGCCGGTCGCCCCGTCGAGAGCGGCGGCCTCGAAGTAGGCGGGCGAAATATTTTGCAGTCCGGCCAGCAGCGCCACCATCGGCCCGCCGACCGTCCACCAGAGGGTCATCAGGACCAGCGACGGCATCGCCCAGTTCGGGTCGGTGATCCACGGAATCTTGATACCGAACGGTGCGAGCGAGGCGTTGAACAGACCGAACTCGCTGTTGTAGAACCAGCGCCAGAGAATGCCCGTGACCGAGATCGTGATGACCGTTGGCAGATAGTAGGCGGCCCGGTAGAACGCCTGCCGACGCCGGGGCACCCGGTTCAGACCGACCGCCAGCGACAGCGCCAGCACGATGGTCAGCGGGACGGCCAGCACGACGAAGCGCACCGTCGCCATCAACGCCCGCCAGAAATAGGCATCGGCGAACGCCTCGCGGAAGTTCTCCAGCGCGACGAACCGCGCCGGGTTCGGCGACAGCATATCCCAGCGGAAGAAGCCGAGGACCAGTCCGTAAATCAGCGGCAGGATCACGAAGGTCGTGAACAACAGCAGAAACGGCAGGGCGAACAGATAGGCAAGATACCCCGCGCGCCGTCGGTAGTTCATACCGGCATCTCCCCGACCGGATTCCCGGCGTTCCGCTCCCGCTCGATGATCCGATTGATGTTGGACTCCGCCACGGCCAGCGATTCGGACGGGGTCGCGCGTTTGCGCAACGCCTTCTCGACCGCCAGCCCGAACTCCGTCTGAAACTCGAAAATGAACGGCAACCGGGGCAGGTAGTGGACGTACGGTATCTGGCGCGCGAACTGCGCCTGGACCGCCATCGTTTCAAACCGGGGAGTTCGCCGCAGGCTCCGTCGTACGGGCACCTGCCCGCCCTCCGCCCAATCCAGGCTGTTGTCCGAAACGAACCGAACGAACCGCCAGGCCGCCTCCAGGTGTTTCCCCTCCAGATCGCCGCGCAGGCAGAGATTGTGCGACCCGCTCCAGACCGCCGCCTCCGTACCCAGTACCGGGACCGGCGCGCCTGCGAAATCCAAATCCTTCTGTTTCTGCAGGTCCGCCAGCATGTAGATGCCCTCGAAGGCCATCCCGATCTTGCCCTGTCGGAAGCCGATCCAGGCATCGTAGTTCTCCGGCGGCGGCGCGACCTTATACCGGTGGATCAGATCGACGCCGAACTGCAGGGCGGCGATGTTGTTCGGATCGTTCAGGACGCAACGCGAATAGTCCGGAGTGAAGAACCGTCCGCCGAACTGAAGCATCAGCGTATAGACGTTGGATTCGAAGTTCGTGAAGACGAATCCCCAGCGATCGGTCTGCCCGCCGCTCCCCCGGCGAGTGATCTTTGAGGCCGCGTCGAGAAACCCGTCGGCGTCGGTCGGCGGTTTCGCCTGCCCTCGCTCGTCGACGACTCCCGCCTCCCGGAACAGTTGCCGGTTGTAGTACATACCGAGCGGCCATAGGTCGATCGGAACGCCATAGTGTCGGTCCCCGATATGCACCGCCTCGAACACGTTGGAGTCCAGATCGGCGACCGGCAAACCGTTCGGAACGGCGGTCAGATCGTCGATCCCGCGAACGAACCGGGCGCGGGCGAACCGGGGCACGGCATGGGTCTGCAGAACGAACACCTCCGGCGCACGTCCCCCCAGACCGGACACAAAAAGCTTGTTGTAGTAGGTGGCCCAGTCCATCCGCTGCATCAACACCTCGATATCGGGGTTCGCCGCGTTGAACCGCTGCACCATACGCAGCATCGTGCGCCCGTCCGGGCCGGTAAAGCCGTTCCGGAAGCGGAGGACGATTTTCCGTCCCCCGCTTCGGCCACAGCCCGACAGCGAGGTCGTCGCGATCGGCAACGTCAGCGCCGTGGTCAGAAACTGACGGCGACTCCGGTTTGGTTCGCTCACGGATGTCCCGACCTCATGCTTCCCTGCCCCCTCGCCCGAGCGTTCGCACGTCGCCCGCGAAATCGATCCAGGTCGCCAGCAGTTCGCCGCCCCCCGTCTCGACCAGACCGGGCAGGTACGTCCGGTGGCTCTCGCCGGCCACGGTTTCCGAAGCGGACCAGGTTCGACCGCCGTCGACGCTCGTGACCGCCTTGACATCCATGTTCAGTCGATGGGGCGGTGTCCCCGAGATATCCGGGCGTTCGCGGTCCTCATCGGTGCAGAAGATACAGACCAGCCGACCGCTTTTGAGCCGCGTCAGCATCGGCGACAGCGCCATGAAGTTCGCCTTCGACGGCTGATAGAGCGTCTCCCGTTCCCGCGTCTGCCAGCTCCAGGTTTTTCCGTCGTCGTCGGATCGGACCGAACGGATCAGGTTGGCATGGGGCGGCGAGGTCCGAACGCTTTCCAGGGCGCAGAGCAGTCGCCCGGGCGCGAGTTCGATCATCGTCCCCATGCCGTCCCGCGACAGGTGACCGGCATCGTTCGCCCGGCTGACGACCGTCGGGTTTTCCCACTGCCGGTTCCGCGCGTTCCAGGTGCGTAGCATCAGCCACTGGTGGCCGCGAAACCCCGCCTCGTACGGCGTTTTCTCATCGTCATAAACGCACAGAACCCGTCCGGAGGCCGTTTCCAGCAGGGAGGGCGCCCACAGGCCACGGCTCGGCGCTCCCCCGCCCGGAATCGTATGCCCGGTCACCACCGAGTGCCGTTGCCAGAGATGGCCGTCGTGCTTGCTGAACGCCACCTCGATCGCGTAGTCGGGCGACGCGGCCTTCCCTCCGGCGTAGTGGTTGCGGCGGAAAACGTGCAGGATTTGTCCGGCCTTCGTTTCCAGGAACATTCCGTCACCGAGGTCGACGGTCGGGTCCGGGTCCGTGGCAATGGCCCCACGCTCCTTCCACGTCTTCCCACCGTCCGCACTGCCGAAACAGAACAGGGCGCGCCCGACGACCGTCGGGCGCGGGTGGGCGGTCAGCAGTTCCCCATTCTTCCGGCGAAGCAGGCAGCGGGTGCCCGGTACCGGCGACGTTTCCCTGTTCCAGCGCATCGTCCGGACCTTGCCGCTTCCCTTAAAACCTCACCCGGAGCACGTTCCAGGAGAACGGGGGGAGGACGGCGGTCAGCCCCTGCTCGCTCGTGCTCGGCGGCTGTTCGGCGGATCGCGGCGCGACCTTGTTCGGTTCCCCGGCGGAGTTCGTCGCTTTCAGGTCGGCGTGGGTCAGAGTCATCTGCTCCGCCGATATCGGCGCGCCGATCCCGCGCAGAATGCCGGACAGCGTCACCGGTTCCCCGGCCGGATCGCGGTTGACGGCGAAGATCGTCAGTCCGTCGTCGTTCAGCACGGACGCGATTCGAACAATATCGACCTTTTCCCGAACCTTGCTGTCGTAGACCGGCGATTTTACCACCGACTGCAGGACGGTGCCGCGCCCGAACGCCGACGCCTGTGCGAACGGATGGAAGATGGTCTGCCGCCAGGCGCGCCCGTTCGGCTCGGTCATGATCGGACCGATGACGTTCACCACCTGCGCGATACAACCGATCCGCACCCGGTCGGCGTGGGACAACAGCGTGATCAGCATGCCGCCGACCACCAGTGCATCCTCCATCGTATAGATGTCCTCGAGGATCGGGCGACCGACGCTCCACTTCTCGCTGTTGCTCTCCTGCCCGTGCGAATGGAACCAGACGTTCCACTCGTCGAAACTGAGGTCGATCCGTTTCTTCGCCTTGCGCGATGCCTTAACGCCATCGCAGAGAGCGATCGACTCGCGAATGAAGTCGGACATGTTGTCCGGTTCGGCCAGGAAGGCGGGCGTGTCGTTCTCCCGGTTTCCGTAGTAGGTGTGGAGTGACAGGTAATCGGTATGATCGTAGGCTTCGTGCAACGCCTCCCATTCCCACTTACCGAACGTACGCATACCGCGCCCGGACGACCCGCAGAGGACCGTCTCGATCGTCGGGTCGGTCCACTTCATCATCTTGGCGGCTTCGTTGGCGACCCGTCCGTACTCGGTCGCCGTCCTCGCCCCCATCTGCCAGGGGCCGTCCATCTCGTTCCCCAGACACCAGACACGGATATTATGCGGTTCGGCCCATCCGTGACTTTTGCGCCAGTCGCTCCAGTAGGTCCCGCCGGGGTGGTTACAGTACTCCACCAGCGCCTGCGCCTCGGCCGGGCCGCGTGTCCCCAGGTTCACGGCCATCATCGGCTCGGTACCGACTTTTTTACACCAGTCCGCGAACTCATTGGTGCCGATCGTGTTCGGTTCCTTCGCCCCCCAGGCCAGGTCCAGTCGTGCGGGCCGCTGATCCACCGGTCCGACTCCGTCCTCCCAGCGATAGCCGGAGACGAAGTTGCCGCCCGGATAGCGCATGATCGGCATCCGAAGTTCGCGGGTCAGTTCGATCACGTCCTGACGCCAGCCCTGCTCGTCGGCGGTCGGATGGCCCGGTTCGTAGATGCCGGTGTAGATATGGCGACCGAGATGTTCGACGAACCCGCCGAACAGGCGCGGATCAACCTCGGCGATCGTGAAATCCTTATCCAGTGTCAGGGTCACGTTCTTCATAACGTTGCGAATGGTTTCCTTTCCGGAGTTCGATCTATTGTCCGGCCGGCGGATTGGCCGGCGGATTGGCGGCGGGCGGATTGGCGGCGGGCGCGGTCGTCGGCGGGACCGGTTTGCCGTCCTGACCGCCGGGATACCC
>JANRLW010000019.1:0-18908 GCA_033762295.1 Capsulimonadales bacterium
CGCGACCGACGACGGCGCGGCACGCGCCGAATTCCTCCGCGCCATCCGACTCGCCCCACGGAACCCGGTGATGCACCAGCAGTACGGGCTGTTCCTGGCGAACCGAAGCGCCACACCCGCGGACCGCCGGATTGCCGAGGAGGAAGCACGAACGGCACTGACTCTGGACCCGAAGGACGCGAACTCTCTGCTCCTGCTCGGACGTTTGCTGCAAAGCTCGGGCCGATCCGCCGACGCCGTGGAACCGTTGACCGGGGCGGCATCGTTGCTTCCGGACGATCCGGCGCCCGCCAAAACCCTCTTCGAAGCGTACAAAAGCTTGGGAAACGCGGCGGAAGCGGCGAAGTGGCAGACGATCTGGCACGAACGCCAGGACTACGTGAAGGAACGGCAGTCCCTCCACTTCCAGCTGGGAGCGAAACCGGACTCCCGCGATCTCCATCGCAAGCTCGCCCGGCTTCTCGGACGGCATGGCGATGTCGAAGGCGCGGTCCGCAGCTATTCCGCCGCCCTGCGTCGCCCCCCGGACTCCGTACAGACCCTCACCGCCGCCGCGCGTGACCTGACCGCCGGAGGCTTTCCGGACCGCGCCCTGCCGCTGGCCGAGCGTGCGACCGCGCTCGGACGGTACAGTCCCGAAGCCCATGAGGCGTATGCCGACGCCCTTTTGCAGAGTAATCGCGTCGATAAGGCGGTCGCCCACTATAACCTGGTAACGAACTACCAGCCGAACCGGGCGAAGGAGCTTCAGGCCCGTGTCGATGCCTACGCCAGGGCGCACCCTCAGCCGATCCCCCCGGCGGAAAAGGCGTACCGGGAAGCCCGTAGCCTGCTGATCGGACAGATCGGTCTGCGACGATCGCCGCAACGGGCACTGGAACTGGCGGAGGAGGCGAATCGTCTGTCGCCCGGAAACGTCGCCTATATGCAATTGCTGCTGAAATTGCAATTCGGCGCACGAAAGACCGACGACGCCATCGAAACCGCCCGGAAAATCGCCAATCTGGCGCCCTATGATTCGCCGACCCAGGCGCTCCTCGGTGTCATGCTGGCGGAACGGGCCGCAACCCCGCAACAGCTTGCCGAGGCGGAATCCTACCTGCAGGTCGTGAAGAACGCGCCAACCGCCGCCGCGCAATACCATTACGGCATGGGACTGGTCGCCCTGCGGAAAAAGGACGGCGTCCGCGCAGCGAGGGAACTGACTCAGGCGGCGCGTCTCGATCCTGACGCCGACATTACGTTCTATAAGCTGTCCCAGGCGGAGAACCTGGCCGGTCATCCGAAGGCTGCGGCCACAGCGCTCGCCGAGTACGAACGACGGCAGAAACTGCGACGGGAGGAGTTCGCGCTGCAGGGTGATGTCAGCCAGCGACCGAACGATCCCGCTCCGTACCGGAAACTCGCCGCATTCTACGAACGGCAGGGCCGCACCACCGAAGCGGCGTCGATGCGGTCCGTCATCCTGCGACGTTTCGGAACGAACGATCCGAAACCCCAATCCAAATGACTGAAGGAGTGAATTACCGACAATGAAACAGAATATCGGACCGGCCGCCATCATCGGCGCGGTCGTCGTACTCGGCCTGATCCTGTTCGGGCTTTATCGTGTGACGCTGGCGCCGAAGGGACCGGACCCGGCCGCCGCCGCCGAGGAGCATAAGGACATGGCGGAGTTCTATCGGAATCAGGGCAAGGTCGACAGCAAGACCGGAAAACCGCTGCAGTAAAGGTCCGACCCGGAAACCGTCAAAGCGTCGGACGGAGCCGGAGGCGGGCGGTTCGAACCATCGCTGCCGCCGCCTCCGTCGTCTCCGCCAGAGCGGTCAGGTGGCCCATTTTGCGCCCCGGACGCGCCGTCGCTTTCCCGTACAGGTGGAGATGCACCTCGGGCATTTCCAGGACGGCGGACCAGTTCGGTTCGCCGTCCTCCCACAGATCCCCGAGAAGATTCGCCATCGCCGCCGCCCGACGCGGCCGGACCGCCCCGAGGGGCAGTCCGCAAACCGCCCGTAACTGCTGCTCGAACTGACTGCATGCACAGGCTTCGATCGTCCAGTGACCGGAGTTGTGCGGACGAGGCGCGAGTTCGTTGATCAGCAGTTCGCCCCCGGTAGTGACAAAATATTCGACGCACAGAACGCCGACCACATCCAGCGCCTCCAGGACGCCACGGGCGATCGTCTCCGCTTCCCGTTGCAGCGCCGCCGGAACCTCCGATTCCGCGACGGGCGCGACAGTCACGTCGAGAATATGGTGCGAATGGTCGTTACGTACGACCGGATACGCCACGAACGCCCCGTCGCTCCCCCGGGCCGCCACCACCGAGACCTCCACGGAAAAATCGACCAGTGCCTCCAGGACGCAGGGAACGCCGTTCATTCCCTCGAAAGCCGCCCTGGCCTCGGACGCATCGTTCACACGCCGTTGACCTTTACCGTCGTAACCGAATCCGGCCGTCTTCAGAATCGCCGGATACGAGAAACCATCGACATCCGCTCCGTTACGGACCTCGCGAAACGGGGTGACCGGAAACCCGTGTTGACGTAAAAACGTCTTCTCACGCAAGCGGTGCTGAGTCGTGTGGAGAACGGAACCGTGCGGCCGGACAGGAGCGAAACTCTCCGCCGCGCCGGTCGCCTCCGCTGCCACATTCTCAAACTCGAACGTTACCACGGCGACACTCCGGGCAAACGCGGCCACGGCGTCCGAATCGCCGTACTCTCCGGCCACGGGTTCCGCCCCGGCAAGCGCGGCCGGGGAACCGACGGCATCCGGAGCGTACGTTCGGACACGGTAACCCATTCGAACCGCCGCCTGAGTGAGCATCCGGCCCAGTTGCCCGCTGCCCAGCACCCCGATGGTCGCGCCCGGAAGCAGAGGAGATCGAGAATCGTTCATTCGGTGACCGGAAGTTCGTCGGCGAGTACGCGGGAGGTTTGCTCCTGTCGGAAACGATGCAACGCGGCGCGAAGTTCGGGGAAGGTGTTCGCCAGAATTGCAACGGCGAGCAGCGCGGCGTTGACCGCTCCGGCTTTCCCGATCGCCAGGGTTCCGACCGGTACCCCACCCGGCATCTGGACGATCGACAGCAGCGAATCCATCCCTTTCAGCGCGTGGCTTTCCACCGGAACGCCCAGAACCGGAACGACGGTCTGCGCGGCGACCATGCCGGGCAGATGCGCCGCGCCGCCCGCCCCGGCAACGATCACCTGAAGGCCACGCTCCTCGGCCCGCCGCGCGTACTCCGTCAGCAGGTCCGGGGTCCGATGCGCCGAAACGATCCGACACTCATGCGGAATCCCGAAGTTTTCCAGCGTCTCGTGGGCGTGACGCATCGTCTCCCAGTCGGATTTGCTGCCCATGATCACCCCGACCAGCGGGGAGCCTTCGCCCGGACGGCGCGTCAGGTCGGTTCTTGGGGCCAGATCGGTCGAACGAGGAATCAGACTGTTTTCCATCGCTCCCGTTGTACCGCAATTCGGGAGGGATTTCCCTCTTCCTCACCCACCCTTCGTGTTTGCCGAATTGTTTTCCCCATCGTATTATGAAATCGGCATGCCCCTCGCTCCGACCGCTCCGACGAACGCCCCCCTCGACCTCGCCGCCGGTCTGAACCCCCGGCAGACGGAAGCGTTTCTGCACACCGGAGGTGCGGCTCTGGTCCTTGCCGGGGCGGGTTCGGGTAAGACGACCGTCCTGCTGCGGCGGGTGGCCCGACTGCTCGCCGAAGGGGTCGCGCCATCCCGCATTCTGGTCACCACCTTCACGAAACGGGCGGCTCAGGAGATGGAGGACCGCCTGGTCGCGCTTCTGGGCGAGGACGCCGTCGAAGGTCTCTGGATCGGGACGTTTCACTCCCATTGCCTGCGGATTCTGAAAAAGGAATGGGCGGAGTTATTCGGCAAGGAAGGCCGGTTCGATATCGCGGATGAATCCTGGCAGAAACGCGTCTGCCGGGCGATTCTGGGCAAGCCGGACGACTACAAAAACCTCCCGTCCCCCCCGTTCGGCCAGAATATGAAAATGGACCCGAAGACCGCCCTGCTCGCCGTCTCCGCCGCCAAAAACAAAGGGTATTCCGCCGAGGAGGGCGAGACGTCCCTGGCCCGCATCTACCCGGATTGGGAGGAACCCGCCGTCCGCAGCGTCGCTCGGTTCTGGCGTTGCTACGAACAGGCCAAGGGCAAGGAGTTCGACCTGCTTTCAAAAGTCCCCGCCCGTCGGCTCGACTTCGATGACCTTCTGATTGAGGCCTATACTCTGCTGCGAGACCGGAAGGACGTCCGCCTGCGATACCAGGAGATGTTCGACTACCTTCTGGTCGACGAAACCCAGGATACCTCGGCGGTGCAATGGGAGTTTGCCGTACTTCTCTCCGAATGGCATGGCAATATCTTTCTCGTCGGCGATGTCGGTCAGAGCGTCTACGGTTTTCGCGGCTGCGATCCGAAAACGACCCTGATGGCTTTCAAAAAAGCCTACCCGCAGGGGGATATCATCCGGCTTCCCGCCAACTATCGCTCCCATAAAGGCATCGTTACGGTCGCCAACGAACTGATCACCCACGCCGACCTCGACGAACGGTATCGTCTCCTGATGGAGCCGACCCGCGAGGAGGGCGCGCCACCGGACCTGACCCAGCACATCGATGCGGACGCCGAGGCGGCCTCCGTCGTCGCGCGTATCCGGGAACGGATTCAGGCAGGACGCCTCCAGTTTAAGGAGTTTGCCGTCCTGTACCGCACCAACGCCTACTCACGAGCCTTCGAGGACGCCCTCATTGCGGGCGGAATCCCTTATCGGATCACCGGAGGGACCGGCTTTTACAACCGCCGGGAAGTCCGTGACCTGCTCGCCTATCTCCAGTTATCGGTCGATCCGTACAGCCCCGCCGGTGATGAGGCCGCCAAACGCGTGTTGAACATCGCCTCCAAAAAGTTTGGAAAAACGACGCGCGGCCTGGGCAAATCGTTCATCACGCAGGTCGAACAGCTGGCGGCCAAAAACCAATGGTCGTTCTACGAAGCCCTGAAGCGCGGCTCGTTCAAGACGGCACAGGACGTCGCCATTCTCGATTTTCGACGCCAGATTCAGGAGATCCATGACGCCGGAGACTCCGCCACCGCGCGACTGGTGGCCGCGCGACAGTCCGGCTACGATGAGTACGTCATTGAGGAGGAGGGCGAGGCCGAGGATGAGGGCGAAGGTTCCTCCCGACTGGAAAACCTGGACGAACTCGTCGCCGCCGCCGGTCGGTTCTTTGCGCCGGAAGCGCTGCTCACCTTCGTCGCCGGACAGGTACGAAAGGCGAACGAATCGTCGCGGAATGTGGACGCCGTCCACCTGATGACGATCCATCGATCCAAAGGACTGGAATGGCCGTGCGTTTTCGTCGTCGGCTTCGCCATGAACCTGCTTCCGCATCATCGGAGCCTTCGGTACGCGGACGGAAAACTGTTGCCGGACTCGCTGGAGGAGGAGCGTCGCCTGGCCTATGTCGCCATTACCCGCGCCCGCGAGTTTTTCGCTCTTTCCTGGCCCCTCTACCACAACGGGAAAGCTCTGGGGCCGTCTCCGTTTCTCGACGAAATGCCCACCCTGGGGCCTCTGGTGGAAGCCGCACGCCACACCGACGACTCGACCGGGGAGGAGACGGATTGGGACGAGACCGAGGAGTTCCACACCGACGACGGGGAGGACACCCCATGAACGACGACAGCCCCGGCCGATCGGCCGGGGCTGTTTTCACGTCGGGAATCCGCTTCCTACTCCTCTTCGGCGTCCGGTTCGATCTCCTCGAGTTCGAGTTCGTCGATCTCGATATCTTCGAGCGCCGGTTCGGCCTCGCCGTCTATCGGGGCGCGACCTTCCAGTTCGGAAGCGACCATATTGTTGTAGCTGGCTGCCGCCTTTTTCGCCGCGTTACTGACGAATTTGACGTTCACGGTGGCGTACCAGGCGGGAATCGCCGACAGCGGAACGCCGGTTTCCGCACAGCGGACCTCCTCGACGGGCCGCTCATCCTCGATCATGGTGGGAAGTGTCATGGTTAGGCTCCGGAATGGCTCCGGCGGTTCGGCAACGGAGCGATTCGCGATCAGTTTTTAGCGGGTCCTTTGGTCACGGGCGCGGGGACGGCGGTGCTCGGAAGCATCCCGTTGATCAGCATCAGGACACCGGCGACCACATAGATGATCCATTCCTTACCGGTCGCCGCACGACCGGGATCGAAGACCATTTTGCCGCCGCTCAACGCGCCCAGAACTCCGACCGCCAGAAGAGCGACCGCCAGAAGATTGAAAGAGTTCCACCAACGCACATTCATAACCACCGCTCCTGCATTCCAAAGGTGATCGAGGAAGGCTCCCTCGATCGTATCGCCTCCGTGCCGGTTACCGGAACGGACAACAAAACTGATTGTATCACAGAGAGGGAACACAAAGCAAGATGCCGAAACCTCCTACAGGGCTCCGTCCCTCCGATCGTCCACCCATCCACGAGGTTCCATCATGATCGTTTCCTCCCGTGCGCCCGTCCGTATCGACTTCGGCGGCGCGTGGACCGATGTCAACATCTTCGCCCATGCCGCAGGGGGCGCGGTCCTGAACGCCACCATCAACCGATATGTGGCCGGACAACTGGTGTTCCCGGAGGCTGGGCAAGCTGTTCCCGCCCGCGAAGGGCTCAACGTGTCCTACGGATTCGACCTGCCGTCCGGTTCCGGCCTCGGCACCTCGGCCTCGCTGAACGTCGTCTGGCTTTCACTGATCAAGCATACGCTGATTACCGAGACCGATCGACGCCGGATCGCCGAACTGGCGTACCAGCTGGAGGAGATTCTCGGAATCCTGGGAGGAAAACAGGATCAGTACGCTGCGGCGCTCGGAGGCTTCAACCTGATGCGATTCGACGCGGAGGGGGTTTCCGTCGAACGTCTCCCCGTCCCGGAGGAAACCGTCCGCGCCCTGGAGTCTCGAAGCGTCCTCTGCTACACCGGGAAGCCGCGCCTGTCCGGAACGATTCACGAAAACGTCTGGGGGGCGTTCCGCCAGGGACGCCGGGAAACGGTCTCGTCGTTGTATGCCCTGCGGGACGTCGCGCTGAAAATGGCCCCGGTCCTCGTCGCCGGGGACCTGGAAACCTTCGCCGCCATGCTGTCCGAGAACTGGGAGTACCAGAAACGGCTCGATAATTCCGTGACCAACGAGCAGATCGACGAACTGTTCCGCATCGCTCAGGACGCCGGCGCCATCGGAGGAAAAGCCTGCGGAGCGGGTGGCGGCGGTTGCCTCTACTTTGTCACCCGACCGGAACGACGGGATGAGGTGGTGGCCGCGCTGGCACAGGCCGGGGCCCGTCCGATCGATTTCGCCTTCGAATTCGAGGGGCTGACCGTTCGGATCGAAAGTTAGGGGTTCTCCGTCTTTTCCGGCCCGCTTTCTGCGGATATACTGGAGTACCGCTATGCCCGACATTACGAACGTCAACCTCACCTTCCAGCGGAAAGTACGCGGTCTTGCCCCGCTTTCTCGTTTCGCCGTTCGGGACGACGGCTCCCTCGCGGTGTCCGTTCCCGACGAAATGGAAGTCCGCACTTTCCACATCGTCCGGTTCGATGCGCGCGGACGCTCCCAGGTTCTGGAAACCTACAACGTCGAAACGCTGCGTAAGACCGAGATCGGGAAAGACGGAAAAAACTTCGTCGGGTCCAGCGACGATCACTGCTACCTGTTTCGTGAGGGCCGCAAGAGCCGGTTCATGACGGATCGGCGCGCGTCCTACACCGATATTGCGCTTGCGGAGGAAGGCCAGCGGTTCGTCGTCGCCTTTTCCGACCTGCTGGCCTCCGGTCATGCCCTGGCGCTGGGCGACGTCGGCGGACGCCTTCTCTGGACCAAGGATATGCCGTTTCCGGTGCGACGTGTCGCGGTCGACCGGGGGATGAACCATATCGCAATCGTCGGCGAGACGGGCGATCTTCTGATCCTCGACCCGTCGCGCAATACCGTCCTCAAACATCGGCAGGAGATGGCGCTCACCGCTGTTGCGACCAACGGGCCCGGTCGCACGATGTTCGCCGGCGGCGGCGGAGTCGGCCTGATCGATGCGGACGGGCAGCTGCTCTGGTTCACCGAGGTGCCCGGAGAGCCGGTCGATGTCGGCCTCGACGCTCAGGGGCAGACGATCGCCGTACTGCTCCGTACGGACGACGCCTCCGGCCGCCTGATTCTTTTTTCCGAAGGCGGACTTCCGATCTGGGACATCGACTTTGACGAAGCGCGTCCGACCGGGCTTTCCGTTTCGGCAGACGGCGGACACCTGGCGGTCTCCCTGCGCGATGGCACGGCGATCGTCTATGAACTCCAGTACGGGGAACGGTTCGCCGCTCTGGACAGCGCCCAGGTGATGCAGGAGGCGCAATCCGCTCGCGAGTCCGGAAACTGGCATGGGGCGGTTCTGGTCCTGAAAGAGCGGTTATCCGCCGTTCCGACCGATACCGCCGTTTGCGGTTTACTGGCGGAAACGTTCGGCGCGTTCCGTTCCTTCGCCCTGGCCGCCGCCGCGAACGCCGAAGCGGTCGGCGACTTCGCGGAAGCGGATGGTCGGCTGGCCGATATGCTGGCTGCCGACCCGACCGACCTGGAGATCGTCCGCTGTCGCCGCGAACTGCGCCATCGCTGGTCGACCGCCGCGCTGACCGCCGGGCGGGAGGCCGCCGCCGAGGAGAACAATAGCGTCGCCGAGGCCCGTTTCCTGGATGCGATCGCCGCCGATCCCCTCAATACCGAAGCGCGGGAGGCTCTGGCCGCCATCCGACAGACCGCCGCGACCGCCGCCATTGTAAAGGGCACGTCCCTCCTGCGTATGGGCCAGTTTTCCGAAGCGATCGCCGCCCTGACCGAAGCGCAACGTCGAGGCGCGCACGGCTCCGAGGTGACGGGACTGCTGCGCGATGCCCGCGTCGGCGAAGCCCTCGTCGCCGGAAACGCCCTGTATCAGGACCGGCAGTACGCCGCCGCACTATTCCAGTTCAAAAAGGTGCTGCGACTTGACCCGGACAATGCCGAAGCGCGCCAGAAGGTCAGCTACGCACAGAACTTCCTGCAGGACAACCAGTTGAACGAACGGTTCTCGCGCCTGGAATAAGCCGCGCACACTTGACCGTCCCGACGGAAGCCCGTATAATCGCCGAAAACCGGAGTCCCGAATGTCCGCTCTTCTCCGTTTCTCGGCGTCCCTGGCCCTTTTTCTCCTCCTGACCGCGTTTACGGCCGGTCCGGCGACCGCTGACGAACCGACGATCCGGCTGTTGATCGATGCCCGTTCGCCTGAGCGACAGCGCTTCCCGATCCGCCTCGAGATTCCGGTGAAGCCGGGGAAGGTGGCCCTCGCGTTTCCCCGATGGCTGCCGGGCACCCACGGTGGCGCCAGCCTCCTCCGGAACGTGGCCGGCCTGACGGTCCGCGCCGGCCAGCAAACCGTCGCCTGGGAACGGGACCGGTACGATCCGTTCGTTCTCCGCTGTCATGCCCCGAACCGGTCGGACCGACTTACCGTCACCTTCGAATACCTTCCCGCGAAATCCGACGGAGAGGAGGTCGCCGTCGGTATCGCGGCCTCGGAAAACGTGGTCATTTTGAACGGCGCCTCCCTCTTCCTTACCCCCGAAGGCGGGCGGATGAGTCGCGTTCGAATCGCCCCCACCGTGCTTCTCCCGCGGGGCTGGCAGTACGCCACCGCGCTTCCCGCGCAGCAACCGCTCGATGCGATCGGAAAAGTGGAATTTGCGCCGGTCAGCGCGGAAACGTTCGTTGACTCTCCGATCTTCGCCGGAAAGTACGCCGAGACAGTGCGCCTGGACAAAAACGACGGATCGGAGGTGCCGCACTATCTCTGCCTTTTTGTCGATGACCCGGCGGTACGGAACCGGGTATTGACTCCGATCTTCCGACAGACCATGCAGCGATTGGTGGCGGAAAGCGGGGCATTGTTCGGCGCGCGCCACTACCCGGAGTTCCGTTTTCTGCTCGCCGTCACCACGAAACTGCCGGTCTGGGGGTTGGAGCACCACGCGTCAAGCGTCAATTCCCTGCGCCCGGACGCGTTCGGACCACGCGGAACCCTCGATAACCGGGAGTGGTGGAACCCGAACCTGCTTCCGCACGAATTCGTCCATAGCTGGGTCGGCAAGTATCGCCGCCCGGAAGGGCTGGTTCAGATGTCCTACGAGACGCCCCCGGCAACGGACCTTCTCTGGGTCTACGAGGGCCTGACCGAGTATCTGGGCGAGTTGCTGATGGTCCGAAGCGGATTTCGGGACGCCGAAAAGTGGAAAACGGACTTCTTCCGGCAGACCGTCGACGTTGGACAGGACCGGGGCCGTTTCTGGCAAAGCCTTCAGGACGCCTCGACGGTCTATCCCTACCTGCACCTGAACGGATCGGGAACGGCATTGAGGCCGAGCAACGCGGTCTACTTTGAGGGACTCCTTCTCTGGCTCGAAATCGATACGCGCATTCGGACGGGAACCGGCGGTAAAAAATCGCTCGACGACTTCTGCCGACTCTTCTTCGGAGGGACCAACCGGGGTATCGAGGTTCGGCCCTACCGCCGGGAGGATATTATCGACGCGTTGAACCGGGTCCACGCCGCCAACTGGAAGACATTCCTCGAATCCCGGTTGAACGACCGTGGCAACGGCATCCTGACCTCCGGCGCGGAGGCGGCCGGCTGGCAGGTGACGCTCTCGGATGCCGTTCCGGCGGAGCATGTTTCGGCGGCGGAGGTCGATTACCGCTTCTCCCTCGGGTTTCGCCTGACCGCCGGCGGCGTTCCGTGGGCTATTCGGCCGGATTCCGTCGCCGACCGGGCCGGGATAACGCCGTCGTCCCGCATCGTCGGTGTCAACGGCAAGCTGTTTTCGCCGTCGGCTTTCCGGGAAGCGGTCCGGGCATCGAAAGGCGTTCCCCCGGTTCCTCCGGAAGTCCTCGTTTTCGAGGAGGACGCTTATCGGCTCGTTCGTCTACCCTACACCGACGGCGAACGGTTCCCGGTTCCCGTTCGGCTGACGGATCGGCCGGACCTGCTCCCGGCGATTCTCGCGCCGCTCACGCCGCCCCCGCCGCTCACGACGCCCCTGGCGCCCCCGGTTCCCTCGCCCCCACCCCGGTGATTGCCGGAAATAGCCCCAACGACGGCTGTCTCTTTAACTTCGGGGGCGGTTTGACGTATACTGTTTCCGTGACAAAGCGAATTCCCTGGCTGACACCGGCGCGTTCGTACCCCACGATGCGCCAGATGCTGAAAGGCAAGAATCGAAGCGGACGCCGAAACCGCGCTCCGTGGTACGCCGGTTTTCCCAACCGGGATCACGCCTCCTGGGCACAGACGCTAAGGCGAAAATAAATCCGAACGGCGCGGCGCACTCCTTCCGGCGCGTCGGAAATAACGGAAACCTCCGGGCATAAAATTGCTACTTGCAGACAAGGAGAAAAAGCAAATGCCGGACGTATCCGTTTCCGTCGGGGAAACCCCCGCTTCTACAGGGGAAACCCCCTCAGAGCTACCGCCGTTACCCCCTGCCCTGCGTGCCTTGATTGTCGACGATGAAGCCACCACCGTTCTGGTCCTGCGCCGCGCCCTGGAAGACGCCGGGTACGAAGTGGTGGGGCAGGCGAAGGACGGTCGCGAAGGCGTCGCAGAGGCGATTCGTACCCGCCCGGACCTGATTCTGATGGATTACAGCATGCCCGGCATGGACGGAATCCAGGCGATGCAGGAGATCATGGGGCAGCGCCCCGTGCCGATCATCATGCTGACGGGCCATAGCGACGAGGAACATATCAACCAGGCGATCGAAGCCGGAGCCAGCACCTACCTCGTGAAGCCGATCAACCGGGCGCGCCTGTTGCCGGCCATCCGCACCGCGTTCGACGTTTTCACCACCCGGCGTCCCGTGAACCGAACCTGAAAGGCGGCTATAAAAGCGGCGTCGGCGTGGCAACCGAGTCAGATTTTTCCGTCCGAAAGGTCACCCAGCGCCGTTTCCAGAAGCGCGTACTCGGTTTCCGCCCTTCGGATCAGGGCGGGCGCGTTTGTGATCGTGCCGGATTTACCCATCTCCTCCAGTCGGGCGCAGACCTCCGCCAGCCGTCGACCGCCCAGGTTGCCCGCCGCCCCCTTGACGCCATGGGCGGCCTGCGACAGAAGGGACGGGTTAGCGTCGCGCACCGCCTGACGCATCACCTCCAGCCGCGTGGACACCTCCGTCGCCAGGGTCTTCCGAATCTCGGGCATCAGATCGGCCAGCGAGCGCAGGTCCTCGTGAAACGCCGGGTCCAGTACCTCACCCGAAACTTCCGGGACCGGATCGTCGTTTGTCGCCCCCGAAGTCGGTTCCGAAACGGAGGCTTCCGTCTCCTCGCCGGAACCGGTGGCGCGTCGGGAACGGAGCCATCGACCGCAGCGCTCGAGGGCTGCCCTGAGAGCGTCCGGCTTCACCGGCTTGGCCAGGTAATCGTCCATACCGGCGGCAAAACACGCCTCCTGATCCTCGTGCATTGCGTTGGCCGTGAGAGCGACGATCCGTGGCCGACGTCCCGCACGGTACCGATGAACGATCCGCCTCGTCGCTTCCAGACCGTCCATCTCCGGCATCTGGACATCCATCAGAATCACGTCGTACGTCTGCCGCTCCAACGCGCGAAGCACTTCCAGCCCGTTGGCGGCGATATCCGACCGGTAGCCGAATTTCGACAACAACGCCTGCATGAGTTTCTGGTTCACCGTCAGATCCTCGGCCATCAGAATCCGTAGCGGGAAACGGGCCGCCATCGACGGATCGTACGGCGAAACCGGAACGCGGGCACGCGCACCACCGGAACGCCCGGATATGGCGCTCACCAGCACATTGTAGAGATGGGACTGCTTGATCGGTTTTGTCAGCATTTCGGCGAACCCCGCCCCCTCGATCTCCGACGGGCGCGCGCCGACCGAACTCAACCCGACCAGCGGCATCGGATGGTCCTTGCAGCAAAGACCGATCTCACGGGCCAGCGCGATGCCGTCCATATCGGGCATCTGTATGTCCAGGATCGCGATATCGAACCGCTCGCCACGGCGGAGACGTTCCAGAGCCTCGGCGGCGGTCGCACACTCGACCGATTCCATGCCCCAGGTCCGCGTCTGCAGGGTCAGAATCTGCCGGTTGGTCGCGTTGTCGTCGACGATCAGCAGACACAATCCGTCCAGTCCCGGATGGTCGGTCGGGTCGAAACTGGGTAATCCCATCGGTGAAACATCGACCGGCAGCGAAACATGGAACGTCGATCCGACCCCGACCTCGCTTTCCGCCCAGATGCGCCCGCCCATCATATCGCTCAGACGCCGACTGATCGCCAGACCCAACCCCGTTCCGCCGTAACGCCGCGTCGTGGAGGCGTCCACCTGGCTGAACGAACGGAAGAGCCGATCCATGCGCTCCTGCGGAATGCCGATCCCGGTATCTCGAACCGCGATACGGAGTTCGTAACGGTTCGCGGACAGCGGAACGCTGTCCAGATTCACCACCACCTCGCCCCGTTCGGTAAATTTCACCCCGTTGCTCAGCAGGTTGAGGAGAACCTGCCGGACCCGCGTCACGTCTCCGAGGATGACGTTCGGCGTATCGGGCGACATCACGTATCCCAGTTCGAGTCCCTTTTCGGCGGCCCGTGTCGCGACCAGGTCGAGTGCGGATTCCACACACTCCCGCAGGTCGAACGGCTGACGCTCGATCTCCAGTTGCCCCGCCTCGATTTTGGAGAAATCCAGAATGTCGTTGATAATCGTCAGGAGAGCATCGCCGCTATCGCGAATCACCTGCGCGTACTCGCGCTGTTCCTGGTTCAATTCGGTATCGAGCAACAGGCCCGTCATTCCGATCACGGCGTTCATCGGCGTCCGAATCTCATGACTCATCGTCGCCAGGAACTCGCTTTTGGCGACCGCCGCCGCTTCGGCCGCCTCCTTCGCCGTTCTGAGTTCGGACTCGGCTTCGCGCTGATCGGTGATATCGGTATGGACGCCGACCCATTCGCCGATTTCGCCGGACGGTTCGAAAATCGGAAGGGCGCGAATGGAGAATCGACGGTACTCTCCGTCAAACCGGCGTACTCGATGCTCAAACACGAACATGCGGCGTTCGGCGACCGCCTTATTCCACGCGTCGATGGTCGGCTGCGCATCGTCCGGATGCACCGCCTTCGCCCAGCCGTATTCCTGATATTCCTCCGGCGTTTGACCGGTGAAACCGCCCCAGCCCGGTTGTTCGCCGAGCATCCGACCGTCGGCGGTGTTGGTCCAGAGAATACCTCCCACTGCACGCACCGCGGTCCGGAACCGGGCTTCGCTGGCCTCCAGAGCGTTCTGGTACCGTCGCTGCTCGGTCACGTCGGTATTGCTTCCGAACCAGCGGACGACCTGATTCTGCGCGTTGCGGATCGGAAGCGCACGGGAAAGGAACCAGCGGTACTCACCGTTCGCCCCGCGGAGCGGGAAGGAATCCTCCCAGAACACCCCTTCGCGGATGCACCGGGCGAATTTTTCGCGTACGGCATCGACATACTCGGGGTGGTGCACCTTCTGCCACCCCCAGCCCTTCATCTCTTCGAGGGTGGTTCCGGTGAAATCGAACCAGCGCTGGTTGTACCAGAAGATGGAACCGTCGCCATCGGCCATCCAGGCAAGCTGGGCGATATTATCGGCCAGGTCACGGAACCGTTCCTCGCTCGAACGAAGCGCGTCTTCCGCCTCTCGCCGCTGCCTCAGTTCCCGCTGCGCCTCCTCGTAAAGCCGCGCATTGTCCATCGCGACGGCCGTTTGCGCGGCGATGCCCGACAGCATCCGTTCATGCCGTTCATCGAAACGCCCCGGCCGCGCATGCCCGAAAAACAGGCCGCCGATGACGTTTCCATCACGGGAGACAACCGGGACGGCCAGGTAACTGCGGACGGGAAGATGTCCCTCCGGCATCCCGTAATACGGAGGATTCAATCCATAGCGAGGATCACGGGTAATATCGTCACTCCGGACGATCCCCTCGCCGGCGAACGTCGGCGCAAAAACGTCGGTGTTGCGTGGCATCGGAAATTGCGCGAACCGTTCTCGCGGAACCCCCGAAATGGTGTAGAGGAGCAACACCTCACCCCGTTCGTCGAATCCGTTGTAAAAGAAACTGCCGAACTGCGCTCCGACCAGCGAGGTCGCCTCATCGGTGACCAGTTGAACGAGACGATCGCGATCGAGTTCGGCGGAAAGTAACGCGCCCACACGGTTCAGCGTCTCATTAAGCCGCATCTCCTCCTGCAGGGCCAATTCCGTCCGTTTCCGCTCGCTGACGTCCTGAGCGTAAATGGCGAGTCCATCGGGCACCGGGTAGGCACGCACTTCCACCCAGAGGTCGGTGCCGGGAATCTGCGTCACCTCGGTCCGGGGCGTCCGCTCCTCCGCCGCCCGCAGCAATGCGTCCCGGATCGGCGTTTCGTGAACCTCGGGAAACACCTCCCACAGGGAACGGTTCAGCAGATCCCCGCGCGACCTCCCGACCAGTCGCTCCGCCGGACCGTTGACGTAGATATACCGCCAATCATGTCCGACGATACTGAACGCGTCGGGTATATGGTCAAAGACATCGGTGAGTTGTTGGGGCATGGTATCGGTCCGGCAGGTCAGGTCGTTTCGTCGCCGAACCGTCGTAGCCGGTCCCCGGGGTTACAGGGAACCGGACGGCGGGGTCGCGGTCAACGTCCGCATGAAAAGTTGACAACATTCTACCGCATTGTTCGACGGACGGAAATCGCCGAACCGGTGCCTTCCGTTAAACGCCGCTCAGATGCTCGACCTTTCCTGTACTGTCCCCGATCGATTCCGGACGTACTCCTGCACGGTCCAGTAAGGTGAGATAAAGATTCGTCATCGGGGTGCCCGGTGCGAACCGGAGGTGCCGCCCCGGCTTCAGAGCGCCGCCGCCCCGCCCGGCGACAATCACCGGAAGATCGGAGTGCGCATGCTGGTTTCCGTCGCTCAATCCGCTACCGTAGACGATCATCGAATGATCGAGCAGGGAGCCGTTGCCATCCGGCGTTTCCTTCAGTCGTTTCAGCAGGTAAGCGAACAACTCGGCGTGGTAGACATTGATTTTGGTGACCTTCTCGATCCACTCCGGTTCGTTTCGATGGTGCGTGATCGGATGGTGTGATTCCGGAACGCCGATTTCCGGATAAACGCGGTTGCTGCCCTCCCGACCGATCATCAAGGTGGAGATCCGGGTCGAGTCGGTCCGAAACGCCAGAACCTGCAGGTCGTACATCAGCTTCACGTAGTCGCCGAACGCGACCGGCACTCCGGCCGGTTTTTCCAGTTCCGGAAGCGTCGGTGCCGCCTCTTTTTCGGCAAGCGCAATTCTCCGTTCAAGTTCCCGGACGGCGGTCAGGTACTCGTCGACTTTTCGCCGGTCCGCCGCCCCCAGCGTGCGGACCAGCTTCCGTGTATCGGCATGTACCAGGTCGAGGATACTCTTCCGTCGCATCAGTCGGCGGGCGCGTTCCTCAGGTCGGACGCTCGGATCGAAAGCCCCGAACAGTCGCTCGAAAACGAGCCGAGGATTGACCTCCGGCGGCATCGGAGTCGTCGGCGTTCGCCAGGAAATGGAGTTGGAATAGGCGCAGGAATATCCGGAATCGCAGTTGCCCACCACGCGCGAATCATCGCAACCGAGTTCGAGCGAGGCGAGGCGTGTGCGCTGCCCGAGGAACCGGGCAGCGACCTGGTCGGCGGAGATTCCGCCCCGGATGTCCGCTCCGGCCGTCTTTTTGGGCCGAACCCCGGTCAGGTAGGACGCGCCCGCGCGGGCATGGTCGCCGGCTCCGTCCGGCCCGGCTTCGCCGTTCTGATCGCGAAGTCCGGACAGGATGAATAGGTCCTCCCGCAAGGCTTCGAGCGGTTTGAGAACACGGGTCGTCTCATAATTTGCCCCTTCGGTTCCGGGCGTAAAGGCGTCCATAATGATCCCATTCGGAACATAGACGAAGGCGAGACGAACCGGCGTTACCGGGGCGGCGCCCCGTTCGGCGAACGCCGGTGTCATGGCATCGAGGACCGGCAGACCGACCGCGACACCCACCCCACGTAGCAGGGTTCGACGATCCATCATTTTTCGGGAGATATGATTCATTTTTGCGCCACCATTCTTGGTTCTTTACGGAAGGGAAGGCTAAGTACGATTTCACGGAACAGGACCGAGGAACGATAGCCGTTCCTCTCCACAACGGACGCGATCCTCTCCACCGTCGGCCGATCGTACCGTTCGAGTCCTCTTCCCAGGGCGTATGTCAGTAGTTTGCCGGTCAGAGCGCGTGTAAACGTCGCGCGGTCCCGCCTGAGAACCGCCGCCAGTTGCCGAGGTCCGACGAACGACTTGCCATCGGGCAGAGACCCCGACGCCTCCACCGGGGACGCGCCATCCCGTGTTCGCCACCGCCCGACCGCATCGAAGTTCTCCAACCCGAAGCCCAGTGGGTCGAGTTTGGCATGACAGGAAGCGCATAACGGCTTGGTTCGGTGAGCTTCCAACTGCTGGCGGAGCGATGCTCCCTCGGGAATTTTGGTTTCCTCCAGCGAAGGAACTCCCGGCGGCGGGGGCGGGGGCGGCGTGTTCAGCAGATTGTCAAGGATCCACTTGCCGCGCAGCACCGGACTCGTCCGGGTCGAATAGGAGGTCAGGGCAAGAATGCTCCCCTGTGTCAGAACGCCGCACCGTTCGGTACCGGCAAGGTCGACTTTTCGGAACTCCGGCCCACGAACGTTCTCCATTCCATAGTGTATGGCGAGTTTTTCATTTATAAACGTATATTCACCGTCCAGGAAATCGAGGATCGATTGGTCGTTCCGCACGATCTCTTCAAAAAACATTTCCGTTTCACGACGCATGGACAGGCGCAGATACTCGTCGAACGTCGGAAATTTATCCGAATCGCGCTGCAGCGACTCCAGTTTCCGCAGTTCCAGCCATTGACCGGCAAAATTCGACGCCAGCGCACCGGCCTTCGGATCGCGACGCATCCGCTCGACCTGTGCGGTCAATACCTCGGGACGTAGTAGCGCGCCGTTTTCCGCCAGACGGAACAGCGTGTCGTCCGGCATCGTGCTCCACAGAAAATACGAGAGACGTGAGGCCAGTTCGAACGCGTCCGGCTTACGCTCAATGCGGAAAAGAAAATGTGGGGAGACCAGTATTGCCTGAACGGCACCGCACAGGGCTTCGTCGAAACTGTCGCCGGCCTTCCGGGATTGCGCAAACAGATCCAGATAGGGAGTTAGTTCGGAGGCGGACACCGGACGGCGAAACGCCCTTCGGGCGAGATTTTTCAGAATGACGCGCTGACAGCCGGCGGTATGGGTCGTTCCAGTATGGCCGCAGACAAAAAGGCGACGACGACCGGTGGCCGAGGGACGCGTTCGCGGTTCATACGGCCCGCCGATCTCGATCGTGTTGACCTTGACCCCGCCGATCAGCCCTCGATTCTGCCGTTCGGCAAACTCTTTGAATCGCTTTTCCCGCTCCTTGCGCCGTTCGATCTGCTCCGGGGTCGCGTCGGCGGGTAGCGGCGGAAGACGCGAGGGCGGCGGGTCAGGCACCGCTTTTTTCGACGGGTTCGGCCCCCCGAACCGTGCCGGCAACCCTTCGTAGATCCGTTCGATCGCGACCGCTACCCAGTGTTCGCCCGCAGGGACCGACACCCGCTCGAATACCGCCTTTTGACCGTAGATTTCAATCGGGCCACCCGGAAACGTCGTCACCCCGCCGGGCAGATATCGGACCTCCGCGACCTTTTTCCCATCGATCCGCAGCGCCAGACGCATCGGTT
>JANRLW010000020.1:0-70033 GCA_033762295.1 Capsulimonadales bacterium
AAGCCCGTTCACATCCCCCTCACTACTGGGCTGCTTGAGTGCGCTGAACGAACGCCGATGCAGTTCGCTAATAAACGAGTACGGGATACGGAGCGCATAGTACCGCACACCGTCCATCTCCAGGTAATCCTGCTGGAAATCGAAAACGGCTTTGGGGGCGACGATGCAAAACTCGTCGCCCCCCTTTCCGCCGACGATCTCATGGATGTTCTGAACGAACTCTTCATCAACTCGCTGTCCGGGCCGTTCGTGGTGGTTGAAGACCAGAACACTTGCCCCGCGCCGCTTGCCATCCAGCGTCAACCCGTTGACTACGTGCGGCTCGTCCCTGCACTCAAACAATGCCAAAGCGAAGAAACGCCAGTCCTTCCACGGCAGGGTTTTCAGAGTCGCAAAGTCGTACAAACCCGCGTTGCAAAGGTCGAAAGGCTTGGGGGAAAGGGATTTGCCTTTGTTCCCAATTTCAGCCTTCAGGCTCAACATTCGCTTCTGAATTGTATGGACAGCGAGTTTACCGCTGTCTATAGCAATCCATCGTCGCCCCAATTTTTCACCGACAGCGGGGGTAGTACCTGAACCCGCGAAGGCATCCAATACAAGGTCACCCTCGTCAGAAGCCAACTCAATAACCTGCGCCAGCAAGGCTTCATTCTTCTCAGTTGGGTACTTTGTGCTTGAAGCATAGACGGGTATGCCCGCCCAAACTGTATCTGCTAAACGATCTTTCGCAGGCGCACGCCAGTATTGAGGCGAACCATCTTCAGGGTTCCGCCGCACGAAACGCAGTGTAGAACCAGTGTCTCGCCAATACTCCGCTAATGTGCGCCCACCTCCTTCTTCAAGGAATCGCTCATAGTTCTCTACGGCCTGCATCCCTGTTTCTTTGCCCCAAACCCACTGACCTGTTTTGGGTGTGACCCCAAACAGTTCATAGCGCATAGTTTGTCTATCGGCGGTACTCCAAAAATGATGCCAGTGACCTTCGGGGTTACCAGCGTTGTGCTTTTGAATCCAAAGTTTTCCAAACTTTGTTGCGCCCGTTCTACTGTACCAAAGCAACGTATCATGACGGACATTCAGGCGGCTTATTGTCTCAAACTGTTGTTGCAAGTTTTTTGATGCTCGCCCTGGAAGCATAATTTCATTGCGAAAATTATGCTCTCCAAAAACTTCATCAAGAATTGTTTTGATATAGTGAGCCTTACGTTGGTCTAAATGAACAAAAACACCGCCGTTTGGCGAGAGTAGCTCACGCAACATAACCAATCGTTGCCGTATGAACTCTATAAATCTCGCGCCGTCAAGTTTGTCTTGATATGCACGTTGCTATTTATTGGTCGCAAACTCTTGCTTAGAAGCAAACGGGGGGTCTATGTAAACACGGCGAACTCCTTCGCTACCATCCGCGTTCTTCAACGCGCCTCGTTTTTTCATGGTCAGCAACGTCTTCATGGCTTGGAGGTTGTCGCCGAAGATCAACAGGTTGCGCCAGTCAGTCGCGTCAGGAGTGGCCGCGCCGAATGTGCGGACAGGCTGAAGCGGAACCGCCATCGTATCCGCCAGTATGTCGGCTTCGCGCTCCTTGCCGCCATACACGAGTTCGTACTCGCGCCGCTCCGGGGGGAACAAGAATCGCTGATACTCCAGCGGCACGTCCTCGCCGCGCATGAGCAGGTCTACTATCTCATCTCGGATGTCGTCAGGTAATGTCATAAGCGTTTTCAGGTAGTTGAGCGGCCTCTCCCGGCCCGCCCTTTTTCCTGATCCAGTATAGGACAGGAACTACCTGCGCGGTAGGCAAAGCGGAAACGGAAGGCAAACAATTAAATAGCACAGGCACAAACAAATAACCTTTGCGACGAGGGCGTTACCCAGGAATCATTTTGAAGTTTGCGTCGTCCGGCGTAGACTGGGGAGGTACTACTTAGGTGATAAAATTGGTCTTCTTAGTCGGTTATACCCATAGACATTTTCGCGTGTGACGACTAAAATAGGAGTGAAAACGACATCAAGCCTTTTGAGGAGCGATATGAGCCAAGAAACCAACCTGCCGACCGAAGTCGCGGAGGAATTGACCCTAAAACCGACCCCTGAATGGGGATTCGACACTCTGGCCGTCCACGCGGGACAGGCTCCCGACGCGGCGACCCGTAGCCGCGCAGTGCCAATCTATCAGACGACCAGCTACGTTTTTCTGGACGCGGACCATGCAGCCGATCTCTTTGGGCTTGCAATGAACGAAAATACCCAGAAGTTCGGCAACATCTACACGCGGTTGATGAATCCGACCACCGACGTCCTGGAGAAGCGGATCGCCGCGCTCGAAGGCGGAGTCGGCGGTCTGGCCACCGCCTCCGGTCAGGCGGCGGAAACCCTGGCGATCCTCAATATCCTGAACGCCGGCGACCACATGGTCTCCTCGACGTCGCTTTACGGCGGCACCTGGAACCTGTTCCGACATACCCTGCCCAAACTCGGGATCGAGACCACGTTCGTCGATCCGTCCGATCCCGCCAACTTCGAAAAAGCCATCACCGACCGGACACGCCTGGTTTTTGCCGAGACCATCGGTAACCCGAAACTGGACACTCTGGACATCGAGGCGGTGGCGAAGGTCGCCCACGCGCATCATCTGCCGCTGATGGTCGATAACACCTCGGCCTCGCCGGCCATCGTCAACCCGATCGCCTGGGGCGCGGACATCGTCATTCACTCCGCGACCAAGTTCATCGGGGGGCACGGCACCTCCATCGGCGGACTGATCATCGATTCCGGAACGTTCGACTGGTTCTCCTCCGGCAAGTTTCCGGCCTTCACCTCGCCCGACGAATCGTACCACGGACTGGTCCTCGGCAGTCTGCCGGAACCCCTCCGCTCGATGGCCTTTATCCTGAAGGCGCGGCTTCAGGGTCTGCGCGATTTGGGGCCGGCGATGTCGCCCTTCAATGCGTTCCTCTTCCTGCAGGGACTCGAAACCCTGCACCTCCGGATGGAGCGGCATTCGTCCAACGCATTGAAGGTCGCGCAGTTCCTGAAGGATCATCCGAAGGTCGCCTGGGTGAATTACCCCGGCCTGAGCGACCACCCGGCGCATGAACGTGCCCATCGTTACCACCGGAAGGACTCCCACGGGAACACTCAGTACGCTGCCCTGGTCGGTTTCGGCGTCAAAGGGGGCATGGAGGCCGGGCGCACTCTGATCAACAACGTGCGACTCTTTTCGCTCCTCGCCAATATCGGGGATGCGAAGTCGCTGATCATCCATCCGGCGTCGACGACCCATTCCCAGTTGACGGTGGATGAACAGTTCGCGACCGGCGTCACGCCCGACTTCGTCCGTTTGTCGATCGGGATCGAGGACCCCAACGATATCCTGGCCGACCTGGATCAGGCGCTTTCCGTCCTTTGATTGGTGAAATGACGGCCACCCGGAACCGGGTGGCCGCTGCGCACAGTATAGATTAGACGTGAAAGCCTCGCGCAAGGATGCCTTTACACTGATCGAACTGCTGGTCGCCCTGGCGATCGTATCGCTGCTGGCGGCGATCCTGATGCCCATTTTCCTTCGGACCCGCGAACTGTCGCGCCGGACCGCCTGCCTGTCGAATCTCCGCCAGATCGGACACGCTTTCGCCGCCTACGGTGCGGACCATAACGAGGCGTTCCCCAACAATGGAGACCCGTACCTCTGGATAGGGCGTCGGTTTCGCTGGCCGATCATGCCGTATCTGGCGATCGGTCAACGCAAACGCGACGGCGGGTTCGATGCCCGGACCCGGTCGGACTTGTTGCGCTGTCCCTCCGACCCCGAAACCAACCGGTTCGATGAGACCTCTTACGCCTACTCCGCCGTGTTCTACCGTCATCCGGAGACGGTCAACCGGATGCGCCTGACCGACCTGATCCCCGCCGAACCGCCGTCGCCCTTTCCCTGCGAAACGCAGACCCTCGCCTCGGTGAGTTTCCCCTCCCAAAAGGTCCTCGCGTTCGAATGGAATAACGGCCATGACTTTACCGGCGCGGCGCGGGCGACCGGTCCCTGGGGAACGCTGACCGCCGACCGACAACCCGGACCCGACCGCTGGTCCGGGCGACGAATGGCCCTGTTTGTCGACGGTCATGCCCGTCATGTTCCCGTTCGACGGATGACCCCCTCCGTCGACGATGCGCCCGACCCCAACCTGACCCCCAACGGCGTACGCGGGGTCGACCTGCGCGAATCCCCGTAAAATTCCCCTTGACAAATTCTCATATTGATTATATTCTCATTGTGAGAATGGGAAACGATCCGACCGGCGACTCGTTACGAAAGGCTGAGGCGTTGCTGCACCCCGTCCGGTTGCGCATCGTCAAAGTCCTGCAAACCGGGAGTAAAACGCCCGGACAGATTGCGGCGTTGCTTCCCGAAGTGGCGCAGGCGACCCTGTACCGCCACATCGCCCGCCTCGAGGAGGCGGGAGTGATAACGGTCATCGAACGCCGTCAGGTACACGGTACGGTGGAGCGTGTCTTCGATTTGATCCCCGAACGGGCGGTGTTCAACCACCAGGAACTGTCGAGCGTCCCTCCCGATGAGAAGATCGTGCTGGCGCGTCTGTTCTTCGGAGAGCTGATTGCGCTGTTCGAACGCTACTTCCGAAACCGATCGTCCGACCTGAGCCGCGATCATGTCGTGATGTACGAACAGGCGGCTCATCTGACACCGGAGGAGGCGCAAAAGGTGCGAGAGGAGATGCGTAACCTGATGGATCGGTATGTGTCCAACCCTCCGAACGCGGAGAGACGGCCTTACAGTCTGACCGTCGTCTCGGTGCCCGAGGTCGCTCCGGAAGCCGCACAGGGCAGGCCGGCGAAAAGGAAGAAGTCGGATGATTGAAGTCAAGGAAATCGGAAAGACGTTCCAGGATAAAAAGCGGGGTGAAGTGGTCGCGGTCGAGAACGTCACGTTCACGGCGCACCCCGGAGAGATCTTCGGGGTTCTGGGGCCGAACGGGGCGGGCAAGACGACCCTGTTGCGGATGCTGGCCACCATGTTACAGCCGACGCACGGTACCGCCTTGATTATGGGGCACGATGTCCGGACGGCGCCGGAAAAGGTACGTGAGAACATCGGCTTCCTTACCGGCAGCGCCGGGCTGTACGAACGGCTGACGCCCCGGGAGATGCTGACCTATTTCGGCGAACTCAACGGTCTTCGTTCGGATGTGATCGCCGCCCGGATACGGGAGGTCTGTGCGACCCTGGAGATGGAGGAGTTTATCGACCGGCGGGCCGACAAACTGTCGACCGGTCAGAAGCAGCGCACCTCGATCGCTCGCGCCATCCTGCATAACCCGCCCGTTCTGTTTTTCGACGAACCCACCAGCGGCCTGGATATCATGGCGGCGCGTACGGTCGTTCGCTTTATCCGACGCTGCCGCAACGAGGGACGGACGGTCCTGTTTTCGACCCATATCATGAGCGAAGTCGAGGCCCTCTGCGACCGTATCGCGATTATCTACCAGGGGAAGGTCGCTGCGATCGGCACTCTGGCCGAGTTAAGGGACCGAACCGGCGAAACGCTGTTTGAAAACGTCTTCCTCAAATTGATCGGTGAGACGCCGGATGTGGCGTCCGAGCCTTTTGGCACTACTCTTTTCGGAAAGTGATTCCCTGATGTATCGAAATTTCTTTCACCGGATGACGGGATTCGCGGTGGCCGCGCTGCTGCTGAGCGGCTCTTCCGCCATTGCCCAGCCCGGGGTCGATGTCTCCACGATCGACCGGTCGGTCAAGCCGACCGAGGACTTTTATCGTTTTGCCAACGGCCTGTGGCTGGACAAAACGGTGATTCCGGCCGCCTACCCGCAGTACGGTACGTTCGCCGAACTGACCGACCGCAGTCAGGAGGCGTTGCGCAAGGTGGTGGAGAAGGCGGCGGAGGACGCGCGTAGCGGCAAGGCTGCGCCGGGGACGAACGCCCGCAAGGTCGGCGATTTCTATCGCATCGGCCTCGATGAGGAGCGGGCGAACCGTCTCGGGATCGAACCGATCCGCCCGGAACTCGACCGTATCGCCCGGATTCGGGACGTCGGCGAACTGCTGGAAACCATCGCATTTCTTCACCGCGAAGGGATCGAGGCCGGGTTCAGCGCGGGACCCGGACCGGATTTGAAAAACAGCAGCCGGTATATCGCCAACATCGGGCAGGGCGGACTCGGACTCCCCGATCGGGATTATTACGTCAAGACCGATGAAGCCACGGTCGGTATCCGAAAAGGGTATCAGGAGCACGTGGCGAAGATGCTGGCGCTGCTCGGCGATTCTCCCGCCGACGCGGCGCAGTCCGCCGAACGGATCATGGCGATCGAGACCCGGCTGGCAAAGGCCTCCCTGACGGGGGTCGAGCGGCGCGACCCGAACGCCAGCTACCACCTGATGAGCGCCGAAGAGGTGCTGAAGCGCTTCCCCGGCGTACCGTTCGATCGGTACCGGAAAACGCTCGGGTTTCCGGAGAAGGGGGACGTCAACTTCGCCCATCCGACGTTCTTCAAGGAGTTTCATACGCTCCTGACGGAAGTGCCGCTCGATCACTGGAAGGCGTATCTGCGCTGGCATCTGATCGCCACGACCGGTCGCTATCTGAGCCAGCCGTTTATCGAAGAGCGATTTCGTTTCGGCAGCGCGATGACCGGACAGAAGGAACTGCTTCCCCGATGGAAACGGGTGCTGGCGGTGACCGATGAAAATCTCGGTGAAGCGATCGGCCAGCTCTACGTACAGGAAAACTTTCCGCCGGAAGCCAAGGAAAAGGCGCTTACCCTGGTGCGTAACCTGATCGGGGCGTTAAAGGAGCGGATCACCGCCCTCGACTGGATGAGCGCACCGACCAAAGAGCAGGCGTTGCGGAAACTCGGCAAGATCGCGATCAAGATCGGCTATCCGGATAAGTGGCGCGATTATTCGGCACTGGAGGTGGCGACCGATTCCTACTGGCGGAACGTGGCGCGCGCGCATGAGTTTGAAACCGAACGCCTGCTGCGGAAAATCGGGAAACCGGTCGATCGTGGCGAGTGGGGAATGACTCCGCCGACGGTCAACGCCTATTACAATCCGTTGCTGAACGAGATCGTCTTTCCGGCCGGAATCCTCCAACCGCCGTTCTTTGACCCGAAGGCGGACGACGCCAGCAACTACGGCGCGATCGGAATGGTGATCGGGCACGAGTTGACCCATGGTTTCGACGACCAGGGCAGAAAGTTCGATGCCGAAGGGAACCTGCGCGACTGGTGGACACCGGACGATGCGTCCAAATTCCAGGAGCGAAGCGCGGTGTTGATCAAGCAGTTCTCCGCCTATTCGCCGATCGAGGGCGTGAACGTCAACGGCGCTCTGACTCTGGGGGAGAACATTGCCGACCTGGGGGGTCTGAACGTGGCGTACCAGGCGTATCTCAAGGCGCTCGGCGGGAAGGAACCACCCGTTATCGCCGGTTTCACGGGCAAACAGCGTTTCTTCCTGGCGTTCGCTCAGGCGTGGCGGGTGAAAACCCGTCCGGAGATGGCGCGGATGCTGGTGACCATCGACCCGCATTCGCCGGGCCTTTTCCGGGTCAAAGGCACCCTGACCAATGTGCCGATGTTCTGGGAGGCGTTCGGCGCGGACCCGGCCAAAGCCTCACCGGCCGGCGGCAAATTCATATCCATCTGGTGATCGATCCGTGATCGTCGAAGGCAGGGAAGCATGTCGAATCGAATGATGGTGGTGTTCCTGAAGGAACTCCGCGAGATCTTCCGCGACGGGCGAAGTCGCTTCAACCTGATCGTCTCGCCGCTCATTGTGACGCCCCTGATCATTCTCCTGATCGGGAACGTCGTGAAACAGCAGGCGACGAAGTCAAAAAACGAAGCGATCGCGGTAGGGATCGTCGTCGGAAAAGGCGCGGAGGAGACGCGAAAAACGATCCAAACCGGGGATAAGATCCGGCTGGAACCGGTCACGCGGGAGGAGGCGGAGGAGAAGATCCGTACGCGGAAGCTGAAAGCCGCTCTCCTCCTCCCGGACAACGCCGACGAGGACCTGAAGGGGATGCGTCCGATCAAAGTGCGTCTCCTGATCGACGAGGGCAGCGAGTCGTCACAAAGCGCGGCCCAGCGGATCACCGAGCAGGTCACGCAGTCCGGGCAGTTGCTGACAGCGGAGCGGCTGCATGAAAACGGACTGTCGATGGAGATCGCGAAACCGTTCGACACGGTCCGCGAACCGATCAAGGGCGGAGGCAATGTCGGCGCGGTGCTTCTGGCGACCACTCTGCCGTACATGCTGGCGATCTATGCGATCATGGGCGGCATTTCGGCGGCGAACGATTCGGTGGCCGGAGAAAAGGAGCGAGGCACTCTGGAGACGCTTCTGGTGTCGGCGGTCTCGCGTCGCGACCTGGTCCTCGGGAAGTTCAACGCCATCGCCGTCTCGGCTCTGATCTCCAGTTGTCTCAGCGTCGTCGGGCTGTTCGTCGGATTGAACATGCAGAATAATTCGCAGCTCAACTTCACGCTGAAACCCGTCGCCGTGATTGCGATCCTGCTCGTGCAGATTCCGCTGGCGGTCCTGGGTTCGGGGATGCTGCTCGCCATCTCCACTTATGCCCGTAACCAGAAGGAAGCGCAGACCTATCTGGCGCCGGTGCTGGTCGCCGTGACGGTCGCCGCGATGCTGTCGATGTTTCTCAAAGCGGATTCGGGGATCGTCTTTGCGATCGTTCCGATTTTGAATGCGGCGCTGGTTTTGAAAGCATCGCTCGACGGCACCTTCAATATTCTCTTTATCACCCTGGCCTGTATCACCTCGGTCCTCTACGCCGGAGTCGCGGTGGTGGCGGCCATACGGATGTTCGAGCAGGAAAGCGTGCTGATGAAGGCGTAGCATGGAAAGGCGTATGAATCGAAAAATCCTTCGGGCGAGTCTGTTTGCGTTCGCCCTGACAACTCTGACGGCGGGCCAACCGGCGCGTTGCGCCGAACCGCCGACGGCTCCGAAAACGACGCTGGATCGAAAGACGCGGGAGGAGGTCTTCGAGATCGTCTGGTCCCGGATCAATGAGCGGTTCTTCGATCCGAAGTTCAACGGGACGGACTGGGGACTGATGCGGCGGCGTTACGCGCCCCAGGCGGCGGAAGCCGCGACCGACCAGGCATTCTACGAGGTGCTCGAGCGGATGCTCGGGGAACTGCGTCAATCGCATATCGGGATCATTCCTCCCGAAGCCTATGCCGACGAGGAGAAGGAGCAGGACGCGGCCGATCGACCGGGAACCGTCGGACTGATCGCTCAGTGGGTCGAGGAGAAGCCGATCATCACCCGGGTCGCGCCGGGCAGCCCTGCGGCCAGAGCCGGTCTTCGCCCGGGGTATGTCCTGACGGCGATCGGCAATCTCCGAATGGAGGACCTGATTCCCCGCCTTCGAAAACGGGCGAAGACCGACCGGGACTTTGCGACCTATGTCCGACTCACCGTTCCGCGCCTGATCGACGGCGCGGTCGATTCGGACGTGACGCTGGAGTATCTGGACGGCGACGATAAACCCGGAACGGTGACCCTGAAACGAGTCCCGGTGGGTGGAACGGTCGCGCGTTTCGGCGAACTGCCGCCCATGCCGGTCGAGACCGAGGCGAAACGGCTGGCCGGAGGAATCGGGTATGTCCGCGCCAATATCTTCATGATGCCGATCCTGGAACCGATCCGTAAAGCGGTGCGGGAGATGAAGGACGCTCCGGGGATCGTTCTGGACCTTCGGGGCAATCCGGGCGGGATCGGCGCACTGGCCAACGCGATCGGCGGGTCTTTTTTCGCCACGGAAACCAACCTGGGGACCATGAAACTCCGACGGGGGAACATAAATTTCCTCTCTTATCCGCAACCCACGGTCTACCGGGGACCGCTGGTCATCCTCACCGACGAGGGATCGGTCAGCACCTCGGAGATTCTGGCCGGCGGTTTCCAGGAAAAGGGACGGGCCTACGTCATCGGCGAGGCGACGGCGGGCATGGTCCTGCCCTCGGTGGTGGAGGCGTTGCCGGGCGGCGCGCGTTTGCAGTATGCCTTCGCGGATTATCGAACGCCGAAAGGCATCCTGCTGGAGGGACGGGGCGTCCTCCCGAATCGGCGCGTTTCCCTGACCCGGGCGGCGCTCCTGAACGGTGAGGACCCGGCGCTGGCCGAAGCGATCCGTTACATCAATGCGCAGGCGGAGGCCAGACGTCGGCGCAACCCCAATAAAGGAGTCGGAAAGAAACCGTGAAACGAAACCTGTCGATTGTTCTGTGCTTTGTCGCCGCGTCCTCGGCGTCGGCGCAAAAAACCCCGGCGACGGGGTCTGCGGCGAAGCCGTCCATCAGTCCGGCCGCCGTTCTGGACCGGTATGTCGAAGTGACCGGTGGCAAGGCGGCTTATGCCCGCCTCAAGACGATCGTCATGAAGGGAACCATCGCCGTTACCGCCCAGAACCTGAAGGGAACCGTGGACGTTCGGGCCAAAGCACCGAACAAATTCTACACCGTTCAGGAAATCAAGGACGTCACCAAAACGACGATGGCGTTTGACGGAAAACGTGGGTGGTCGAAGAACAACCTTCAGGGGTTGCGCGACATTACGGGCAGCGAACTTCAGCAGTTGAAGGATCAGGCGTTGTTCAACAGCTCGGTCCGCTGGCGCGAACTCTATCCGAAGGTCGAAATGATCGGTATCCGCAAGGTGGACGGCAAGGACACGTACGCCATTCGCCTGACTCCCAAAGTCGGCAAACCGACCGTCCAGTACCATGATACGAAGACGTTTCTGATCGTGCGAACCGATTCCGTCCAGGAATCGCCGCAGGGAACCCTGCCGGTGGAATCCTACCTGTCGGATTACCGGGCGGTCGATGGCGTCAAGACCCCGTTCCGGGTCCGTTCGCGGGTCGCTGCGGCGGAGATTATCACCGAAATCACCGAAGTTCGCAACAATGTGCCGGTTCCGGACAGTCTTTTCGTCAAACCGAAGGAGTGACCGGGCGCGTTACGGAGAGTGCCGATCAGGGCCGGACCTGATCGGCAATACGCTTGACTTCCTCGTCGGGAAGCGCGCTGAACAGCAGGAAGACGTTTCCGGAGGTTTCCCAGATATAGGCGCGTTCCCCCGGTCCCTTCGGGTTCGGAAGGAATCCCGGCGCGGACTTCGTCAGCCGTTCCTTCAACCGTTCCGGCAGGTTATCGGATTTGAATCGGGTCAACGAGATCACGGAAAGGCCGTTGGAGTATCGAAGGGTGACCCGCGGCCGCTTGCTGTCCCGGGTAGCCGCTTCGATCGTCCGCAAGGTGTAACCGTTCGGGAGATATCTCGGCTCCGGTACATCCACATTCGCCTGTTGCGCTTCCGCGAGCGATTTGAATGTGACGGAACGGCGGCTTCGTTCGGCCACCACGGCACCTTCCGGTGGCGTGAAGTCATCGGAACGGAAGCGCGGGTTCAAATCGAGGGAAAGCAGGTAGGAGGAGGTAAAAACGCGACCATCCTGCCCGACAACCTCCATCTTTAACCGAAGACCGGTACCCCGATCGATCCAGAAGCGGTGTGACGGTCCGGAAACCCCGTTCGCCGGCGCGATTCGTATGATCGTGCAGGGCCGGGAAGCGACGGTGTCCTCGCCATCGATGGTGGCCTTCAGTTCCCCCTGGTCGACACGGCGAAGAATCTCCCCCAGAATTCCGCGAAAGATCGGCAGCATCGGCGGCCGGGAAAACCATTTCCGCTCCCGGGGCTGGTAAACGAACGCCTGCCGGGGCGTATCCAGAACGATTTTATTGTCGGGCCGTATGCCTTCGATGCGGACGCCGACCGACGGATTGACCCGCAGCCACTGTTCGGTGTCCTGTCCCTGCGCCACCTGCCGTACTTCCCGGGCCACATAGGGAACGGATTGGTCGGCGCGTACCATGCGCAACAGCTGCCGCCAGGCCTGACGTTCCTGAGGCGTCAGGGACTTGGCCTTCCGGGCCAGGTGACTGATCAGGTCGGCGATCTTGTCGGGGTCCGGTCGCGGAGCGTTCTCGACCTGTGCGCGGACCCCGACCGTCAGACCGAGAACGAGCGCCGACGCCAGGGCGACCCGAACCGAAAGCCGGCGTCTCCGCCCTCCCTCCGATACGGGAGGCGGGAAAACCGGCCTTCGATCCGAGCATACGTCAGAGATTCGTTCCATCGATTTCGTTGATTACCTCGAGGACGGACCCTCGATCGCCCAGCGATACCGAGGAAGCGTACGCGTTGTGTTCCTGCCACAGTTCATTGACCGGGTCGGGTTCGTGGGCGGCTCCCACGGACGGGGTCGCGCGAACGGTGATCCGGTTGGCCGGCGCATCCGGACGGACGGCGAAGAAGGCGAACAGGCCCATCATGGCGAGAACCGCGCCGGAGGCGAACGCGGGCCGTACGCCCGGACGGTGCCACGACTCCGCGAACTCCGTCCATCGCTCCTTCCAGTAAGCGAACGGCGAGGCCGGTTTCGGGCGCAGCACCTCGTCGGCAAGACGTCGGGCGAGCATCTCCTCGAAGTTTGCCGACGGCTGCTCCGGCGGCAGGGACGCCAGAAGCCGTGCGGTCTTCGAGAAATCGTCCGCGACCCGGGCGCAGACCGAGCAGGTGACCAGGTGCTTCTTGATTTCCCAGGTCCGGTTTTCATCCAGCATGCCGTCGACATACTCCGACAGCAGCGGTCGTATCGAATTACAATCCTTCATGACAACATGCTCCGATGGTTCGGATTAGCCGATGTGACCTCCGCCAATCCCGTAACTCCATAGATCGACATAATATAACTGCCCTGCAGCCGTGTCCGCCGAACGAGCGGGCTTAGCTTTCCAGATACGGGCGCAGGTGTTCCCGCAGGGCCACCCGTCCGTTAAAGATTCTCGATTTCACCGTGCCAAGCGGGATGCTTTCGGCAGCCGCGATTTCGTCGTAGGCCAGACCTTCGATATCATGCAGAATGATCGCGGAACGCAGCTTCGGCGGCAGCTTGCCAAGCGCCTCCTGTATCTGGGAGGCCAGTTCCTTCCGACCGATCACGGTTTCGGGAGCCTGCGACCAGTCCGGCACATCGCGCGTCGCGCCGCTCTCCTCGTCGTCCGGCGTCAACGGCGCATCCAACGAATGCACCAGGCCACGCTTTCGGCCACGTCGAAAGGAGTCCACGCAAAGGTTTCCGGCGATCCGGAACAGCCAGGTCGAAAGACTCGATTCCGCCCGGAAGGTGCCGATGCTCGTGTACATACGGACGAAAACCTCCTGAGTCAGATCTTCGGCATCTTCGGCGTTGCCGGTCATCCTGTAAAGGTAGTTATATATTTTCCCCTTGTACCGCGCAACAATCTCATTAAAGGCGGCAAGGTCGGCCTTCTGGCAGCGCGAAATAAGCGCGGCATCGCTGTTTTGCAAAGTCAGGCTCCGGGCAAAAAACATCAATCAGCCTCAATCCCAACCCATCCGACCGGTAGGTGTTCAAACCGTCAACGACCGTCGCTCCGGGCGGCCGTCCGGTGATCCTTCTCTTGCCCTTACCGACGTTGACCGAAACGGGAAAGTTCATTTTCCGTCCCCCCTATCTGATACCGGGAACTTCGTGAGAAATGTCACAGGGTTGCGGACGAGGAACGACGTTTTCGAATCAGGCGAGGGGGGAACCCCGGGGTTCGGCATAAGATTATCGAAAATTCGCCGGTTCGACCGGGACACGACGGGAGCGTACCCGGGGAACGGCAACGTATAATGAACCTAAAGGATCAGACGGCGACGAAAGTGACAAAGGTCCGGGCGGATAACCTTTATAAAGCGTTCGGAAGGCGGCCCGTGCTCGAAAATTTCGGGCTGACGGCGGACGCCGGGGAGGTCGTCGCGATCGTCGGAGGGAACGGGTCCGGGAAATCCACCCTTTTGCGGATCGTCGCCGGGCTGTTACGGCCGACCCGGGGACGGATCGTGCTGGAGTCCGACGGGGTTCGAGCGACGGAAACGATCGGACGACGACGACTCGTCGGCTACGTCTCGCCCGATCTGCGCTTCTATCCGGAATTGACGGCGCGTGAGAATCTGGCGTTCTTCCGGAGCGTCGCCGGACGACCGCCACGCACGGAGGAAACGACCGCCGTACTGGCCCGTGTGGGACTGGCGAAACGCGGCGAGGAACCGGTCGGAACCTTTTCCTCCGGAATGATGCAGCGATTGCGCCTGGCGTTTGCGTTGCTTTCCGGGACTTCGGTTCTTTTGCTGGATGAGCCGACACTGGCTCTGGATGCGGACGGGGTCCGCCTCGTCCGGGAGATCGTCTTCGAGCGGCGTCAGGAGGGCGGGATCGTGCTGCTGGCGAGCAACGACCCGCGAGAGATCGAATGGGCCGACCGACAGGTGCCGGTGAAGGCGACCGGTCCGTCGGCGGAAACCGGGGAAACCGGGGGAACGGCCAATGGACTGGACCCGTGAAGCGCTGGCGGTGTTCGTGCGCGAGTGGCGTACCGAATGGCGAACACGGGTCGCCCTGACCTCGACCGTTCTGTTCGCCGTCGGCGCGCTGGTGCTGATCGGTCTGGCGAAACAGGTCGGTCGCACGGCGTTCGAACCGACCGTTACCGCGACGCTGTTGTGGATCGTCCTGCTCTTTACGGCGGCCAGCGGATTGGGCCGGGCGTTCCTGCACGAAGAGGAGCGGGGAACCGCCCTGACGCTGCGTCTGTGCGCCCGGGGAACGACGGTCTGGACGGGGAAGTTTCTCGCGAACGCCGTTCTGCTGGTCGGGATTGCGGTGATAACCGCGCCGACGCTGCTCACGCTGGCCGAAACGCCGGTGCGGAACGTCGGTCTGTTGACTGCGGTGTCGCTCCTGGGATGTATCGGGATCGCCGCGGTACTGACGACCATGAGCGCACTGGTGGCGCAGACCTCGGCGCGCGGCGGACTGCTGGCGGTGGTTTCGTTTCCGTTACTGACGCCGCTGCTGCTGGCCGGAGTTCATGGAACGCAGGCTGCGCTGGGCGTTGGTTCGAAACCCGGAGGAATGGTATCCTTCTCCGTGGGAGTGGGGGATGTGAAGATACTGCTGTCGTTCGCGGTGATTGCGATAACGGCGTCGTTGCTGTTGTTCGACTTTCTCTGGAACGATTGAGGGTGAGATTAGCGATGGCTCAACTGGCGAAAATCCTGCTTGGGATCGGGACGGCGATCGTCGTGGCCCTGTCCTTTCTGTATCTTCCGGCGGCGGAAGGCTTTCCGTCGCCGGAACTGGCGCGCATCGTCGCCCTGCATCTGCCGAACGCGATGGCCGGACTGGTGGCGGCGGTTGCGGCGGGATGCTACGGCTGGCGGTATCTGGCCGGCGGGCGCAACCCGCTCGATGACGCTCGTTCGCTGGTGGCGGCGGTTCTGGCGACGATCTTCCTTGCGCTGACCACCGTGACCGGAATGGTCTTCGCCCAGGTGCAATGGGGACAGTTCTGGAATTGGGACCCGAAGCAGACCTGTATCTTCATCCTGTTGCTGATCTTCGCCGCCTATTTCGTTCTGCGGGCCGGAATCGAGGACGAGGAGAAACGGGCGACCGTCAGCGCCGTCTACATCCTGTTCGCGGCGGTCATGACCCCGGTGCTGGGCTATATGGTCCCAAAATATCTGCCATCGCTGCACCCGACCAACACATCGTTCGACGCCGCCTACCATACCGTGATCTGGTCGGCGTCCGCCTGTCTGATCGGCCTCTATGCGTGGCTGTTCAACCTCGGCGTTCGCTACGAGCGTCTTCGACTGCATCTGGACGCGATCGTGCGCGATGAGCCGTGAATTAGGCGAGAATTAGGCGAGAAGGAAAGCATCAGGATGTTACCGTTATTGATCGTTGCCCTGCTGATCTGGGCGGGCGTCTTCGCCTTCACCTTCCGTGTGGATCAGCGATTGAGCCAACTGGAAAATCGATTCGGCGTCGGGGAATCGGGGAAGGACCGCGAGTAATCTCCATGAATACGGAACAGGTTGAGGAAAAGTCGGGCATCAAGCCCGCAGCGATCGTCGGACTGCTGGTCATTCTGGGCGCGCTGGCATTCGGCGCGAACGCGTTCGTGACCAACCTGACGCCGTATGTCACCTTCAAGGTGGCACGCGAGGCGAAGGGGACGGTGCAGGTCATGGGGAAGCTGGACAAGGAAAGCGTCGCCAACAGCGAGAAAGAACTCCGCTTCGTCCTGGTTTCCGAGGAGGGCGAACGCCTGCCGGTCTCCTTTACGGCGACCAAACCGGCCAACTTCTCGATGGCGACGCAGATCACGGCGATCGGAACCTATGACGGCGCGGTCTTCCGCGCCAAAAATCTTCTGGTGAAGTGCCCGACGAAGTATCAGGGTAAGGAATCCGAAAAGACATATTCGGCCGACAGCCGGGTGAATTAGGAAAGAGCGGTTCGAACATGGTTCTGGGTTATCTCCTGACAGGTCTCGCGCTCGCTCTGACCGTGATCGCGAACGTGTTTTTCGCGTTCGCGCGGCGGCAGGGCGAAGTCTGGGTTGTGCGTGGCAAACAGGCGGTCACGGCGGCGACGGCGGCGATCGTCGGAGCGGCAGGGTATCTCGTCTATCTGATCGCGACCCACCAGTTTCAGGTCTCGTATGTCGCGGAGTATTCGGCGCGCCGCTCCTCCGCCTGGTATCTTCTGGCCGCGTTCTGGGGCGGGCAGGAGGGATCGATCCTCCTCTGGACCTTCATGGGCGCGATCCTCGGGTGGACGCTTTCCCGCAAATCCGGGGATAAGACCGCCCGTGTCTGGCCGATTTTCGGTATCATTCAGGTCTATCTGCTGTCCCTTCTCCTCTTCAAGAGTCCCTTCGCTCTGGGAGAGGGGCCGGTTCCGGCGGATGGCCGCGGCTTGAACCCGCTGCTGGAAAACATGTGGATGGTCATCCATCCGCCGATGCTGTTCCTGGGGTTCGCCGCTCTGATGCCGGTCTTCGCCTGGTGTCTTTACGGGCTTCTTTTCCGTGACTGGCATGGCTGGGCGAAAGCCGTGTTTCCCTGGGCGCTCTTCGCGTTTGCCACCCTCGGTTTCGGGCTGTCCCTCGGCGGGTTCTGGGCGTATGAAACCCTGGGCTGGGGCGGCTTCTGGGCCTGGGACCCGGTGGAAAACTCGTCGCTCGTTCCCTGGCTGTTCATCACGGCGCTTCTGCACGGACTGCCGATCCAACTGAAGAACGGCGGGTACCGGGTCAGCAACCTCGTTCTCGGCTTCCTGCCGTTCGCGTTCATGTTCTATGGAACGTTTCTGACCCGATCCGGCGTTCTGACGGACTTCTCGGTCCATTCGTTCTCCTCGCTCGGGCAGGACGGGTTCTACCTGCTGCTCGGCGGACTCCTCACTTCGGTGCTGGTGCCGGTCGGCCTGATCATCGGCCGTTTCCGGTCGATTCCGAAGGTCGGCGCGTTTCAACGGATTCTCACCCGGGAGTTCGGATACTTCCTGGGGTCCGCGCTTCTCGGTCTGATCGGGTTGATCGTGGCGGTCGGGATGTCCGCGCCCCTGATTACCAAAATCTGGATGGAGAAGGGGGCGGCGGCGCAGCAGAGCTTCTACAATACCGCCGCGTATCCGCTCGGTATCCTGATGCTGGTAGGGATGGCGGTCACGCCGTACCTCGCCTGGAAGTCGTCCGACGACGGGGAACTCGGGAAGCGATTACTGCCGCCGTACATCGCCACGCTTTTGCTGACGATGGTAATGACCGCTCTTGCCTTCACGCTCGGCATTCGAAAACCGTTCATGGTGCTGTTGTTCGCCGCGTCGATCTTCACGGCGGCGTCCAACCTGTTGTTGATCCTTCCGCGCTTGAAGCATGCCGAGAGCCGGAAAAGCGTCGGCGGGTTCGTCGCGCATATCGGAGCGGGACTGACTCTGGCGGGGGTCGCCTGTCTGGTCGCGTTCACGCAGAATGCCGAGCGTGTCATGCTGACGAAGGATCAGCCGGTGGAGAAACTCGGCTATACCTTCATTTACCGGGGGCAGACGAGCCACGCTTACGATCGGGAACGGAACCACATCCGGGTCGAAGTCCGACGCGGCAAATATACGTGGGACGCGTTCCCGCGCTACTATATCGCACCGTGGGACAACCGGGACACGGTCTTCGCCAATCCCCCGGCGATTCTCCCGAGCGTCTATAATATCAATTCGCCCATTGACCTGTTGCGCTGTCTGCCGTGGAATACGCCGTTCCCGTGGGGTGACCTGTACGTTTCGCTGAATACGGAACCGCAGAGTCCGCCAATGCTCTCGAAAAACCCCAATCAGGGGTTTACCCTGGCGGCGGGCGAGGAAAAGACGATCGGCGAGTACACGTTCCGTTTCCGCGCCTTGAAATTCGATGAAGCGGCGCAGAAAGCGCAGAACAGCCGCGACGAGTTGAATAAACTTCCGCAGATTTTCGTCATGGCGACAATCGATGTCACCTACCGTGGCAGGACGGAAACGGTAACGCCCCGGCTTCGGCTGGAACGGACAGGCGCGATCTACTCGCTTCCGGTGCCGATTCCGGGTAGGGAGGGCCGCCCGGTCGTGCTGAAACTGGAACCGCCACGCGAGGAGGAACAGGGCGCCTCCCGGGAGATCACCCTGCGGACCCTGGGCGCGGAAGACCCGTTCGAAACGGTGTTCGTCGATGTGTCCACCAAACCGATGATCGGACTGGTCTGGATCGGCGCATTGCTCTATACGGCGGGCGGTTTGATCGCGTACCGGCGGCGAGCGGTCGAACTGCGTCTTTTCGGGACGTCGGAACCGTCCTCGCCCGAGTCGCATCCGGCGTCCGTCACGCCTCCCGGGAAGGGGAAGGGGAAGACCGGAACGAAGGCTCGACCGGTTTCCGCCAGGGGATGACCGTCGCCGAACGGCTGATCGTTCTGCAGACGGAGATCCGGCAGTGTACTCGCTGCCGGGACGCCGGATTTATTACGGAAGCCCGCCCGTTGACCGAGGGAACGGGGCCTGCGCCGTTCCTGGTGATCGGGCAGGCTCCGTCGCGCACCGACCATGAAACCGGAACATTTTACCGGGGGCCGGCCGGTCGGAAATTTCGCGCCTGGCTGAAAGAGGCGGGGTTCACCGACGAGGAGTTCGGAACGCGCCTCTACCTGGCCGCCATCACCAAATGTTTTCCCGGTCGGGTCACCGGGTCCTCCAAAGACCGGCTTCCGTCGCGGACCGAGCGGAATCTCTGCCGTCCGTGGCTGGAACAGGAAATCGGTCTGGTCAACCCGGAGGTCGTGCTTCTCTTCGGCGGTCTGGCGATACGGACCTTTCTTTCGTCGGCGCCCCTGGAGGAACTGGTCGGGAGGACCTTCGAGCGGGAGGATCGGCTGTTGATCCCGTTACCGCACTCCTCGGGCGCAAGCACATGGCTGAACTCCGAACGCAACCGGGCGTTGCTGACCGAGGCGATCGAGCAGATCCGCGCCGCTCGAACGGAGCGGAGCGCCGATAGGGCCGCCCTTTCGAGTGCGATATAATGATCCTGCCGTGCGCGGTGTCCTCGTCGAGGGGGGGCAACGTGGGGTTGCACAAAACACGTTGGCGGCATCCCTGAATTCCCATGGAATCGGAGTCCGATATGTCCGTTTTTACCGGGGCGCGGGACCGCGTCCGGGGCGTCCTCGTTCGCCCGACCGCCTTTACCCTGATCGAACTGCTCGTCGTCATCGCGATTATTGCGATCTTAGCCGCCATCCTCTTTCCCGTCTTCGCTCAGGCCCGTGAAAAGGCACGGGCGGTTTCGTGTCTGGCCAACATGAAGAACGTGGGCATCGCCATTCTTCAGTACAATCAGGACTACGACGAAACCTATCCGATCGCCTACCAGGCGTTCAACGGGTCCTTTTCGGCAAGCCGAACCCGGATGTCCTGGCCGCGCATCATTCAGCCGTACGTGCGCAATACAGGGATCTTTCGCTGTCCGAGCGAGGCAAATACGACCGGAAACGTGCCCGGTACCGGCGACACTCCGGAGACGCGTTACCCGGTCAGTTACGCCTACAACTACTTTTTCGGAGGCAATTTCTCGCCGACCGGAGTTGTCGGAAGCTCGCTCGGAAAGGTGCGACGACCGGCGCAGACGGTGATGATGGTGGATGGCTCGAGCCAACCGCAACTCGGGGTCGCGCCGGAACGATGGCCGCAGAAGCGCGGAGCGACGGCGGTCACGGGCCTGCCGGATACGGCCAACCGATCCGCGTGGTTGCTGGTGCATGCGGGGACGCAACCGTTGATCGGATTTGCCGATTACGGTGCGCCGCTCGCGCGACACAACGAACGAGTCAACGTCCTCTGGGCCGACGGTCACCTGAAATCGGCGCGCATCGAATCGTTCTATCATCTGCCGGGTCAACCGGAGGACCCGGACCGCCCGGCGGGCTATTCGGAGTACTGGTCCCCTTGCCTGGAACCGGAGTTCGGCTGCCCGTAAGCGGTACGGAAAAACGAGGAAACGGACGGATCGTACCGGAGCGTTTTCGTCCGTTTCCTCGTTTTTCGTCCGGAACTTGGGGTATGATGAACGTATTCACCGAAAATGAAAGTTCATCTCCATTTTGATTTCGAGAAGACGCGCATCGATGAGGTCGTCGATGCCGCGAACCCGGAGGCGGTCGTCGCCGAAGTCAAGGAGCGGGTGGCGAAACGCGCCGGTTTCCTGGTGGGAACTCTGATTCGGGGCATGACGCCGCTGGCTTTTGCACAGGAGGCGACCCGACGCTACGCGGTGTTGGCCGGAGAGACCATGCCGCCCCCGGCCACCTGCGCGGATTTTGTTCGGCTGGCTGTCGAACGGAAATTCGCCACCCTGCTCGAGGAGTAATCGGGGAGAGGACGCGAAATGGCTTCGACATCCGAACCCGATTTCCCGGCGGACGACGGCTCTCCGAAAGGCGCGTCACGCGTCACCGAAATCCCGCTGTTTCCGCTGGAATTGGTTCTTTTTCCCTACATGATCCTTCCGTTGCATATCTTCGAAGAGCGGTATAAGGAGATGGTGAACCGCTGTGTCGAGGAGGATATTCCGTTCGGTATCGTTCTGGTAACCGGCGTCGATGCGGCCACCGGGGGAGTGGAGACGGGTTCCATCGGCTGTACGGCGAGAATTCAGCGTGTCGAACCGTTGAAGGACGGCCGGATGAACATCGAAGTCGAGGGGAAGGACCGGTTTCGGATTCTGGATACGCACGAACAGCGCTCGTACCGCACGGCGTTGATCGAACCGTTCGAGGACGTGGCGGGCGACGATCAGGAGATGCGACCTCTGGTCGAGGAGGTGCAGCGACTTCTCAAGGACTTTCTGATGCGTTCGCTGGCCGCGATGGGTCAGGAGATCGGCGATTTTGACCTTCCCGACGACCCCCGGCACCTCTCCTACATTGCGGCCGGAGTCCTGCCGGTCGGGAATGAAGATAAGATGACCCTGCTGACGGTTCGGGAGACGGCGCAGCGGTTGACGGTCGTCCGGGAGTTTCTTCTGCAGGAAGTGACACGTCTGCGGCGCGCCGCCGAGACCCGGGAGCAGAACGAAACCGTCTGGAAGCGGCTGGAATCGGACGTGTACGACGCGTACGTCTGTCCCAATTGATTTCCGTAACGGTGTTCAACGGATTTTTAACGGCGATCGTTCCAAAACGGGAACAAGCGTGTAAAATGGGATATAAACGAATGGGCCTCCATTCCGCAACGTCGTGGCTGCCGACGACCAAGGAACACCATGCGCAAATCCGCCCTGCCGATGCTTCTTTTCATCGTGATCGTTCCGTTCGCCGCGATACTCGTTGGGTGCGGCAAGGACGCCGAACCGACGCCAACACCGGTGACGTTATCCGACCAGGATAAAGCGTTCCGGGAGCGTGTTATGAATTCCCGCCGGACCAAAGGTGAAAAGGCGGACCGATAAACCCTCAGGAAGGAATTGAACCGTTGCGCCCCTTGAACCTGAAGTCCGGACGCTCCGCCATGGGAGCGTTCACTTTGATCGAACTGCTCGTGGTCATCGCCATTATCGCCATTCTGGCGGCCATTCTTTTTCCCGTCTTCGCCCAGGCCCGTGATAAGGCCCGCCAGGCCAACTGTATCTCCAACTCCAAGCAGCTCGGACTCTGCTTGCTCCAGTACGTCCAGGATTACGATGAAACCTTTCCGTTGAACGCGGCCGAGTATCCGGGACAGCGGTACATTTATGATTACACCTGGGTGAAAAACGTCCAGCCGTACGTCAAGAATCTGCAGGTGTTCATCTGCCCGAACGGAAAGATGAGTCCGGTCCTGAGTTCGGCCGATGTCGACCCTTCGACGGATATCACCCGATCCGGTGATGTCGGCGTAACCACCCGGCCGAGGGGCGGACCGATCGTCAGCTACGGTATGACCGCCCGCGCCTACTATACCGGGTTCTCGTCGGAGTGCGAGGGGGCGCCCTGTTATTACGCGAACGAGTACAACGGCGGGGTCGCGTTGTACGATGGGATCGGCGGCTACAAGGCCGATCCGAACAGCTCCATGGAGTGCGGCGGCCCGGCTTATGAGGCTCCGAGCCTCGGGCTGGCGGCGATCGCCCGCCCCGCCGAATACGTTCTGCTCGAGGAGACCAGTCGTTACGATACGGGGGCCTGTTCCGGATTCATCTCCTACCTCCGTCCCCGCCATAACAACGGCGGCACGTTCGTCAGCCCGACCTACGGAGACCTGGTCGGCAAGGGACTGGCTACCATTACCTTCTCGGACGGTCATGTCAAGCCGATGCGCGGTGAGCAGTTGTATGACATCATCGTCGACGGGCCGAACGGTTCTCAGGGGGACTACTATCGCCATTTCTTCCCGGGTAAGTAGTCAATCCGTCCGGTAAGACCGACAACGAAAAAAACCGGGGGATGCCATCGGCATCCCCCGGTTTTTTGACTTGCCGTCAGTCGCGGTCCGGCGCGGAGAATCCGGCCATCCCGAACCGGCGCGGCGGTTTCGGTGTGTTCACACCCTTGATAGCGTGCCACAGGATGTCGTTCAGCTCCTCGTCCGGTTCCGATTCCTCCCGCCGCGGGTTCAGCAACCGCTCGGAGTCGGCGGATCGGTAGGCCACCGACCGGTTGATCTCACCGATAATCTCCTTCGCCGGAAGGATGGCGTCATACGGGGTATCGTTGTCCGAAGCGGCCGTGAAGATTCCGAAAGGCGTAGCGGCGGCGTCGTAATGGTTGAGCGGATCGGTTCCCATCAGCAGGCCCATCGTCCGCAACATGGAGTCGGTATTGTAGAACCGGCTGTCCACGGTCCCCTTGCGGATGAACGGGCTGATGACGAACGCGATGGAGCGGTGAGCGTCGACATGGTCGAATCCCGCCTGCGAGTCGTCCTCGATCACGAAGATCGCGGTTTTTTTCCAGTACGGGGATTTACTGATCGCCTCGACCAGTTGACCGACCGCGTAATCGTTATCGGCGACCATGGCGCGCGGTGAATACTGTCCGGCGGCGGTTCCGGCGGTGTGGTCGCGGCCCAGACGGACCATCATGAAGCGCGGCAGGTTTTTATTCCGGACGTACTCGTTGAACTCCCGCAGCCAGGCCGTCATACGGGCCGGGTCGTTGAATTTGCCGAAGGTCTTCATCTGTTTCGGCGCGGGCGGCAGGTTATACTTCACCCAGGCTTCGCTGTCGGCGTAGGAGGTGTCGTAGCCATAGAAATCCCGGCACGTCGTGCCGGTAAGCGCTTTCTTCGCCGGGGTATTTCGATTTCCTTCCGGACCCGCTTCGGGGTTATTGCGGGGCAACTGGAAGTCATCGACGAAGAAACCGTAGTTGCGATAGGGGAGCTTTTTCGCGCCGACCCGATCCCAGATGTAGCCGCCGGCGGTTCGGGAGACGTCCGGAACGTCCATCAGGTCGACCGGGACGCCGTTGTTGGTCCCTTCGTAATCGTAGGGCTGTTCCTTGCCCGTGTAGCCGTAGACGACGTTGCGGGAGTTATAGGCGGTCACCATCCCCTGGGTCGACCAGTTCCAGCCGTCCCCGGAGACCTCGGCGCAACAATAGAAGTTGTCGAGCAGGACGAATCGTTCCGCCAGGGCATGCTGGTTGGGGGTCACTTCCCGACCGAACATCAGCAGGCTTTTGTCACCGTTCCCGACCGGGAGGTCGGACAGCACCTGATCGTAGGTCCGGTTTTCCTTGATGATGTAGATCACATGCTCGATGCCCGGATTGACAAACTTCTCCGGTTTCCGGGCGATGGCGGTCCGGTTGTTCTTCAGCACCTGCTCGGTCTTTGCCGCGAGGTTCGGTCGTACCCCGGCGAAATCGATGGCCGACACCGTGCCTTCGATGATGTTCTGGATATACTGGCTGCGCCCCGGAATCTCCGGGTTGGGCTTGTCATTGGGATTGCGCGCGGCGATTCCCTTGGCGTTGGCGACGAACAGTTTACCGTTGGGAGCGTATGCGACGGCGGTGGGATACCATCCGGTGGGGATATAGCCGAGCACCTGACCTTTGTCGGCGTCCACCACGCCCACCGCATTGAGATCGGACAGGGCCACGAATAGAAGGCGTTCGTCGGTGGAAAACGCCATGCCCTGCGGGGTCACGGAGGGAATGCCGCGCAGGTCCGCCGGACGCAGAAGAATGGTTCGGACGATTTTGTCGGTCGACGTGTCCACCACGGCGATCGTATCGCTTCCGGAAACGGCCACGTACAACCGATCCTGCGCCTTGTTCAACAGGAGGGAGGAGGGACTGGCGCCGACCGGAATGGTCTTCGCCACCCGGGCAGCGGTCGGATCGAGGAGGACGAGGTTTCCTCGCTGTTCGCTGGTGACATACACCTTCTTATCCGCGTTCGGACCGACGGTCAGGGCGGCCACGGCGAAGGGATAACCGGGAGTCGCGATGGTCGCGCGGACCGAACCGGAGGCGACATCCGTCACCGAGACGCTGCCCTGCAGTTCGGGCGACGCCGGATCGATCGTATTGTTGGCCGAATACATCGTTTTGCCGTCGCTGCTGAAGGCGATTCCGGCCACATGGTTGGGTTTCCTGCCGGCGAGAGAGGAAGGCGTCACCAGGTCCGACGCATTGCGGGTGAGCGACCCGTCCGCGCCGACCGCCATCGGGGTCACGCGATCGTCCGAACCGCGGGCGGCATAGAGCGTACTGCCGACGAACGCGAGTCCGTAGAACGCGCCTTCCCGGCGACCGGGTCGACCGGGCGCGGGCTCTTCAAAATCGACCTTGCCCGCGACGTCACCGGTGTCGGTTCGCAGCATCGAGACGCGGGAACGGGCGCCCAGGGTGGTGACCGCCACGAACCGGCCGTCCGGCGAGAGCGCCAGATTGCAGGGATAGGAGCCGACGTTCGTTTGCGCTCCCTCGGGGGTGAGAAACTTGCCGGTCACCAGCGGAATGGCCGTTGGCGTCACGACGGACTGGCGCGCCCGAGCGATGGTGACGCCCGCCGCCGCGATACAGGGGATGGACAATAGGCCGAGGTAGGCCCTGGTAGAATTTCGCATGGTGCCATTGTAGCGGCGGCGGATTAAGAGAGTTTTAAGAACCTTTCATTCCCGCGGTTTTAGGATAAACTAACGGGCGGAGGATGCAGACCGAACATGAAGACTCTGGGCGATATTCCCCTGCGACAGATACCGATCGTGGAACCGTCCGCCTCTCTGGCGGAAGTGATCCGATTGATGGAGGCCGAACCGTTGCGGACGGTCGCGCTGGTCGGCGACGAGCAGTTCTTCGGGCTTTTCAATGACGATTCGCTGGCGGGCGATCTGATTCCGCCCGGCGAGGATCTTTCCCTTTTGCAGGTCGGGCCGTACGTACATTCGACCCGGGTGGTCGGGGAACCGGAAATGCCGACCGACACTGCGCGGGCGCTCGCCGAACGTCGGAAGATGACGGTGATTCCGATCGTGGAAAACGTCTCCTATCGCGGTGTCGTGACAATCGACGATTTGAAAACGTCGTCCTGACGCCGGACGGTTTCCTCCTTACTTTTTCCCGGTCGAGCCGGGGCGGGTGACCGGAACGCGATTCAGCCAGTCGGGAACGGCGTCGGGGTCGTACGCTTCGACCTTCAACGGTAGTAGAGCGATCGTCGGGACGCCGAAATCAACGGTCCCTCCGGAACGGTCGATGAGCAGTCCGACGCCGCACAGTTGTCCGCCCGCCGAGGTCACCAGGTCGATACACTCCCGAACCGACCCGCCGGTCGTCAGGACGTCATCGACCACGAGGACCCGCTGACCGCTTCGGAGGTGTTCGGGACGCCGGAGGAACCGTTTTCCGTCCGCGCCCTTCTCGCCGTAGGCGGCGGGGACGCCCAGATGTTTCGCCACTTCGTAAGCCAGGAGGACACCGAGGGTCGTCGGGCCCAGGACGACATCGGGCGCGAGCGAAGCGGACCGGGCCGCCAGCTCCCGGCAGAGCGTTTCGACGTGCCACGGCTGGTTCAGGACGTTGAATTTTTCGAAATAACGGTCGGAGTGCTTGCCACTGGTCAGAATGAAATGCCCGGTGAGAAGGGCTCCGCTGTTTTCGAAGAGGTTGAGAATATCGGAATCGGTCATGGGTATCCCTTTTCGGAAGCGCAGGGCGTTATCTGGCAGAATACCGCGCCGGGTGGCCTGCGTCCATGCCCGACTGTTGGAAGGGTTGGAAAGGCGAGTAGATGCGGGCGACCATCAAGCAGATAGCGGAGAAGACCGGGCTTTCCGTGCCCACGGTCAGTCGGATTCTCAGCGATAAGGGAGCCGCTCACCAGGAATCGACCCGGGAACGGGTCCTGGCGGCGGCGCGTGAATTGGGGTACCGCCCGAACAGTTCGGCGCGCGCGATGCGGCGCGGGCGTTTTGACACGATCACGCTGTTGCGCAGCGCGACCGACGCCGCCCGGAGCCAACTTCCCGCCGAACTGCTGGCGGGGATACAGGAGGCACTGCACCGGGCGGAGATCCGCCTGTCGATCGCCTCGCTTCCCGACCCGCAACTGACCGATCCCGGCTTCATGCCGATTATCCTGCGGGAATGGGCGTCGGATGGACTTCTGATCAACTATAACGCCGCGATTCCGAACGAGTTGATTCGCCTGATCGCCGAATACTCGATTCCGGCCATCTGGATCAATTCCCGTCATTCGGCGGACTGTATATTTCCCGACGATGAAGCGGCCGCCGCCGATGCGACACGCCACCTGATCACCCTGGGGCATCGCCGGATCGCCTACGTCGACTTTCAGGAGTCGGGGCATTACAGCGCGGCGGAACGGCGTAACGGATACGAAGCGGCGATGGCGGAAGCGGGTCTGTCACCCCGGAAAATCGTCGGACAATACATTCCCGAGCGTCTGGGAACCGTACCGTCCGAGGTTGACGAACGTTTCGGCGGCGACTGGCCGACCGCCCTGCTGACCTACGGCGCCCACACGATGCGCCCGATCCTGATCGCCGCGCTGGCCCGGGGTCGCCGGATACCGGAGGACCTTTCCGTCATCGATATCACCGCCCATAATCGCGAGACGATCTCGGTTCCGGTCGATTCGATGGTGTTGCCGCAGCTGGAAATCGGTCGCCGCGCCGTTGAAATGCTTCTCGACAAGATCGCCGATGGCCGCTCTTTCGCCCCGTGTCCGATTCCGTTCGGCCGCAGTTTCGGGGCGACCTCCGGACCTCCGCCGGAACGGGTATCCTCAGTGGGTGGCGACGATTCTTCTCCTGACGTGGCGTGAAGCGGTTCGGCGGCGGGTTCCCGGAATCCTGGCGCTGGTGGCCCTCATGCTCGCGCTCGGAGCCTTCCTGCCCGCGGGCGGACGTCTGGCCCTCCTTCCGCCGGAGGAGGGGAACCGAGTCTTCGCCTCCCTTTATATCTTCTTCGGAGTCAATATCATCAAGTTTTTCGCCGCCGTGCTGAGCGTCGCTCTCGCTGCCGGTGCATTGACGTCCGAGCGGGAGCGAGGGGGATTGACGATCGTCCTGAGCAAGCCGATCTCCCGAACGGAGTTTTACCTCGGAAAATGGATCGGTCTGGTGACGTTTATCGTCGGTGGGGTGGCAGTCTGGGGCGTCACGGTCTTCGTGGTCGCCGGCCTTCGCGGACCGGGCGATTGGACCGTCGCGCCGCTCAAAGCGATCCCCGCACTATGTCTTTATCCGGTCGTCTTTGTTTCGGTGGCGTTGTTCTGTTCGTCCTTTGCCCGTTTTCCGTCGGCGATCGGCTGGACGGCGGTCTGGACCGGGATCGGCTGGGCTGAGGGAACCTTCTTCGTTCTATCCCATCTGTTCTCCATACCGTCCCTGCGGCAGCTTTCCGTCTGGTCGGGTTTCGTCTTTCCGATCGGGCGCATGTCCCGAACGGTCGCCGATGCGATGGGCGATTTGCCGGGTCTGAACGTTCTCGAAGAGACAGCGGACGGCGGCGCGAACGGGCCCGTTTTCGGCACGCTCGCCAATGGTCCGTACGATACGTTCTACGTGCTGTTGTTCGCACTGGCGCTGGTGGTCGCGGGGGGAATATGGTTCGCCCGTCAGGACGTATAGGACATATCACCGGGGAAGGACGGCGCGTTCCCCGCCTCAGAGGTTACGGAGGGTTTCATGCTTCGCAAGGGAATTGTCGAACGGCAAGTGGAGGCGCTGGTCAGAACCCTTTTTCTTCTCAAACGACGGGAGGAGGAGGGAGCGCTGGCGGAGGTACGTCAGGGGTTGACGGCCGCGAGCAAGGAACTCACCGGAATCCCCTGGAATCTGGCACGGACCATGACCGCGGAGTCCCTGCTGGGACTCTTGCGAAACGGTTCGCTGCTGGATGCCGGACGGGCGGCGGTGCTGGCGGTGTTGCTGCACGAACATGGAATGCGCGAGGAGTCGATCGACTCGAACGGGGCGGCGCGGACCGAATTCTCCAAGGCGCTCGTCCTGCTGGAGGCGGCGGTGGAGAGCGAACCCCTGTTACGGACGGCGGAGTTCGAGGAGCGTCTGGCCGATCTGCGTGTTCGTCTCGGAGTGCCGAACAGGCCGAAGAAAGGATAAAGCCCGGCGCAGAATCGCGACCGGGCTTTCAGGGGACGAGGGACAGGTATTTACAGTTCGCTTTCGTGATAGTGGCGAACCGTGCGCCAGCGGCACGTCGGGCAGCCGTAGCGAACCATGATCTCGTCGTCATCCACACGCTCACGCACATCTTCGCGCGCGAGGTCTCCGCACTGGGCGCAACGCACCACGCGCGGAATCCAGACAGTAGACGCGACATGATGGGGATGTGCCTCCGCCATATTTGCCGGCCGTTGGGCCAACGTCGTTCCCATTTCCAATTCCTCCTGAGTGGTTAAAAAAACCGCGTGGGGCCTGAAGGTTCCATGCGGCGGTCCTCTTTGACCACACCTATGTTATCACGAGGACGGGGATTTGGATTAAGGGAAGGTTAAATTCTCGAAAAAATATTCTAACAGGAAAATGTTTCAAAACGGTTTCAAAAGCCGAGGTTCGAAATAATTCTTTTTTGTTCGTCGGTTCAGGGATACGAGGGTCGAGCGAGCGTGACAAGAATCGCGATTCGAGCGTACAATGACGTTGTGCCCATATCCCAAAAAGGTAGGAACAGGATGAAACGAATCGCTCTCTCCCTGGTGACCGTCGTGGCGTTCTCCGCCGTGACCGCCTTCGCACAGGAAAAGCCGGCGGCAAAAAAACCGGCCAAAACCGAAGTGATCGCCAATGCAATCAAGGGCGGCAAGGCGATCTGCCCGATTATGAAGGAAGAATTCCCGGTCAAAACAACTTCCGCCCGGTCGAACTACAAGGGTAAAACCTACGTCTTCTGCTGCGAGGGCTGCAAGCCGGAATTTGACAAGGCCCCGGCAAAGTACGCGGCCGCCGCCAAGCCGGCTCCGAAAACCTCGAAACCCAAATCGTAAGCGGCGCGATCCTCTTGCCGGAACCGGGGACCGATTCCGGGCGGTTCCGGCAAAGCCGCTCCAATGAACCCGATAGACACGCATCCCCCGAACGCGGTATGATACGGGCATGTTGAGCCGACTGTCTCTCGTCCTTCTTCTTGCCCTGTTGCTTGGCTGTTCCAACGGAGGGAAGGTCGTCAGCGGCGCCACCCCTTCGGCCAGCCCGTCCCCGGCTTCCTCTTCGACGCCTCTCGTCGCGCCCCCCGCCTTTTATACGTTTCGCGTGGTCAAATCCTACCCCCATGACGTTAACGCCTACACGCAGGGACTGATCGTCCGCGACGGAACGTTCTACGAAAGTACCGGCCTGGTCGGGAAATCCAGCCTGCGCCATGTCGAGATCGAGACCGGAAAAGTGCTGAAGAAAGTGGCCGTGGACAGACCGTACTTCGGAGAAGGTCTCAACGAGATGGGCGGCAAGCTGTATCAGCTGACCTGGCAGCACGAGATCGGCTTTATCTACGATAAGAAAACGTTTGAGAGAATCGGTGAGTTTCGCTACGAGGGGGAGGGCTGGGGGCTTACCGACGACGGAACCCACCTTATTCTGACGGACGGGACGAATAACATTCGCTTCCTCGATCCCAAATCCTTCGCCGTCAAGCGGACCATCTCCGTTTTCGACGGACTGACCCCGCTGAAGAACCTCAATGAGGTCGAATACATCAACGGCGAAATCTTCGCCAACATTTACCAAACGAACAGCATCGTCCGCATCGATCCGAAGGACGGAGCGATCCTCGGATGGATCGACCTGACCGGCCTGTTGCCGGAGAGCGATCGGACCGATCAGACGAATGTCCTGAACGGTATCGCCTACGATGCGTCGAAGAAGCGCTTGTTTGTCACCGGAAAACTCTGGCCCAAAGTCTTCGAAATCGAACTGGTGAAGCAGTAACGGACCGCTAGGGTGCGTTCGAACCGATCCCGAGCCAGGCATTGCGCAGGCGTGTCTGTTCCACGGTGGATTTATCGGACGGAGTCAGCGCAAATTCGGGCGTTTTTCGCATCTCCGGCTTGATTTCCAGCGTTTTCAACCGTTCCTGGCGAAACAGGGTCAGGGTCAGAGTGGCCCCCGGTCCGGCCTCGCGGATTCTTTCGGCGAGGAATGCGGAACCGGTGATACGAAGACCGTCAATGGCGATCAACAAATCGTCGGCGGAAATTCCCTGGACATACGCGGGCGAGTCCGACGGAACCGATACGACCCGTACCCCCAGAGGGTCATCGGCGAACCGCGCCCCGAGGGAATTCGTCGCCGGTCGGTCCGACTCACGCCGCAGGTTCAGCCCGACGGCGGCCAGGACAGTCTCGTAGTCCGGGTCTCTGGTGCCTCGAACATAGTCGGCGAAAAAGGTTTCCAGACTGCGTCCGGCCACCGTTTCGCAGGCCCGCTGGAAGTCGATCGGTGTGTAATTGCGTTTGCGCAACACCGGATCGTTGAACAGGGTCCGCAGGACGTCATCGAGCGATTTCGCCCCGCCGGTCGCGGCCCGCAGGGTCAGATCGAGCAGCATCCCGATCACCGCCCCCTTGGTATAGTAGCTGACCTGGGAATTGACGCTGTTCTCATCCGGACGGTAGTACTTGATCCAGGCGTCGAAGGACGCTTCCTCCAGACTGCGAATTTTGCGGCCCGGCGTCTGCTCCACCGACGCGATCCCATCGGCCATCTCCTTCAAAAAGCGGTCGGCGGGGATCAAACCGGCGCGTTGCAGCAACAGCCATTCGTAGTAGCTGGTAATTCCCTCCGCGATCCAGAGATTCCGGGTGTAGTTCTCGCCGGAATAATCGAACGGTCCCAGAGCGTCCGGACGAATCCGTTTCACGTTCCAGGCATGGAAGAATTCGTGGGACACCAGGCTCAGGAATGCGAGATAGTTGGTCCTGAAACCGAACGACGGAAAGATCAGAGCGGTGGACGTCAGGTGTTCGAGTCCGCCCCCGCCCTGCGGACGCAGGGTCAGGAAAAACGTATACCGATCGTAGGGCAATCCGCCCATCAGCGATCCGGCGGTCTCGACGATCTTCTTTACGTCCGCGGTCATCCGTTCGGGATCGTAGTTCCCCCGGCCGGTGATGATGATCCGATGGGGCTTTTCCATCGCGGTGAACGCGAGTTCCTTGAACGTCCCCACCTCAACGGGGCTGTCGTAAAGGATATCGAAATTGGGCGCGCGGAAGGTGTTTTCCACACCCGGCACGGCGTCGAGCGCGGTCGCGATGCGCCAGTTCTCCGGGGGCCGGATGGCCAGGGTCGCCGGGTGCGCAAGCCCTCCGCCCAGATGCATCAACACGGCGCCATTGTTCCAGAAAGCGTGAACGTCGTTCACCTCCGCGGTCTGAACGGTGGACTGGTTCGCATAGACCCGGTATCGGGCGGTAAAAGCCGTCGCCGCGCCTTTTTCGATCCGCCAGATGTTTTTGCTGACTTTGCGAACCGGCAGGGAGCGGTCGCCGGAATCCGAAACACGGACCTCCTGGACGTTCCGGGCATGCTCCCGAATCAGATAGGAACCGGGCGTCCAGACCGGCATCACCAGATCGGCCGTTTTCCCGGTCAGGCCGGAGACCCGCATCTCGACATCCAGGTAGTGCGTCCATGGCTGTGGCATGGAGACGGTAAACGCCACCTCCGGGACCGCGAAAACGGGTCGAACGGTTCCGAGGATCGAAAGCAGGACGCTGGCAAGAAAAACGAGGCAAGGGAGGGAACGACGCAGCATGTCGTCCTATTGTACGCGATTTTTCCGAGTTGTGGCGTTTCGTTGTGCCGGGGCTTGGAATTTCCTATAATGGATCATTCCATCGTCCCCTGGGAGATGCCGTCGTGCCTCTTTTTGCTCCTCCGTCGTTCCGCCATCTATTTCTCTGTCTGCTCCTTCTTGCGGTATCGGGACGAGGGACGGTTTCCGTGCAGAAGGACTTTACCCTGGCCGATCTGTACGATGGCTCTTTCTACGGGGAGATTCCGGACGTTCGACGGTGGCTGAAGGACGGAGACCATTTTCTGGCGTATGGCGGCGACGGCAAGGGGTACGTCGGTCTGTTGCGAACGAACGCCCGGACCGGAAAGATCGAGCCGTTCTCGGATCGTCGGCGGATGACCGAAGCGCTGGTCCTCGCCGGTATCGAACGCTCCTCGGCGGAGCGGCTGGCGGAACAACCGGAGATCAACCTGAACCGGGATGAGGACCGGATTCTGCTTTCGCATCGGCAGGACCTCTATGTTTATGACAGGACGGCGGATCGAGCGGTCCGCCTGACCGAGTCACCGGAGCCTGAAACGGACCCGACCTTCAGCCCCGATGGGAAGCAGGTCGCGTTTACCCGTGGGCACGATCTTTATTCGGTGAACGTCGCCACACCGCGAGCGGAGCGAAGGCTCACCCGGGACGGCGGGAATCGGGTCCGTAACGGGAGGCTCGACTGGGTCTATGAGGAGGAGATTTACGGCCGAGGTCGGACCCGTGGTTTCGAATGGTCTCCGGATAGCCGTCGGCTGGCCTTTCTGCGGATCGATGACTCGCCGGTGACGCCGGTGACGATTACGGACCACCTGCGACGGGAGCCCGCGTCGGAAACATATGATTTTCCGTTGCCGGGAGAGAAAAACCCGGTGGCGCGGCTTGGAATCGTCCCGGCGGATGCGAGCGCACCGGCGATCTTCGCGGAGGAGGGGGCCTATCCGCCAGAAAATCGCCTTCTGGTACGGTTTGCGTGGACCCCGAACGGACGCCGATTGACACTGCAGATACAGCCCCGAAACGGCGCGTTCCTCGACCTGAACCTGATCGAAGCCGATACCGGGAAATCACGGACGTTGTTGCGGGAAACGACGCCCGCCTGGACCGAGATCCTCGATTCCCCGCACTTCCTGCCGGACGGTTCCTTTCTCTGGTTGTCCGATAGAACGGGGTTCCGACACCTCTACCGTTACCGCAACGACGGTACGCTGATCGGGCCGGTGACGAAAGGGGAGTGGAGCATCCGGAAAGTGCACGGCACGGACAACCCCGGCGCGTTCGTCTGGTTCGACGCCGGAAAGCAATCGTCCGTTGGCGACCATACCTACCGGACGGCGGTCGATGGAAAGGGCGAACCGCAGCGGCTGACCGGCCTCGACGGGAACCACGAGGTGCGATTCAATGCCGATTTCTCCCTCTTTGTCGACACGGTGAGCGACGCCCGCACCCCGCCCCGGATGTTCCTGCGCGGGGGGAACGACGGTTCGGAGATCCGGGTTGTCGCGCGGAACGACACCGCCGTTCGGGCCGTCGCCCGGTATCGATTTTCCCCTCCCGAGATGCTGAAGGTACGAACGCGGGATGGTTTTTCGATGGACGCGCGGATTATCCGCCCGCCGGACTTCGACCCCGCGCGACGGTATCCCGTCTGGATGGAGGTGTATGGAGGACCGGGAAGCCCGAGTGTCCGTGATGAGTGGGACTGGACGATGTGGCGGCAACTGCTGGCGCAGAAGGGATACATTGTCTGGATGTGTGACAATCGAAGCGCGAGCAATCGGGGGGCGCGTTTTGTGTGGACCGTTCACCGACGGCTCGGCGCCGGAGAACTCGCGGACATCGAGGATAGCGTGACCTATCTCCGCTCGCTGCCGTATGTGGATGCGTCCCGGATCGGGATTTCCGGCTGGAGTTACGGCGGATTCCTTGCGGCCTATGCGCTGACCCATAGCGCCTCCTTCAAATGCGGGTTTGCCGGTGCGCCGGTGACCGACTGGCGCTGGTACGATTCCGTTTACACGGAGCGGTACATGGACCTTCCCTCGGCGAACCCGACCGGCTACCGGGCGGCCTGCGTCGCGGAAAGCGCGGGCAACTATGCCGGCCGCCTGATGATCGTCCATGGCCTGATGGATGACAATGTTCACGTTCGTCACAGTCTCCGACTGGCCTATGAACTGCAGCGAGCCGAGAAGTTATTCGACATGATGCTTTACCCGTCACCGGCGGCGCGTCATGACATCGCGGACCCGGCGCAATCCCGACATCTGAAGAAACTCGAACTGGATTTCATCGAATCCCGCCTGTAGGTCGCGTGGTTCCCCGTCCGCACCACCCTGTGTCGGATTGCGGGATTTGCCGATATATAGGAGGAGCCATCCGTCGGCAGCCAGGAGGTCGCCGGGTTGCTCCGCTGAAATGGGTTATCGATGAATTCCTCGTCTTCGGAGCAGACAGCCATATCGATCGGACCGCGCAACCGTCTCGGTCTGCTATTGATCGCCCTGGTCTTCGCCCTGCTTCTGCTCCTGGTGTCCGCACTCTGGGAAAGCCGCGAGGATGTTAAGATCGCACGGGATACGAACCGTTGCGGATCGCTCCGGAGCAAGTGTCTTCTGATCTACAACGCGACGAGTCTGCCGGGCAATTCGGGACGGTCCGCTCTTCGGACCGGAATTCCGGACTGGCGGGGGACCCTTCTCGAAATGGAGCGGATTCGTTCCGACCTGCGGCGGCGTTACCCGGAGGATGTGATTCGATCGGATCGACACTGGGTGGCGTTCCAGGCGGAACTGCGCCGGAACGGTCGGGTGGAATGGAAGACCACCAGTGCGCTCTTCGGCGCGGTCGATGACCTGACCGGCAAGATCGAGCGGCTGGTCGAGGAGCGGATGCAGCGAATGACGCTCATCTATGCCTTTGGCATCGCCGGTATCGCCTTTGCCCTTCCCTGGGGCGTGGTTCTCTTTTCCGAGTTAAAGGAGGCCCAGCGCCGGCTCGCGGAGGAGAACGCCGAACGAGAACAGGCGGCCCGACGCTACTCCTCGCTGTTCGCCGACCTGCCCGTCGCCTGTTTCACCTTCGACACCGACGGTCAGTTGCGCATCTGGAACCAGGAGGCCGAGGCCGTTTTCTCCAAGCCTGCGTCCACCGTCCTGGGCCGTCCCCTGTCGGGGGTGTTCGCCAAGTTCGACCCCTTCAATACCACGGAGATCGTTTCGACCGTTCTGGCCGGCGAACCCCGGAACGGTCTTGAATGGAAGTACGCGTTGCCCCGCGCCAAGGCGAAACGTCTGTTGAGCAACGTCTTTCCGATCCATGACAGTGAGAAGGGCATAACCGGCGGAGTGATGGCGACGGTCGATATCACCGCGCTAAAGGAGGCCGAGGAACGGCTGCACAGCGTTCTCGTCGGCGTGCGGTGTATCGTGTGGGATGCCATTGTCGAAGAGATCGCGGTTCCTCCGTTCTACCACTGGACGCTCCAGCTCTGGAACGAGGAGGCGGCGCAACAGATCGTTCCGCTGGATGTTTCGGAAGTCGACTATGTGCGGGCGTGGATTCAAAGTCGGGACGGGGACCAGGATCAGATGGACGCCACCAGTTCCGCCGCCCTACGGCACGGCCTTCCGGGCTATACGCAGGAGTTCCGCTGTCGGGATCGGTATGGCGCGCTCCACTGGCTGCGTGAGGATGTCCATATCCGGATGCTCGAACCGGGACGCTGGCGGACGATCGGCGTCTGTACCGACATCACCGGGCGGAAGGAGGCGGAGGAGCGACTGCGCGAAATGACCATGGAACTGGAACGCAGCAATGCGGCGCTTCAGGACTTTGCGTCGATCGCCTCGCATGACCTGAAAGAACCGCTCCGAAAAATCCAGACCTTCGGCAGCATGCTCTCGAAGAAGGTGGAAAACCTGTCCCCGGAAGCGCAGAGCTACCTGGATCGAATGCAGGCGGCGGCCGTGCGGATGCAGGCGCTCATCGATGGTCTGCTCTCCTATTCCCGGATTACCGCCAAAGGCAACGAGTTCGCCTCGACGGACCTGAACGAGGTCGTTAAGGGGGTTTTGAACGATCTGGAGGTCCGGATTCAGGAGGTCGGCGCGGCCATCAAAACCGATCCGTTGCCGACCGTTTACGCGGACACCGTCCAGATGCGTCAACTGTTCCAGAACCTGATCGGGAATGCGCTGAAGTTCCACCGCGAGGACGAACCGGCCTGCATTCGGATCGAGTACGCCCGCCGGGACGGTCGGCACGTGATCTCGGTGATCGATAACGGGATCGGGTTCTCGACGAAGGACGCGGAGCGTATCTTCGAGGTCTTCGAGCGGCTGGAGGGTTCCGGTCGGGAGGGGACCGGAATCGGGCTGGCGATCTGTCGGAAGATTGCCGAACGTCACGGGGGAATGTTGACCGCCACCGGGACTCCGGGGGTCGGAGCGACCTTCGTTCTCACGCTCTAGCGGTCGGGAAAAAAGGACGCTCCGGCATCGGGGCGAGACGCGACGACGGGAATTGCCGGAGTCCGAAACTATACGGCAGCCAGCGCGGCGTCGTTCGCCTCGAGGTTGAAGAAGACGTTCTGAACGTCGTCGTGCTCCTCCAACCGGTCGATCAATTTGAAGACCTTTTCGGCATCCGTTTCCGACAACTCGATCGTGGTGACCGGGATCATGGTCGGTTCGCCGGAAGCGACCGCGATACCGGCGGAATCCAGCGCCTGTCGGACCGCGCCGAAGTCGCCGAACGCGGTCGTCACCTCAAACCCGCCCTCCTCCGTCGGCTGAACATCGTCGGCGCCGGCATCGAGCGCGACCTCCATCAACCGGTCCTCGGTTGTGACACCGGGATCGATCAGAAAGACGCCCTTGTGCTGGAAGAGGTAGGAGACACTTCCGGCTTCCCCCATGTTCCCGCCGCTCTTGGTAAAGATCGCCCGGACGTCGGCAACGGTGCGCTGCTGGTTGTCGGTGAGGCACTGTACCATGACGGCGACACCGCCCGGTGCGTACCCTTCCAGAGTCCGTTCGACGTAGGAGACGCCTTCGATCTCACCGGTTCCGCGCTGGATGGCCCGCTTGATGTTGTCGTTGGGCATCGACGCCTTCTTCGCCGCGTCGATCGCGGTTCGCAGGCGAACGTTCGCGTCCGGATTTCCGCCGCCTTCCTTTGCCGCGATGATGATTTCTTTCGCCAGTTTGGTGAAGGTCTTCCCGCGTACGGCGTCCTGTTTGCCTTTGCGGAGTCGAATATTATGCCATTTACTGTGGCCCGCCATATCTGCGGATGCTCCTTTTGCCAGAGTGTCGGGGGGGCAGCGAAGCCGAAATCGGTGGCGTTTCCGGCGCGATCGATGCTCGCCGTATCGTTATACCATGCGATGCGGCAGGCATCGGTTTACCATTGCCGGAGTATATGGTCGCCGGTTCGGTAGGCGATCGCCATGATCGTCAGGAACGGATTGAAGCCGCCGTTCGTCACATGAACCGATCCGTCTCCGATATAGAGGTTCTCGTGCCCGTGCAGGCGGCAGAAGCGGTCAGCGGCCCCCTGCGCCGGATCCTCGCTCATCCGGACGGTGCCCGACTGATGCTGTCCGCCGGAAAGTCCCAGTCCGGGGGGCCATGCCCAGGTCTCCGTCGCACCGGCGGCTCGGACCCACTCTGCGGCCCGTTCGACCATGAAGCGGGCCGTCCGAACGGTCTCCGGGTGCGTCGTTCCCGACAAACGGGCGACCGGTATGCCGAAACGATCACGAACGTCGTGCGCGACCGACACCCGTGCGTCGGGTGAGGGGATGTCCTGGACCGGCCCCATGATCTTCAGCGTCCGGTGATGATTCGTCCGCATCCACTGTTTGGGGACGGCTCCCCACCGGGGCAGGTCCGGCGGCGTATAGCCTTTCATGAACGTGGGAGCAAGGGGAATAAAGTCGTCAGCCAGCATGCCGCCACCGACGATGCGTCCGGATTCGTCGGCGTTTCCGTGGCTGAATTCGCAGGTGGCCGTCGTCGGTCCGGGGCCGATACCGTCCCAGATATCCTCGGGAAGCAGGCCGAACGCGCCGGGGTAGTAATGCCCCTGGAGGTGACGGCCGACATGATCGTTGCCGAGTCCGGAATTCAGAAGGAGCCGGGCGGTTTCGATCGCGCCGGCGGCGACGACGATCACTTCGGCATGGACCGTCCGACGTTGGCCCGAGGCATCGAAAAACGTAACGCCGACCGCTTTTCCGTCGATCGTCTCGATCCGTTCGACCATCGCGCCGGTTTCCGCATGACACCGGCCCGTCGCCAGGGCGCGCGGAATAACGGTGTTATGGGTGCCGTTCTTGGCCTCGGTCGGGCAGGGGAAGCCGACGCAATGCTGGCAATGGATACAGGCCGGTCGGCCCAGGTACGGAACGGTGTTGATCGCCAGCGGGACGGTGACGGTATGCCATCCGAGTTTCGCGGCGGCCTCGCGCATGGTTCTCCCCTGCGTGTTGAGACGCATCGGGGGCATCGGGTAAGCGGACCGACCGGGCAGATGCCGGAACGAGTCCGCATCGCCGGCGACTCCGAGTTCCCGTTCCGCCCGTTCGTAAAAGGGCGTCAGGTCGTCGTAGGAGATCGGCCAGTCGGCCAGCGACGAACCGTCCGGAACGCCGTACGTTGTGGCCATGCGGAAATCGAGCGGATGGAATCGCCAGGCCTGCGCGCCGTACACGCGGGTACCGCCGCCGACAATCGCCGCGTTGTTGTGATAGCCGCCCTCGTGGGGCAGGACGGTATGTTCGGTTCCGCGCGAGTCGACATAGACACGGGGGTGTCCCGCATCCGGCCCGGCATTGGTGCCGTACTGGGAGAGGCGTTGATTACGGAGCGGGTCACGCCCGATCTCACCGAAGCCGTGGTTCCCCCCGCGTTCGAGCAACAGGACCGTTTTCCCCGCTTCGGAGAGAAGCGCCGCGATCACGCCGCCGCCCGCACCCGCGCCGACCACGATCGCATCGAACCGGTCCGCAAGGGAGAGGGAATCGGCGACCGGAAGGGCGAGCTTGCCGCGTTGCTCTTGGGCCGCCCTCGCCGCCTCCGCCGTGTCGGTGACGGTCCAACCGATCCATTGCAAACCGACCGGCGACGTGTAAAAGCCTTCCTGTACCTGCTCCACCATCCGGCGGAAGAATCCCCGCCATTCGTCCGACGCTTCTGCGGCGCGCAGGCGGCTATCCTTTGCCTCCTCTGACTCGTCGCAGAACTCCGCTCCCAGTGCCGTGAGAAACCGTTCGTAGAGCGTACGGTCCTTCGCCAGCGCTCCGTCGGGGGCGAGTTGACGGAGGAGAAACGTTTCGATGGCGTCGGTGACCGCCGGATCGCCGTCGGAGGGAACGATCCGGTCGATCAGGCAGCGAAGGTGGGGCCGCAACGTGGCGGGCAGGGGCAACGAATCCATGGGTAAGGTTTCGTTGCCCTGCCGGGCAATCCCTGCTTTAAGGGTCGACGACGAAGACGACCGCGGTTCGTTCGAAGAAACGGGACGTTTCGTTCGCCGACCGGGCGCGTTCCGCATCGCGATTTTTGAGGATCGGATAGAACCGGTTGTTATCGGCCACGCCGACCGCGCGGACGACCAGCGGGTTCGACCCGACTCTCTGGCAGCGCCGGGCCTCGTCGAGGGAACGCGGATAGGCGACGATCCCGGTTTCGATGACATACTCCGGGGAGATTTTCATCGTCCCGTAGATTTCATTGTGGGCGGAGTCGTACAGCCTCGGTGACATGCAGGCGGAAACCCCGAGTCCCCGACAATCGACGACCAGACTGCTGTATTCGGCGTTTCCCGGAGCCGCCGCGCCCGGCGCGAAGGGATTCGGTTTTTCCGCCACCGGAACGGGCGTCGGGGAGGGCGCAGGGGTCGGGCGATGGGTAACGGTATCGATCGCCTCCATCAGCGAGTGCGGCCCGGCCATGCTCGCCTGGACGACGAGCCGGTAAACACCGGATTTCGGAAGCAGTTTCTCCTCGATGACGGTCGCATGCCGGATCAGTCCTTCCACCCGGGTACGGACTTCGTCACTTTTCAAGACGTAGGAGGAGACGCGGGTATCGGCGGTGACGCGTACCTGCGAAACGGCCAGACTCAGGGAGCGTAGGGCGTCGTTGAAGGCCGCCTCCCTCGCATCGAGGATGTCCTGGGAGCGGGACTTTTTCATGGTCGGTGGGGCAATCGCGCCAAGACCGATCGCTTTGACGATACCGGCGGAGTAATTGATACGCCCGCGTCCGGCCGCGACGATCTCGACCGCCGCATCCTGCCAGAGGCTGTTTTTGGATGGCGTGACGGTAAATTTCCCGGAGGCGCTTCGAACCGTTTTCTTTACCGTCGGCGATAAATTGACCCGCACGATGGGGACGGGGCGAATGCCTTTCCTGGTCGGGGAGGCCGTTCGAATCGCCGCGCCTTTGCGGGACGCGGCCGGTTGCGGGGGGCGACCGTTCCGCGAAGCGGTGGTTCGACCGGGACGATTCGCCATGCTGGCGATGAAGGTCACGCCTCCTTGCGTTTTGACGACACGGGTTTGAGCGTACGCTTTGCCGGGGAGCAGATACCCGACGGCGAAGACAGCGAACGAACTGCCGATAGCGGATAACCGGAGAGTTTGAACGGCCAAAGAGCACCTCCGCGTCCCTTAAAGTCCTCAACCGGGCGAGGCGTCAGGGGTTCCTGATCTGCTTCTCAGACTGCGGTACAGGGGAAATACTTCACCTTTTTTTCGATGACCGGGGAGATTCTTACGCCGTGTGGGGCGGAAGCGCAGGATGGGCGGCGGAAGTTTGAGGAAGGGTCTGGCATTGCGGGCACGTGCCGAACACCTCGAGTTGATGGCGTTCGACCCGAAAACCGCTTTCCTGCTCGAGGCGTAATGTCAGATTGCCGATCTCGCAGCCCTGGAACTCCTCGATCCGTCCGCATCGTTCACAGACCAGATGATGGTGGTGAGGGCCGTCCTGCGACTCGGCGCGTTCGTAACGGTAGTATCCCTGGCCGAACTCGACCCGTCGGGCAATCCCGAGGTCGACCAGCAGATTGGCGAAACGGTAAACCGTGACCAGGTTGATCTCTTCCTCCCGGTCGTCCGATTTCGTACCGGGCGGGTTCACGGCGGCATGAATCTCCTGGACCGAGAGCGGCTTGGTCGCCTGGGCAAGAAGACGCAGCAGGGCGCGGCGAGGACCGGTGACGCGATACCCCTGCGCTTTCAAAAGCCCTAACATTCGGGCGTATTCCGGAGACTTAGCCATGTTCCCATTATATCAGGGCACGTGGTCCGCTGCCGTTGCCCGATGTCCGGGGTTGTCCGGGGTTGGTCGCCGTGCCTTTGGCACATCGGTGACGATTACGCGCTTCTTCGGGAACACGGCCCCTCCCGACGGCTAATTATGGTGGGTAACGGACGCCCCGGCGTCAGGAGACGTCGGGAAACGTCAGGAAAGGAACCTCGATGAACCACACCAACGAACGGCAGGAATCGTCCGAGCGGCGCGAATCCGACGGGGAGACCCGGGAGAAGGGGCCGCAGGAAGCCACGCCGGTCGACGCGTCGGAAGCCCCCGAACAGAACAATATCAGCCTGCCACGCGGGGAAGAGGCCGAAACGCCGGTAATCGAACAGGAAATCGTCCGGACGGAAGCCGGGACTCATTCCTGACGGAGGCGTCCGCCTCGGACTCGCCGGAATCGCCGGAAAGGAAACCTAATCAATATGGAAAGCCGTGCGAAACTCCTCGGGCATGCGATCCACCCGATGCTGGTCATGTTTCCGCTCGGGCTGTTGATCACTGCCACCTTCTTCGACATCGCCGGGATGGTATCGGGTTATGAGGCATGGCATCAGGCGGCCTTCTGGATGATCGGCACGGGGACCGTTGCCGGTTTCGTCGCCTCCGTCTTCGGCATTGTCGACTGGGTCGCGATCCCGATGGGAACCCGCGCCAAATCGGTCGGTCTGATCCACGGAGTGGTGAATCTGGCGATGCTGGCGCTGTTCCTCATCGCCTGGCTCTTGCGCCGCGGACAGGCGTCCGTGCTGGACCCCGGCTGGATTCCGATCGCGCTGCAGGTGATTGCCGTCGGAATGTCGGGCGTCGGCGCATGGCTGGGCGGCGAACTGGTGGAACGCCTGGGAATCGGCGTTGACAACGGAGCGCATCCGAACGCCCCCTCGTCGCTGTCCGGTCGCCCGGCGGACGAACGCGAGGACGGAACCAATCCGGTCGGACGCCCGGTCAAAGCGCGCGGTTAGTCCCGCCGTCGTGCGGTTCGACGGGAACGCTTCTCCATGGAAGACCTCTTGCCGCGCCACTGGGCCGAGTTAAACGACCTGCTTTTCGCGGGGGCGTGGCAGGAACCGTTGCGACGGTTCCGCGCCTCGTTCGTCTATCGCGGGCAGTGTGACGCGGACAACCCGTTAACGACGAGCCTGTCCCGTCTGGCAGGGGAGCGTGCGGCGGAGATCGAAGGACCGATGCTGCGAGCGTTCCGACGCTACGCCATGCCGTACGGTTTACGCTCGGACGCCAGTATCTGGGAGACTCTGGCGCTGGCCCAGCACCATGGGTTGCCCACCCGTTTGCTCGACTGGAGTTATTCCCCGCTGGTCGCCCTCCACTTCGCCACCGCCGATACCGAATGGCACGACCGGGATGGCGCGGTCTGGTGCGCCGATCTGCACCGAACCAACGAACGATTGCCGACCGCACTCCGGGAGATCCTGCAGACCGAGGAAACCGACGTTCTTTCGATGGAAATCCTGGAACGTATCGCCTCGGACCTGGGCGGTTATGACCAGCGGTTCGACCGGCCCGCGCTGGCTTTTTTCGAGCCGCCGTCGCTGGATGAACGTGTCGTCAATCAGTTCGCCCTGTTCTCGCTGCTTTCCAATCCCGCCGGTTCTCCCGGCGACTGGCTGCGGAAGGAGGCGGGCGATGCGGTCCGACGTATTCGAATCCCGGCAGCGATCAAGCCGGAAGTGCGCGACAAACTCGACCAGGCGAATATTACCGAACGCGTACTTTTCCCCGGTCTGGACGGGTTGAGTCGGTGGCTCTGCCGTTATTACACCCCTTCCTGAACGCCGTAAAAATTTCGGAAGCGCCGGTGAACGCTTTTCGTTCGTTTCGGAACTAAGTTATTGAAACGGACAAAGGATGAACCGGGAAGCACAGCAGGAAAAGAGATTGACGGATGGTATGCGCCGGGGGGACCGGGCGGCGTATTCGCTGCTCGTCGACCTTTACGGCGGGAAAATCCTCGCATTGGCGCGGCGGTACGCGGCCTGTGATGCCGACGCCGAGGATATCGCGCAGGAATCCCTGATCGAGGTCTGCCGTAGCATCGGATCGTTCCGGGGCGATGCCGCCTTTTCGACCTTTCTCTACCGAATCACCCTCAACCGCTGCCTGAAATATCGCGAACGCGAGGATCGGGACCGACAGAACCGCCTCCCCACCGAACATTCGACGTTGCCCGCGGATGAACGCTCCGATCCGTTGCGGCAGGCGGAGAGAAACGAACTTTCCCGACAGCTGGATCGCGCGCTGGACACCCTTTCCGACGACCACCGGGACGTGGTGATCCTTCACGAACTGCAGGGGTTGACCTATGCCGAATGCGCGGCGGTGCTAAAGATCCCCGAAGGAACGGTCAAATCGCGCCTTTTCCATGCGTTCCGCCGATTGCGCGATCGCCTGACGACCTATGTCCGGGACGATGTTCGGGAGGAAGTTGCGGAGAAGGTGGGTGGGGAGCAGGGGGTGACATCCCGCCGCGTCGCGGTGAACGGTACGACAGGAGGCGCCCTATGAACGAACGGGACCACCGGGAACGCCTCAGCGGAGATTCCGGAACGGACGAAACGCCGGAATGCCCGTATGGCGCGGATACCAAGGCGTTTCTCGACGGCGAACTGCCGCTGTGGCGGCGATGGACGATGCGGGGGCATCTGGCCCGATGTGAGGATTGCCGCCGGACGATGGCGGAGATGGAGAGATTCGGAATGGAACTGAAATCGATCGGAACCGGTGAGGCCGCACTGTCGCCCGAGATGCGGGCACGGCTGGTCAACGGATTGGAAGGTGTCGCTCCGAACGCGGCGGATGTCCCGGATCGTCCAAAGCGCCTCCCGCTCTGGCGGCGGAAGCCGCTGCTGGTCTTCGGCGGCGGTGGGGCGACCGTTGCGGCGTCCGCGCTGGTTTTCTTCTCTCTGTACCAGCCGATGTTGAAGGAACCGGCGATGGTGAGGAGCCAACGAATCGCTTCGACGAGCGATTTTGCCGCCGCACCCGCCGCACCGCCGGTCGCTCCCCCCACTGTTCCCGCTGAATTGGCCGCGGCCGCGGCCAGTGCGCCCGGTATGCCGGTCGGGGAAAGCGTTCTTTCCGTTGCCACGGAGCGGGCGGTGCATCAGCAGGCGTCCGTCGGCGTCGTGGTCGCCTCGGTCGAGGAGGCGGACAACAAGGTGGTGGCGCTGGTGGAGACGGCCGGTGGTTATATGGCGAACAACCACCTGTCCACGCAAGCCGGCGGCGAACGTTTCGCGGAACTGGTCGTCAAGGTGCCGGTGAAGGAGTTCGACCGGGTCGTCCGGGAAATCTCCCGGCTGGGGGAGTTACGAGACAAGACAATTTCGGGTGAGGATATCACCGAGCGGATCAGCGAATCGCGTTCCGACGAAGCGGTGCTGACGGAAGAGATCGAAAGCCTGGATCGGCGATTACGCGCGGCGGTCGTGCGCTCGGAGCGGGACACGGACCTTCGTGAGGAGTTGCGTCAGGTGCGTCTGGCCAGAGCGCGCGCCGCGGCTCGACTGGCGACGCTGAAAAAACTGGCGGCCATGTCGACAATCCGGGTTTCGCTCTATGAAAAGCCGAAAGTGTCCGTCGCCCGACCGGAGGAACCCGGGTTCCTCGCCGACCTGAAGGAGACCAACCGCGCGGCGATGGCCGCTTTCCAGGCCGCGATCCGGGTGCCACTGGTGATGGTCGTCTGGATACTGGCGTTCAGCCCGCTCTGGGTGCCGGTACTTCTGGTCTACCGCTGGGTCGAACGGAAGGGACGACGCGGAGACCGGTAGCGCAGACGACCCCCTGAACGACGCTCCTGAAAAGGACGACCGGACGTTACCAGGCGTCCGGTCGTCCTTTTTTGCGCCGGATGAGGGTAATATGCGGAAAAGGTCGGGGAGGGTAACGTATGGCGGTCGTCGTTCAGATCATCCGTAGGGTCGTCGGGGAGCAGGGCTTGACTCCCGCCGTGATCGAACGGCTGCAGCCCTATGTCACCCGTTACGCCCAGACGATGGGCATCGCCGTTTTCGCGGTCGGCGGACAGGAGGATCATCTGCATATTCTCTTTCGTCTGCCGGAGGACAAGACCCTGAAAATGATCGATACCGAACTCGCCAAAACGACCACCCGTTTCGTTCGCGAGTCGCTCGCCCTTCCCGGGTTTGCCTGGGCGGAGGAACCTCTGTTCCTCAGTGTCAGCGCGGATGAGGTGGAGGAGTGCGCGGCCTATATCCTCGATAATCCCGCGCGGCATGCGAGCCGGACGGCGATCGCCGCCTGGGAAACGGACGAGGAGGCGGACGGCGACGACGACGCCGTTCCCGAATGGCTGCGCACGATGGTCCGGCCCTGAACCGACTCCCGGCAGGGACAGACCGTCCGGAATGGCGTATCATGGGGAGTAAACCCCGACGGACGAGTGAGACGTGAGCCGAATTACCGAACGATTTGCCGAGTTGCAGGACCGGCAGGAAAAAGCCCTGATCTGTTTTGTCACCGCGGGCGATCCCTTCCCCGAGCATACCGCCGAGGTGGTGGTCGCGCTCGCCGGGGCGGGATGCGATGTGGTGGAACTGGGAATCCCGTTTTCCGACCCGCTGCTGGACGGACCGACGATCCAGGCATCGACACAGCGAGCGTTGAACGGGGGCATGACCCCTCCGAAGGTGCTGGAGGTCGTCCGTCAGGTGCGCACCCGGTCGAACATTCCGCTGGTGCTGATGGGCGCGTACAATCCGGTGCTTCAATACGGCCCGGAAAAATTCGCGCGGGATGCGGTCGCGGTGGGCGCGGACGGCGCGATTCTGAGCGATCTGTCGCCCGAGGAGTCCGGAGAGTGGAAGCGGGCCGCCGATGAGAGCGGACTGGACACGATTTTTCTGCTCGCCCCGACATCGACGCCGGCGCGTATGGCGCTCGTTGGCCGGATGTCTCGCGGCTTTCTGTACTGTATGTCCCGCGCCGGGGTGACCGGCGCGCGAAACGATGTTCCCGCCGACCTTCCGCCGTTGATTGAAGCGATCCGGACGTACGCCGACCGAACGCCGATCGGGGTGGGATTCGGCGTCTCCCGGCCGGAGCAGGTCGCCGCCATCGGCGAGTATGCGGACGGCGTGGTGGTCGGCGCGGCGCTGGTCGATTGCCTGTACCGGACGGCGGCGGAGGGCAAGGATCGCGACGAGGTGTTGCGGACCGCGTCGCAGTTCGTCCTGTCGCTGAAGGCGGCGACGCGTCGTTCGTCGATGTGACAGAGGTACAATCTCCCATGACTGTCGCCGAATTTGCCCGGTTCATCGATCATACTCTCCTGAGGCCCGACTCCACGCGACGGGACGCCCGACGGATCTGTGAGGAGGCCCGAACCCACGGGTTCGCGGCGGCGTGTATCCTGCCCGCCTGGGTCGCGGATGCGGCGGAGGTTCTGAATGGCAGCGAAACCGCCGTCTGTACCGTCGTCGGTTTCCCGCACGGGAACGCTCCGGCGCAGGCGAAGGCGGCGGAAGCGGCGACCGCCGTCGCCGACGGAGCGACCGAGATCGATATGGTGGTCAACATTTCGGCGATCAAATCGGGCGCGGACCTGATCGTCATGGATGAGATCGCCTCGGTCGTCGAGGTCTGCGGGGCCGGAGACGCTCTGGTGAAAGTCATCCTCGAATGCGCCTATCTCACCGACGCGGAAAAGCGGCGGATCGCGCAGATGGCGGAGGAGGCAGGGGCCGATTTCGTGAAGACGTCGACCGGGTTCGCCGTTCCCGGCGAGGGCAAGCCGGTCGGCGCGACCGTCGAGGACGTACGCCTGTTGCGGGCGACCGTGGGCGAGGATATCGGAGTCAAGGCGGCCGGAGGCATCCGCTCGGTCGCCGATGCGCGGGCGATGATCGACGCCGGCGCGGCCCGACTGGGGACGTCTGCCGGGATCGCCTTGATCCGGGCATTCCGTGAAGGAACGGAGATGTCAAACTCCGGCTACTGATTTCCGTCAGGTGCGGATACGCGGGAGTGTTCCGGTAGAATCATTTCGGGGCGGGAGGCGGGGCGATGGCAAGGTCGCAGCAAGATTGGGCGGCGTTACTCGCGGAGTATCCGGCGGTCACGGTCGAGTACCCGTTCGGACCGGAATCTCGCGTCGTGAAAGCGGGAGGGAAGATGTTCGCTCTCCTGACCGAGGACGAGGAACCGCCCCGAATCACTTTGAAGGCCGATCCGGAACGCAGCGAAGAGTGGCGCGCGATCTATCCCGACCACGTGCTGCCCGGATACTACATGAACAAACGGCACTGGAATACGGTCCGACTGGATGGGGCGATACCGGAGGAGGAGGTCGTCGAAATGATCGACCACTCCTTTGACCGCGTGGTCGCGGGCCTGCCGAAAACGGAGCGCCCCCGGTTCCTTCGCGTGCCCTCCCGGGAAAGCTGACCTGACGTGGCAAACTATCGGGCGTCCGCCCTGATTCTCCGCCGTATCCCGCTCGGAGAAACCGACAAGATCCTCACCGTGTTCACCAGGGAATACGGCAAATTCAACGCGATCGCCAAAGGGGCGCGGCGGACGACCAGTCGCCTGGCCGGAGCAACCGAACCGCTGGTCTACGCGAAGATGATGCTCGGAGAGGGGATGAACCTGGATGTGGTCGCTCAGTCCGAGGTGCGGGAGGCGTTTCCCCGGTTGCGCGCGGACTACGGACTTTTCCTCCGGGCGTCCTATGCCTGCGAACTGCTGGACCGGATCACTACCGAACGGGATCCGTCCTCCTCGATGTTCGATCTCCTCCTATCGACGCTTTTCATCCTCCAGCGGGCGATCGACCCTGACATCACCATCCATGCCTTCGAGGTCAAACTGATGGCGGAGGCCGGATATGAACCGCGCCTGGAGGAGTGCGTTCGCTGCGAAAGGCCGTTTGACGGGGATCGTGTTTTGGAAACCGCGTACTCGCCGCATCGCGGAGGGATGCTCTGCACCCTTTGCGCCGAACAGACCCGCGAGTCCGTGCTGAAAGTTTCGGCGGAGACCGCCCGGACGTTGCGATACCTGGCGGAATCCGACGATGCGCGGGGCCTGGCGGCGTTCACCCCGGAACCGGAGGTTCCCGCCGAACTGAACCGTCTGCTGCGCGAGCATCTTCGGCTCCGGCTTGAACGGGATGTGCGGTCGACCGCCTTTCTGGATGCCTTTCGTCTCGAGGCCGCCGGACCGGATGCGACGACCTGATCCGAACGGGCGCGCTGTCCCTGCCCGATATGCCATAATGACCGTGGATGCCCCCGAACTCCGGCGTCCTCGGAAAGGATCTGCCCTCCGTCATGCCCCGTGACCTCGTGCTGGGAAATGGCAACCTGCTGGTGTGCCTGGATCGCAACCTGTTCATCCGCGACCTGTACTGGCCGTATGTCGGCCTGTACAACCACGTCTCCGGTCGCCTGGTCCGGTTCGGTATCTGGGTGGACGGACAGTTTTCCTGGATCGATGCCAGCTGGGACCGCGACCTGCGTTACACCCCCGAGACATTGACGACGCAGTGCCGGCTGCGCAATGAGCGGCTGCGGATCACCCTGCTGGTCAGCGATGCCGTGGACCATCGCGCCGATGTGTTCGTGCGGCGGATCGTACTCCAGGACCTGAGCGGTCGTCAGCGCAACGCGCGGTTGTTTCTTGCCCCTGACACGGTGATCTGCGAAACCGATATCGGCGATACCTGTTATTACGACCCGTTCGCCGATGCGGTGATCCATTATAAACGGGACAACTATCTGCTCTGGGGCGGGGCCGGGGAGAACGGGCGATTGCACGGCTGGGCCTGCGGGATCAAGGGGTTCGGCGGACGGGAAGGAACCTGGCGCGACTGCGAGGACGGAACTCTGTCCGGAAATCTGGTCGCTCAGGGTTCGGTCGATTCCGCTCTCTCGATCTCGGCGACGATTCCCGGCGACGGTGCGACCCATCCGTGCTGGTTCTGGCTGACCGTGGGTAAAAATCGGGAGACCGTCCTCGAACTGCAGAGGAAAATGCAGGAGGAGACGCCGGCGGTCGCGCACCGGACGACCGAACAGTACTGGCGCTCCTGGGTCTTCCAGGGACCTTCCGCCGTCATTTCACCGGTCGGGAAGAATCCGGAGGAGTGGCTGGACCTGCTGCCAAAACGCGTTCGTATCCAGTTCCGTCGATCCCTGCTGCTGATTCGGACGCAGATCGACAATCGCGGAGCGATCCTGGCCGCCAATGATACCGACATTATGCGGACGAACCGCGCGCACTACTCCTATCTCTGGCCCCGCGACGGCGCGCTGGTGGCGCACGCCCTCGACGGGGTCGGTTTCGGGTCGCTGACACGTAAGTTTTTCCGCTTCTGCCAGACGATTCTGCCGCCGGATCGCGGCGCGTTCCTGCAAAAATACGGACCCGATGGCTCCCTCGGCGCGACCTGGCACGCCTTCGTCGCGCCGAACGGGCAACCGGAGATACCTGTTCAGGAGGATGAGACGGCTCTGGTGATCTGGGCGCTTGCCTATCACTACGAACGGCATCGGGATTTCGAGTTTGTCGAGGAGTTGTACGGAGGGCTTGCCCGTCGGTGCGCCGACTTTCTGCTCGAATATCGCTCGCCGGAGACGGGACTTCCACTGCCTTCCTGGGATCTCTGGGAGGAACGTCGGGGAGTCCATACCTTTACCGTCTGCGCGGTAATTGCCGCGCTTCGCGCCGCGGCCCGCCTGGCCCGGCTGTTCGGCGACGAGGATCGGGAGATCGATTACGCCAACGCCGCCGAGGAGGTGCTGGCGGCGATGACGACCCATCTCTGGCAGCCCGAGCAGGCACGGTTCGCCCGACGTCTGGAACTGCTCGCCGATGGCTCCGCCGTACCCGATATGAATCAGGATGCCAGCCTCCATGCGCTGCACCTTTTCGACGTCCTTCCGACCGATCATCCGATGGTGGTTTCGACGATGGAGCAGATCAACGATCGCCTCTGGGTCAAGGCCGGGATCGGCGGAATGGCCCGGTATGAAGGCGACTACTATGCGCGTATCTCCAATGACCTTGTGAGTGTTCCGGGGAACCCCTGGATCCTCTGTACGCTCTGGAAGGCGCAGTGGCAGATCGCGTCGGCGAAAACGATCGCCGACCTGCAGGACCCGTGCGACCTGCTGGAATGGGCGAACCTTTGCGCCCTGCCCTCCGGCGTTCTGCCCGAACAGATCCATCCGTTCAACTTCACACCGACGACCGTCGCGCCGCTCACCTGGAGCCACAGCGAGTTTGTGGAAACGGTCTACAAGTGGCTGAAAAAATACACCGAACTGTCGGTCGGGCAACCGGACCCGGCGGGAACCGAAATATGAACGGCGATAGCCTTCTGGCCGCCGCCATCCGCATCGCCGTTGAGTGCCATGAGAACCAGCGGGACAAAAACGGCGCACCCTACGTTCTTCATCCGCTCCGGATGCTGCAGCGGGCGCAGGCGGCCGGTTGGCCGATCGAGGTTCGAATCGTCGCCGTGTTACACGACGTGCTGGAGGACTGTGCGGACCGAACCCCGGAACAACTGCGGAAGGAAGGGTTCCCCCCGGTCGTGCTGGACGCGCTCGATCTGGTAACGAAACGACCCGAAGAGGCGGGTGAGGTGGGGTACCGGAGGTTCGTCGGGCGGATTTGCGCGGCGGAGGGCGCGGCGGGCCGAATCGCCCGCCGCGTGAAAATCCTCGATCTGGAGGACAACATGGACATCCTTCGCTACGATGCCTGGTCGGATAAACTGCCGAAGCGCCTGAAGCGATACTTCGAGGCGCATCGGCGCGTGACCGAGGCGATTCGCGCGAAGGACGAGACGCCGTTCGCCGAACCGGTTACTTGATGCCGAGTTTCGCCAGTGCGGCGCGCATTCCCGCCTCGTCGAACCCGACACTGCGCCAGACAACGATCCCGCGACTGTCGATGACGTAGTTGGTGGGATAGGCCTGAACGCCGTACCGCTTGAAGATTCCGTTCGGCGTGTTGTCACCCATCACCATCGGAAAGGCGAACTTGCCCTCGGCCGCATACTGATTGATGACGGCTTTGGAATCGCCCAGATTGACCGCGACCAGGTTCAACCCCTTGCCCTTGAAGGTGTTGTAGATTTTGTTGAGGTGAGGAAACTCCTCACGACAGGCTCCTCAGCCATAGAACCAGAAGTTGACGATGGTCGCCTTCCTGCCTTTCATCGCCCGGGCCAGCGAAAGGGTTCCGCCTTTCGGTGTCGGTAGCGAGAAGGCCGGCGCCTTCTTCCCGACCGGCACCAGATTCTTCATGTAGTCCGGCACCCCTCGGGAGGGGTTTGCGGCCTGCTCTTTCATCACCTCCGCCTGATCCCGAAAACCGGCCGGGGGCGTATAGGTGAAGTCGGCGGGCGTCACCGCCGCATCGTCGGTCACGATATTTTTGAACGTGAAGCTCATCTGGGGCGTTTGATTCGGTGCGCCGAAAATATCCACCCGCTTCATAATGCGTTCCGGCGTAAAATAAAAGCGCACCCGCTGCCCCCCCGACGTGTTGGTGCCTGTTGCTTCGATGACGTCCGTCACGATGCCATCGATCGTTTCCTGACCGATATATTTCGTCGTCTTCGGCGGGGTTTTCCCGTCATTCAACTGCTCGAGGGTCGGATGGAAAAAGAAGCCGAACGGAGTCGGCCCCATATTTTTCATGCCTTCCTCGGCCGTTTTTTTGGAATACGTTTTTTCCGATTGGGTCTGCATGAATAACGTGGTTCCGTCGCAGACGACCAGCATCGCCTCCTGTCCCGGCATTTCCATCGAAAATCGAATGAAATTGGGGCGCAGGGCACGGAAGGTACCGGAGAGGGTCATCTCCTTGCTCCCCTGTCCGGTCGCCGGACCGCTCACTGACATATCCGCAGACAAAGATTTAAGTCGGGCGGAGGCGGCCATCGCCTCTTTGAGAATCGCGTCGGATTTTTCGTCGGCATAAGCGGCGGGAAGAACAATCGTCATTGCCGCTGTCAGGACGATCGGTACGGTACGGTTCCGCATTCGGTTTCTCCTTTCCGGGGCGAAAAGGGCAGGTCCCGGCACGTCAGAATTCACCGACCGGGCGAATTAATCCTCGTCATCCTTATCACCGGCTTTACGGGTTACCAGACGGATAGGTGTGCCTTCGAAGGGGAACTTTTTCCGTATCTGGTTTTCGAGGTAACGGCGGTAGGAGAAGTGCATCAGCTCGGGCGTGTTGACAAACAGGATGATCGTCGGCGGTTTGACGGCGGGCATCGTCACATACTTCACGCGAAGGGACCGCCCTTTCTCCGTGTGCGGGTGGCTATCCACGGCATCCCGGACAACCCGGTTGAGTTCGCCGGTGGGAACCCGCAGCGCGTGATTCTGCGCCGAGTCCAGCGCGGTATCGATAAATGCGCCGATGCCGGTTCGCTTCAGGGCGGAACAGAAGGCGACGGGCGCATAGGTGCAGAAGGGCAGTTCGTCGCGCAGGACCTGAGTAAAGGCCAGCATCGGGTTCTTCCCCGGATTGGCCTCCAGAACCTGCCCGCGTCCCTCATCCCATTTGTTCACGCAGAGAACCGCCGCCTTGCCGGCCTCGTGCGCCATTCCCGCCACGCGTTTGTCGCCGTCGAGCAGACCGGCCTCCCCGTCGATCACCGTCACAGCGACATCGCAGCGTTCGATCGCCCGTTGCGCCCGCAGGACCGAGTAATACTCCACCGTCCCCTGAATCTTGCCCGAACGACGAATACCCGCCGTATCGATCAGGACCAGTTTCTGACCTTCCCATTCGAACGGAGTGTCGATCGCATCGCGGGTCGTCCCGGCGATCGGGGAAACGATCGTCCGGTCCTCACCCAGGATCGCGTTCAGCATCGAGGATTTCCCGACGTTCGGACGGCCGATCAGGGCGATACGGACGGTATCGTCGTCCTCCGGCGTCTCCTCATCCTCCGGCGGGAACGCCCTCACAACCTCATCGAGCAGGTCCGCGACCCCGCGTCCGGACAGAGCGGACACCGAATAGACCTGCCCGAGTCCCAGTTCGTAGAACTCGGCTGCGTCCTGGTCCCGCTTGGGATTATCCGCCTTGTTGACGACCAGGAACAGCGGCTTTTCGGACCGGCGAAGAAGGTCGGCCAGATCCCGGTCGTTGGACGTGATTCCGTCCTCGGCATCGGTCAGGAAAAGGATGACGTCCGCTTCCTCCATCGCGATATCCGCCTGGACCCGGATCAACGCCTGCATGGGGTCCTCTTCGTCCATGCTGATACCACCGGTATCGATCAGCGTATAATTGCGCCCGTTCCATTCGCCATCGGCGTACAGGCGGTCGCGCGTGATTCCGGGAATATCCTCGACGATCGCGATACGACGCCCGGTCAGGCGGTTGAAAAGGGTGGACTTGCCGACATTCGGGCGGCCCACAACGGCGACAATCGGCTTTGGCATAGGAACACTCGCTTTGAAAGTACGGGTTACTATACCGCGAATTTCCTCAATTGGTTTCGACCGGGACGATATCGAGGCCGAAACAGGCCGCGCGAATCGCGGCGCGTCCGTCACCGGCGATCGTCGGAATGCCCTCGGGGAGACCCGGAAGACCGGTATGGTACCGAAAACGGCAGACGAACCGACCGCTGTCCTCCTCGATCCGCGCCTCGGTAAACCCTTCCCGCTCCGGACGGTCACCGATCAGGCTGAGAAAACGGCGGGAGAGCGCGGAGAGGACGCCATCATCCGCCATCATTTCCGCCTCCTCTTCCGGACCGACGAAAACGATCCCGAACTGCCGGAACCACCGCAGGCGATCCACCCCGACCATCCGGTCCGGTGCCGCCGCCATCCGGTTGCCGTAAAGTTTCGACGGAAGTTCGATCCCGGCCTGACGTTCGGACGCGCGATGGGCGCGAAGCCATTCTTGCAGGGACGGGACATCGAGTTCCGCCCGCGCCTCCTCGAACGGGACACCCGTCTGCCGGATCAGTTCCGCCGCCTGTCGGCCGGTGTTACCCGCGCCGGCAAGGAGGATCGGACATCCGATGTGAAGCACGGCCGGCAGGATCAGCCACGGGTCCGCGTCGGCGGAGAGCTCGATCAGGACGCCGTCGCAATCCGCGCGGCCCAGAATTCCGCTCTGCCGGGTCGCTTCGGCCGTCGCGGTTCCTCCGACCTCCCCGGTGACCACATCGATATCGGCCGTTCGAAGGTCGGCGACCAACCGTTCCGCCGGAGAGACCGCGCCGATTCGGAGAATGCCCAGACGCATGGTCCCTATTATACCGTTAAAGCAACAGCAGGTAGGGCAGTTCGAGAATTTCCCGAAGACGGGCCAGAAAAGCCGCGGCGGGCGCGCCGTCGGTCGCGCGATGGTCGAAGGAGAGCGACAGACCCATCATCGGGCGGATCACCGCCTGACCGTTGCGAGCCACCACCGTATCGGCGATCGCGCCGACTCCCAGAATCGCCACCTGTGGCGGGGGAATGATCGGATCGAACGAGGTAATTCCGTAGTTGCCCAGATTGGTCACTGTGAAGGTGCCTCCGGCGAGGTCGTTCGAGCCGAGTTTGCCCGCGCGCGCCCGCTTCACCAGGTCCTCCCGGTCGCGCAGAAGCTCGGAAAGCCCTTTGCGTTCGACGTTGCGGATCACCGGGACGATCAGTCCCTCGTCACCGAGGGAGACCGCAAGCCCGACATGCACCGAATCGAACCGTGTCAGGTGATCGCCCTCGATATGGGCGTTGAGCGACGGGTGTTCGCGCAGAGCGACCGCCGACGCTTTGACGATGATATCGGTCGGGGAAATCCGGATACCGGTCGCCTTTTCGAGGACGGGAAGCAGTTCGGCGCGCAGACGCATCGCCTCCGTCATGTCGACGGCGGTGTTCAGCGTGACGTGCGGTTTCTCCCGGACCGACCGCATCAGGTTGTCGGCCACCCGCTTCCGCAGGCCGGTCAGCACGACCGTACGGCTATCGGATTTTTCGACCGGAGCCGCCGCCGCCGCTTCGGGCGACGCCGGTTCGGGCGGCATGGCGGCGGAGCGAACATCCTGCGCCGTGATCCGTCCCCCGGCGCCGGAGCCGACGAGGCCGGAAAGGTCGACACCCTCGCCGGACGCGACCGCTCGCGCCAGCGGCGATACCTTCGGCAACCGTTCGACCGCAGGTTCCAGGGTGGCCGCCGCGGCGGAAATCTCCGCGTGGACGGCAAGGACATCCTTCTCCTGTACGCGTCCCTTCGGACCCGTTCCGCGTCCGGTCAGCAGTCCGGGATCGACGCCGAGGTCGGCGGCCACCCGCTGCGCGCGCGGGGAGAGGATCGGGGGTGCCGTAGCGGACGGTGCAGAGGCGGGCGGTGTCGGTATTACCGAAACGGCCGGAACAGCCGAAACAGGCTCCGCTCCGTCCAGCGGTTCGTCGGCGGTATTGGTGACGATCAGGACCGGGGCTTCGACCTTCACATAGGAATCGGCCTCGGCGAGGATTTGGCGGACCACGCCGGAGTCGGCGCTTTCCCACTCCATACTTGTCTTGTCGGTTTCGATCTCCGCCAGGGGATCGCCCGGTTGAATTCGGTCACCGACCTTCTTGAACCATTGAAGGATCCGGACTTCCTCCACACTGTTGCCCAGGACCGGCATTTTGATCGTCTTCGCCATCGTTTCGCCCCAATTCGGTTAGGTTTCCGAGAGGCAGATTCTCGCTGACCGTCTCCGGTTCCTGCAAAGGAAAACAAACGTAAGCAAAACGCAGGGAACGAAAACCGTTTGCCTCTCGTGGGTTTGCATTTTGCCCGCCGGGTCTTTTCTCCGACGGACGAAAAAAGCCCCCCTCCCGAAGGAGAGGGGCGGGGTTTCGGGGCGTCCTAATCCTCGGCGATTCGGGCGATGACCGGGTCTTTTTCCATGATCAGTTTCCCCTCCTCGACCCGGAAGATACCGGTGGCGACCGCGTCGATGAACGGCTGATCGTGGGATGCCATCAGCACCGTGCCTTCGAACCGCTGGAGGGCTTCCTGAAGCACTCCACGGGAAATCTGGTCCAGGTGGTTGGTCGGCTCGTCGAGCAGGTAGAGATTCGCCGGACGCATCAGGAACTTGGCCAGAGCGACCCGCGAACGTTCGCCGCCCGACAGGACCCGAACCTCCTTGAAGACCTCTTCGCCCCGGAAAAGCAGACGGGCGAGCAGGTTCCGCGCCATCTCTTCCTGCTGATGGTCCAGGCCGTACAGCGTCTCCTGGAGGATCGTCAATTCCGGGTTCAGGGCTTCCGCCTGATGCTGCGCGAAGTAGGCGGTGACCGTCTTCGGGTTGATTTCGACCCGCCCTTCGGTCGGTCCCTCCACGCCCGCCACCATCCGGAGCAGGGTAGACTTACCGACGCCGTTCGGCCCGACGAGGGCGATCTTGTCCCCACGTTCCAGCGTCAGGCTGACCTCGTTCCAGATGGTCTTGGTGCCGTACCGCTTGATCATCCGGTCGATGATGACCGGTTCATTGGGCGAACGGGGCGGCTCGGGCAATTGCAGGTACATCGAGCGCGGCCGCGCCTTCGGACGAGCCTTCATATCGATCTTGGCGAGTTTCTTTTCGCGGTCCTCCACCATTCCGGCCTTGGATTTATGGCCGCGCCAGCGCTGAATGAACTCTTTCCATTCCGCGATCTCTTTCTGCTGCGCCTCGTACTCCTGGACCTCCCGTTCATAGGCTTCCTGCTTCAGTCGCTCGTAATCCTCGAAGTTCCCCGTGTAGGACTTGACATTTCCGTCGTCGACTTCGAGGATGCGTTCGCAGGTCAGGTTCAGAAATTCCGGTTCGTGGGAGATCATCACGACGGTGCCAGGGTATTCGGCGATGTAGGAGACGAGCCACCAGCGCGCGGCGTCATCCAGGTGGTTGGTCGGTTCGTCCAGGAACAGGTAGTCGGGTTCCTGCAGGAGCAGTTTCGCCATCGCGATCCGCATCTGCCAGCCCCCGGAGTAGGTGTCGGTGAGCCGATCGACGGCATCGAGTTCGAATCCGAGACCGGAGAGAACGCGTCCGATGCGCGCCTCGATGGTATGCGCGTCCAGACGGGTCAGGTCATCGGCCGCACGTGCGAGTTCCGCCAGGTCGGCCTTGGAACCGCCGTCGTCGGAAATGGCCTGGGATGCCTTCAACAGCCGTTCCTCGATGTCATCGACGCCTGGGAAGGCGGAGCGCATCTCCTCGCCGATGGTCACGCCCAGTCGGCACTGCGACTCCTGCGAAAGGTAACCGACCGAACTGCTATGATGATCGACCGCTCCCTTATCCGCTTCGAGAATGCCTGCCAGAATCTTCACCAGGGTGGATTTGCCCGCGCCGTTCACGCCGACGACACCAATCCGCTCTTTGGGCCTCAGGATCAGGGAAATGTCCTTGAGAACGACCTGGGGGCCGAAAGACTTTTGTATCTTTTCCGCAGTTATCATATAAATAATCCTCCAGTCGAGAGGTCGAATCACTTCCGGTGAACGCACGAAAAAGGCGGCCCGCTCATGCACGGGTCGCCCGGTGTGATATCAACATCGTATTATACCGCCGTCCGCCCCGACCCGCACGAGTCGTCCGCCCGGAGACCCGGACCGGACAACCCGATTTCCGAGCGATTACGGTTTATTTTCGGGGGCGTCGGAGTCGGCACTCGCCTCGCTCGAAACGGCGGCCGGCGTCAGGAGGAAGGGGATTTCACCGTTCCGATGAAACCCTGCCCGGCGGGCCAGCGTTTCCTGCCCCTCCGGCGACTTCAGGTACTCCAGTCTCCGCTCGAGCCGCTGATTCTCGGCGTTCCGCGCTTCCAGACGATGACGTAACGCCTCCACCTTTCGCGCCTCCTCCTGGCCCAGACGGTAGGGGTGGAGTATCTTCAGCGCGACCTGAAAGAGCAGCAACGCGGAGAAAACGCCGACGGCGCCCATTCCGGCAAGACGTACCAGGCGACCCAGAAACCGATGCCATCCGATCATACGTCGCCTCGGACCGCGACTCGGCCCGTGACCGGGCGTCGACGCGGTTCGAGCCGGGGGCGCGGCATTCCATGGAGGGGTCGACATCGGATTAATGATCGGGTCTCCGCGCGGGTTGAGTGAGCGGTTGGCCGATGTAGTGGACTTTGATCAGGTTGGTACTGCCGGGGACGCCAATCGGCGTTCCGGCGGTAATCACGACCAGGTCGCCTTCCCGAACGTAGTGATGCTCAACTGCGGCTTCCACCGCATGCTGGATCATCTCATCGGTGTCGTGCGGCATGGGAACGAGCATCGGGCGGCATCCCCAGTACAACGCCATCTGTCGGCAGGTTTCCGGACGGGTGGTCGCGGCAAGGATCGGCATGCTCGGTTTGAACTTGGCGACGGCGCGGGCGGTTCCGCCGGTGGAGGTCGAGCAGACGATGGCGGCCGCTTTCTGATCCTGCGCGATCTGGACGACCGCCTCGCCGATAGCGTCCGTCAGGCTTTCCCAGCCGTGATGCGGCTGCTTATCAGACAGGATTTTGGCGAAATCCATATCCCGTTCGGCGCATTCGGCGATCCGCGCCATCATCTGCACCGATTCGAACGGGTAGGCTCCGGCGGCGGTCTCCCCCGACAGCATGACGGCATCGGTGCCATCGAGGACGGCATTGGCGATATCGGTCACCTCGGCTCGGGTAGGACGCGGGTTCCGGATCATGGAGTCGAGCATCTGCGTGGCCGTGATTACCGGCTTTCCAAGGCGGTTGCAGGCGCGAATGATCTTCTTCTGCGCCATCGCAATCTCCTCGACCGGCATTTCGACGCCCAGGTCGCCGCGCGCGACCATCGCGCCGTCCGCGACATGGAGAATCTCTTCCAGATTGGCGATCGCTTCCGCCTTCTCGATCTTGACGATGATCGGGACGGTCCGATGAGCCTCTTTCATGATCTGTCGGAGCCGGATCACGTCCGCCGCCTCGCGAACGAACGACAGCGCGACGTAATCGACGCCGATCGACAGCCCGAAACGGACGTCCTCGATATCCTTTTCCGTCACCGCATCCACGTCCAGCGTGACACCCGGCGCGGAGATACCTTTTTTGGAGCCAAGGGTGCCGCCGGTAATCACGCGGGTCACCAGCTCGGTCTGGGTTTTTTCGGTAACGACCAGTTCAAGCAGACCATCGTCCAGCAACAGGTGATTGCCTGGACGGACGGCCGCGAACATCGCGGGAACCGGGAGGTGAACCACCTCCTCGTTGCCCGGAACGTCGTCCGCCGTCAGGACGAAGCGGGAATCCTTTTGCAGACGGGTGCCGACCGCCACATTGCCGACCCGGATCTTGGGGCCGCAAAGGTCCTGAAGAACGGCCAGACTTTTTCCCGATTCCTGTGCCGCCTGCCGCACACCTTCCAGGCGAACCTTATGCTCGGCATGGGTGCCATGGGAGAAGTTCAGGCGGGCGACATCCATTCCGGAGGTTGCCAGGAAAGACAACTGACCGGGTCCATCGACCGCCGGTCCCAACGTACAAACGATTTTAGTGCGGCGCATCGGTCCCCTCCTGCGGCGTATTATAGCCGTCCGCCGGGACGAAAGTCAATTCCCGGTCTCTCCGGACACCGTAGTGCGGACCGGAAAATTTCCCTCGCTGAGATATCGGAACGACGATGCCAGACAGTCGAACGGGTCGCGACGGCAGGTGTCCTGTTCGATACAGTACCATGCCACCCCGGCCTCCTCCCCGGCCCCGAGGATCGCGCGCCACGGCAGGTTGCCCTCGCCGATCGCCCCGATCTCCGGCTTCCCCCCGACGACCTCCTTGTCCTTCAGGTGGATGACGGGAACGCGTCCGGAGCAACGCCGCAGCAGGTCGGAAGGGTCCACGCCGGCATGCCAGGCCCAGTAGACGTCGACTTCGAGGAGGTAGTCGGGTCCGCCGTCGTCGATCAAAATATCGAAGAGGGTCGCCGGATTCCCGGCGTCGAATCGTTCGAACTCATGGGCATGATTATGATGCCCGAAACCGATGCCGGCCGCGCGGAGCCGTTCGACCACCGGGGCGGCCTCTTCGACAAACCGTCGGTAACCGTCCGCGCCTTCCGCGCCGTACTCGCCCGGAATTCCCCCGATCGCCACATAGCCGCAGTCGAGGGTCCCGTGAAACTCGATCTCTTCGTCGGTATGGCGGGCGAGCCGTTCCCAGGAGCGGTGCGTGGCGATGCACTTCAATCCCCGATCGGCCAGCATGCGGGCCGCATCCTTCGCCGTGACGGCGGGCGATTCGCCGTTCATGGCCCCGACCGCCGACAGTTGCACGGCGGGGTATCCGATCGCGGCGATACGGCGCAACGCCTCCGCCAGGTCGGCGGCGGTGTGCGTATGGTCTCGAACTGTATACATCTGTACGGCAAGTTTATCGGTCAGCATGTGAAGGATTACCCCGGGGCGCGGTCGGCCGAAAGTCGCCGGAAATCCGGAATAAGGACCTGGGCGCTTCGATTCGGCAGGTATATCTGAATCGATTGATTCCAGCCGTACATCGGAATTTCCTGCATCGGATACACCGGGTCCGCCTCCACCCGGCCGAACCCGCCGAACGCGCGCGCGTCGGTATCGAGGAGCAGCCGATAATCGGCGTCCTCGGGGACCGGCAGCCGAAAACCGAAATACGATTCGGTCGGATGGAAGTTGAAGGCGAAGACCAGCGGCCCGCGCCGGAAAACCAGCTGACGTTCGTCCTCGTGAACCGCCAGTTGATCGATCAACGGGTCCGACAGCAATCCGTACCGAATGTCCAGTTGGAGAAGCATCCGGTGGAACCGTAAAAGGTCGGCATAAAAAAGGTCCGGGTTTTCCGCCAGCGACCACTGTCGGCGGGCGTGCCGGTAGGAAAAACCGTTGCCCTCGCGCGGGAAATCGATCCACTCCGGGTGTCCGAACTCGTTCCCCATGAAGTTGAGGAACGCCTCGCCGGCCAGCGCGAAGGTGATCAGTTCGATCAGTTTGCGTAAGGCGATGCCGCGCTCGACGATCGGGTCCTCCGAACCGTGACGCATGCCCGAATACATCGCCGAACCCATCAGACGAAATGCCAGGGTCTGATCGCCGACCAGCGCCTGGTCATGGCTTTCCGTATATCCGACATGCCGTTCGTCCCGGCGACGATTGAGGAGGGTGTGGTAAAGTTGCGTCAGTTTCCATTCCTCCTCCGGTATCTCCTTGACCAGTTGAATCCAGAAGTCGGGGACGCCCATCGCCAGACGATAGTCGAACCCGAGGCCGCCGACCTCCGCCGGGAGGGCGACGCCGGGCATCCCGGAAACGTCCTCGGCGATGCAGATCGTCTCCGGTCGGATCGCATGCGCCGTCGCGGTTGCCAGCTGCAGGTACAGAAAGGCGTCCTCATCGGTATCCGGCCCGAAGTAATCGTTGTAGGAGGTAAATTCCCGGTTCAGCCCGTGATCCAGGTACAGCATGCTGGTGACGCCGTCGAACCGGAAACCGTCGAAGCGGAACTCCTCCAGCCAGTACCGGATATTGCTGAGGAGAAAGCGTTTGACCTCGTACCGGGAATAATCGTAGAGCAGCGAGTCCCAGGCCGGATGTTCGCCGCGCGGACCGTCGTGGAAGTACTGATAGGGCGTGCCGTCGAATCGGTTAAGACCCTCGAGCGTATTTTTGACCGCATGGCTGTGGACGATATCGAGGAGGACGAGAATCCCAAGACCGTGGGCCGTATCGATGATCGCTTTCAACTGCTCCGGGGTTCCGAAACGGGAGGAGACGGCGAACAGGTTGCTGACGTGGTAGCCGAACGACCCGTAGTACGGATGTTCCTGGATCGCCATCAATTGAATCGCATTGTAGCCGAGATCCGCGATCCGTGGCAGTATCCGTTCGTGAAAGGCGTCGAACGTGCCGACCCCCTCGAACTCCTGGGCCATGCCGATGTGTGTCTCGTAGATTCGCAGTGCGCCTTCCGGGCGGGGAGCGGAGTGACGGAAAACAAACGGCGGCGGCATCCAGACCTGCCCGACGAAATGGTGGGTAATGTCATCGGGGAGCACGCGGCGGATGTAGGCCGGTATCCGGTCGGACCCGCCGTCCGCGGTGACGACATGGACCTTGACCCGGCTGGCATGTTTCAGTGCGGGACCGTCCGGGCCGTCGGGGAGAAAAAGGCTCCAGACCCCGAACTCGTCACGCGTCAGCGGGTGACGTTGCCGGTCCCATCCGTTGAAATCCCCGATCAAAAACAACCGGTCGGCTCCCGGCGCCCACTCCCGATACCGGATTCCCGGAACACCGTCGATTTCGCTCCGGTGGATGCCGAAGTAGTGATGCCCCTGTGTCAGGGGGCCGTGCAGACCGCCGTCCGCCGCAATCTCCGCGAGGGCGGACCGGTATCGCGCGGCGCGTCGTTCGATCACCTCCCGGTGAGGAGACAGATAAGGGTCGCGCTCCAGAACCTCGTCGATCGTAAGGGGGCGAATGGCATACATCGAAACCTCAACCTTCCGAGGCGCGGCGAATCTCCGCAAGGATGGCCTCCGCAGCGGCGACCGGGTCGGGCGCGCCGGTGATGGCTCTGCCGACGACCAGGAAATCCGCCCCGTCGCGAACGGCCTGACCGGGTGTGGCGATTCGTTTCTGGTCATCGGCGGACGTTCCGGCGGGCCGGATACCGGGGATGACGGTGACGAAGTCCGGACGGCAACGCTCCCGAAGCAGGGGCAGTTCCTGAGGAGAGGCGACCACTCCGTCCGCACCGCACTCCTCCGCAAGACGGGCAAGGTGTATCACCTGTTCCGCGACGGTTCCGGGGACCCGAAGGTCCCGGGCGAGGATCGCCTGGTCGATGCTGGTCAGAACCGTGACGGCGATCAGCAGGGGCGGAGAATCCATGGCCGATGCGGCCTCCCGTGCCGCCCGGAGCATCGCCGAACCGCCCGAGGCGTGAACGTTCACCATCCAGACACCCCGCTTCGCCGCCGCCCGTACCGCTCCGTGAACCGTGTTCGGTATGTCGTGGAACTTGGCGTCGTAGAAGATCCGGTCCGCGCCGATATCCCGGAGCCGGGCGAAGATGTCGAATCCGGCGGCATGGACCAGTTCCAGTCCGACCTTGACACCTCCGATGCGTCCGACCAGTCGACGGGCGAGAGAAAGGGCGTCGTCGGCCGAGTCGACGTCCAGAGCGACGAGGATGCGTTCGTGCGGGGCGAGGGGAAGAAGCATGGCGAATTACCTGTAACGGACCACGGTGGTCGGATTGGTGTAGTTCATATCGTGCGGCAGGTCCTGTGTCGGCAAACCCGGCGTCGGGAGGCCGCTGTCGGTCCGGAGTCGGCTAAACGGAATCCCGAGGAAGGACACCGGGTTGGCGAAGACCTCCTGCTTCGGATAATTCTCCTGCAGATAGGACAGGAAGGTGATGGCGGCGGGGAACCGGATGCGCTGGGCATCGGCGTATTCGTTCAGTTCCGAGAGGGCAACGGCGTCCGGGTTCTCGGCCCGTAACTGATCGACGTTCCATTCGCCGTCCGCTGCCAGGAGGCGGGGTTCGGTGGTTTCGGCGGCGGCCTTTTTGGCCGCGGTCGGGACGTTCGCCCCGAGCAACGGGTTCAGAGCCGGGGAGTAGAACCAGGGACCGGTCGGGAAGCCGACGGATGTAAACCCCTTCTCGCGGATAAAGGCGGCGGCGCGGTCCCTCGGGTCGGGACGGGTCATCACCGCATCGAAGCCGCAGGCCATCAGCAGGGCGTAGACCGCGCCCGCGCCAAGGGCAGGAAGCGCCATTCGCCCGACGCGTCCGGTCGAAATCGCCGTCAGCCCCCCCGCCAGCACGAACAGCGGCGGCATCAGAGGAAGCGTGTACCGGGCGAACTTGACCGCCGCCATCCCGATCAGGACATAGTACGGCAGGGTAAAGGCCAGCAGGGCGAGTTCGCCGGGGCGGCGACGAACCAGCGCGTTTCCGACGCCGACGAGAACGGCGATCACCAGCGGCCAGCCGATGCCCCAGGCCAGGTTGAACGCGATGTGGTAAAGGAATCCGGGCGGCGTACCGGCAAAGACCCGATCATGCCCTTTCGCCACATGCCCCATCTCCTCGGTGAGACCGGCGAAGAACGCGGGGAAGTTGAGCAACGCTCCCGGACACCCGAGCAGGAACCCGAGGGCGGCGGTTCCGGCAACCAGGGCGACACCGTGCCGGTCGCGAGGTTGTCCGAGCCACCAGGCGACGAACGCCGGCAAGACCGCCAGACCCATGTTGTATTTTGTGGCTGCCGCCAGCCCTGCCCAGACCCCTGCCAGGATGAGGTCGCGCGCCTTCCGCTCGTCCGACAGGTGGCGAACGGCGAAGTAGAGCGATCCGGCCACCCAGAACGTTGCGGGAACGTCCACCGTCGCGAAGTGTCCGTGCTGAACCGCCAGCGGCGCTACCGCATACAGGGTCGCCGCCACGACGCCACCCGTGATCCCGTACAGGAGTCGTCCCGCGCCGAAAAGAAAGCCGCAGGTGCCGACGCCGAGACCGACCGTGACCAGGCGAGCCACCAGAAGCGCGGATGCCGAGTAGATCTGCGGCGACGGTCCTGGCCGCACCAAGCCAATCATCTCCCCGAGGTGAATGAAGAACCCGTTCAGGAGCAGGGACAACGAGCCGTAGTTGTAGAACCCCGGATCGAGGAGAAGGAGGAGCGGATGTACCGCCCGCGAAAAGGTGACGACTACCGATTCATCGACGTGGTAGGAGAACCAGCGGGCGTCGTTGGGCAGACCCCAGTCGATTCCCCAGAGACGCAACCCCAGTGCCAGCAGCAGGACGGGAGCCACGAATCGGAGCGCGGATACGGGCGGTCGGGAAGGCGGGACGGAGGGGACGGCAGTCATTCTGTCGTCATTATACACGTGAATTCGTCGGCCTCTTTTCGACCGCTCGATGAAAACATTGGTTTGACACTCGTCGGAGCGGGCGGCTACAATGAGCGCATGGAACTACGGTTTATTGAAGTTTCTCGAATCGTTCCCGATGAGGATCAGCCACGACGCGCCATCGATGACACTGCCCTGACCGCTCTGGCCGACTCGATCAAACAGCATGGCATTTTAAACCCGATCACGGTGATTCCGCTGAACGGTGTCGACGGCTTCCGGATCGTCACCGGGGAACGACGCTGGCGGGCGTCCCAGATGGCGGGAATGGAGGCGATCCCCTGCATCGTCCGCGAGGAGGAGAATGACGCGGCCGGGAAAACGACCGAGCAGTTGATCGAGAATCTACAGCGGGAGGACCTGGCTCCGCTCGATAAGGCGCAGGCGATCCGAATGCTGAAAGAGCGGCTGAACGCCACCAACCGGGAGGTCGGCCAGCGACTGGGCGTCTCGGAGCGGACCATCGGCTATCTGCTGGACCTTCTCGACCTTCCCGAAACCATTGCCGAGCAGGTTGTGTCGTCGCCCAATCGTCCCGCCGACGGCAACATCACGGAGAAGCATGCCCGGTTCCTGCGCCAGTTGAACGACGAACCCGAACTCCAATCCTCGCTCGTCGAGAAGATCCGCGAGGAAAAGCTGTCCGCCGACGATACCGGTCGGATCGCGCGCGCGCTCAAAACCAATCCGGACCGGCGCGAGGATATTCTGTCCGCCTCCCTGGAGGCGCTTCCGACCGTCCTTGACATCAGCGGTGATACCCTGAACGGTCCTCCGCCCTTTTCGACCGGTCGGGCGTTTGTCGGATACCTGGAAAAGGCGCTCGGAACGATCGGGGAGATCAAAGTGGAATCGGTCTCCGGCGCGGAACTGGAAACGGTCGAAACGGCGGCGATCCGGGTCAAGGAGGCGATCGATCGCCTGATCGGCGAACTGCGGGCGGCGAGGAACGCGGGTTGACGGAATGCCGCTGACGATTTCGGACCGCGTCGACGAAGGCCCGATCCCGTACCGCGACGCCTGGCAGCAGCAAAAGGAACTGGTAGCGCGTCGGCAGCGCGGGGAGGGGGAGGACACGCTGATCCTGCTGACTCACCCGCCGACGGTCACCTTCGGCAAGGCGGCGGATCGGTCGAACCTTCTGCTGACCTTCGAGGAGTATCGGGCGCGCGGGATCGAACCGGTGGAGACCGACCGTGGCGGCGATGTGACCTACCACGGCCCCGGCCAACTGGTCGGTTACCCGATCCTGCATCTGGGGGAAGGGCGGCGCGACCTGCACCGATATATCCGGTTTCTCGAAGCGGTCCTGATCGGGTCGGTCGAGGACCTGGGAGTGCGCGGCGCGGGGCGGGCCGACTTTCACGCCGGTGTCTGGGTGGGGGACGGGTATCTCGCGGCGCTGGGTGTGCGGGTTTCGCGCTGGGTGACCCACCACGGCTTCGCGTTGAATGTGACCGAGGAGGTGCGCCGGGACTTCGAAACCATCGTCCCGTGCGGTGTCTCCGGAAAACGGATTGCGACGTTGGAGGAGTGGATGGGACGTCCTGTCAGTGTGCGGGAAACGGCGGACACGCTTATCCGCCGTTTCCGTTCCGACTACGATCGTGCGGTCGCGGGCGAGGCGGGTCCGAACACGGCCTCGGCTTCCCGGTAGAACAGGAGCAGTTCGTGGCGATTCGGTCCGGGAAGCGAGCCGAACGTCTTGTTCAGATGTCCCTGTAAGTCATTGAAATATTTCGAGGCTTCCTTCTCCTTGCCCATCCGGCGGTAACTCATCGCGAGGAACGGCCAGTTAAACGGATCGGAGTTGATCTTCTCGGCCTGCAGAAGGCAATCGACCGCCTCGGGGTAACGTTCCGCCCGGAAGAGGAGAACTCCCAGCGTATTCAGGAACGTCGCCTTATCCTCCTCGCCCGCGCCGACGACGCCGACCTTGGCCAGGGCGATCACGTCGGAATAGTCGTCGAGGGCATCAGGCGCGAGAGCCGCGACCCACGCGGAGTTGTTGGCGGTGGTCGCATCCGGGTTTTTCTCGCGCACGGAGGCGATCGTCCGGGAGACGAAGGTGCGGTATCCCTCCGTTTTGCCCTCCAGGATCAGGCGGGTGGCATGGGCGACATTATCCTCCGCCGGTAGAAACTCCAGAAGGCCCTTTTTGCCCTCCTCGAACCGACCGGCGCGCAGGGCGGCCTCGGCGCGGAGGAACGGCATCGCCCCGAACTGCGGCGCGGAGGAATCGAGGAACCGGACGGCATCCTGCCAGCGTCCCTTGCTGCCGAGGACTGCCGCCTCCCGTCGAATTTCCCGGCTACGTTCCATCTCCTTGCGGGCGGCGGCCAGGTCGAACGGACCCGAGTTGGCGTCAGCAGGACCCGCCATACGCTCGATCAGGCCGACCAGCATCATTCCCCCGAGAAAAATGGCGAGAACACCGCTCAGGATCGCGATGCGACGACGTCCGGACTCTTCCACTCGAAGCATGGTTTCCAACCTCTTTCCACTCTATTGTACGAACGGACGGCAGGGATTATTTCCCGAATCGTTGCGGCCGACGAAAAAGTTGGCGAAGGACGCGGCACGGTCTCTGGTCGGCAATAAAAGCGATTTTTACTTGACAGGCGCGGAAACCCTGCGTATACTCGCGCCATTCATTTCCGGTTTGGGGAAAGGTCCGGTGGCGTATGCGTTTCCGTGTCCTCTTCGTTGTCCTTTTAACCCTGATTTTGTATACCGGGTTCCCGCGCGGCGCGGACGATGCATTATGGAGTCCTGATACCGGTCGGACCGGCTCCGGGATCGGCGTCGGTTCCTACCGGGGCAAGGCTCCTGAAAGTCGGTGACGGAACACGCCGAACCCTGTGAACGGCGGGCCGATGGTTGTGCCTCGTGTGCAAAAGTTGCAAAGAGAATAAACGATCCCTCTGCGTTTGTCAACGGTTACTTTGAAAACCTGCCGGAATGGGGGATTTTGGGGGGAAACGAACGCCGGGAACAGGGATCGGATAGTTCCCTCTCAAAAAGTGGTGAGACTCCTTGCGAACGCGCCTTCCGGCGGTCCACCCCCACCTGCGCCAGCCGATAGGAAACAAAAAAACCACGGTTGTGGGGGACGAGAGGGTGGGTTTGCTATAAAGTCTCAGAGAGGGACGGTAATCCCTCGAATTTCCACAAATCCATCCAGAGAGTAGCAACCTCGCGTCGCCTCGTTAACCCCCGGAACGCCGAAATTCCGTTTATCGTTCTACCAGGCGGAAACAACCGTCGCAAGCAGAAGGGTTGTCTGTCCGTGAACGATAGTCCCCTACGTCCTCCGTAGCCTCGCAACCTCTTCAGTTGAGGCATACGATTCCCGAAACAAAGGTATGCCGACTTTTCCCGATTACGACGTTTGGGCGGACGACTGGTTCCGCAAGTGGTTCTTCAATTCAGAGGGAGACAAAGTGGACGAAAAGTACCGGCAGATGCGCGATATGGCACACGTACTTGAAATCGCGTTTCGTCAATGCTTCGGCTCAACGGACGGTCTATACCCGTCGCATGGTGAATGGCATTTTTCAATCGAAGGCTACCTTCCGTCTCGGTTCCTTCCTTCCCCATTTCCACAAGAGTTTGTGGACGAACTAAACGCAACATGGTTCTTCATTATAGAATATCTTGGGGAGGTTGCACTTCAATCTGAAGTGGATGCCCGAATCAGATTCCGCTCTCGGTTGTTCCATATCAACACTCACTGGCAAGCGGCATACGATGAATCCGTAGAGCGAACCGCACGGCGTATTGAGACACTCAATGTCGTGCGGCTTCACCGCACGACAACGGTGAATCCTCGCGCCGTCCCAGAGCAAGATCACCTTGCCCGGTACCTGACGCAGCAAATGCCGCAGGAAACCCACGATCGCCACGCCGTTAAAGGACTCCTTCCGAACCCAGGTCACCAACTTTCCCGCCATCGTTACCGCACCGGCGACCGACAAATGCTCGTACTGGGTCGGCGTCGAAAGCGTGG
>JANRLW010000021.1:0-22930 GCA_033762295.1 Capsulimonadales bacterium
ACAGTGAACACAACCGAGCGCAATTCGGCGACGGCCAGCGCGTCGGCACGGCGCATCTGTGCGGAGGCTACCCCGCGCCGCGCTGTGCGCGTCCCGTTCACCTCCAGCGGTTGCTGGAAGAGAACCTCCGTGTCGGAGCCGCCCTGGACCCCACCCGTTAGGGCAGGGTTAAAGAGCGCGGTCGGGTTGGTCAGGTTGCCTGCGGCACGGACCCCCTGGCGGGCGGCGGACACGTCGCGGACAGCGGCGGCGAGGCGGCGGTTGTTGGCGACGGCAACGCGCACCGCGTCGTCAACGGTCAGCGACGGGGCCGTTGACGACGCCGCAGGCGTGTCGGGCGGCTGCTGTTGGTAGACCGATATGATGGCGGCGGGGGCGACCTCACCGCCGATGGGTGGAAACGGGAATGGCAATCTGCTCCTCCTGACGAAACGTGAAGTTGGTCGTCAGGCGGGAGGCATGAAAAGGGCGTGTACGAAAGCAACGCGCGGCAAAGTTCCGACTCGGCTTGACGACCGTGATGACAACGGTTGTCAGGAGAGCGGCGGAGCGCGAGGAGAGGCGGGGGAAGCAGCGAAATCAGGCGTCGGAGGCGGACCACGTGCCTCGACGGGAGTGACATCGCGCTCGCCGACGAACGGCTCAGGGGCGTTCAGCGATGCCACAGGAGGCAAAGCGACGAGCAACGGGTACACAGACGCTGGGGTGGAAACATCCACAGCGGGGGGTTGCTCGTCGGACGCACCGATGACCATGCGGCAGTCGCATGGCGCGGGGCACATAGTGGGCCTCGTCTCACCCTTCGCAGACACCGCGCTGTCGGTTACCGATTCGCACTGCGAATCGCGTTCGACAGATGGCGCGTCACAGCAACAGAAGAACGGCGTGTACCCGCAAGCGCGGCCCTCGCAATACCACGTCACCGCGACGCGAGCGAACGCCATCGGCATGGCAAAGGCCATGACGAGCAGGGTAGCCAAGAGCGGCTTCGGCATTCGATAGCGATGGGTGCGGCGCACGGCTTCATTGTACCTCTGTCGCCCCCGCGCTACAACTGTATCTGCGGGGGCGGCACGGAGCGGGGTTGCGTCAGGAGCCGACCGCCTCGGCGACGGCCTTCTCGACCTCCTTGAGATCGACCTTGCCCGCCCAGTGGCGGACGATCTGCCCGTCCTTGACCAAGATCACCGACGGGACAGCCTTCACCCCCCACTGCTGCCAGACAGGGGCATCCGCCGCCGCGTCGAGCAGGATCGGGTAGGTGTACTTGGTCTTCTGTTTGGCGAGGAACGGGCCGACCTTCTTGGCGCCTTCCTCGTCGATGGACACGCCCACGACGGAGAACTTGCCGCCCGCAGCGTACTTCTGGTGCAGGCGCTGGAGTTCGGGCATGGCCTTGACGCACGGCCCGCACCACGTCGCCCAGAAGTCCACCAGCAGCACCTTGCCGCCCGCCGCAAGCCCCGTTAGCGTGACCTTCTCGCCCGCCGCCGCTGTCGCGGTCGGGAGCGAGAACGCAGGCGCGGGCCGCGGCACGGGGGCGGGCAGGTAGGCGTTGGGGTCCTTGACGAACGCCTCGACCTCCTTCTTCGAGCAGAAGTAGTAGGTCTTGCCCTTGTACGCGACGGCGCCTGCGGGCTTCTCCTCGCCGTGCTCCTCGCCGTTTTGCGAGCAGATGAAGCACTCCGCCTTCGCGGGCAGCTTGTCCTTCACGACGACGGCCTTTTCTTGGGCGTGTGCCGTCGGCGGCGGGGCCGCAAGGAGCAGGCCGAGGGCAACGCCGACCGCCGCCCCGAGCCTTCCCGTGTTATTGTTCATGTCGTTTTACCTTCTCAAAAGTTCTGCGCGAACGCGAAGCCGAGCCGCTTGTTGAACGCGGCGACGAGCGAGAACGTCCGCCCCCTGCGGTCCGACCACGAGAGCGTCGTGTGGCCGTACTTGCCGTCGCACATCGGCAGGAGCGTCACCGAGTCGGAGAGCGCGATGCTGGCCCCGAACGGGACCAGCAACTCGCGGCCCCATTCCGAGTAGGAGAGGCCGAGGTAGGGCGCGACACGCCCCCGCTCGCCGCCGATCTGCTTCTGCGCGGTGACGAAGTAGGCCATCCCCGACGGCGTCCCGATGCGGTCCGAGCTGAACCCCGCGATGATCCCTGCCCGCGTCTCCGTCTCGGTCTGGAGGAAGTAGTTGCCGATAGGGTTCAGCGTCTCGTCGGGCGCGTTCGGGTTGTACTCCAGGCCGAGTTGCAGGCGCGGGGCGACCCGCGCCGAGAGCGTGGTGCGCCAGCGCGGGCGCTCCTCGCGGGTGTTGACGTATCGCTGGCTGAACTGCCACTTGCCTTGAATGCCGCTCGCACGGAGCGGCGACCCCTCGCCAGGTCACCCCGTTCACGGGGGGAGAGTGGAGCGGAGCCGCTGCCGCTGGTCCTGCGCCCTGTCGGGCGCGGCGGCGGTGGGCGGCTTCTCCTGCTCCTGAGCGCGGGCGGCGGGCGCGGCGGACAGCAGCAGTGCCGCCGCAGCCGCGCCCGTCATGTAGCGGGAGAAAAACATCGGGTTCGGACCTACGCCTTTTTCCCCGCGTCGCTGGCGCAACAGGCGCACCCACACGAGCAGGTGCAGGCGCCGCCAGCGCAACAGTCCGTCTGTGCGCAGCAGGCGCAGTCGTCGGGACAACAGGAGCAACACGCGGCTTCGTGAGCCACAGCAGTCATGGAGGTCATGGTTCTTTCCTTTCGCTGGCCTTGTTCGTCTACTTGCCCGACACGAACGCGGCGATGTGGACCAGGGCGTCGGGGCGGACGCGGCAGTGGACGACCCGCCCGCGGCGCTCGGTGGCGATGAGGCCCGCCGCCCGCAGCTCATTCAGGTGGTGGGTCAGCGTGGACGGGGCGCAAGGCACCTGGCAGCGGATGCGGCAGGCGGTCACGCCGTCGCACTCGCCGCAGCACGTCCCGCTGTCGGTATCGTAGCCACAGGTCGGCCCGCAGCAGCGGATGCACTGAAATACGGCCAGCCGCGTCGGGTCGGCCAGGGCCTTAAAGATAGTCGCCAGATCGGGCGCGACGGGTTCCTCGGGCATCAGCTAACCTTTCGACGAACATCGAAATTTTCGATGTTCGTCGAAAGGTTATCACGGGCGGCGGCGAGTGTCAACCCCGCCGCGCGAGGCGTCAATGGTCGGCGGTGCCGAGCGGGAAACTCGCCGCCGCGAGAGGGCCGATCTTATTGCCCCTTGCCGCCACGATCCCGAGGCGGATCGGTACGCCTCCGACAGTGCCCACCTGGCCGACGAGTCCCAGGTTGACGTAGCGACCGTCGAACTGCGCGGACAGGTTCAACCCACGCGCGACGCGGACGTTCGCGCCCGTGAGGAAGCGCCAGCGATCGCGCTCGTTGCTGACGACCGCCGTGCCGATGTAGAGCGACAGCGGCAGCCTCGTGTTCTCCTCAATGTCTTTAGCGAGCGTGGTGAACAACCCCGACCGTCCCCCGCCGAGCGAGTCGGTTAGTACGCCCGTCGTCCAGGCGGGACGCGCCGCAGTTTCGGGGAGCAGGGTGTACGTCGCCAGGGGCCTGACAATGGACTGCTTCCACAGGTAGCCGAAGCCGACCTCAAGCCGCGGCGTGACGCCGTAGCGGACGAAGGTTTCGGTCTTGCCTGCGAGGCCGTCCGAGTGCATGGTGGCGATGAGAAGCCGCTTCTGCGGCAGTGTGGCCCCGACTGAACCAGTCGGGTTCCCGCTCTGGGCGGAATATCCAGAGGCGGGTCACAGCGGTCACGGAGGCGCGGACTGGGCGCGGGCCGCGGACGGTGCGCCAGCTACGCCCGCGAACAGCACGAGGGCGGAAATCCACCCCGCGCGGGACACTGGGATCATAAGGTTCTCCTTGGGGATCGGGAGCCGACGGTATAGGCGGGGCGGGAGATTCCCGCCCCGCCGTGACGGACTCCTACTTCGCGGCGGGCGCGGCGCAGCAGGTGGCACTGGTGTGGTTGGCACGGGGGGCGCTGGCCTGCTTGTCGGCTTTGTCGCCGCAACATCCGCCCGTGGGACAGCCGCACTCAGCGGTGCAGACGCCCTTCGCGGAGTCGCAACAGGACTTGTCCGCCTTGCAGCAGCCCACGACCGAACAGCAGTTCCCTTTCGCACAGCAGTTGCCGCCAGAGCAACAAGACGAAGCCGCCTTCGTTCGGGCGGCAGGGCTACGTCCGCTGGCTGCGGTGGTAGAGGCGTTGCCCGTCGTTACCACCGCCTGAGACGCCCAGACGGACCGCTTGCCGACGGTCACGAGGTAGTCGCCCTTGCCGCCAGGCGTCGAGGCGACGGCAGGAGCGGCGGCGGGGCGGGCGCAACAGGCGGTTACGCGGCTGCCGTCGCTACGGGAACCGCCAGAACCCGCGACCGACGACGCGGGGACGAAAGACACAGCCGCAAAGACGAGAGCGGCGACGGCGAACGGCGCGGAAAGCGCCGCGTTCTTGATTCGGATGACGTTCATGTTCTTCTCCTGCCCTATCGTGTCCGATGAGGCCAGATGGACGGGCGCGGGCGGGGTGCCAGTAGGCGAGCAAGCGACAAGCGCGAGCGCACCGAGGCGCCACCAGCCGCCAGCGCGACAGCGACGATAGCCGTGTCAGGAGAAGAAAGGGGGACCGCGGGCGGGTACGGCCCCGACGGGCGGGGCGCGAGGGGCGACCGAGGTGAGAAGGAATGGCATCACCGCGACCTCGGTGGTGACGGGCACCCCGATAGCGGGTGGGGCGGGAACCCAGGCGGCCGACGGGCCGAGATCGGGAGTCACCGCAGCGACGGCGGGCGGTTGCTCATGGTCGGGCGTGATACGCAGGTCACAGCAGCCAGGGCTGGTCAGCGCGTAGCGGTCGCTGCCGTCCGCGCCGACCGTCACGGCGACGGCGCAGCACGAGTCGCGGTTCTCGGCGTCGGCGACCACGGGCGGCATCGGCTCGCCCGTCATGCGGCACACGAGCGTCGGGGCGGCGGGCAACGTGAAGAACGTAGCCAGCAGGCAGAGTACCGTATGGAGGGCCAGCACCCGACGGAGCATCAGGATCAATATACGGCAGATGGCACGGTTTTAGTTCCCGCAGGCTGCGTCCGTCGTGTCGGTCAGCGGACGCGAGCGGGGACTCACTGGCTCAGGAAGGCACTCCATTCGAGGGGCGGCGGTCTGTTAGGGGTACGCGCTCGGCCCTTGCGTCGGTGTTATGTTGGCGGCGTGGCTCTACGAGGCGGGGTGGAACACGCGCAGGGAGTGCCTGGCGGTTGCTCTGCGTCAGGTGAACCATGCGCCGTAGGCGAGAACAGACCACCCATAGATGCCTTATAGTCGGGTGTCAAAAACTGCCAGCCCGTTCGGACTTCATGACGGCGTTCGGAACCGTCGTTCCGAGCGGCGGGGAATACCTCAACACCGTCAATGGGACACACGCTTCAATGCAATAGCCCTTTGGCTGGACGAGAACACCCTTTGTAGCCGTTTGTAGGCGAGCCATGATAGATGAGCCGCGCCCCTTGCTGGAATGAGCCTGAAAACGCCCCTGTCAGCACTTTGCGGTTCAAGGCTTTGACTTTCCACTCGACGCGACAGCCAGTGCGCGTCCTACACTTTCTCTGCGATTGCGGCAGGAGGCACTTGCGCGTCGGTTCAACAGGGTCTGGTTCACGACGTTTCCCCGACCGACAAACTGGCGCGGTGGCTCGGCTACGGCGGGGCCAGGGTACCTCGCCGTCGCCGCGCCGTAGTTCTACTGGGATTGGTTACTCGGTCCCGCGCACACTCGACATCGCCCCGTTGATCTGCTACTAAACGAGTCAGAGCGGCGTAGCAACAGTCGTCGTGAGCATCGAAGAAGACGCGAAAAATAGGTGGCGGCGATTCTGTGCCGAATGGATGCGGGCGGCACGAGAACGCGGGGAAGCACCCTCTAAAAAATGGGTTGCCAACCTAACAAGCAGGTAATAAAACCAGTGCCCCGCGTGACCCGACCGACCCGACCCGAACCCGCCCAGACGAAGATTGAGGCCGCTCTCGCCGCCTACCGCGCCCGCCTGACCGCCACTGACTACCACACCGCCGCCGCGCGGGTAGAGGAATTGTCCGACGCGGCCCTTAGCCCCGTCCTACGCGCCCGCTACGCGGAATGCCTGCGTTCAGCGGCGGCGCGGCCTGACTGCCCGCACAACGCGAATCTCTTGGCCCGTCGCTACCTGATAGACCCCGAAATGATGGTGGGAGCCGTAGCCACTTGACTATCCGATCCCGCTGGGCCGCCAACGACGCACGGCGGCCCAGCAGGGTCAGCTCTCGCCTATTCGCTCTCCTCGCGCATCTCCATGCCCAACATCTCCTCGCGGGAGGTGGGAAGCGTGATGACACGCCTGCCGCGCTCGCGACCGATTTTGAGTGGGACGGGAATAGGCGGGGCGGCGGTGACCTTGAGCAATATGTAGCACGACAGGCTGGCTTCCTCCTCTGCGGGGGAGTACCGACTCAGGCCATCCGCGGTGACCTTCCCCCGATCCTCGCTGAATCGCACCGTGAGGATGCGCTTCAGGAGCGCGTTCCGCGAGTTCACTGTCTCCGCGGCTCTCGCGTCGGCCCTGAGCTGGTCCACGTCCGAGATCGGCTCGGCCCGCTCCACGGCGGCCAGGAGCGACCGCGCTTGCTCGCCCTCAGCGCGGAGGCGGCGTAACTCTTCCTCATCGCTTGCGAGTAGCATCTGGAGCATCATGTCCACGTGCGAGGCCATGTACCCCGACCCCATCAGTTCTCGCGCCTTGGCCTCCGCCTCGGCGCGACGGGCGGGCCGCGCCTCGGCGACCGCCCGCATCTGGGCGGCCTCCCGCGCTTCCAGTGCCGCAACCTGTTCGCGTAACCTGTCGCGTTGCATCCCCGACCTCAGCGATGCGAGGAGGTCGTCGAGCTGGTCTGTCAGGAGCGAGTCGAGGAACGCCTCCACGTTCCAGTAGCCGATGTGGATGCCGCGATGTGGGTGCGCCTTCCGCCACGCGCCGTTGGCACTGCAATAACAGATGTGGGTGGAGGTGCCCTCCCGCCGCTTTTCCTGGGCTTTCAGTTGCGGGCCGATGGGCTTCCCACACACGCAGTACAAGACGCCCGTCATTAGGTGGGCGCGATCATTCAGGCGGATTTGCCCGCGCTCCTTTTTGGGGATGCGGTCGCCGTACCGATGTTCCTGGGCGCGGCGGGACTGCTCTTCGTGGAGGCGTTGCCACCGAGCACGGTCGGCGGTGCGCCCGTCTTCGAGGACCAACACGGGCGGGTGACGCGACGGTAACGTCAGCCCGTATCCCTTTACGTCCCCGACCATGAGCGGGTTGCCGATCCAGTCGCGCACCGTCGATGCGCCAGCCAGCAGTTCCCCGTGCCGCTCGTACACCGCCGTACAAACGCCTGTGAATCCCAGCCCGCTCTCATAAAGGGCGACCGCATCCCTCACCACCTCCATCCACCGAACGTCCGCCACGACGCGGCCCCGCCCGTCCCGCTTCAGCCAGCGCGGCAATTTGTACAGCATCCCCTGTTGGAGTGCGGCGACCTGTCCCATGATGACCTGGCGGGTCAGGCGCGAGATGTAGTCCTCCGCGAGATGACCGAGGAGCAGGACTTTGAGCTGTTCCATGCTGTCCTCCGCCGACAGGGAGAACGCTTCCAGCGTCCCGACGACCGAGACACCGTGCCGCTCGAATATCTCCCCCAACGCTATCTGGATGTCCACGGAGCGGACGAGGCGGGTCAGTTCAGTGACGGCGACGGTCGAGAAAGCGGCGATATGATCCACGAGGATCGTCAGTGCGGGGCGGTATTTCGGAGCGGAGCGGGGCCGAGCATCGCGGCGTTCGGCGGGAATTAGGGCAAAATGCTCTTCGAGTTTTTCGACGCCCGCGAAGTATTTTTCGACGCGCATTCTACGGTATTCGTCCGTGGCCTCTCGCTGGTCGGGCCACGGTTCCACCGCCGTGCGATGGAACCGCTCGTACCGTCTGGCGCGTTTCTCCGCCATGCGACGGATCAGGTCTGGGTCATAGTGCGGCCAGCCGCCTGGCAACCCCGCGTCGCAGAAGACGAAGAAGCACTGTCCCGTGCGGACGAATAGTTCAACGCCCTTGCCGATCTGCACGGCTTCCGAGAAGCGCGGATCACCCTGAGCGAGTTCGGCGATTTCCTCGCGGTCCACCGCTTCTGCCTCGGTGTCGAGGTCAGGGAGCGACAACCCCTCGGACTTGTCGTCGGTGGCGTTGGTTCGCTCGGCGATCTCCTCCATCGCCTCGGCGAGCGAAGGGCGGTAGCGGGACTTGAACCGCTGGTCGTCGGATGACACGCGATCAACAAGTGCGCCGAACCTGCCACGCTCGTCAGGCTGCAGGTGGACGATCTCGCCCGTGCGCTCGTCAGTGATGGCGAGGATGGGACCGAGGACGCACAGCGCGGCGCGGTCGCCGTTCATCCGCGTCAGGGCCATTTTGGGCCGCATGAGGGTTTGGACCGCGCGAACAAGTTCGGTCACGGTCGGCGCGGGCGGCAGTCGCGGGTCAGGTTCGAGTGGCGTCCCCGCACGGGCGGGGGCGATGACAGGTCGGTACGAGGCATTCGAGGACGGATCGTTCAAGTCGGCTAACTCCCGAATATAGATTCGGCAGATGAACAGACTTTTTGGAGTAGGTTTGCAGTTTGGAGAGACTGCCCATATCCAGCGGATGAAATCGCTGGACCAGCGCGCCCGCCGCGACCAGCAACAGGATCGGCACCAGGACATTGACGAACAACGTGCCGATATCGTGAAGAAGGTTCACGTCAGGCGGACGCGCTTTCGGCGGCGATAATCAGGTCGCGCACGCGGGCGGCGGTCAGGGCGCCCTGGCGATACCACTCCTCGGCGGCACGGATGATGACCGGAAGCAGTGGCCCCTTGACCAGATCGAACGCGCAGGCGTTGTAGTAGTGACAGAGGGCGCGTTTGGTCATCAGCAACAGCTTCTCCGCCTCCGCGTTCTCGTCCGGCGATTCGAGAAACTCGAAGATCTCATGGACCCGGACGACGGCGTTGACATCGTCGGTCAGGCCCAGGCCGCCGGTATCGCCCATCACCCGACGCGCCTGCGCCATACGGCTCTCCGGGTGGGCGGCGAGCGTTTCCGCCGCCGTGGCGGCGTAGCGGACGATAATCTCCCGACCCAGCAGGTTGAGATAATCGGCGTACCGCTCGGTTTTCATCGTTTCCCGTTCCGGCGCGATGGCGGTCAGGTACTCGTCCATCGCGTCGTTCAGCACCGCCGTAATAAAGCCGTCCTCCAGCCCCACATAGGAGGCGACGACCGCGATGGTGATTTTGCGATAGTTCAGGACGTCGGCAAGACGCGGGGCGAACGCGTCCTCGTCGGCCGCTTCCGTCTCCGAAAACGGTTCTCCCTCGAAGGCTTCGTCATCGTATTCCTCGCTCATCGATCCACTCCCACGCTCCACGGGAAATTTCTCGTCCGGATCGATGGATTCCTTTGACGGCGGGCCGTTTCGATGCCGGGGAACGGTGAGTTTGTGTCACAATGCGATTGTGATGAACCACCGGATCGCTTTTTCGACGCTCGGGTGTCCGGAGTGGGACCTCGATCGGATTCTGCGCGGCGCGACCGAATACGGGTACGATGCCGTGGAACTGCGGGGGTACCGCGACCGGATCGACCTGACGCAGGCCGAACCGTTTCTTCCGTCGCATCGGGAACGGACCCGCCAGCGGTTCGCCGAGGCGGGGATCGGAATCTGCTGCGTGTCGTCGTCCGGCGTCGTGGCCGAGGGCAACCTGGATCACGTCCGGGCGCATGTCGAACTGGCGCGTGACCTCGGCGCGCCCCTGGTGCGCGTGTTCGGCGGCAATTTGCCGGAGGACGAACCGCGGGAGGAAGCGCTCGATCGCTTTGCCACGACCTTGCGAGCGTTCGGTGAGGCGGCGCGAGCCGAAGCCGTGACGATCGTCCTGGAGACGCACGACGCCTTCTCGGTCGGACAGGCGGTCGCCGAACTGCTGGAGCGAACCGCGCATCCGTCCGTCTTCGCCCTCTGGGACCTGCACCATCCTTATCGCCAGGGAGAAAGCCCGGAGGAAACCGATCATTATCTGGCGGGAAAGGTGCTCCACACCCATCTGAAGGACAGCCGGAACGGAACCTATACGCTGCTCGGGGAAGGGGATGTGCCGCTGTTCGCCATGCTCGATCTACTGGCGCGGCGCGGGTATGAGGGAGTGCTCTGCCTGGAGTGGGAAAAACGGTGGATATCGAGCCTGGCCCCGCCCGAAACCGCCTTTCCGCAGTTTGTATCGGTCATGAAGCGTTATCTCGCCGGGTGATCGTCGGGAGAACTCCTCGCCCCGTTCTCCGGGGCGAGGAGTAAGGTTACGAGAGGTTACGACTTGATCGCTTCCGCGCCGCCGACGATTTCGGCGATCTCCTTGGTGATGTTGGCCTGACGCGCCCGGTTCAGGGAAAGGGTCAGTCCGGAGATCATCTTGCCGGCGTTGTCGGTCGCACTGCTCATGGCGGTCATCCGGGACCCGTGTTCGGACGCCACCGCTTCCAGCATCGCCTGGTAGATCAGAACGTCCACATAACGCGGCAGGACGCGTCCGAGGATGCTCTCGGCATCCGGCTCGAAGAGGTAGTCCTCTCCGCCGATGCCCGGTTCGATGTCGTCGGTCTCCGGGGCGATCGGGAGCAGCGGGATGGAGACCGGACGCTGGGTCAGGGCGGAGAGGAACTTGGTATAGACGAGGTAGACCGCGTCGACCTCGCCGGAAACGTAAAGTTCGCGAACCTTTCGCCCGATCGCCTGCGCCTCGGCAAACGACGCACCGGTCATGTTCATATCGTACTCGGCGACGACCGGATACGGACGGCGGCGGAAGAAGTTGTGCCCCTTGCGTCCGACGACCAGAACGCGAGTGATGGACGGATCGTACGGTTTGAGGACCTCCGACGACTTTTTCAGAATGTTGGTGGCGTAAGAGCCGCAAAGACCCCGGTCCGCCGTGATCGTCAGAACGCCGATTCGGACCGGCTCCCGAACTTCGAGCAGGGGATGCGTGACCGATCCGCCGACCGCTCGACCGAGGGAAGCCATCGCCTCCCGCATCTTTTCACTGTAGGGGCGTGCCGCCTGAACGCGATCCTGAGCGCGTTTCAAACGGGCGGCCGCCACCATTTTCATCGCTTTGGTGATTTGCTGGATATTTTTCGCCGTGCGAATACGCGAGCGAATCTGACGCATGGAAGCCATCGGGCTGTTAACTATTCTCCTGGGTTATTTTCCGCTTTGTTCCCTTATTGTACATCGATGCGCCCTCCGAGAAAAGCCCCCGGTGAAACACCTCGATCGCTTCGGGTGACCTGTCAAAAAAACCGGAATGCGAACGGGCAGCGGCTCCGGAAAGGAGATTGGACGCTTCGCAATACAATATTTCGGAAAACCTCGGGAGAGTGACGGATGTTTCGACGGCGATGGGGTGTTTCGACGGCTGTGTGGGCGTTGCTCGTGGCGCTCGGAGGCGTCCTCTTGCCGGGGAGCGTCGCCGGGGCGCAGGCGACCCAATCGACCGGACGCCCGGTTCGAGGAACAACGGTCAAACCGGACCGGCGTCTGACGCTGCTGCTGACCGTCGCGTCGGTTCCCGGTCCCGGACAGGCCATCGTCCGCCCGATCGCCTCCGCGTCCCTGCCGAAGCCGGAGGGACTGCCGGAAGCCTTTCCCCTCCGCATAACGCCGAAAACCGTCTTTCACCTGCCCGACGGTCGCTCGACTCCGTTTCTGCCGGACGAGACGCTGGTCGTTCGCGTCGATCTGTTTGCCGCACCGACATTTCGGGGCGAGGCGCGCGAAATGTGGGATGTTCCCTCCTATGACGCCTACCAGCGGCTGAGAAAGGAGGTGGCGGTGGGCACGGTGAGTCGGGCGCCCGTCGCCGACCAGCGGCGCGGCGTACTGGTCGTGACACGAGAGGATGAAACACTGGCGGAGTACCGGGTGACCGAAAAGTCACGCTTTTGCCGGGGCGATGTCGAGGTGCTGCCGTCGGTCTACGCCGTCGGGACGCGGGTGGCGGTCAAGCCGCGAGCGTTGCCCTCCGGCGGCGCGATGGCCGGAATCGTCGCCGAATCACCGGCGGCGCTGGACCGGGCTTACCGGGATACGCTCACCGTCTGGCGCGGCGTTCTCGAGCGTGTGGAGATCGGGGCGTTCTATTTCGTCCTGCGCCGGGACGATGGAGCCAAACGCCGTGTGCGATTCCCGAAAATCATCCGGATCATGACCGAGGAGGATGCAAAGAAACGTCCCCTCACCGGGCGAATCTACCAGTTTGCCGAGATCATCGAACACCCGATTCTGGTGCGTCTGGTGCGCGGCGAACGTCCGGACCCGGACGGGACGCGGACGGCGGACAAAATCTATCTGATCGGGGGCAAAGGCTCCCCGGTGACGCCCCCGAAACCGGTCGTGCCGCCCGGAGCCTCCGAGTTACCGAAGCCGGGGACGCCCGCCGCGAAAGGCGAAGCCTCCTGACCGCTTATAAGCCGAGGGGCTTACGCCCTTATTCGCCAGCCGTCCTGAAAAAAACGGAACAGGCTCCGTGAGGTGCTGTCAATCGTGGCAGAAACGGCGGAGGCGATGGAACGATGAGCAGATTGGTGGCGCGGTTCTGGTGGATCGGGTTGGTCGTGGTGGCGGTGGGAGGAGTGTTATTTATGCGCTCCCGCCCCCGGGCGATCGCCACGGCGCATCCGGTCCGAAAGACGGTGGTGGAATCCCTTTCCGTGGCCGGACGGGCGCGAGGTCAGGTGGAAACCAGCGTCGGCGCGCAGGTGAGCGGGCGCGTCGCCGGGGTTCCGGTGCGGGAAGGGGATCGCGTGAAGGCCGGACAGATACTGGCGCGTCTGGATGACACGACCCTGCAGCAACAGGCGCGTCAGGCCGAAACCGCCGTCCTGACCGCCGAGGCGCAGGTCGCGCAGGCGACGGATGCGATCGCGACCGCCGAGGCGAACCTGACCCTGGCGTCCCGCCGCCCGCTCTCCTCCGATATCGCCCGACTGAAGGCCGACATCGCCCAGAACGTGGCGGTGGCGGAGGCTAAACTGGCGGGTGCGCGGCAGCGGTTGGCCGAATTGAAAGAGGGCGCGACGCGCGAGGTCCGACAGCAGATCCTGGCGCAGGTGGCGCAGGCGAAGGCCAACCTGGAACAGGCCGAACGGGATTATCGCCGGCAGCAGGAACTGGTGCGGGAAGGTGCGGTCGCGCAATCCGCCGCCGACAACGCGCAGACCGCCCGCGATGTGGCCCAGAAAACCTACGACAACCTGATCGCCCGGCAGGCCGAAGTAACCGTCGGAACCCGTCCGGAACAACTGGCACAGGCGGAAGCCGAGGTCCGGGCGGCACAGGCGACGGTCGCCGGCGCCAGGGCGTCCGGCGCGGCTCAGTTGCGCTCTTTGCTGGCGAACCCGCGCCCGGAAGATGTCCGGGTCGCGCGGGATCGGGTCGCCGAGGCGCGTCGAGGCAGAGAGGTCGCCGAGGCCCGTCTGCGGGAAGCGCGGATCGCTCTCGATGTCGCCCGCAGTCGTCTACGCGACGCATTGGTCACCGCGCCCTTCGACGGAATCGTTACCCAGATCGTCACCGAGGCCGGAGGCGTCACCGGACCCAACCAGCCGATCGTTCGACTGGTGCGATTCTCCGTCCCCGAAATTCGAATCGACCTGGATGAGGTCAACCTGGGCAAAATCCGACTCGGGCAGGAGGCCATCGTCACCTCGGAAGCCTTTCCGACACGGCAGTTTTCGGCGCGAATACGCGAGATCGGCGCGCAGGTGGATGCCGAGCGGGGAACGGTCGAAGTCCGTTTCGATCCGGTCGATCCGCCCGACTGGCTCCGCCCCGGACAGACCGTCTCCGTCAATATCATCGTCGATCAGGGAACCGAGCGCTGGACCGTTCCTCTGGTCGCCGTGACGACCGTCGGCGGAAAATCGTCCATGCTCGTCATCGAAAACAGCCGGGTCGTTCGAAAGCCGATCGAAATCGGCTCCCCCGGACCCGAAGGCGTTCCGGTCCTCACCGAATTGACCGGGAAGGAAGAGGTTGTGCTGAATAACACCGGCGTCACGGTGGGTATGGCGGCGACGCCGCAGCCGACGAACGACACGGCACCGAAGAACTGATAATTTCCGGGAAATACCGAAAGGAACAGGCGGAACGGGCGATGCGTTTCGAGACTCAACTGGCAATACGCCACCTGGCGCATGGCGGCGGGCAGACCGCCCTGACGGTGGCGGCCGTCGCCATGGCGGTCACCGTCATCATCTTTATCAATTCGCTGATTACCGGCGTTCAGGAACGGATTCTGAAGGATCTTCTGGGATCGCTGCCGCATATCACCGTCAAACCGCTGGACGACAAGCCACGAATCCTGGCGAAGACGCAGTATGTCGCACAAGCGACGGACGCTCTGCTGGGAACAAACCAGCAAAAACAGGTCCAGCAGCGCAGCCAGATCGAGAACTGGAAGCAGGTGGAGCAGGAACTGGCGCAGTATCCGGATGTTCGCGTCATCGCCTCGGCGGTTCGGGGAAACGCTTTTCTGATCCGGGGAGCCAAACGACTGGGCGTGACCGTGTCCGGAGGGGACCCTCCGGCACAGGAGAAGATCGTCGGTCTGCAGGAGAATATGATCGCCGGACGATGGCTCGATATCGGACCGGAGGACTGCGTCCTCGGCTGGCGTCTGGCGGACGAAGCCGGAGTCAATCTCGGTGACCGGGTACGGATCGAATCGGCGCAGGGGGTGGTTGCCTACTACCGCATCGCCGGTATCTTCGATACGGGCAACAATCAGGCCGATTTCGGGCAGGTGTATGTCAATCTGCGCGCCGCCCAGTCGCTGTTCGCCACCAATCAGGAGGTCTCCTCGATCCTGATCCGCCTGAACGACCCGTTTCGGGCGAACGAAATCTCCGATCATATCGCCGCCAGCCTGCCGTATAAAACCGAATCCTGGATGCGCGAACAGGCGTTCATCGTCAATGCCTTTCAGTCGCAGAACTCCACGCGGATCATGATCTGCGGGTTTGCGCTGATGGCATCGGCCTTCGGTATCGCCTCCGTCCTGATCGTTTCGGTGGTGCAGAAATCCAAACAGATCGGCATTTTGAAGAGTATGGGGGCAAAGGACCGTCAAATCCTGATCACCTTCACGCTGGAAGGGTTGTTCATATCGCTGCTCGGATCGGCGGTCGGTTCGGTCCTTGGCTTCCTTATGCTGAAATCACTGGAAAACATCCCGCAGGCGGCGCGCTTCGGCAAGGCGGACAAACTGTTCAACATCATCTATGACCCGGAAATCTTCCTGAGTGCCTGCGGCGCGGCGATCGCCGCGACCCTTCTGGCGGCAATCCTCCCGGCGCGTCGGGCGGCCGGAATGAACCCGGTCGAGGTAATCCGTGGCGCATAGTGGAAATTAATCTACTTAATTTTATTGTCATTAAATAGATTTAGTTTTCAAATATTCGGATTATATGGGAACATGGGGTCGCCGCGCGGAGTCGAACGGAGCGATGGTATGTAAAAAGGAGGGCTGATGGAAACGTTGGCCATCCCATCGTCCGGAAGAGAAAGGAAAATCAGACGATGATGAATCGACAACACGCCGCGTATCTGACGGCGTTCTCCGCGTTCGCGCTCGGAGCCGCCCTGCCCGTTCGGGCGCAGGACACCCCGCCGCCCGCCACGCAGGACCCCGCCGCTCCGCAGAACCCGGCCAACGCACAGGGCGGTATGCTGTCCCAGATGGTCACAACTCTGAACCAGCAGGGCAATGTGACGATCCTGGCCGATCGCTCGGTCGCATCCCAAACCGTCGCACCCCTGACCGGTCGGTTTGAAAATGTCGAGCAGGCATTGACTCAGTTGACCCGATCGCTGCCGACCGGCACGGTTTGGGCAAAGGTCTATCTCCCGTCCGAGGGAACCACGACCACCTCCACCCGCTGGAACGCCGACCTGCTCACCGATTACGTTCTGATTCAGTCCCGCCTGTTCGGGACGGGGACCGGCTCCGACGCCACGGCATCGGCCGGAGCCGTGGAGATCATGGGCAAGCGGTTGAGCGGACGGGACGCGAGCAACGTGGTCTCCGCTCTGAATCTGAAACCGGTCTATGTCATCTATAACCCGACCCTTCGGACCAATCGGGACGGACAGACCGCACCGGGCACGACGACGACTCCCTCGACGGAAACGCCGCAAACGGTCGATCCGAATGCGCCGGTCACGACACCGGCTCCGGTCCCGCCCAACCCCGGTCGTTGATCGTTCTGCCGTAAGTGGAACCGAACGGGAGCGGCGATCGCCGCTCCCGTTCGGTTCGAGAGCGACGGAGCGTCACCGGCCTCCGCCGGATGAGCCGGATGACGGTTGCGATAACCCTTTGATTTGCCCCTCGGTAACCGACAGCGTGCGGTTGATTTCGTCGGTGACGAACGATTCGGTCCGCCCCCCCGGCCAGACGATCGTGATCCTGACCGAGGTCGCGGAACCGAGGCCGATGTGTACCCGCGGATCGTTGGAAGCCAGATAGGAACCGTCCGCGTAGCACCAGTAGGTGCGCTTTTTCCCGGCGATGTCGGCAATCACTCGGGCGCCGTAGGCGTTTCGCGTTTTACTTTTGCCGGTCAGCTTCAGGGAGAGATAATTGCCGACGTTCGGTGTCTCGTTGTGAAGGAGCAACGGGGAACCCTCTCCGTCGACCACCAGCGCATCCTGACGACCGTCGTTATCGTAATCGCTGATGGCGAGCGCTCTGCCGACGATCGGCCGGGTCAGCGCCTTTCCGCTTCGCTTGCTGATATCCTCGAAGCGCTGTCCATCCTCGTTGCGAAATAGTAATGTCGGCTCCCGGTAGGTACGCGTCGGCTCGTATTGTTCCACATTGTCGGCGATGTAGCCGTTGACCATCATCAGGTCGAGGTCGCTGTCGTTGTCGAAGTCAAAGAGTTTGGTGCCGAACGTGAGAAAAAGCCGACCGACCGAGGCGACTCCGTACGAATCGCTGCGATCGGTGAACAGGTTGCTCCCCTCGTTCATCAGGACCAGTTTGTTTTCGAGAGTGAAGGTGCCGATCACGATATCCGGACGGCCGTCTCCGTCGATGTCGCCGCGATCGACGCCCATTCCTCCGTAAGGCTTTCCGTTCTCGGTGAAGCCGACACCGGACAGTTCCCCGATATTCCGGAAGTCTTTCCCGGTGTTATACATCAGGTCGCTGGGCACTTCATCATTGGGCAACATCAGGCTTTGCCGTCCCTGACCGTCCGTATCCAGGAAAATCGCCCCGAGAACCTTTCCGGTGGACGCCTCCATCTTCATGGTCCGGCTGATATCGGCAAAACGGCCGCCGCCGAGGTTACGAAACAGGACACCCCGGTGCGCCTTATAGACGGTCGGGGAGCAGCTGGTTTTAAAGTCCTTGACATTGCACAACTGGACGGTTTTCGGACCGAAATCGACGTAGTTGCCGACAAAGAGATCGAGTCTGCCGTCGTTGTCCACATCACCGAAGGTGCAGGCGCTGCCCCACGGTTGCGCGGGAATCCCGGCCGAGCGGGTTACGTCCGCGAACCGTGCGCCCTTTTCATTATGCAGGAGCCGTCCGCCCCGGTAGGCCGACAGATAGAGGTCGTCAAAACCATCGTTATCGTAGTCGCCGACCGCGCACCCCATCCACCAGCCGGGGGCGAGCGCGGGCAGGACGGTTGTCGTGACGTCGGAGAATTTTCCTTTCCCGTCGCCCCGGAACAGGGCGACCCTCTGCGAGATCAGCAGGATATCCGAGTTACCGTCGCCGTCATAGTCGAGGAATGCCGCCCCGCCGCCCATCCCCTGAAGAATATTGATAGGGCGGGAGCCGGGGATCTCATGGCGAAATTGCAACCCCGCTTCCGCCGCGACATCCGTAAACCGGGCCGCCTCAGGCACGGGGGGCGGGGGAGCGGCGGACGGCATCCCGCCGACGGAGGAGATAGGTGCGGGACACCCGGCGCAGAGCGGAAGGACGCTGCCCAGACAGGCAAGAAACGAAACGGACAGGAAGGGACGGTCCCGCATTTTACCTTGCCCCTGGGCGTTCCAGAGCCGCCCGCTCCTGCTGAGCCACGGCGTCGTTCGGATTTCGGGCGATCAACTCCTCGTATTGAATCAGAGCCGGTCGCAGAAGATCCTTGGAGACATACCAGCGGGCAAACGCCAACCGGGTCTCGCGGTCATCCGGAGTTTCATTCAGTTTGGCCTGGAATCGCCGGAGTTCGGCCTGATCCTCGTAGGCTTTTCGATGCCGGGTCAGGGTTGCCTCCGCCTTCGCCTCCTGCCCGAGAAAGCGGTAGGTGCGTCCCAGCAGGAAGAGAAGGTCCGGGTTGTTCGGGGCGATTTTATCCGCCGTCTCAAAATAGGCGAGCGCGTTTTTCCAGTCCTTCTGCCCGTAGTACGAGCGGCCAATCAGGAACTCGACAGTGAATCGGTCCATCTGGCGGAGCGATTCTGCGCTTTTCCTCGCGGTTTCGAGGATATCTCGGGCCTTCGCATACTCCTCCGACGTACGGGCGGTCAGGACGGAGGCTTCTCCCAGATACAGCGACCGCTCCGGAAGGTTCGGGAATCGCTCGCGGAGATGATTCGCCAGTTTCAGCGCCTCCTGATGCTTTTTATTGGCAATATATGCCTGATAAAGCCCGACCATCGGCCAGGCGGAATCGGGCATCAACGCGCGTGCGCGCAGATAGGAGACTTCGGCCTCTCCGGCGATTCCCTGATCGAGGCAGAGATCGCCGCGCAGCGCCCAGGCATCCCCAAAATCGGGTTTCAGTCGGGTGGCGCGATCGGCATCGAGCCAGGCGGATTCGGTGTGGCGGGCATCCCGTCGCAGCGCCGCCCGTTCGAGGTAGACGCGGCTGTCCTCGGGATGACGACGAAGGAAGTCGGTGAGGATGGCGTCCGCCGCTCGAAAATCGGCGATTTCGTAGGTGGATCGCGCCCACCCGATCCAGGCATCGGCGCGGTCCGGAGCCAGTTCGCAGGCGTGCTGGAACGCTTTGACCGCCCGGGGCCACTGTTCGCGTTGACGGGCCTCGGTGCCCAGGCGAACGAACAGTTCCGTCTCCTCAAGATGCCGGGGAGCGGCGGCGGCAAGCTCCTCGATCGATGCCGTCCGCAACCAGCGTTCGAAGGAGAGACGCCGGACTTGCAGAGTGACCGCGATGACCGCGACCAGAAGGAGCGTCCCGAGAAGAAAAAGGATCGTTGGCCGCCGCCGGGGCTCCGGTGGCGAAGTAGGGGACTGTATTGTTGCCATGACCGACATCGTCATTTTAAGGGAAAACGAACGGAAACGAACGAGGCACGGCGGGAAAGTAGAAGTTTCCCGTCATGCCCCATTCTGCCGGTTTTGTGTGAAAGGAACCGGAAACCTTAGCGAGCGCCCTGCTGCGAACCGCCCATCCTGGAGAGGATCTGCTGTTTCTGCGCTTCCGGAATCTTGGGATTGTTCTTGATCTCGTCGATTTTTTTCTGATCGAGTTCCTTGCTCTTTTGCGGATCGTATTTCACGACCGTTCCCTGATCCTGATTGGCGCAGCCGGCTCCCAGAAGGAGCAGGGCGACGACGAAAGCGGTCTGCCAGCGAATGGACATCATGATTTCTCCCTTAGAGATTTACCAGAGGTTGCCGTGAACCGACTGAATCCAGAGGTTCCGGGAAAAGCTCAGAGAACCGCGCTGCATCGCCTTGGAGTGTCCGTCGAGGAAGGTGACGTTGCACGTGCCGTTATGGCGATAGCGGGGGCGGAGGAAGCAGGATCGGTCCCAGGTCCAGTTCTGACCGCCGGTCGCCAGGTCGCAGTCTCCCCAGTTGCGAACGAGCGCGCCCTTGCAGACGGCTTCATTGGCCGAACCGTCGGCGCACCGGCCGACGTCGGCATTGACGTTGATCGTGCCGCAACCGTTGTTGGCCGGTCCGTCGTAGGTGCAGACGCTGGCGTCGGCGAAGCTCCACTGGTCGGTTACGATCTCCATCCAGTTACCGTTCCCCGAGTTCGCGCCCTTATCGGCAAGGGCCAGAATATCGGCCGGTCGCTCGACGGCCGCCATACGAACGTAGTTGGTCGTAACGGTCCAGTTGCCATCGCCGTCCCAGTCGGTGTCGCCATCCGGGAACACGGACGCATTCCAACCGAGATGGTTATCCTGCGCCGGATTCAGAGCCGACGGGCAGGACCAGACACCCCCCTGGGAGGTGCCGTTGCCGTTCCGAATATAGGCGTTGAGCATTTCGTAGATATGCGGGTAGTTGCCGTTGGCGTCCACCTGACGCGGATTTTGCCGCATCGGATAGACTTCGTCGTAGTCCTGAACGTACATGACGACGGCGAGTCCCAGTTGCTTGGTGTTGGAAAGGCAGGAGATGGCCCGGGCTTTTTCGCGCGCCTGGGCAAAGACCGGGAAAAGGATTGCCGCCAGGATGGCAATAATGGCAATGACGACGAGCAGTTCGATCAGCGTGAAGGCATGGCACCGAGCGGACGGATTACGAAACATCAGTCTTCCTCCATTAGATGACGATGAATAGAAATGCAATCACATCAGGGTCGGAAGGCAGGGGGAGGTGGAGGGAACGACATCTGTTCGTTGCCGCATTCCATAGCGACGTGACCGGCCTGCTTCGACCCGGGTGTTAGGGTGAGTATAGCACAAACCGTTTCGCGTGTCCATAACCGAACCGAAAATTGTCAGTCATCGCCGATCGTAAGGAGAGGCTTCGCGGAGCCTTGCCTTACGATCGAAACGAAGCGACTCCGGGGGGAATTTAAGGGGTGTTTCCGGTGGGCGCGTACCAGAGCGTCAGCAGGCGACCGTTACGGGCGTCCAGGGTCACGGTGACCGAGCGGGCGGCGCGTCCCGGAGAAGCGGTCCGGAAATTAAAGGTACGTGTGGAATCTCCGTCGACACCCTCCACCGAACTGCGGGAGCGGAGCGTGAGCGAGGAACCTTTCATCTTTCGACCGTTCAACAGATGCAGGTAACGACGGGCGAACCGTTCGGCCTGAGCGCCGGTCAGGCGACCGGAACCGTTCCGTTGGCCGTCCTCCGGGCGAGGAAGCGCGTTCGCCCCGAAGACCATGCCGGTATCGGCATCGATCCGAAGGGAATAAGCGGCGGTAGCCGTTCGACACGTCGCTTCCCACACGCGAATCGGGCACCCGGAACTGACCAGGAACGCGGTCGTTCCCTCCGAACCGGTCACCTCCGCCGGTTCTCCGGTAATCAGGGCGCAATGATCGCCGGCGATTTCGCGTGCCTCGGCGCGGGACATCTCGCCCAGGGTCTCCCGGTCGGGGAGGGTGAGTCGCTGCGCCAGCGCCGACATAGCGGTACCGGCGAGCAGGAGGAAAGGGGCGAGAACCATCACCGGAACGACGGGACTCGCGCTTCCCGGTCGGTGCATCGTCGGATTTGTTCTACAGGGGTTTGTTCTACGGATCGTGCTCTTCGAAAACGGCATCATCCACCTCTCTCATGTGTGTTTAGTTGACATTATTGCTATTCGGAACGCAAAAAAACCTTGCGATAAGGAGAAAGGTCCGCTCTGGCGGGGGAACGTCAGCGTTCGGGGATCAGTAGCCTTCCGTCCATCGGAGAGGGGGCTGGCAGGGCGGGGACGGCCGCGCCCGGGTTCATGACGAGTTTGTGTCCTTCCGGGACCCTCGTTATGATTGATTTATGTAAATGAAACAATCTCCGATGGTTAAGACGGGGTTTCCGGAAGAAGGTTTCAGATTTTCGAACGCGATCCGTTTGCCGGTCGGGATTCGGAGTCGGATTTACGGACGGTGGCCTGCCGGTAGAGAGAGTGGTATTCGGCAGGCCACCGTGCGCAGGAGGCGACCGACGCAATCCTCGGGAGTGGTCCCTGTCCGGTGCGTCGGCGGGCAGAGGATCGTCTTACTGAGGATTGCCGACGATGGTGAACGGGATGAGTCCGCGGCGGGTGGCTTCGCGAAACGCCTGTACCCGGTTGGTGACATCGAGCTTCTCGTAGATGTTAGCCAGGTGGAAGTCGACCGTTCGCTTGGAAACGAACAGAAGGTCGGCTACTTCCTTACTGGATTTACCTTCAATCACCAGCGTCAAAACCTCGATTTCGCGCTTGGTGAGTTTAACATTTTGCGCTGTCTCCGACGATAAATTGTTAACGGCGTATGTGTTCATGTAAGTCTTCCTCACTGTAATAGTGAGAGGCATCTGCGCGCCTCCGATTTCATTCTTGCCATATCGGAACGTCTTCGACACACGCTTTTTTACGGGGTATCCGCGGAATCAAGCCGTTTCGGACGAAAATTTTACCGGGAATGCGAAATTCCACACCGAAGCCGCCCCCCCGACAGTTCGGACAGGAGGCAATGAGGAAGCAGAAAACGATTTTATACCAAACTTATTCTACTATTCCTGTGGTCGTTGTTGCTTCGGTGTGAGGAATTACCGTTTCCGAATTGACACTCCCGGATTCGGTGTCGTAGAATAGCGATATCGTAGCAACGAACCGTTCGGGGCGGCTTCGAGACGCTTTTCGTTCTCCTCACATTTCTACCAGGCAATTTGCGTGCCAGAAGCGTCCGCCCTCGTGCCCGACGTCCGAAATTTCGCGAAAGGATTGGGCTATGCCTCGCATTCTGGCTGTGGATGATGAACCGAACATCGTACGTTTGATTCAGGTGAACCTGGAACGTCAGGGGTACCAGGTGGAGACGGCGAACAACGGCCGGCAGGCATTGGAGAAGATTCGCGCCAATCGCCCCGAT
>JANRLW010000022.1:0-19135 GCA_033762295.1 Capsulimonadales bacterium
AAACCACCCAAACCGCCGACGGTGACCATTCCCATCGTTATCATACCGGGCGGGCCGACCATGAGTATCATCGTTCGCCCCGATCCTAACGGCGGATATGATCCGGTCCCCGGCGTCGAGGTGACCATACCGATCGGTACCGATGGACCAGTCAAAACAAAAGTGGGTGCCAAAATAAAGGATGCTGATCTTGGGGTGGATGTCAAATTTGGATTCAAGTTCTGACATTTTCCTTCCTCTTTGATGGAGTGAAGAGGCCGTTCAGGAGACTATCCACAGCAGTCTTCTGGACGGTCATATAAAAGAAAGGTAAAGGATTTCCGTTGTACACGATAATCTTTTTACGTACATCTCTGTTAATCTTGGCATTATGCGCCATCGTTGCGCGGGTAGTAGCAGAACCGGTTCATCCTGATGGGAAACGTTCGATAGTGACCGCGCCCCAAGAAGGGGAGACTCTAGCTCGTCTTCAAAATAGACAGGTAGCCACTATCCCCTTTACGAATGTTAAACACACAGAACAAATGCTGGTGCGGGCGACCCTCGACAACACGTTTTCCGTAACGTTGTTGGTGGATACAGGGGCACCTAACATCTGTCTATTCCACTCTGTGACAAAAAAATATCCGAACCTCCGATTTCAACCGTCTCAGCCGTCAGAAGGTGTAAAGTTAAAGCAAGGAGTCTGTACTTTCGAGGATATCACCATTGGAAATCTACAAACCTTCGGCGAGGCCGTTCTCTTAAAACCAAATTTGGCGGACAAGGTCGTTTCCGAGTACTTCGATGGCCTCTTAGGGGGAAACGTGTTGGAGGATCATGCTGTGCTCATAAACTATGATCGTAAAGAAATAGTAGTGATATTGGAGGGTAATCTAACGAAACAGGAGGTCGAGTTGTTAGGGTTTCGTGGTGACACCTGTAAACCCCAGGCTTTGTTGAAAACCAAAAAACCAGGATCGGGTTATTATGTAAATGCTCGTCTATTTGGGGAGCAAAATGTAAGGTTGCTTTTGGATACCGGCATCTCCGAGGTGACCGTATCGGAACGCTCGGTCTCAGGACGTTCCTTGAAATACGGAGCTACTTCCAAATCGTCGATTGGTTTCCGCTCCCCAGAACTTTTCCGAGAAACCAGAATGTCAGTGGCGTTGGGAAATAACCGAGTTGACGATCTCAAATGTGACGTGGGGAACCTGACCAATACTTTAGCTGGTAGCGATGAACTAGATGGCTTGCTGGGAGTTAACTTCCTCTCTCACTTCACCGTGCTCATGGATTTCCCTGCCGGAAAAATCTATCTTCGACCACGAGAATCCGAAAAAGCCCGTCCTTAAACGGGAAACCTAAACAACGGCACGGGTACCCGGAAAGACAGCCTGGATACGGACGCCTTCGGTCGGTTCGTTTCGGGAACGGGCAGTACGCCGACACCGTTCGGTTGCGCCGGTGGGTTCGGGTATCAGGCGGACGCCAGCGGGTTAATGCTCCTCGGGCACCGGTACTATGATGCCTCGACGGGACGGTTCCTCTCCAGGGATCCGATCCACGATGGGTATAACTGGTACGCCTACTGCGGAAACGATCCGGTGAACTGGGTGGATCCGGAAGGGTTTGTGGCAGCGGCTCTGGTCTTGGGTGGCTTAGGGCTTACATTTACCGCCCCTGCATGGGTGCCAGTAGTAATCGTTGTCGCCGTCGTTGGTTTCATTGCGTGGATTGCGTGGGATATATGGCATAGCCAAGGCAGTATAGTAGGAACACCAGGGTCAACAGTAGCGATTGACGATCCGGGCAAGCCCGGTCATGGTAAAATTCGAACCTATGGCCCTGATGGTTATCCAATCAAGGATATAGATTTTGGTCACGATCATGGTTTTGGTGACCCCCACGCACATGATTGGTCGCGACCGATTATTGACCCAAGTCAACCGCATAAAAACCGCGGCCGCGGACGTCCCCTGCGACCGGATGAGTGAACCATCTTTGGTTGTCGTTTCTTATGTGTTGGTAACTGTATCATATTTTCAGCTTTGCAAGGTGTTCACCATCGTCAAATTTGGGTTGACGACGATACACCGCAACCCGCCAACAACGTGAATGAAATGACGACCCCATCTTTGTAGTTAGATGGGGGATGCTCCCCCCATCTTTCTTTTATTGAAAGTTTGGAGCCGTTATAATGTTGTTTACAATTGATTCAACCGACTTCTCTGCCATTACTGACATTGTAACGACCATGTTTCGTGATGGAAGTCCATTTGGTCAAGTGCTTTTGCGCGTTATCGACAGCGAGTTTGTCCTGTTGCGCCCATCTGAATGGGTTATAGGTATAGGTGAACGAACACAAAAACAAGCCAAAATCGTACGTTCTGGAATTCAAGTAGATTGGAACGTTTTTCTCACTCTGGTTGATTCAGGGTACTTCAATGGCTTCGATGAGGTTTGGCTGCTCGCTGATATCGGAAGTTTCGATAAGCTCGATGAAGCGTTTGTTATTTATGAAATTGGCCCGTATGAAGCTTTTGACGATTCACCAAAAGGGCTCGCTTTTCGGAAGCAGTTATCAAAACAAGAGAAAACGATCGGGCTTCTTGATGGGATTCGCCTTTCGATAGTCGCATCGGATCCGGAACTGGCCCAGGGAATAATCGCAAGCCAGAGCAAGTAAGGGAACGCACTTGCGCAATTCGAACCGAAAGCGACTTTGCCTGTGCGAATTTAAATCCCATAGGAACCCACCCGTATCGGCTTTTCCGATGGCGCGGTCAACTACATCCAGGCAGGCGATGGCATTGTCTCGGAGACCCGTGGCAGTACGACGAGTTACTACCATGTCGCGGGACCCGATCCACGACGGGTACAACTGGTACACCTACTGCGAGAACGATCCGGTGAATGGGGTGGACCCGACCGGATTAATTGTCGCTATATTAGGTCCCGCACTCTTGATTCCTGGTGTCGGGCAGGTAATTGCTGTAGGTGCGATTATCATTGGTATAGGCGCGGCTATCGTCGCCATTGGAAGTCTGATTGATGACATAGTTAATAACTCTTCAGATACCGGTCCCGGAACGCCACCGACGAGCGATCCTTACGGGAAACCATTACCACCCGGTACAAAGATCAACTGGGATGAACCGAATGACCATCACTCTGGTCATTACGATGTCGATTTGCCATATCCCGGCGCTCCTATCCGGGTAACCCACGCAGCAACCAGTGGGAGGAGAAGATCGGGGCCCCAATGAACAAAGATTATAAAGATTATGAAGAGCGATTGGCTGATTTGGACGACCCGAATGCATCTCCGGAGATCGATATTGAACTTCACATCGAAATCTGCCACGTTCGAATTAACTGGCCTAGTCTTATTGATTGGCTACTGAGCTTGCATGGTCTATCGGTAAGTTATCCGTTGCATGAGGATGTGGATTTGTGGGCTACTCCAACCCATCAGGCAGCCGTTGCATCAGAAGGGGCGATCCCTATTCGTATCTTGACGATTTACTTGATTGACGATCAAGAAAAGCCCAAATACAAGCAAACAATAAGCGGAATGATGGATATCGTCCGTGGAATGCCTCAAAGGCGTATTTACATTTACGCTTCGCGGCGACAGATATGGGACGCGTTCGTTTCGTTATACCAAGGTTACATTGAAACGACAATCCGTCCGAAAAGTGTTTCCATTTTCGATGGTTTGGTTAATGTCGTTCTCCAATAAAACCGTGTCAAGAGCTCAGGCTTGGTCTCCTGAACGACCGGCGGCACTTACACGTACAACGGCATGGAGCAGGGGGTGCGCAAAGTGGAGGGCGGGAGCACCTTCAACTACACCCGCGAGGACGATCCGATCGATGCCGCTGTGCTCTCGGATGGCGCGGCCAGCTACATCCAGGCAGGCGATGGCATTGTCTCGGAGACCCGTGGCACTACGACAAGTTACTACCATGTCGCGGGACCCGATCCACGATGGGTACAACTGGTACACCTACTGCGAGAACGATCCGGTGAATGGGGTGGACCCGTGACGGAACGAACGGAGTTTATGAGGCCGATCGGGAGATTGGGGAAGGTTGGAGGCAATGGTGAACCCGGTTGATGGCGCGACGCTGGTCTCGGTGGTAGGCGGCACGTTCCAAATGGGGAGTCGGGAGGACGACGTCCGGCGACTCTGGTCCGAAATGGGGTGGGAGGACCGCTGGTTTGCCGGGCATGTTGCCGAACCGGGAGAGCTTCATGCACATACGGTGGAGATCGATGGCTTCCGCATGTATCGTGACCCGGTGACGATCGGGCAGTATCGACGATTCATGCAGGCGACGGGTCATCCCGCACCGGTTGATCCGACGGTACATGGTCCGTGGAACAGCGCTTGGCAGGATGGGCGGCCCCTGCCGGACACCGGGAATCTGCCGGTCAGTTCCGTTTCCTGGGAGGACGCGGTCGCCTATTGCGAGTGGGCAGGAGCGCGATTGCCGACCGAAGCCGAATGGGAGTACGCGGCGCGCGGTCCGCAAGGGAACGTGTTTCCGTGGGGGAATAGCTGGCAGGACGGGGTTTGTCGGTGCGCCGAGGTGGTGGCGGGGCGTCGTTTCGTGTCGCACGCGGAGTGGCGGTCATGGCTGAACGGCGGGGGGAAACGAGCGGATGGGACGTGGCCGCCCTCCTGCTGGCTGGCGAACCATGTCGCCCAGATCGAGGGACCGACGGAACCGGAACGCTATCCGGGCGATGTCAGCTGGTGCGGTGTCCGCGGAATGGCGGGGCAGGTGCGCGAGTGGTGCGGGGACTGGTTCGATCCCGGTTATTATGTCCGGAGTCCGCGACAAAACCCGCCGGGACCTGTTTCGCCACCGGATTACCCGGATCGGGTTGCCTGTCGGGTGTTGCGCGGCGGATCGTGGCTGAGTTATGCGCTGACCGGTCGAGGAGCGCAACGGTTGATGTACCCGCCGGAACGGCGCGACACGAACGACCATGGATTTCGTCCGGTCATTGGGGAAAGAGATTGACCGGTTGCCCTATTTCTCGATTATATCGAGTTTGAATTTTGCGCCAAAGTGGATATCCAAAATCAGCTTGCTATGGCGCATGGCTTCCATTCCGAGAATAACCTCATCCTCACCGAGTTCTCCTTCTTCGGTTTCGGTCGGATCAAGGTTTCGCGAATCTTTCCATCGCCATATACCTTGCCAGAAGCTCCCGACGGAATTCTTCTCCGGTCGGCGTAGAACCAGTACTTCAACAGGGATTGGGTCTTGTCGGGGTGGTTGAGCCTCATCCGTAAGCAGAACGAAATGGACCGGGCAGTCGGAAACCGCACCGTTCGCGAAACCGACCCGTCGTACTCCTTTACCAAGAAAGGGCAGCCTGAGTTGCTCCTGAACGGACTGCGGAATCATCACGGAGCTGGTGCATCCGGTGTCGACAAGAGCATCGCCGGACCACGTAGTTTGGCCCGGTCCATTTGGATGAATCAAGACCAAGCGGACACGAGGTTGGAGGCGAAAATAGGAATTAAAGACGATGCGACCGCTAAGCTGGACTTTTCTCACGTGAGAGGGTAATTGTGCGGAAATAGATATGCCCGGTTTGCGCCGAACTACCGAGTTGGGCCAGCGCTTCCGTCGAAGTCGTGCCGATCCCGAACGAGCCCGTGCGCAGATCGATGGCAATCTCTTTGCCGGTTTCCTTTTCCGTAATTCTTTTTGCGTCAGCAAGCTTTACGTAAAGAGATTCGCCGGCTTCCGCTACCTCGCGGAAGTATCGCGGCGATTGCCGAAGCGCTTGCCGATCCAAATGTTGTATTTTCGAAGCGGGCAGTGTCAAGGATTGAGCAGACATGGAGTGACTATTCTCTCCATACGTTTCGTTACGAGACGGAGCAAAGTCGTTTCTGTTCCTTTTTCGGTCAATCGTTTGGGATGGATTACCCTGCAAACGAAAAAGCCGGAAAAATACCATTGTCTGACCACCAAAGAAAACGCATTGTTAAGAAAATGTTAAGGCGTGGGCCTACCCGAAAATTTTACCATGCCGGAACTGCGAATAGCAAGAGAGCTAAAGAGTGGGCTGGTTCTTTGTTGATTTTCGATCGCCATCACCCGAAAGATCCGGACGGTGTCGGGGGGCGGTGGTGGGTCGCGGGGTGTCGGGGAGGCGGGCGTTGCGGAGGATGTGGCGGACGGCGTCCTGATGGGTGGGTGGGTCAACCGGCGGGTGTGCCGCCGTTTGGGAGGGGCCGGATCGGGCGAGGTAGTCCCGGGTTCGGCGAATGCCCTGCAGGCAAAGGGCGTCGAGCAGGATGGTGATTTTGAGGGTGATGTATTTGTGCGCCTGACGGCGCGGGAGGCCGATGCGCTGTTTGCGGGATTGCGGACGGGCGTCGGGGAACGTTATCCTGGCACCCGGTTCCTGGCCCCCCGGCCCCCGCACACGACGCTCGTGCCGCAGGCGGGGGAGAGAAGAGTGCGTGAGGCCGGAGAATTTGGCGGTGCCGACTTCGCGGAGAAGGTGGCGGATCGCCTGGAGGTAGTTCCTGCCGGTGGCGTGGCAGTAACGGTCGAGATGCCAGTGGGAATGGACATCCAGGTAGAGTGTGAGGAGTTGAGAAGGCCCCCCGGCCCCCGCAGGCGGGGGAGAAGGGACGTGGCACGACCTGCTTCTCGCATGGGCGCCCCCCGGCAACGCAAGCGGGGGAGAAGGAGAGGGGTAGAGGTCGGTGTTCATTTTGCCGCAGGTTTTGCATTTGTATTTTTGTGCGCCGTTTTTGGCGAAGCCGCGTTTGATGCAGGGACCGTTGCATTGCGGGCAGGGGCGTTCGGTCAGGTCGGGGCGGCGATGGGCGTAGTAGTAGCGTCCACAGGCGCGGCAGCGGAACTGTGGGTTATTGGGGGTGCCACCATTGCGGACGGCATTGCCGGACTTACAGTGTGGGCAAGCGGGTGTGTTGTTGGTGCGGGTGCCGCTCATGGGAATGAACTGAGCGGCGGTGTGAGGAAGGCGGAAAGGGGCAGGAGGAGGTAGGCAGTACGGGCAGGCACAGGGGCCCGCCCGTACACGGAGTTGGGGACGAGGCGATCAGCGGAAGAGTTTTGGGGTGAATTCGATGAGGTAGTCGCGCCAGATGAGCCAGGTATGGCCTCCTTCGGTCCGGTGATCGACGACGTCGAAGCCGTGTTTTTTGTAGAGGGCGACGGTGGCGTTATGGGTGTCGAGCAGGAAGTCGTCCTTGCCGATGCCCATCCAGAAGAGTTTAAGGTCTTTTTTGAGGGAGGCATCGTCGAGCAGGGCGCGGTTGTCGGTTTCGTAGGTAAAGGGGGGCGGGGCCGGTTGGCCGGGCCGGTTCCTCGGGACGATGCCGAAGAGGCCGGAACTGTAGACGCCGATGTAGCCGAAATCCTTGAGGTTGGGAATGGCGACGGCGAGGGTCTGAAAGCCGCCCATTGAGAGACCGGCGATGGCGCGGCTGGCCCGGTCGGTTTTAACGCGATAGGTGCGCTCGATATAGGGGCGAAGGTCTTTGTTGAAATCGTCGGTGAAGGCGCCGGGATTGAAGCCGCCGGTCATCGGGCCGGTGTGTCCGGCGGGCATGACGACGATCATGGGGACGGCTTTTCCGGCGGCGATCAGGTTGTCGAAGATGATGTTGGCGCGACCGACGGAGGTCCAGGAATCGTCACAGTCCCCGGCTCCATGCAGGAGGTAGAAGACGGGGTAGGACCGGTCGGATTTTTCGTAGCCGGGCGGCGTGTAGACGTGCATGCGCCGGGGCCGACCGAGGGAGGTGGAGTGGTAGGTGACGGCGGCGACCGCGCCATGAGGGACGTTTTTGATGTCCATGAGGTCGGCTCCGGGGACGACGGCGAGGCTCCAACTGTTGGCGTTGGACTCGCTGACCGCGGGGTTGCGCGGGTCGAGGGTCGGAACGCCGTCGATGTTGAAGCGATAGCGGTAGGCGCCGGCGGGTACGGGGCCGAGGGTCACTTCCCAGAGATCGTTTTCTTTTTTGGTGAGGGTGTACGCTTCCGGGTTGGCAGCGGGAATGTCGCCGGCATCGAGGCGAACGGCGGTTGCTTTCGGGGCAAGGATGCGAAAGGTGAGTTTTCGCTCGGCGGTTACCTCGATGGAGGCGAACTGCGGCGGCGGTTGCGCCGTGGTGCGTCGTGGCGCGGCGAACACCAGGGCGGTGACGAGCAGAGTGGCAACGAGCATGGTTGTTTTCATAGTTTTTACCTTTAGATGGCCCCCCGGCCCCCGTAAACGGGGGAGCGGAGGCCCCCCGGCCCCCGTAAACGGGGGAGCGGAGACCCCCCGGCCCCCGTAAACGGGGGAGCGGAGGCCCCCCGGCCCCCGTAAACGGGGGAGTGGAGGCCCCCCGGCCCCCGTAAACGGGGGAGTGGAGATCCCTCGCTCAGGCGGTGGGAACGACGGGTGGGATTTTAGCGGTCGGGGAAGGGCCAGATACGGTCCCAGGCGTCGAGCCAGTCTTTGCCGTGGGCGCGGACTTTGAGCGGTTCGATGATTTCGACGTGGTCACGGCCCCGGAACTGACCGACTTTATCGACGGTTTCGACTTCGATAGTGATGGTGGTCGGACGCGCGGGAACGTAGACGTGGCCTTTATTCAGGCGAGAGAGGGCTTCACGGGCACCGTCTTCGATCATCCGGCGGGCGCGCAGGGGCGGAATCTGGCGGGCGGAGAAGCGGGTGAGACCGCGTTTGACGGCGACGTAGACCGGGGCATCGCCGAGGATTTCGCGGGATTCGCGGCAGACGGCTTCATCTCCGGTGACGAGGGCGATGGGGCATCCGTAGTGTCCGCAGAGGGCGGCGTTGATGCCGAGTTCACCGACGAGGTCGTCGTTGAACCAGAGGTTGCGCCAGGTGACGGTGGAGATCGTGTGGCAGAGGACGCCATCGGGGGTTCCGGCGCGGGCGTGCATTCCGACCATGAGGGCGGCGTCGCACCCCGTCTCCAGGAGTTCGGTATAGCGGGACCATTTGTGGTGGGCGACCCATTCGCAGTCGGGATGCAGGAGTTCGGGGATGAAGGAGTTGAAGGTCCAGTCCCCGCCTGCGCCATGGCAGTCGACGGCGACGATTTCGGTGGCTCCGGCGGCGAGCGCACCGCGTACGGCGGCGTTGATTTCCTCGGTGTAGAGTCGTCGGGCTTCCTCGAACATGGGGGAGCCGCCCTCGACCTGTTTCCAGGTGACGATTCCGCTGACGCCTTCCATATCGGACATGATGAGGATTTTCATGGGGCCTTTCGGGCGATGGCAGTGGTGGGTTGGGGGTTAGGTTGGGCGGGTCGGAGCGGATTTCCTGCGTGAACAGGCCGCGACCTGACACCGGATCGGTCTGCCGGATCGGTGTCAGGTCGTGGAGGGAGGGGGCGGGTTCGGCGACCGGCTCAGCGGCTGGCCGGGGGGGTGGTCGCCCTGGTGCCCTGCATGTAGTAGTCGGCCTGTCCGGGCGGGACGCGTTCGTTTTTGCGGAGGTCCTGGAATTCGGGTGCGGCTTTGCCGACGACCTGGCGGTTGACTTCGGGTTCGGCGGGGCGGCATCCGGTCAGGAGCAGGAGTCCGGCGGCGAGGGCCGTCGTGAGTGTCCGGTGATGGGTTTGTTTTTTCATGTTGGTTCGGGGGGAAGGGGCCGAAGGGACCATGGGCGGTCCCTTCGGCATCGAATTAGAACCAGTTGACGGCCCAGCGGAGTTCACCCCAGACGGTTCGACCGTCCTGTCCGGGTGTGACGTGCCGCCACCAGGGGAGGACCTGGTTGATCTGGGAGCGGCGGTTGGCCCCTTCGCCACTGACGATCCGGAACCATTTGGCATGTCCGTCTGCGAAGGCGAAGTTTGCGCCGCCGGCATGGAACGGGGTGTTGACCGCGCCGCTCGCGCCGTTGATGCCGCAGTGTTCGGCGGCCCAACCGGGGGTGGTGACGATATTGCCGGCGGGGAAGTTTTCGATGCCGGGGAACGGGCTTCCGTCGTAGGCGACGCCGGTGAGGAGGCATCCGACGTTCTCGGCGATGATCGGCGACCCGCTGTTCATCGCGGGGTTATTGGCCATTCCCCACATTCGTCCCTCGGTGAAGGTGATGGTGTCGGCGGGGGCGACGAAACCGGCGAGGGCGACGGGGTTATGCTGAGCGTTGGCGGTGCCGTGGAGATCCCAGCGATATCCGGCGAGCATATCGTTGAAGAGATAGGTCGTCGGGGTGAGATCATAGCGGGAGCGCTGGTTGGAGCCGTCGGAGGGACATTTCTTGACCTGCTGGTTCTTCATATAGGGGAGGAGGGAGTTGAACCATTGCGAGGTCCAGGGCGGGGTCTGGAGTTCGTGCATGAATTCGGCTCCGCCCATCGGACTGCGTTCATCGTAGTCCTGAACGTACATGACGAAGGCGAGGCCCCATTGCTTCATATTGGAGAGACAGGAGGCCTGCCGGGCTTTCTCGCGAGCCTGAGCGAAGACGGGGAAGAGGATCGCGGCCAGAATGGCGATAATAGCGATAACCACGAGCAGTTCGATGAGCGTGAAAGCGGACCGGGAAGGGGAACGGCGGTTGGTCCGTCGGGAAACCGGCGATTGGTGCAGCATTGCGATACTTTGCCTTTCTACATCGAGTGAGTCGCGCCAACGTTCTGCGCCGGGCATGAAGCGCAGGAGGGAAGCGACGGCGGTGTTTTGTTGGGGCGAGCCCGATCGGCCCCGTCGCCGTCAATTTATGATAACGATTCCATAGGCTCTTCGGTTCCCGATCTCTCGTATTTTTTTCAATGAATTTGTTTGGGGGTTCAGGGGCGATCGGTTGCTGGCGGGGATGTGTCGGTGTCGACGAGGGTGGTCAGGGTGACGCCGGGGTAACGGTTCGGGAGGATCGAGGGGGTGATGCGATAATCGGCGAAGCGGCGGGGGGCGAGGACGTCGGGTTGAAGTTCGACGTGGACGGTGTCGAAGAGGGACTGTGCGGGGGCATTACCGAGGGGGGAATCGTGGGAGAAGATCCGGAGTCCGCGGCAGACCATGTTTCCTCGGGCGGCGGAGCGATCGAGGTCCCAGAAGTGGGTGAGGGCTTCCCAGAGGAGGGCGAGGTCGGCTTCGGTGACGCCGGTTTGTCGTGCGAGCGGAGCGGAGACGTATCCGTAGGCGCGGTAGAGGGCGTAAGGTACGACGGCTTTTCGGGCGAAGGTGCGGTTTTCTCCTCCCTGGAGTTCGGATTCCTTGCCTGTGGCGACGGCAGTCCGTGTGAGGAGGAGGTCCATCGGGAAGATGGGGTCGAAGGAGCGGGCGAAGGTGAACTGAACGGGTCCGCGCACCTGGCCGGCGTTGAACTCTTTCAGGGACATGACGGCCCCGAAGAGGCGGACGTCGTAGAACAGTTCGCACATGCGACGTCGGGCGGCGTCGGGGGTTGCGGCGGCACCGAGGGAGTCGTAGGCTCGCTGCCGTTGTCGGGCGAGGACGGATTTTTCCTGTACGTAGATATCGAAGCCGGGGCGATCCTCGGCGGTGAGGGTGACGTAGTTGCGGATTTTTCGTTTGAGACAGACATCGGTGACGATCCCGTGACCGGTTTGCGGGTCGGCGCGGGGTAGGTTTCCGGCTTCGGGGTCGCCGTTGGGGTTGCCGTCGGTGACGTCGAACAGCAGGAGGAAATCGTGGCGGCGGTTCGGATCGGTATGGATGGATGGTTTCACGGGTGGCGCTCCGGGCGATCGTAGAGGTGTGCGGGCACGTGGAGGACGCCGCGGCGGACGTGCGCGACGAAGAACCGGGGCTGGTTTTCCTCCGGGTCGGCGGCGTAGTCGATGTCGAAGAGCATGCGCTCGGGGGGCAGGTCGACGGGAACGGGTTTGAGGGGACCGGGATATCGTTCGGGCGGGAGGAAATCGGCGGCGAATTCCCGGCATCCGAGGGCGGGTCGGTGGAAACAGCGTCCTTTGTCGACGCGTCGTCGGAAAGCGTCACGAAACCGGGCGATCGGTTCGGGAACGTCGGTTCGTGGTTCGATATCGGCGCAGATGCGGTAGGCGACGTTGCGGAGGGCGAGGGTATGTCTTTGCGTGCGACGTTCGGCGATATCGATCGGGCGGGGTCGTTTCCTGCGGGGATCGGGGACGGTGTCGGTGAGTTCGTTTCGGAGCAGGGAGACGAAGGCGATCGGTCGAAGGATTTCGATCCGGCGGATTCGGTAGCGGAATTCGGGTTTCCAGTAGATGGCTTCGAGCATTCCGCGTGCGGCGGACGGTGTGGGGAGGGGATAGGAGACGCGTTCGACCTTCGTTTCGGGGCGTGTGAAGCAGGCGTACTCACCGAGGAGGACGGCTTCGACGGGTGGGGTTTTCGGATCGGACGCGCCCTGCGCCGCAGGGCGGTCCATTCGAGTTTCAATCCTCATCCGCCGGTCTCCGTTTCGGAGGCGGATGCGACGGGGGGGCGTTCGCGTTGTTCGGGGGGATAGGGGACGCGGACGACCGGGCGGGGTGCGTTCGGGAAGTGCCGTTCGGTTCTTTCGGCGAAGTAACCGAGGGCGAACGCGGCCTGTTGTTCGGGGGTCAGTGTTTCGGGGAGGGGGTGGGGGAGGGGGTGGTGCGGGGCGAGCGGGTACTGGGTATCAAAGTCTTCGGGCATCCGGGCGGCGAAGGCGTCGCGCGGGCGGGTCATGGCATGGGCGAGGCGTCGTTGGGCGAAGCGGTAGTCGCCACGGGCGGCGGCGGTTCGTTCGAGTTGAGAAAACAGGCGTCCGAGCCGGGCGGCGTCGGAAGTGGCATCATGGAGGGCCGACGTTTCGGGTCGTGCGGCGAGGAGGAGTTTGAACAGGGCGGCGAGCGGGCGGGGAACGAGTTCGGGTGCGGGGTGGGCACCGGGATCGTGGGGGGTGTATCCGACCTGGCAGCGTCGGAGGGCGCGGGGTAGGAGGGCGTTCGGCGGCGGTGTGTCGGTGAGTGCGCAGGCGACCATGGCGTCGTAGAGGGCGTTGGGCACGTCGGCGCGGGTCGGGAAGGCGGCTTCGGTGATCCGGCTGACGGGCAGGGGTTCGGCTTCGAGATCGTTCCAGGGGTCGGGGACGGCGGTGAGGCGGTTCCAGCGTTGTTCGGCGGCTTCGAGTTCGGCGGCGGTGAGTCGGAATCCGGAGCGGAACACGATCCGTCCGCCGCTGTGGCAGGAGAGTCCGATCAGGAAGCAGGGGGCTTCCGGGGGGAGGGGCGTTCCGGTTTCGGCGGCGTGGCCGACGAGGAGGCGTCGAGCGGCGGGGACGGCGCCTTCGGGGGACCAGGCGACGTAGCGGATGCCTCGATCCCAGTCGCCGAGGGTGAAGGCGTGGGTTTCGGAATCGAGAAGGGATTCAAGGGCGAGAGCGGTTCGTTCGGCGGCATCGCGTCCGATCGGGGCGGAGAATTCACCGAGGTTATGTGACCGGAAGGCTTCGGCGTTGAGGGAGGAGAGGGCGGCTCCGGAGGGTTGTGCGCCGGGGACGTTTCGGAGGGAGACGGGGAGGCGTGGTTCGACGGAGGCGGGTTTTCCGGTGACGAGGCAGATCATGCGGCGGGCGCGTGGCTGGCGCAGGCAGTCATACCAGAAGTTTCGGACGGCGGGCAGGTCCTGGGGGAAGTGTCCGTCGACGCGGAAGGCGATCCGGTCCGTCGGTTTGAGGTCTTCGGGCAGATCGATTTCGGGGCGTTCGGGGTTCCATCGTTCGAGGAAGGCGAGAACGGTGAGGAGTAGGGGGTCGCCGACGGTCTCGTAGCAGCGTCGGACGAGGTTTCGGAACGCGGCGCGGTGTTCGGGAAAGCGGTCGGTCGGGATGCGGGCGCGGAGACGGTCGGCGGGGTCGATACCGAGGACATATTTGGCGTTATCGACGAGCAGTACGGGGGCGATATTGGAGGATCGTTCGCGGAAGGGGAGGCAGGAACGGACGGGTTCGGTGTTCCAGGTGACATGATCGGCGTCGTGGCGGGTATCGAGGACGTGTCGGAGGGTTTGCCAGCGGTATCCGGCCGGGGGGTAGGGCAGGCCGGGGTGGGTGCGGGCAAAGAGGATTTCGGCATCGCGGTGGAGTTCGGAAAGGAACATGACGTGTTAAGAAACTCCGTATCCTGGCGTCCAAACGTCGGTGTGTGGATTGTACCGTTCGTCCGGTCGGCTGTCAATGGGATTTTTCTTCGCCGGGTCGGTCGGATCGCGTCCGGTCGTGCCATAATGGGGAGGATGAATTACTGGCTGATCAAGAGCGAACCGTCGGTGTTTTCGATCGACGATCTGGCGCGGGTCGGGGTGACGTGCTGGGACGGGATTCGGAATTACCAGGCGCGGAATTATTTGCGGGACGGGATGCGTGTGGGCGACCGTGTTTTGTTTTACCATTCGAACGCGGACCCTCCGGCGGTGGTGGGGATTGCGGAGGTGGTTCGGGAGGCGTATCCGGATTCGACGGCGCTGGACCCGGAGCATCCGCATTTCGATCCGCGCAGTACTCCGGAGAACCCGATCTGGCTGATGACGGATATCGGGTTTGTGGCGAAGTTTTCTTCGGCGGTGCCGCTGGAGCGTTTGAAGGACGAGGCGGAACTGTCGGGAATGGCGGTGATTCGGCGGGGGATGCGTCTTTCGGTGCAGCCGGTGACGGAGGCGCATTTCCGTCGGGTGTGCGAGATGGGCGGGCTGACGTTTCCTTGACAGCGGATTTGCGGTGGCGATAGAATAGGCCGTTCATTCGAGATTCCTCTAACGGGATAGCGTACGCTATCCTTTTTCTTTTTCGGGGGTATTTCGGGAAGTAAGGAGCGCGAAAATGGGCGCGGTGGCGGTGGTCGGGACGCACTGGGGCGACGAAGCGAAAGGCAAATTCGTCGACCTTATCGGGCAGGATGCGGATCTGGTGATTCGTTACGGCGGCGGTCCGAACGCAGGCCATACGGTGATGGTGGGCGAGGAGACGTATAAGTTCCATCTGATCCCCTCAGGCATTTTGAATCCCCGTTGTCAGTTGATCATGGCGGACGGCATGGCGCTCGATCCGGCGGTGCTGGTCGGGGAGATCGTGGGTTTGGAGGCGCGGGGGATATCGACGTCCCACCTGCGAATCTCCCACAACGCCCATGTGATTCTTCCGTACCATCAGCTGCTGGACCGTTTGGAGGAGCAATCCCGCGGTTCGAGCGCGATCGGCACGACGGGTCGAGGGGTCGGTCCCTGTTACGAGGACAAGGCGGGTCGTCGGGGGATCCGGATGGGCGATCTGATCGATCCGGCGCGTTTACGTTCCCGTCTGGCGGCGGTATTGCCTCAGAAGAATGCGATTCTGACGCGGGTTTACGGGGCGTCTGCGCTGGATGCGGACGGTTTGCTATCGGAGCTGGAGCCTCTGGCGGCGCGTCTTGCGCCGTTCGTGACGGACACCACGGCTCTGGCGATGGAGGCTCTGGCGGCGGGGAAGCGGATTCTGTTCGAGGGGGCGCAGGCAACGCTGCTGGACCTTGACAGCGGGACATATCCTTATGTGACGTCATCGCATCCGGTGGCGGGCGGCGCCTGTCTGGGGACGGGGATTCCGCCGACGGCGATTTCTCAGGTTCTGGGTGTGGTGAAGGCGTATACGACGCGTGTTGGTTCGGGGACGTTTCCGACGGAGTTGACGGATGCGCGGGGCGAACGGATTCGGGAGCGGGGTCAGGAGTACGGGACGACGACGGGTCGTCCGCGGCGTTGCGGCTGGCTGGACGCGGTGGCGTTGCGTTACTCGGCGCGGCTGAACGGATTGACGGGGATCTGTGTGGGCCACCTGGATGTTCTGGCCGGTTTCGAGTCGGTGGCGATCTGCACGGCGTATCTTCGGAACGGGGTTCGGGTGACGGAGTTTCCGGGCGGGGATGTGAGTCATCTGGACGGTTGCGAACCGGAGTATGAGTGGCTGCCGGGCTGGTCGGAGACGGATATGGAGCGTGTGCGTGAGTTCGGGGACCTGCCGACGAACGCGCGGAACTATGTCCGGCGTGTGTCGGAGATTGCGGGCGTTCCGGCGGTACTGGTTTCTATCGGTCCGCGTCGCGATCAGACGCTGGTGGCACCGGATTGTCCTCCTCCGAGCGCTCTGTTTACGGCGGAAAGGGGCCAACCGATCGTTGGTATGGCCGTCGCTCGTGTGCTATAATCGGGGGCGGGTTTGGCGTTAACGGCGGAGCGTGAACGGCCGCTGGTGGCGCTGGTGGGTCCGACGGCGGTCGGGAAGACGGCGGTCGGGATCGCGCTGGCGAAGCGGTTGGGGGGCGAGATCATCAGTGCGGACGCGGTGGCGGTCTACCGTGGTCCGGATATTGGCGCGGCAAAGCCGACGCTGTCGGAGCGTGCGGAGGTTCCGTTTCATCTGATCGACGTGGTTTCCCCGGCGGAGGACTTTACGGTTACGGATTTTTCCCGTCTGGCAGAGGAGGCGATATCGGCGATTCGCGGGCGTGGTCGGTGGCCGATTGTCGTCGGGGGGACGGGTTTGTATGTTCGTGCGGTGACGGCGACGTTGACGGTACCGAATGTTCCCCCGCAGCCGGAGATTCGCGCGGAGTTACAGGCGGAGTCGGATGCGTTCGGTTCCGCGGTTTTGCATGCGCGTCTGGGGGCGATCGATCCGGCGGCGGCGGCGCGTATTTTGCCGGGGGACGCGAAGCGCATCATCCGTGCCCTGGAGGTGTACCGTGTGACGGGCCGTCCGTTCTCCTCGTTCCATACGCCGGAGGGCGTTCATGGGGTTCCCCGTCCGAACACGTGGCAGTTCGGCCTGCGTATGGATCGGTCGCAGTTGTATGCGCGGATCGAGGCGCGGGTGGACGCGATGCTGGCGGCGGGTTTCGAGGACGAGGTTCGTGGTTTGCTGGCGGCGGGTTTTGATCCGGGTTTGAAGGCGTTACAGAGCCTGGGGTATCGTCATCTGGGGCGTTATGTGCTGGGGGAGACGGATTTCGAGACGGCGGTAACGGAGTTGAAGCGGGATACGCGTCGTTACGCCCGTCGGCAGATGATCTGGTTTCAGGCTGACCCGAATATCGTCTGGTACGATAGATCGGTTCCGTCGGGAGAGAGGGTTTCGGCGGGTTCCGGGAGCGGGGACGAGGCCCTTGCGGAGGCGATCGCGGAGCGTTTGACCGGTGGTGCGGGTTATGCGGGATGAAGGTGCGAAAAGATACGGAAAGTATGAGAGAAGTGCAGGAATGATCGAAGGAAGGACAACTCGAATGAACAAACCGCAGGTGAATTTGCAGGATACGTTTCTGAACGCGGTCCGCAAGGAGAATATCGCTGTCACGATCTACTTGATCAACAGCGTGCAGTTGCGCGGGCATGTGCGCGGCTTCGACACGTTTACGATTCTTCTGGAGTCACCGGGTCGCCCGACGCAGCTGGTGTACAAGAGTGCGATCACGAGTATTGTGCCGATGCGACCGGTCCATCTCCGTGAGTTAGGCGAGCCTCAGGCTCCGAAGGCGCCGCCGGAGGAGGTTCCGGCGGCGGAACCGGCGGGCCAGTAACTCGTTCGGCAGGGCGTTCCCGGAGGGGTCCGGGAGCGTTCCTCCCGATGACGGCGCGATTAAGCGGTTAAGAGCGGTTAAGAAGCGGGCATCTATGACATTGGATTTCACGAAAATGCACGGCCTCGGCAACGACTTCGTGGTGGTCGACGGTCTGGCTCCGGGATCGCCTTCGGTGGAATCGTTGATTCCGCATCTTCCGTTGATCGGGGACCGTCGTTTCGGGGTTGGTTTCGACCAGTTTCTGGTGGTGCTTCCTTCCGAGGCGGCGGATTTCACGATGCGTATCTTCAATCCGGACGGTTCGGAGGCGGAGATGTGCGGAAACGGTATCCGGGCGTTTGCGAAGTTCGTTTACGACCGGGGGTATACGTCGAAGTCGGAGATATCGGTGTCGACGCTCGGCGGCGTGAAGTATCTGGCGCTGGAAACGGAAGCGGGGAAAGTGACGCGGGTTCGGGTGGATATGGGTGAGCCGGGTTTACAGCGTTCGGACCTGCCGATGACGGGCGAGTCCGGTCCGGTGACGGATGAGCCGCTGTACGTTCAGGGTGAGGTGGTACGTATAACGGGGGTTTCGATGGGGAACCCGCACGTGGTGTTTTTCTCGGACAATGCAACAGAGGAATTGATCAATCGTCTCGGCCCTCTTCTGGAGAATCACGAACATTTTCCTCGCCGTACGAATGTCCATCTGGTTCAGGTCGTGTCGTCGGAGGAGATCCGGGTTTTGACCTGGGAGCGTGGCGCGGGCCGGACGCTGGCCTGCGGGACCGGGGCATGCGCTTCGGTGGTGGCGTCGCATGTGAACGGCCGGATCGGTCGTCGCGCGACGGTGCATCTGCTGGGCGGCGACCTTTTGATCGACTGGGCGGCGGATAATCATGTTTACATGACCGGTCCGGCGACCGAGGTATTTTCGGCGAGGATGGAATGGTAACGGGAAGTCGTTTCGGAAGAAGGACTTGACGCTTTGTTGTGGAAATGGAAAACGTAGAAAAGACACTACCATGATACACGAGGCGAATTCGGCGGCACCTGTCGAGAGCAACGGTACGACCGGCGATAACGTCGTGGTTACGGAGTCGGCGAGCGGGATCAGCGGCGTAACGGTGAAGGGTTGGCGGAACGGTTTGTTGCTGATTCTGCCCCCGGACGGGACCTGGGACAGCGTCATGCAGCAGGTCCATACGAAACTGGATGAGGCGAAGGCGCGATCGTTCTGGCGTGGTTCGCAAACGACGATCGATTGCGGGATGCGGGTGGTCCCGCGTCCGGAGTTGTCCTCGCTGACGGACTTTATCAAGCGGGCGTTCGGTCTGGTACCGGTGGCGGTGGTAGCGTCGGACGAAGGTACCCGGGCGGCGGGTCAGCAGCTGGGTCTGGCACCTTATTCGGAGTTACCGATCGTTCGAAAGCCGGCCCGGGTCACGGAGCCGGAGCCGGAGCGGGAACCGGAGCGGGACGTTGCCGAGAAGGAATCGAGCGTTGCGCGTTCACCGTATTTCCCCAACAATGCGCTGTACGTTCCGAACACGTTGCGTTCGGGTCAGCGTGTGATGCACGACGGCCACCTGATCATCTGCGGCGATG
>JANRLW010000023.1:0-38202 GCA_033762295.1 Capsulimonadales bacterium
CGTTCGCCGTTTCCCGCTTCCGACCAGGGCCGAATAACCCGCCCTCGTGCGCGGCGTCCGCCACCGAGTGCGCGACCTTCAAGACCCATTGACGATACCCCGCCGCGGCAATCGGGTCCGCCTGCCGGGACAGGATCGTTCGCGCCTCCACGCAAAGGTCCAGCGTATGACGCAACAACCGGTCGGGCGTGTACCGGTGCTTGATATCGTCGCCCCGTTCCTTGATGATAACCATCTGCGGCGTGATCGTCAGCGAATAATGATCCCGGTCGGTCAGAGCGGCGGCGATCAGCGGGTTGTCCCCGAACTCCTCGGCCAGTTCCGGGATGTGCTCGACCACACGCACCTCCTCCAGGAAACCGACGATGTCGCTCCTGCCGGCCATCGCGACCGAAAGGCCCACCAGAAACGGCAGAACGGTCAGCGTGTTCCGCGTCTCCGGCGACAGTTCGAAACTCGGCATGGTCTTTACCTCCGATTCGATTGTAGCAGGCGTCTCCGGCCATGGCCAAAGCGGGACCCCACCCCCGCAACGAATCCGCCGTTTCGCGGATTATCGCCCGGAACCTCCCCAGGCTTTCGTCGCCCAGACCGTCATCGCGTCGTACTTATCCTCCCAGGTCGTGTACATCGCGCCGACAATCCCCGGTATGCCTTTCGTCGCGGCCTGCCAGCGAACGATGGCCGAACCATCCTCATCCCCATCGTAATAACCCGCCAGAATCTGCTTCAGACCCAGGTCGGCGAAGAACCGGCAGTTTTTGCCCATCAGGCCGCCATACCAGTTGACGATGCCGACATCTTTCGCCAGCCCCTTCCACGAACCTTTCAGCGACCCACGGACCGCATAGTACCGATCGACGGCGTTGTGCATCGGGTCGAACATATCGTTCCAGACCCAGATTTCGGCGTCCGGACGCGCCTGCCGGAGAATCTGCGCCGCCTGTCGGACGTTCCAGGCAAGCAGTTCGCCCGCGGTCAGGTTCTTGCTCCGACAGAGACCGCAGCGGTTCGCCACGCGCAGTTCGTCGTGCGACATCAGGAACGCCGCCGGGCGCAGGCGCTCGTTCGCCTGCTTGACCTCCGCGCGCCAATCCTCGAAGATTTTCGGCTCGCTCAGACAACCGGTCACACGATCCTCATAGACGATCAGCGGATGGTAGTAACTTACCCGCAAGCTTTCGCCGTCCTTGATGCGGGTGGTCGGTGTCAGACGGATCGACGGGGCGTCGTGATACGCGATCCAGGGATGGTACTGCGGATCGACGATCCGTTCGTAGTCCCGGCCCTCCTCATAGGAGACGCCGTTCTCGCCCTTCACCGTGACCGGGCAACCGGGACGACGGATCACGTTCACCAGACCGATCTCCTCGATCGACAGGTCGTCCCACCACATCTTCCCGTCCTTGCCGTACCAGGAACCGAGGTACAGACGGGCATCGGTGTTCTCCAGGCTGTTGAAGACGAGATCGTACCGTTTCCAGTCCTGTGTCGCATCGACCCGGAACGACTGAAAACTGATCCCGTGCCGGGCGTCGGCGGTCAGGATCTTCACCTCCGGGTCGGCCGGCGTCAGGTTCTCGGTTTTGATCCAAAAGGAGATATGATATTGACGGTTCGGTTTAAGGGTTAACAGCTGTGAAATACGGCAGTGGCGGTCGGGGTTCTTGCCGACGTTTTCCATGCGCAGCGACGTCTTCCCGCCGTGGGTGACGTCATGATCGGCGAAGGTGGTAACGCCCTCGTCGTCCTGAAAGCCCCAGCCGTTGAAATGGTGGTCCCGCACATCCTCGAAGTCGCCATTGACGACCTTCGTCGGGTTGTCCGGAACGTGGGAAGCGACGCCGTTTTTTGCGACGAACCGCGCATCGGTCACCGGCACCCCTTCGACGTAGTTCCGGTCGTGCGGGCCGCCCATGACGATGGCGACGATCGCGATGCCGTGACGCTTCGCCGCTTCGCGCAGTTCGGTCGCCTTTGCCGGAGCGACGTTGTAGGAGACGGCGACGCCGTTATAGCCGGCCGCCTTCGCCCGGGGGAGACGCGCGATGACCTTGTCAACCTCCTTCGGATCGGTCATATCCCGCCAGACGAACAGCCAGCGTTTGCCGGTCCGGTCGGATTGCGCATACGCCGGGCGGGACGGATGACCGACGAAAAAGGCGCACAGAAGCACCGTCAACAGGAATCGGGCGACATGGCCCGGAGAGAAGCGTTCCATACGATCACCATACCGGAAATTCCGACGGAGAACACGCCCGCTTCAGGCGTTCTAGGAACGACCGCGGGCAGGGACCGCGAAGTGCGGAGTAAAGGAGATATCGCAGGCGCTGCCCGGACCCATGGAGCGGAGCGAGATCTCGGGGGCGTTCCCGTCGTCCTTCAGATTCATTCCCGCGCTGTAAAGGACAAAACCGCTCCCCTCCCGACGATACATCAGGGGCTTCCCCGTGAACGGATCGTTCAGCAGCGGGTCATTACCGAGTTCCGCGAGGGTCGCCGGGTACCGGCCGCTCCGCTTTTTCGCCGCTTCCAACCGTAGCCCCGCATACATCAGGTGCAGACGGGCCGCCTTGTAACGGTAGCGGTACGGATGCCCGCCGAACGAACCCGGCTCCAGATTCGAATCGTTGGTAAGAATTTTGGACGACTCGGGCAGGGCGGGAGCGGTCATGGCGTCGAGGGGCTTATCGGCCTGCTCCGACCATTTCCGCAGGTAGTCATTCACATCGAGAATGGCCTGCGCCTTCGGGGTCAGAAGCTGCTGCCACTCCGTCTCCGAGGTGGGCACCTGCAGGCGCAGCACACGCGTCGCATTGGGTTCGGTCGTGCGGATCATCTGCCGAACCCGCACCAGACGCTCGTTCTCCAGGATCTTTTTCAGCGGGTACTGGGCGGCGATCAGTCCCTTGACCCGTTCCGCTCCCTGCTCGCAAACCGGGGCGGGGAGATGCGGAAGCAGGGTGGGGAGGCGGTAGGCGATCGGCAACTGCGCCATCAGCGTGGTTCCCAGGTGGAGGGTCGCCCCTCCACGCAGCACATCCTCGCTGAAGGTCAACCCGTCCAGAAGCGCATGGAGCGCGCGCGCCGGGTCGTTTTTCGCCCGTAACGTTTCGGCCTCGATCCCGACCAGCCAGTTGAGGAGCGGAAACTCCTGTGCCGGAGTGAATTTCGCCCCCGGTTCGAGCTGGGTCACCATGCTCGGTTTGCCCGGCAATCGGTGGAAGTCGGACAGTAACGAGGCATTGCGCCCGACCAGCGTGTTCATGGTTTCGGCGGAGAGCGGCACCCGGTTCCCGAAATCGCCGATCACCTTCTTATCGGTGGGGGGCAGACCGGCCACGCACTTCACATAGTCATCGTAGACGTTCCCCGCCGGCGTCGCTTCCGCTTCGGGCAGAACGACTTTGGGGGGGGCGTTCCGACCGAAGGTGATACCGGCGACCGATAACCAGGCCGCCAGCAGAACGACCACCGCGCCAATACCGAGGATAACGGGCTTTCGCATAGACCTTACTTCTCGTTATTACGTCGCTCCTGCGAGGAACCCGGGGCGAAGTTCCCCTTGCTCTCCTCCGTCCGCACTTCGGTGATTTTCGGAGGGATGGCGCTTTGAACCGCGCCGAAGATGAGCCAGCCCACCGCCAGTATGGCTACGGCAAAAAGCGCCATATGCCAGGGTTTCAGGGGCTTTTCCGTTTCTTGCATTGCCGTTCGCATGGCGTACCTTTCTTGGCGGAAGACGGAAAACGGCATTCCGGGGAAGCCCGGAATGCCTGCCGGTTACGAAAAATGTCTACGGCCCATCGGCGCGGCGGGTCCACATGCCCGGAGTGGACTGGCGGAACGCCTTGGAATGGCCGTCGGCGAAGACGACGTTGAAGGTGCCGGTGTGTCGCTTGGCGGTCCGGCCTTTCTTGATCGTTCTCGCCGCGTCAAGATACTCGCCGTCGGTGTAGGCGACGCCGTAAGCGTCGACCGTCAGGTCGGTGTCACGGGGGTAGCGGAACGCGGCGGCGGTGCCACGGACCTGGTTTTCGCCGTTCTGGTTTCCGTCGAACAGCATGATCAGGTTGGCGGGTTCCTCCGCCGCGGCCAGGGAGATGCCCGGGTCCATGCTGGTATCGGTCGTTCCGGGGATCAGCGGGCAGGCGCTGGCGTGCATCCCGTGATAACAGGCGCAGCCGTCCACGCTGGTATCGCCGCCGGGGCAGTACTGCGAGGCGGTGTTATCGTTGTAGCCTTCGTTGTAGAAGTAGCCCAGCGTCCAGGGGCGAGCGGTGGTTCCCAGGGCGGGCGTGCCGTACAGCGCCTCGATCGGGGCGCAGCCCAGGCGACCGCTGTCGGTGGCGAACCGGTACTGTCCGCTCGGACAGGACATCAGCTGGATGTTTTTGACATAGGGCTGGATCATATCCGCCCAGATGAACTGCGGGCAGACGTTCCATCCGTTCGGGAAGCTGTAGGAGCCGGCGAAGATTTCATCGTAATCCTGAGCATACATCAACATCGCCAGACCCAGCTGCTTGGTGTTGGAGAGACAGGAGGCCTGTCGCGCCTTTTCGCGGGCCTGAGCAAACACGGGGAAGAGGATCGCGGCCAGAATCGCAATGATAGCGATGACGACGAGCAGTTCGATGAGCGTGAAGCCACCTTGTTTACGCATCGATCTTTCTCCTTGATTATGCGTGCGCTGAAAAAGAGACGAAAAACCGGAGAGACGATACTCTGCCGGAGGTACAGGTTTCTCTGTCGAGGAAGCCCTTTGTTGTTAAGTTTAGCATAAAGAACCGAATTTCATCGGCATCGGGCAAAGTTTTTTCGCAAAAGTTTACTTCGGATAGGCAAATAGTTCGGCTTCCCCCAACCATTGCCAGGCGAGAGGAATTGCTGTTTTAGGTAGACATTATGAGGGTTTATTATATTTACATAAATGCGGTTAAAAACAATAAAACCTTAAAAATATATACATAAATTCATATGGCTGACAAAAATGCGAGGCACTAAAAATCGAACGCATATTATAGGTTGTACACCTTTAAAGGATTACTGTTAAAAATACCTGATTTTTGAAGATGTTAGAAATTTAACAGTATTGTTTGCCAAAATGAACAGTTTCCGTTTTACAATTTATTCAGTAGCGCCGAACTTTGACGGAAAAGTCGGCGGACCGAGTCAGGGGAGTCCTCGAACAGACCCCTCATTTTCGTTTACAAAAGGAGTTTTGCCCAATGAAACCTCTCGTTTCGACTGTGGCCGCAATGCTCGGCGTTTGCGGCGTGACCCTCCTGCCAACGATGGCAAAAGCGGCCGTTACCAGCGTCTCTCTTTCCGACGGCACCCTCACTATCGTCTGTGACAGCGCGAACGACATCGTGACCTTTCAGCAGTGGGGAGGAACCACCGGACAACCGGCTACCTACAACACCCGTGTCGATACCGGAAATAATAACTGGGATCTTCTAAAGTTCTGGAGCGGAATGAATGGCGTACCCGTGAACGGCAATGGCATCATTTCCGGTGTCCTCAAGGTCGTCATCAAAGGCGGTAACGGAAACGATACTCTGGGAGTGAACAGCAGCACCCCGGTCGGTACGGTGATCGAACTCTACGGCGAGGGCGGCGACGATACCCTGAGCGGAGGACACAACACCGATGAACTGCTCGTCGGCGGACGCGGCAACGATACGATTCGTGGTAACAACGGCCAGGACACGATCCATGGCGATGATATCCCGATGTTTGTCGCTCTCAACACTGCCGACGAACCGAGTGATAATGCTACCTTCGCCTCCATGGACGTGGATGGTTTTACCCTGACCGGATTCCGTCATACGAACGGCAGCCTGAACCACCAGGGAAAGGTTATGGTCAACGCCACCTCCGGCAACGGGGATAATAGCAAAGGTATCGGCGTCAATACCAACAACCCCAACGGCGACGGCAGTTCCTGGGGCAGCGGCACCCGCGCCCTCGACAATCAGGGCTACGATGAGATGCTCCGAATCGAACTGCCGGGAGATACGGTCGCTTCGGCGGGCTGTCTCACCGTCAACCTCCGCGCGCTGGGAACGGCCGGAGCCAATCTTCAGGTGAAACTGAAAAATGGCGAGACCGTGGTCGGCACGAAAACCTTCTCCGGCCTGGGAGCGGGCAACACCAAAGCGGACAACGTCAAACTGCCCTTCGCCTCGGACGATCAGCCGTTCGACACGATCGAACTGTACGTGCTCGACCTGGACGAAGCGGACGGCGCGGACACGGCGCGCGTCTACGTGACCGGTGCGGAAGTTGAGCAGGAGAAAACCTACGCGGTCAAGTTCGGTACGATCACCCAGAACGGATTCTACGCCGGATTGACCATGCGCGCCTTTGTCGACGCCGTTCAGGTCGGACAGGCTTCCGCCGGCCAGAACCAGCCCGCGCCGGGCGTCGCCGGATTCACTCTGACACCGGTCGGGAATGTCGGCGGACCGCAGGCAGACGCGACCTATAGCGATAACGGCGAAGGGATCGGCTATAACAGCGGCTTTGACAACTCCGCCAAACGGATCGAAGAGGACGAAGTGCTGGAGATCGGTTTCGGCGACTACGCCACCACGAAGGTCAAAGTGATCCTCGGTCGCGCCGATGGTGTCGACGACGCGGTCAAAGTGGAGTTCGTTCGCGCCGGTCAGGTGATCGGTTCCACAACCGTGACCGATAACGTCGACAACGACCTGAATAACGACACCGCTTTCGTCGTCTCCCATCCGGTCCCGTTCGATGCGATCCGGCTATCCGCAGGTACCGCGACCACGCGCTTCGCCTGGCGCGGCGTCGAACTGACGGCGGCCACCGGCTACGGGAACGATGTCCTGAACGGCGGCGGCGGCTCCGACCGAATCTTCGGTCAGGGCGGCGACGATACCATCGACTGGGATCGCGCGGACAACCCGCAGGTCAACGACGGCGATATCGCCAGCGGCGGCGCGGGCGCGGACAAGTTCTTACAAACGCAGAACGCGGCCTACAACCTGCCACTGGGCTTCGGACGCATCACTGACTTCGTTCCCGGAACCGACAAGGTTCGGATCAAAGCGCAGGAAGTGGGCTTGAACGTAGCGACAGCAACGCTTGTCTACGGGACAACCCACCAGGGGAACAAGATCGTGGTGGACACGGTGACCCTGCCCGGAACGACCGTCCTGAGACTCCCCGTGGGCGGCACGGGTAAGATCTTCCTGACCGGTACGTTCCTCAATCTGACCGTGGCGGATTTCGAACTGTTCTGACGGTTCCCGCCGTCCGGGCAATATCGGCCCTGCGACCTCCGCGGTCGCAGGGCCTTTTCATACGGAATGGCTCAGACCGCCTTCGCGGCGTCCTGCAGGGCGGCGAGCAGGACCGGCTCGTCCCAGGAGTCGTTGTGCCGGTGACCGTTGATGAAGAAGGTCGGGGTGCCGTTGACGCCGCTGCGCACGCCCCCCATGAAATCCTCCTCGATCCGGGTTGCGTACGCGCCGTCGCGTACCTCCTCGATCAGCTTTTTCTCGTCGAGACCCAGCGCCACCGCGATCCGCTCGATATTGGCATCGCTCAGGGAACGCTGGTGTTCGTACAGCAGGTCGTGCATCTCCCAGAACTTGCCCTGCGCGGCGGCGGCCTCGGCGGCGGCGGCGGCGTGCGCGGCGTGCGGGTGCATCTCGCTCAGCGGGAAGTTGCGAAAGACGAAGCGAAGCTGATCGCCCATCGCTTCCTGAAGGCGCTTGACGATGGGGTATGCCCGCCCGCAGTACGGGCACTCGTAGTCGCCGTACTCGACCAGGGTGACGGGAGCGGTTTCCGGACCGGCGATGTGATCACGGGCCGGGTCGACCGGGATTTTCAGTTGCGACATGTCGGACTATCCTTTCTTTGCGTCCAGCTCTTCCAGAGCGGTCAGAATGCCGTCCGCGCCCGGATTCATGCCGAGCGGGGAGACGTAGCTCCAGCGGACGACGCCGTCGGCGTCGATCACGAACAGGGCGCGTTCGCTGACGCCTTCCTTTTCGCGATACACACCGTACATTTTTGCGACCGTACCCTTCGGCTCAAAGTCGGCGAGCAGCGGGTAATGGATCTTGCGATCGGCGGCGAACGCCTGGTGGCACCAGACGCCGTCGACGGAGATACCGACGATCTCCGCGCCGTGCTTGCGGAAGACCGGCAGGAGTTCGTTGTAAAGGGCCATCTGGTCGCCGCAGACGGGAGACCAGTCCGCCGGGTAGAAGGCAAGAATCACCGGCTTACCTTTGAATTCGGAAAGCGAGATCGTCTGATCCGCTGTGCAGTTCAGGGTGAAATCCGGCGCCGGGGTGCCCGGCGCAAGTGGGGTTGCCATTATTGAGGATCGCTCCTTCTGGTGTGGTTCGGTTCGCTGTGCAAAATACCGTCCTGATTGTGACACATTCCCACCGGAATCCGTGAAAGGGGCCGGTTCCCTGCGGGAGGAAAGCCGCCTCACACCGCCGGAAGTGTACGAAAAAAACGTCGCCGGGGCAGGAAAAAACGGACCTTTTATCGAACTAAAGCAACGTCAGTTTACCTGTAAACCTGCCAACGAAGGATTATTTCGATGCGTACGCTCTACGCCGTCTTCCGGATCACGCTCCTCCTTTACCTGTTTGCGTCCCCCCTGTACGCGCAGACCACACCGCCGTTTGTCTGGGTGGAAGGAGAGAATACCGCCGCCGTCACGCTGCCCGATGCCGTCGTCAAACGAGGAGGGTGGGGCAAAAAGGAGTTTCTTTCCGGCGAGACCTGGCTGCATATCTCGGTCGAGGAGAAGGACGTCGCCAAAACGATCCCCGACGGCGGCGCGATCGTTCGCTATGCGTTCGATGTCCCGCAGGCCGGCAACTACGCGGTCTGGGACCGGATCGGCTATGAGTTCGTGCGTTCGCCGTTCGCCTGGCGGATCGACAGCGGCGACTGGAAGACGATTTCGCCCGACGCGCTCACCACCGACCTGATGTCCCTCGAAACCTGGAATGAGGTCGCCTGGCTGCCGCTCGGAAACGCGAACCTGACCGCCGGAAGGCACACCCTCGAAATCCGGCTCGACCGGACGAAGGACGAAAAAGGCAACCTGCAACGCGTTCTCTACGCTTCGGATGCCCTCTGCCTGATCGCCGGAACCTTCACTCCGAACAGCCGGTTCCGCCCCGGCGAATCCGGGCGCACCGAGGCCGACCGCGCCGCCGAGACGCGCCGTTTCGAACTGCCCGAGGCGACGAGCGACGGCACACGGGTCGCCCTCCCGCTCAAAGGCGACTGGGAGATCTGCCGCAACGACGAAAACCTGCCGCCGGCCGATATCGCCGTCCCGATGCAAGACTTCCCGGCGAACCCGATCTGGCGGGCGATCCCGGTGCCGTCGGACAAGAACGTCTCCCGCCCGGACCTGACATTCGCGCACCGCGTCTGGTATCGAACCCGCGTGAACGTCCCCGCGTCGCACGCCGGACGCTCCTTCGTTCTGACCTTCCCGCGCAACAACCTGAATACGACCGTCTATGTCAACGGCGTCTACTGCGGCTTCAACAAGAACCCGAACGCTCCCTTCGACATCGATATTACGAAAGGGATGAAGCCGGGGCAGACGAATGAGGTATGGGTCGGCATTCGGGACGCCTGGTACGGCTACAGCAATAACCCGAAGAACCCGATGGTCCTGCGACGGATGTTCAATCTGCCGCTGTCGTTCGTCGGCAACGGCTTTCAGCGGCTCGCTTACCCGATCTGGCACGCCTGGGAGTCCGGCATCGTGCAGACGCCCGTCCTGACCAGCGTCGGCGGAACCTACCTGGCCGATATCTTCATCCAACCGGAGGTCGCCCGGAAGCGGATCCGACTCCGGACGACGTTCCTGAATAATCTGCCCGAAAAGGTCCATGGCAAGCTCAATCTGGTCGTCATCGATGCAAAGACCGGAAAGGATGTGGCCGCCAGCCGTAGCGATTTCGACATGACCGGCGGGTCGAGTAGGGAAACGACGCCGGGAAATGACGTCGTGGTGAATATTCCGGAGCCGAAACTATGGTGGCCGGAGCCGAACCCGCAGCTTTATCGACTGCGGGTCTCGATCTTCGTCGAGGGGAAAAATGCGGATGTTTCCGAGACGACGTTCGGGTTCCGGGAGTGGGGGAGCCGGGGGAAGGACTTCACCCTGAACGGCGTCGTCTGGCACGGCTGGGCCGACCTGAACGCCGGAGAGACCCCCGCGGAATTCCTGGCGAACTACCGCAAGGCGAACCAGCGGTTCTTTCGACTGTCCGGCTACGCGCAGGGCGGGCCGAACTGGCGCGGACTGACTCCGGCGGAGGCGCTCGACTTCGCCGACCGCAACGGCATGGTCGTCCGTCGCTCCGGCGACCTGGACGGCGAGGCGATCGGGTACATGGCGATCGAGGACGATCCGGATCTCAAAGCCCTTTACAAGTCCGAAATCAAGATGGACCTGATGAAGAACTGGCGCGACCAGATGGTGCAACAGGTCCGGGCCGAACGCAATCACCCGTCGATTCAGCTCTGGTCCGTCGAGAACGAATGGCTCTATATCAACTGCATCAACCTCTACGGCGACCGGATGGACGAGTTCGAGCGGGAGGTGAAGGTGTGTATGGACGCCGTCCGCGAGGCCGACCCGACCCGGCTGGTGATGACCGACGGCGGCGGCGCGGGCAAGGACAACCTGTTCCCGGTTCACGGCGATCACTATGTCTTCGATGCGTCCCGGCCCGGCGCGTACCCCGCGCTCGCCTATGAAGCGAATCCGAACGGCGGCGGACGCGGACGCTGGAAGTGGGATCAACAGCGGCCACGCTACCTTGGCGAGGACTTTTTCGCCACCGGTATCAACCCGTTCGACTATGCCTATTTCGGCGGCGAGGAGACGTTTATCGGCAAGGTCAACACGCGACGGGCGGTCGGGATCGTGCAGACGATGCTGACCGAGGGGTACCGCTGGGCGGAGTACGGCGCGTGGCACTTCTGGCTCGGTTCCGAAAGCGGCGTCGGACAGTACAAAGCGTTCGCCGACCTGGCGGTGTTTTGCCGGCAGTGGGACCGCACCTTCCCCGACGGCGCGCGGGTGACCCGGACGCTCGGGATTTTTAACGACCGGTTCCGGGACGAGGGACCGATCACCCTGACGCAGACCCTGACCGTCGACGGCAAGATCGTTCGAACCGACCGCTCGACCCACACGGTTCCGCCCGGCACGTCGAAAAAGTTCGACGTTCTCCTTGCCCTGCCGCGTGTCGAGCGGGAACGGGCCGAGGGGACGTGGACCCTGACCCTGACACAGGGCGGGAAGGAGCGTTACCGCGACGTCCGCCCGATCTCGATCCTGCGGGCCGTCCCGGCGAACCGGTCGCCGCTCACCCTGGCGCGGCAGGGGGGAAGCGGCAGTCCGTCGGCACCGCTCGTCTTCGATCCGCAGGGACAGGTGGTCGCCTACCTGACCGCACGGAAGATGCCTTTCCGGCGTGTCACCGGCCTGAACGCCCTGCCGACCGGCGGACAGTTGCTGATTCTCGGACGGGACGCATTGACGCCCGAGGAGAGCGCCTCGACCCGTCTGGCGGCCTGGGCGGCTGCCGGTGGGCGTGTTCTCGTGCTGGAGCAGAAAACGCCGCTCCGCTACCAGGGAATGCCCGCCGCGATGGAGTTCGGCGAGAACGAGGGACGCACCGCCTTCCTCGAGGAGGAATCCCATCCGGTCTTTCGCGGACTGCGCAACGAGGACTTCTTCACCTGGGGACCGGATGAAGTGGTCTATCGGAACGCCTACGAAAAACCCACGCGCGGCGCGAAGTCGCTGCTGCAGTGCGACGCCCGTCTCGCCCGTACCGCGCTGGCCGAGGTTCCGGTCGGCCGTGGGCTGCTGCTCGTCTGTCAGGCGCGGGTCGGCGAACTGCTCGGGAAGAACGCGGTCGCCGATCGGCTGTTCCGCAATCTTGTGGGCTATGCGACCGGCTACCGGCAGGAGTTTCGCCCGGTCCTCGCCGCCACCCCCGGCAGCGAGGCCGTCCGGAAGGCGTTGCGTGCGGCGGGCGTCCGTTTCACCGAGACGAACGACCCGCTGAAGACGCTGAATCCCGGAGGGATCGCCGTCGTCGCCGCCACCCCGGACAACCTGAAGAGGCTGGCGGCGAACCCGGCGCGATTGACCGCGTTCCACAAAGGCGGCGGCTGGCTATTCCTGACCGACCTGACCCCGGAAGGACTGCCGGAGTACAACCGGGTGGTCGGGTTCGATCATATGATCCGTCCGTTCCGGCGCGAGCGGGTGACGTTCCCGGCGAAACGCGACCCGCTGACCGCCGGGCTATCCGTCGCCGATATCGTTCTCTCCTCCGGCGAACGGATCAACGGCTACACCGACGATGTCTACCTGGCGTCCGACGTCTTCCGCTATGTCCTCGATTACGACGAGGTCGCGCCGTTCGCCCAGCTTCCGAACCCGTCGTACTGGGGCCATGGGGACGCCAACAACGACCATAACCCCTACAACATCGTCAACGGGTTCAACTCCGACGATTCCTGGCAGCTCATCTTCTCGATGTGGGCCGGACCGGGCGGGAAGCCGGAGGTGCCCATGACGCTGCCACGGGCGCAGACGCTGACCGAAGTCGAGTGGCAGGGGAATGCCTTCTACTACCCGACGAAGGAGTTTGAGATCCGGGCGGACAACGGCGCGAAGGCGGTCTTTCGGCCCCGCCCGGACAATTCGGTCCAGGCGTTCCCGATTCGGCCCGCTCTCACCGGGAAGGAGTTTCTGGTACGGATCACCGGCTGGGTGGCGGCGAAGGAACCGGCGGTCGTCGGCATCGACAACCTCCGCCTGAAGGCGCAGCGGTCGCCGGAGTTCTACCGGACGACGCATCCGCTCCTCAATATCGGTGCGTTGATGCGTTACGATCGCGGGTCGGGCGGGATTGTCCTGTGCAATATCCTGTTTCAGGACACGGAAGCCGTTCCGGAAAACCTGCGAAAGAAGCGGAATATCCTCGCCACCCTGCTGCGAAATCTGAAAGCGCCGATCGGGGGCGGCGCGACCGTCATTGCGGGAGCGGCATTGAACTACGCGCCGATCGAGATCGGGAAATGGGCGACCCAGTTCCGGGACGAACGGGGCTGGTTCGGCGATCGGGCGTTTACCTTCAAGGACCTGCCGACCGGGCGACAGACGTTTGCCGGGGTGCCGTTCTCCGTGTATCGTTTTGCCACCTCGCCGGTGCCTGACGCGATCATGTTGAAGGGGGACGGCGTTCCGGGGAACCTGCCGGAGTCGGTGCGGGAGATTCCGATCGGACGGAAGGCGGACGCGCTGTTCTTCCTGCAGACGGCGCGGATCGATCAGCGTCGGAACCGGGACGAGATTCGGGATCGGAAGCCGGTCGAGATGGCCCGGTATGTCGTGACCTACGAGGATGGCGAGAAGGCGGTCGTTCCGATCCGTGCCGAGGAGGACGTCGACGACTACCGACAGGAATCGCCGCGCGCGATTCCGGGGGCGCAGATCGGCTGGATCAAACGATACGACGGGACCCCCTATTCGGCGGTCGCCTATGTTCAGCAATGGAACAACCCGCGCCCGTCGGTGGCGATCCGGAGCGTCGATCTGGAGTATGGGGCGGACCGGCGGGGCGTCCCCGTTCTGCTCGCCCTCACCGCCGCTACCGCGCGCTAATGAGCGTGCGAAACCTCGGGTGAGGAGGCGAACGGCGCGGTTCACACCTTCTTCAGCAGAGTGATGCGGCCGATCGGGACCCATTCGGCGACCAGGATATCGCCGTTGCGCAGGAAGATGGCGTCGTGCGGATGGACGAACTTACCGGGGACAAAATCCGCGCGCGGACGGTCCCGCAGGTTCGACGGGAAGCCGTCGCCCAGCTGGATCACGACCTTGTTGTTCTTGTCGACCAGGGTGATGACGCTGTCCAGGTCCGGAATCAGCATCAGGTCGCCGCGCGTGTCGAAATGACAGGGCTGACGCATCCCTTCGGTGACATACTTGACAAACTTGCCGTCAAGATCGAAGTACTGAATACGACGATTCCCTCGATCGGCGACCGCAAGCATCGGCTCCTTGCCCCGGCGATCGACGTGCAGACCGTGCGGGGTGCGGAAGCGACCGGATTCGCCGTCGGAACCGATCAGCGAGCGCAGGTAGTTCCCGGCGCTATCGTATCGGTGCAGGTAACTCGATCCGTAGCCGTCGGCGATGAAGAAGTCGCCGTTGGGCGCGAACGCGACGTTCGTCGGGATGAACGCCATATTCTCCCTGTACAGGCCCGCTTCCGTCGGAAGCCCCTTCTCCCAGATCACCTTGCCGCTCAGGTCGGTCTTGACGACCTGACGGTGCGCGGTGTCACAGTGGTACAGGTATTCGCCGTCCTTCTCCTTGCGGATATCCAGACCGTGTCCGCCGCCCGCGAACCGACTGCCCCAGGACGTGACAAACCGACCCTGCGCGTCGAAGACGCAGATGGCGTCCTTGCTTTTGCTTTCCGCATGGACGGTGTGGGAGACATAGATTCGCCCCTTGCTGTCCTGCGCCAATCCCTGCGTGTCCCCGAACCGGAGGGTGTCCGGCGGGACCAGCCAGTCATGGTGGACCTCGTAGGTATGCTCACCCGCCCCGATCCGAAGCGGAGCGTCGGCCTCCGTCCGCGAAAGAAGCAGCGTGGTCGCCGTCATTCCGGCGGCTCGCAGGAAGGTGCGTCGGTTCATCGGTATACGTCCTCGAAGCAAAAGGAGTGGCTTTTTCTTTGTTTCGTCCGTACGGGCGGTGAACTCCTCTTTTTTGCCGGAAGTTCCCCCGGTTCACGATACAATGGAACGGTTCGCGGTAGAATATCGCCTGGTTCGCTCGCGGGAATTCGCCGGTGACTCCTTCCGGGAAGGAAGTGTTGCGTGTCCACACAGACGATAGCCCAGGAAAACGAAAATAGCGTCGCTCCGAAAACGGCGGGCGACGTGTTGCAGGCGATCCGGCGATACCCCGAGTTCGCGAAACTGCCGACCGGCATTCAGGAGAACCTTGCTTCCCTGGTCGAAATCGAACGACACCCGGCCAACTCGACGATCTTCCGCTTCAATGACCCCGGTAATGCGATGTATTTCCTCTGCGAGGGGAGCATCCGGTTTGTGACTCACGACTATACCGGAAGGGAGGTCGTTCTGGAGGAGATTCGACAGGGCGATGTCTTCGGCGAAGTGGCGCTCTATTCCGAAGGCGCGAGAACGGCCGATGCGGTCGCTACCAGCGACGTCGTTCTGCTCCTTTTGCGCCGCGAGAAGATGAACGAGTTCCTCCGGTCCTGCCCGGAGGTGAGCGGCTATCTCCTCCGACGTATGGCGTCCCGCCTGACCTCCTCCAATCGGATGCTGCGCAATACGAGCATGAAGGTCGAGGAGGTGGTCGCCTCGGAGCGATCCTTTTTCGACCGGATCGTCAAAAAGATCGTCGATGTTTTCGGTACCTTCCCCTCATTCCTGATCCATATCTTTGTCATCGTGCTCTGGATCGTTCTGAAACGGTTATTCAACTCGCCGTTCCTGCGGTTTGAAAGCCAGGACCTCCTGATTCTTTCACTCGTGATTAACGTGGAAGGGTTCGCGGTCTCCATGCTGATCCTGGTCAACCAGGCGCGTGAAAGCAAGGAGGAAGGGGTGCGCGACCGCACCGAGTTCGAGGCGACCGTCCATACCGACAACTCCATCCGCTTCCTCCACGAGAAGGTGGATGCCCTGGCCGCCGAGGTGCGCCGGGTCCATGATGATCTCTATCTGCGGTCCGGCGACAAAGGGCGGCCCGCCCCCCGGGATTCCGGACGAAACGCCTCCCCCTGACGCCTCCCCCTGACGCCGTCCGTCGGGAAGGAAAGACCGTATCGCCTCACGAACCTTTCATGAGAACGTTTCCGGATTTCGGGAACCCCGATCGCCGGGAGGAGGTTGAACGTCGCAAATGAACGCCCTGATTCCTTTCCTGATCCTCCATGCGGTGTCGTTTTCGACCGCGAAACCACCCTCGCCCCGTTACGTCTTCCCGAAAGACCCCGCCGTGCTCGACGCGAAGCGGGACTTCGGCGCGAAAGGGGATGGAATCGCCGACGATACCGACGCTCTGCAGCGGGGACTGGACGCCTCCTGCGGCGCGGACGGGAAGCCGACCCGCGTGCTCTTCCTGCCGAACGGCGTTTATCGTCTTACCCGGACTCTGGTGGTCAAACGTTCGCTCGGACCCTGGCTCTACGGCGAGTCGCGCGACGGGGTGATCCTGCGTCCGGACGACGGATTAAAGGACTACCGCTCGGTACTCCGAACGCATCCGAACGAGGACGGGCCGACATCCGCTGACTGGTTCATGCGGAACCTGCGCCATTTCACGGTCGATGTCGGCAAAAACCCGGAGACGGACGGCATCCGATACTACGCCACCAATTCCGGCATTCTGAAGGACGTCCGCGTGATCGGTCACGGAAAGATCGGCATCAATGCCGGGTTCCTCGGACAGAGCGGACCCAACCTGATTCAGGACGTCACGGTCGAGGGGTTCGAAACCGGAATCCAATCACAATGGATCTGGGGCGAGACGCTTTCCCGCGTCACCGTGCGCCGCTGCCGAAAGCAGGGTGTCTATGTGAGCGCGAACGCCGTCGGTATCGAGGACCTGACGGTCGAGGAGACGCCGATTGCGCTGTTCTGCGATTACCCCAACGACTGGACCTGGTGGGGTGGGGTGGTCGCCCTGGTCGGCGGACGGTTCTCCGGGAACGATCCGAAGAGCCCGGCCATTCGAAATCGCAGCGTGCTGTACGCCCGGAATGTCACGACACGCGGCTTTGGAAAAGCGATCGAGAGCGACGCCGAACCGGGTAGTGTCGCCGGCCCGAAGGTGGCGGAGTTCGTTTTCCCCGGACGAAAGCGGCTGTTCGAGGGACCCGCGGACGCGCCGCTACCGATCAAACGGGAACCGGAGATCCCCTGGGAGACGGACCTCCGGAAATGGGTCTGCGCGAATGACTTCGGCGCGGTCGCCGGGGACAATCAGGACGATACCGACGCCCTGCGGAAGGCGATCGATGCCGCGGCGGCAAGGAAGGCGACCGTCGTCTATCTGCGCGGCGTCGGTGGCCCCGATCCGAACTGGTACAACGTCAACGGGACCGTCCGGGTGCACGGCTCCGTTCGTTTTCTCCTGGGCCTCGGCTTCGGACGCATCATCGGGGGAGAGAACGGACGTTTCGTGATCGATGACGACTCCGCGCCCGTCGTCCGATTCCAAAATATCGACTCGTTCGGCGGACCCGGCGTCATCGTGGAAAACCGGTCGACGAACCGTACCCTGGTCGCGGAAAGCTGTGGCATCCGGGTGCTGGGAACCGGAAAAGGGGACATCTTCCTGACCGATTGTCCGTCCACGCTGGAGATCGTTTCACCCGGACAGCGGGTCTGGGCGCGGCACTTCAATCCGGAAGGCAACAGCGATACCGGACTGGTGCGCAACGAAGGCGGTCTGCTCTGGGCGCTCGGGGTGAAATGCGAGGGGAAGGGCGTTCGCTTCCGCACGGCAAAAGGGGGCCGGACCGAGATCTACGGCATGTTCAACTACGGCAGCGGCATGGACCCGAAAGACCTCCGCCCGATGTTCGAGGTCGAGGATGCTCGCTTTCGCATCGCCGGCCTGCGGGAGATCGTCTTCGAAGCGAACCCCTGGCCGGTCAAAGTCCGCGAAAAGCACGGGACGGAGACACGAACGTTGGGCAGCGACCGGGAGGGCGGCTGGATCGGGTGGAGTCTGTTCGACAGTAAGCCGTAAGGTTACGGGGTAAGATTCGGTGTATAATCGGAAGCGGTATGCGCCCTCTCTCCCTGCGTCCCGGTCCGCTGACCTGTCTGATGGCCCTGCTGGTGTTCCCGCTGCTGGTGACGCCCGGCGCCCTCTCGCAGATCCGTCCGGCAAAGCGAGCCGATCTCCGGACGCCTCTCCGGTCGAACCTTGCGTTCTCCGATCTGACCGGGCGGGAACATCGTCTCGTTTCGACGCCGGGCGGACCGTCCGTCTTCTTCTTCCTCTCGATCGAATGCCCGATCGCCAACCGGTACACGTCGCGCATTCTGGCCATGGAACGCGCCTTCAAACCGCTGGGCATCCGTTTCTTCGCTGTCTATCCGAACGAGAACGAAAGCGCGGAGGAGATACGCCAGCATGCCGCCGACTGGGGACTGACCTGTCCGGTGATCCGGGACGACGGGCGATTGGTCCGGCATTTCGGCGTCACCATGACCCCGGAGGCGGCGATAACCAGCCCGGTCGGCGCGACCGTTTACGTGGGCCGTATCGATGATAACGCGGATAGCGAGAAGGTGCGTTCGCGGGACCTGGCGAAGGCGGTGCTGGCGGCCTACCGCGATCTCCCCGTGCCGCGCACCCGTACCCGACCCTTCGGCTGCCCGATCCGGTTTCTGCCGAGAGAGCAGGAACTCCGGGAGGCGAAGGCGAAACCGGCGCATCCTCCCGCCACTGTGATCCCGTCGGCGGAGGTCGCAAAGGCGACCCCTGCGCCCGACGACCGTCCGCCGGCGTCGCCGGTCGGAACGAACCTGACGACGATGACCGGAACGGAGGCCGATCGCGGCGCTCCGGAACGTCCCGCCGCCGACCTGACCGATATCGTCCGCCGGACCGCGATTGCCGCGACCGGAACCGCTCCGCTCGATGCGGTGTCGGAACCGGCCCGCCCCGCCGTCGCCCGAACCTCCGTCACCTATACGCGCGACGTCGCGCCGATCCTTTTCCAACGCTGCCTGCCGTGCCATCGGACCGGGGAGGTCGCGCCGTTCCGGATCGATACCTACGAACAGGCCGTCGCCTGGGCCGGACAGATCCGCGAGGCGACCGCCGCCCGAAGGATGCCCCCCTGGAAAGCCGATTCGCGCGGACAGTTCCACGACGAGATGCGTCTGACCAATCGGGAGATCGCCATCCTTTCCTCCTGGGCGAACGGAGGAACGCCCTATGGCCGGAAGACCGAGATGCCTCTGCTGCCCTCCTTTCCCGCCGGATGGAGGATCGGCGATCCGGATGCCATTCTCGCCATGCCCGAGGAATACGAGGTGCCGGCGGACGGACGTGACCTCTACCGCTGTTTCGTGATCCCGACCCGCTTCAGCGAGGACCGCTGGGTCTCGGGAATCGAATACGTTCCGGGGAATCGGACCGCCGTTCACCATGTCTCCGCCTGGGTCGACACGTCGGGAAAGGCGCGTCAACTCGATGACGCCGCGCCCGGTCCCGGTTACACCAACCCGACCCCGGCGAACGGACCGGGCTTCTCGCCGGTGGCCGCGCCGCTCGGCGGTTGGGTGCCCGGTCACTACCCGCGCAAATTGCCGGCCGGCGTCGGGATCTTCCTGCCGAAAGGCGCGGACATCGTCCTGGAAGTGCATTACCATCCCTCCGGACGACCGGAGAAGGACCGCACCCGGTTCGGTCTCCATTTCTCACGGGACGAGGTGACGAAACGGTTGTATGTGGGCGATGTCACCAACCCGAACTTCCGGATTCCGCCCGGCGCGGAACGGTACCCGGTGGAGGCGTACACCTTCCTGCCCGACGATATCACCCTCCTGTCGATCTCCCCGCATATGCACTACGTCGGCCGGTCGATGAAGGTGACGGCGACGCTGCCTTCCGGGGTGACGCAGGTGCTGGTGGACGTGCCGGACTGGGACTTCCGGTGGCAGCCGTCCTACCGGTTCAAACAACCCCTGCGACTGCCGCGCCGTACCCGGATCGATATGATCGCCCACTTTGACAACTCGGAAAAGAATCCGAACAACCCGAACCGGCCGCCCCGCGAGATGCGCTACGGCGAGCAGACGACCGACGAGATGTGTACGGTCTTCATGGCCTACACGCTGGATCGGGAAGACGTTCGAACCGAGACCGCCCCTCAGGGAGGGGGGAAGTAACCCGCTCCCTCCCCGTTCGGCTTTCTCATCGGAGGCGACTACAGCGCGCCGTTCCCCCAGTCGCCGCGCTTCCCGCCGCGTCGAAACCCGTTCCGCTCGCGAATCCATCCGCCGTCCTGCGTGGTGTCGGTGACTTTAACGCGGATCGCGGTCAGGGTATTGGTCGCCGAGTCGTAGGTTCCCTCGACCAGGGCGTTCGGAGTGGACGCCAGGGCGGCGAAGAACTCCGTCCGGGTGAGCGTTGCGCCGGTGTCACCGCGGAAGAGAGTATCGCCCGTCGTCACGACGCGGACCGTCGTTTCGGTCGGAACCATGCAGAGCGAGGTGGCGGGAGTGAGCGTGAACGTTCCGGCGGTGGCCTCGAGATCGCTGGCGGTTCCGAACAGGCGGGGTTTCCGAAGGTCGATGGCGGTGTCCCGCACTTCGATCTCGGTCGCCACCAGCGTCTGGGAGGTCGTGTCCAGGGTGCCGCGCACCTCGACCACGGCGTTGTTCGCCAGTGTCGATCCGTAGAGGGCGGTCGCCGCGCTGGTTCGAACCGTCACCGTCGTGCCGTCACGCCGCGTCAGGGTGAAAGTCAGGTCCGGCGCGGTTCCGGTCAGGTCGCGGACCGTTCCCCGATAGTCGTTCTTGTTATGACGATCCGCCAGGGTCAACCCCGCCGCCGAGCCTTCCTTGAGGGCCGGAAGCACCTTGCTGCCCCGAAGGATAAACCGGGCCAGGTCGAAGTCGATAATCAGGTTGGTCGTGCCGGTGCCGAGCGTTTTCGGCGAGGAGAACGTGACGCTCAGGACCGGACGCCCGGAGGCGTCCTTCGGCACCGAATCATCGACCGCCAGCGGATCGCCCACGGCGGTCCCGTTGCGGAACAGCCGGAACGTCGGGCCGACGGTGACGTTAACGCCGGAATAGACGCCGGACGGCACGGAGGAGCTGCCGAGGAAAACATACCGCTCGCCGGACGCGTCCCGCAGGGTCTTCAGGTCGATCGTCACCCCGTTCGGGTCATCGAAAACCACCACCGCCGCTCCGCCCGCCTCCGGCGTCAATTCGACATGGTAGAGGGTGGCCCATACATGCGCGAAATCCTCGCGGAAGCTGTCGGTCAGGAGGATGGTCGCCCGCCCGCCGGTCGCGGATGCGGCGTTGCCGGAGGACGAACCGCTGCATCCGGACAGCGCCAGCGCGCCCGCCGCCCCGAGGACGCCGAATGCCGTCGTCGCGCGAGCGGGCAGAAAGGGCAGAAAGTATCGGAGTCGTCTCATCGTCTGGGTACTCTTTTCTCGTTCGGCTGCCGGAACCGGGAGGACTGCCTCCGGGCAGGCGAACGTCGGGAAGGATCGGATCCGCCTTTTCGTCACGCGTCAGCGGGTTCCATTTCTCGACCGGATGAGACCGGTCGAGAACCTAACGGCCAATCGCATGGTTCCTATGACCGGCAGTATACGCTCGAATCCTGAAGGAGAAATGAAGAGACGCCGTTGCCGCGTTACTTTTCTTTGGGAGAGGCGAGCAACGGATCGATCGTTTCCAGAAACCGGACGACATCCAGCGGTTTGGTCAGGTAGGCGCGCGCTCCCTGGGCCAGCAGACGCTCGATGCGGCCCGGAAGGGCGTCCGCGCTGACAATCACGACCGGGATATCCCGAACGGTTTCGCTGCGTTGTAGGTGCGCGAGCGTCTCCTCGCCCGAGATGTCCGGCAGATGCAGGTCGAGCAGGATCAGGTCGGGCCGATGGCGTTCGGCAAGTTCGAGTCCGAGAAGACCCTGACGGGCCTCCAGCAGACGGACATTCGGCCGCATCTCGAAGATCGCCTCCAGCAGGGTCAGATTCGACGCCTGATCCTCAATGCAGAGGACCGTGTGCCGTGAGGACGAAGCGTCGGGAACCACGTCCGCCGTCGTTTCCGATCGAACATTTCCCCTGCGGTCGCCGGACACGGTCTCCGAGGTATCCCCCGTATCGCCGGTATCCCCCGTATTGAGCCTATCGACCATGCGGGGCAGTTCCGCGATGAAAACACTGCCGACTCCCACCGTGCTTTCGACCGTCATGCTTCCTCCCATGGCCGTGACCAGGCTGCGCGACAGCGCCAGGCCCAGTCCGGTCCCTTCGATTTCCGTGCGGATGGCGTCAAGACGCTCAAACGGCGTGAACAGACGCGCCATCTGGCTTTCAGGGATACCGATGCCCGTATCGCGCACCGCCACCCGGACCCGAGTTTCGTCGAGGGCTTCGGCAGCGACGGAGACCGCGCCGCCGTCCCGATTATATTTGACGGCATTGGACAGCAGGTTGATCAGCACCTGCTTCAGGCGCTGTCGATCGGCCAGCACCCGGAGTTCCCGGTCCGCGAGGGCCGGTTCCACCCAGTAGATGTCTCGTTTCTCCGCCTGCGGGCGAACCATCTCCCAGGCTTCCGTAATCAGGGGGAGCAGGACGATCGGTTCCGTCGCCAGCCCGATCCGACCGGCGTCCACCCGCGAGATATCCAGGATCTCATTAATCAGGTCCAGCAGATGCCGTCCGCCGGACAGGATGTAATCGACGCTTTCCTGTTGCAGCGGGGTGAGCGTCTGTCTTTGGAGGATCTGACCGAACCCCAGAATGGCGTTCAGGGGCGTTCGCAGTTCGTGGCTCATCCGCGAGAGAAATTCGCTCTTCGCCTGGTTGGCCGTTTCTGCCTCCGCCCGCGCGACTTCTGCCTCCGCCCGCGCGACCTCCGCCTGGCGGGACGCTTCGGCCAACTCCCGGGTTCTTCGGGCGACCCGCTCCTCCAGTTCGTCATGCGCCGCCTGCAGCGCGTCCTCCGCCAGCTTACGCTCGGTGATATCGGTAACGACGCCGACGAGATGCCAGCGACCCGTTGGCGCATCGCCGCTTTCCGTCTCGGGCGGCAGCGCCTCGATCCGAACGTCCTCAAACAGGTGACGCCAGGTGCCGTCCTCCATGCGGATACGGAACGTCTGCGAGTAGCGGCGTTTTCCTTCCAGAAGCGCGGTACGGGCGGTTTGCCCCGCCGCGATCTCATCGTCCGGATGTCGCGCCTGTTGCAACGCCAGACCGACGGAGATTCCCCGTTCCCGCTTCAGCGGCAGCCAGGACGGAACGTCCTCCTCCGCCCGGTTGATGACCGTTAACTCCCAGTGCAGTTCGGTACCACGTTCGTCATCGAACCGCATACGGCATACGCCGTCCGGCCGGACCTCCGATACGTCGGCTTCCCACAGCAGACAGTTCGCCTGACCCATCGCATGCCGCAGACGGGCGCGCGCGGCCTCGCGATCCAGTTCGGCCAGTTTCCGGACGGTGATATCCTCATGGGAGACGAGAATGCGGGCCGGCTCCGCGCCTTCGAACCGGGTAATCCGCAGGAAGAACCACCGCGGGACGTTCGTCGGACAGGGGTATTCGTACAGAAATTCCGGGATCCGTCCGTGGATGGTGTCGCGCAGTCCCTGCGCCACCGTTCGGCCCCCGACCGTGTCGGCTCCGGTCGAGGCTTCACAGGCGTCCAGGTAGTTCGCGCCGATCCCGCAGGTCCGTGGGTCGCCCCCGTACTCCCGCATAAACTGTTTCCATGCCCGGTTGACGGCCAGGATGCGCCCTTGCTCGTCCAGGATCGCGACGTGCGCCGGCAACGCGTCCAGAGTCGCCTGAAGGACGCGGGTGTCCTGCGGGTTCTGCGCGTCGGTCTCATGCGGCCGGAGAGTCGTTTTATTCATACCGTATCTGTCCGAATCCCTCACAATCCGGGGCCGGTCGGTACGACGACCTTCGGACGGCTCCCGGCCTTTCTTCGATGTCCTCTTCAGTGTGCGTAGAAACCATTAAGGCACCATTAAATTTGGCGAGGAAAGAGGTGGAATACCCCGGAATAACGATAATTTTGTCTGTTAAATTGGTTGTTCACATTATGTTTATGATACGCGCACGATAGTCATGTATTCTGGCAGAGTCAACTCCGGTCGAAACGATTACAGGGAAGGGTCACCATGAACCGACAACTTATCGTATCCGCACTGCCTCTGCTGGCGCTGTCCGCGGCTGTCGCCGCCCCGCTGCCCGGTCATCAACCGACGGTCCTCCGGAACTCGGACGACACCGACGTCGCTCCGGTCACGGAATCCCGTTTGCTGGCAATCCGTCTACCTGAGGGTGCCTTGCGCTTTCGATCCGCCGCTTCCGCCGACAAGATCGCCGAACCGCTGAAAGCGATCTCCCGCGCCGGCGGGTTCGAATATGAGACCGCCTCCACCGAAGGATTGATCTGGACGGGGAAAGCTTATTCGCGGGGTCGGGCCAAAACCATTCAGGAGACTCTGGTTGCCAGCGTCAAGCGGGCCGGAATGAACTATGTCGTGGCCGGCGAACAGGAGACGCCCGACGGACACGTCACTATTTTCATGGTCGGGACGCAGGGAGCGAAGAAAGGAACCCTGGGCCTGTGGCTGGTCCGCGAGGATGCGCTCGTCCTTGGCTGGGGTTCCTGCCGCCCCAAAGCGGGGGGCGACTCCCCGGCGAAATCCGATCCCCCCGGCCCGGGGGTGGCGAAAGCCAAAACCTCCCCCGCCGCGACCACGGCATTGTTCAAAGCGATCGACTCCGGCACCGCCGAAGACGTTCGGCAGGCTCTGGCGCAGGGAGGCGATCCGAACGGCCTCGACCCGAACGGCCTGCCGTTCGTCCTGATTACGGTATCACGGATCAATGTGAGCGAGGCGAAAGAGAAGCTGATCGCGCTTCTCGATGCCGGTGGCGACCCGAACCGCGGCAAAGAGAGCTTCCTTCCTTTACATACCGGGGCGCTGGCGCGCAAGATCGATCTGATGGAAGTGCTGGTCGACCGGGGAGCCGATGTCAACCTGCGGAGTGGTTCCGGTACGACCCCGCTTCACTGCGCCGTCATCGCCGATAGCGTGGAAGTCGCTCATTTCCTGCTGAAGCGGGGCGCGGACCCATCGAAGACCGATCGATCCGGCAAGACCCCGCTGCAAATGGCGGAAAAGTCAAAGGCGACGGCGGTCGCCGCCGTACTGCGCGACGCGGAGGCCCAACCGCCGCCCCGTGCGGAACCCGAACCGGTGAGCGCACCGGATGCCGGGACAGAAATGCCCGCCGAAACGGCCGCGCCCGCGCCCGACGCTCCGGCCGGACAGGGTATCTCGCTGACCATCGGGCCGACCATCGGGACCGTCGATGTGATGAAGGGCGTCAAACCACAGGTGCCGACCTTCCCGCGTCTTTCGCCCAAACCCCGGTTCGTCCGTGGGTATGTCTACGATCGGAACGGTCGGCCGGTTGTCGGCGCCAGGATCGGTGTCCGCGCGACCGGGGTAGGCGGCTTTTATTCGGGCGTCACCGCAAAGTCCGATGCGCGTGGCTATTATGAAGCCGAGGTACCGTGGGGAGCGGCTCATTTCTATGTCGCCGGCTATGCGGTCGACTACGGCGATGGACGGGCGGCGGTCAGCCTCAAACCGTCCGATGGCGAAGCCGATCAGTTCGCCACCGCCAACGGACACGTGGAAAACTGGGTGCTCTCCGCGTTCGGGGTCGCCGATCGGGACGGGATTCAGGATAACCCGCACCTCGGTAGTAACTACTTCGGCGGCTGTATCGTTCTGAGCTACTACACCGCCGACGGTTCCGTCCTTTCCGACCCGAAGGGCCTGCCGGTCGGCGGGGAGATCGAGTTGACGCTGACGCCGGATGGGCCGCTGATCGACGGATCGCGCGGAAAGACCATCACCTTACGGAAAAAGATCGGGCCGAACAGTCTGGGACAGGTCTATATCAACAATATCCCGGCCGGCCCGTACACCCTGGCGGCGAAACTCGGCGGGCGGTCGCTGAAGATGAAGGAGGTCGGTCCCTATGCCGGCCGGTCTTTCGGACTCGATCCGAAAGAGGGGGAGGGCACCGTCCGTCTCCTGTTCCGGCCGTCCTCCGCGAAAGCGGACATGACCACCGCCAGCCACGGCAGCTGGGATCAGGTCTCGGTACAGGTAATGCTCCCTTAAACGCCCGACGCCTCTCCGTCCCAAAGGCCGGAGAGGCATGTTCCGGCCTTGTTCCGGTCTATCCTGTACAATGGTGCGGAATGGGAGCCGCATCCTGGTACATCCAAATGCTCGGAGGCTTACGCGTTTCCGACGGAACCACCGTGATCGAACGGTTCCGTTCGGCGAAGTTCGGCGCGTTGCTGGCCTATCTTGCCCTGAATCCCGATCGCCTTCATACCCGTGAGGAACTGGCCGATCTGCTCTGGCCCGAGGCGGACCCCCTGACCGCGCGCGCCAATCTGCGGACCGGACTCGCCTCGTTGCGCCGCCAGCTGGAACCGCCGGGTACGCTCGAAGGAACGACGCTCGTCTCCGTGGGACGGGACCGGCTTCGAATTGGCTCGGACGTTTCCACCGATGTCGCCGCCTTCGAGCGGGCGGTCGACGCCGCCCGACGCGCCGCCGAAACGACCGAACGGGTCCGTCACCGGGAACGAGCGGTCGATCTCTACCCGGGACCGCTGCTTCCCGGCATTTACGAGACCTGGGCGCTCAACGAACGGGAACGGCTGGAGAGCCTTTACCGGGATACCCTGACCGACCTGGCGGACCACTGGGACCGGGAGGGGGAGATCGGGCAGGCGCTGGATTACGCCCGTCGCGCGGTCGCTCGCGATCCGCTCTCGGAGCCGTTGCACGGACGGATCCTTCGACTCCTGATGCGAAGCGGTCAGCACGGAGCGGCACGGCGGCAGTTCGCCGAACTGGAACATACGCTAAACGAACAACTGGGGACGCGCCCCTCGCCGCAAATCGCAGCGCTCCTGACCGTTGCGCCCGCTTCTTCCGCTTCTTCCGTTTCGCCCGACTCGCCACCTCACGCCGTCGTCCCTGTCGTGCTCGCAGCGGCCCCCATCGCTCCCGTGAACCCCGCTCTTGTCGAACCCGCCGCGCTTCCGACCGTGAATTCCCAGTTTTTCGGACGTGAGGAGGAACTGGCCGCGCTGTCGGAACGGCTGAACGATCCGCTCGTTCGCCTCATCACCATCACAGGAACGGGCGGGGGAGGGAAAACCCGACTGGCGATCGAGGCCGGACGGTGGGCGGCCAGCATCTGGCGCGTGCGCTTCCTCTCCCTGATCGAAGTCTCCGATCCGGGCGAACTGGTAAGCCGTCTTGCCGACGCGCTTCAGGTTCCTCGATCGTCCGACGCCGATCTGCTGACGGACGTCGCGAACGCGTTGCGCACCGGGAAGCCGACGCTGCTTGTACTGGACAATTTTGAATCGCTGCTGGTGGCGGACGCCGCCGAGGCGGCCGCGGAGACGATCCGGGGCCTGCTGGAGGCCGTTCCCGCACTGAAAGTTCTCATCACCTCCCGTCAGCGACTGCTGATCGAAGAGGAACACGAATTTCCCCTGCTGCCGCTGGAGACGCCAACCCTGCCGGGGTCCCCGACGCGCCTGCTCGAATTCGCCGCCGTTCGGCTGTTCCAGCATCGAGCGCAGCAGGTCCGTCCGGACTTCCGGCTGAACACATCCAACGCCCGCACCGTCGCCGCCCTCTGCAACCGGCTGGAAGGCATTCCGCTGGCGATCGAACTGGCCGCCGGCTGGGCGGAGACGCTGACACCGCAACAGATGCTGGAACGACTGGAAAGACGGTTCGATCTGCTGGTCTCCCGTCGGCGTCATCTGGCTCCGAGACATCGCGCCCTCCGAACGGTGATCGAATCCGCCTGGCAATATCTTTCCGAGGACCAGCAGCGATTTTTCGCGCGCCTTTCGATCTTCCATGGGGGGTGGACCGCGGAGGCGGCGGAAGCGGTCACCGGCGATTCGCAGGCGGTTTTCCGGTTGGCGGAACTGCAGGACCGTTCCCTCGTCACTCTGAGCGGAGGCGACGAACCCCGGTTCCATCTGCTCGAAACCCTGCGTGAGTTCGCCGCCGAACGGACGGACGCCGCCGAACGGGCGGAAATCCGGGGACGGCACGCCCGGTTCTTTCTCCGTCTCGCCGAGGCTCCGGAAAACGACCTGCGCGGACCCGACCAATCTGCGGCGCTGAAACGGCTGGGGCATGAGGAAGCGAACCTGCGGGCGGCGTTGCGCCGGGCCGGAGAAGAAGGCACGGACACGGAGACGGCGCTGCGCCTGACAGCCGTCTTCTGGCGGTATCGGATGTTGCGCGCACAGTTTTCCGAGGGACGTCAGGAAATCGAACAGGTCCTGATCCGACTCTTCCCCGACGGAAACGCTCCCGACGGTCCGTCGACGGTCGGGCCGTACGCCCATACGCTCCACGGAGAAGGCTGCCTGGCGCGGCTGCAGGGCGACCTGAAGACGGCACGGCGACGAATCGAATCGGCGTTGTTACTGTTTCGGTCGCAGGCAGACCGAAAAGCGGTCGCCATGTGCCTGCAAAATCTGGCGATCGTGATGCAGGATGGCGGAGAGTACGAAGCGGCACGTCAGGGATACCTCGAAGCGCTGGCTCTGCGCCGGGAACTGGGCGATGAGGACGGAGTCGCCAACGCTCTGAACAGCCTCGGCGTCCTCGCCTTCGAACTGGGCGACCTCGCCGACGCCCGCGGATATCTGGAGGAGAGCATCGCTCTCCGCGTCCGAAAAGGGCAATCGCCGCGCGCCCCGCAATGGATCAATCTCGCGGAGACCGCTCGTCATCTCGGCGACCGGGAGACCGCCCGCGCCGGGTATGAGGAGGCGATTGCTCTATCACGTCAAAACGAGAACCGGCAGACGCTGGCGACCGCGCTGGCCGGTCTGGCGATCGTGAAGACCATGGACGGAGACCCGCCGGAAACGTGCCGGCTTTTTTCGGAGGCGGTACGGCTATTCCGGGAGGTAGGCGATGAGGGGTCGCTGGCGCAGGCGCTGGAGTATGTCGGTATCTGCCTGTTCGAAGCGAAAGACCTGCCCCGGACACGGGCGATTGTCCGGCTCTGGGCCGCCGCGTCGGCGATGCGCGAGCGGATCGGCATTCCCGTTCCGCCGATCGAGCGGCCGGCGTACGAACGCGCCCTGTCGGACGCCCGGCGGGCGCTCCCTGCCGAGTTCGATGATCTGCAAAAATCGGGGGGCCGGATGACCCCGGACGCCGTCGTCGCTCTGGCGAACGAGACCCTGTTTGCCCCCGGAATGTCAGGCGGAGAGACGGGGGACGACGTACGGACGCGGGCCGGAACGCCGGGAGCCATCGCTTCGTAATCGAGGAGGGGAGTTCACATCTTTAAGGCGCCTCAGTCTTTCGACGCTCGAAACCTTCGCCGGTTGTGATACAATCCGACCGACGCACGAAAATACTACCTGTGGCATAGCTGCCGCCTTATGATGAAGGGAACGTTCATGGTACGTCACTCCGACCGTCCGCTGCGGATGGGGATTCGCCCCCGGACGGGCTTCACGCTGATCGAACTGCTCGTCGTCATCGCCATAATCGCGATTCTGGCGGCCATCCTTTTCCCGGTCTTCGCACAGGCCCGAGAGAAAGCCCGACAGATCACCTGTGTTTCGAACATGAAACAGATCGGCCTCGGCATCCTGATGTACTCGCAGGATTACGACGAACAGTACCCGCTCGGCTCCTATCTGCTGACCGGCATGACCGCGGCGGTCACCTGGCAGGACCTGACCGAACCCTACATCAAAGTCGGCGCGGGCGGCACCGGCATCAATATCGTTCAGCGACGTGACGTCGGCCTCTGGACCTGCCCGAGCATCTCCCCGAGCGCGAACAACCTGCCGGTGACGGCGGGCGATCCGCAGCCGTTCGCCGGATTTCCCAACGTGGCCAGCTTCTACTCCCGCGCCTTCAGCTATGTCAATAACAGCAACCTGATGCCGACCATGCACCGCAGTGCGCTCGATCTGGGCTGGTTCCCGATGGGGGTTCAGGGACAGGCGTCCGTCGATTCGCCGGCGCAACGGGTGCTCGCCGCCGAGGGATTGGGCTACGTCGGAAATACCGGAGGCGACGACTGGACCACCGGTTGCACCGGCATCGAGACCGGTTTTCCCAACCTGAGCGGACGCCTGATCGGACGCGCCGATAACTACTGCGGCGGTCGTTACCGGCACAGCGGCGGCGGCAACTTCGCCTTTGCCGACGGTCACGCCAAGTGGTTCCGCGCGCCGGGCGGCTCGTGGCGCAACCGTAGCGAAACCGGAGTCGCCTGGCGTAAATCCCTCGCGCCCAACGCCGTGGCCTGGTTCCGCGAGGACTGAAAGTCGGCAGACGGTGCGAATACTCTTTCTCTCTCCCGGCACCGGCAGCTTCTACTGCGGCAGCTGTATGCGCGATAACGCCCTGGCGATCGCGCTGCGTAAGAGGGGGCACGACGCCATGCTCGTGCCCCTGTACCTCGCGCCGACCCTCGATGAGGAGTCCGCCGCCGAGAACGCTCCGCTGTTCTACGGCGGTATCAACGTCTACCTGCAGCAGGCGTCCCCGATCTTCCGCCATACCCCCCGCTGGATCGATCGGATGTTCGACTCGCCCGGCGCGCTTCAGGCCGCAGCCGGACGGGCCGGAATGACGCAGGCGCGGGACCTCGGCGCGCTGACCGTCTCCACCCTGCGCGGCGAGGACGGAAATCAGGTCAAGGAACTGGAGCGGCTGACCGACTGGGTGGCGCGAGAGGGAAAGCCCGATGTCGTCTGCCTCTCGAACGCCCTCCTGCTCGGACTTGCGCGGCGGATCAAACGGGCCACCGGAGCGGTGGTCGCCTGCACCCTGCAAGGGGAGGATACCTTCCTCGATGCCCTGACCGAACCGTACCGGACGCAGGCGTGGAACACCCTGTCGGAGCGGGCGCGGGACGTCGACGCCCTGATCGCCGTCAGCCGCTACCATGCCGACATCATGACCCGACGGGCCAAACTCATCCCCGATAAGGTCCACGTCATCTACAACGGTATCCTTCTCGACGGATACGGACCTAAACCGCCGCTGACCGCCGGTCAAAAGCCGGTGCTTGGCTATCTGGCGCGGATGTACGCGCCCAAAGGGCTTACCACCCTGGTCGATGCCTATATCCTGCTCCGGGAGCGGGGGAGGATCAACCATCTGCAGCTGCACGTGGCCGGAGCGCAGACCGCCGCCGATGTCCCTTACGTCGCACAACTGCAGGCGAAACTGGATGCCGCCGGGTACGGACGCGACGTCGCCTTCCTGCCGAACCTCGACCGCAAGGAGAAGGTCGCCTTTCTCCGGGGGCTGTCCGTCCTTTCCGTTCCGGCAACCTACGGCGAATCGTTCGGCCTGTACGTGCTGGAGGCTCTGGCGGCCGGAGTGCCCGTCGTCCAACCCCGGCACGCCGTCTTCCCGGAACTGCTGGAACAGACCGGCGGCGGGGTGCTGTGCGAACCGAACGATCCGGCGGCCCTGGCGGACGCAGTGGAAAACCTCCTGCGCGACCCGACCGCCGCCCTGGCGCTCGGGGAAGCCGGACGCCGGACGGTGAACGAACGGTTTAGCGTCGAGACGATGGCGCAACACGTCGAACAGGTATTCGTCACGGCCAACCCGAAGCGGGAGACGTCGACGATCTACTCCGGTATTTCCGGCAAGGATGGAGAGTGAACGAGTGGGAAACGAACAGACGGCACAGCCCGGAACGACATGGCTTGTGTTCGCCCTGATGACCGTGGTCTCCTGGGGCGTCTACGGTGTCTTTCTGCATACCGGACAGATGGCGATGGGAGACCCGGTCAACGGGCGGTATAAGGCGTTCCTGTTTGTCGGGCTTGCCTACTTTCTGACGGCGGTTCTGGCGCCGCTGGCGATCCTGCTGCTCAACGGAGCGTCCTGGCAGATGCCGGTCAAGGGGATGGGCTGGTCGCTGGTGGCGGGAATCGTCGGGGCGATCGGCGCGTTCTGCGTTCTGCTGGCCTTCGGCGCGAAAGGCCAGCCGCCGGTCGTCATGTCGATCGTCTTCGGGGGCGCGCCGATCGTGAACGCCGTGGTCGCGATCGCTCAGCATCCGCCGGAAGGGGGACTCTCCTCGATCAAATGGCCGTTCTACCTCGGTCTGGCGCTGGCGGCGATCGGCGGCTGTCTGGTGACGCTGTATCGACCGGCGTCCGCCCCGGCGAAGAAACCTGTCGCATCGGTCGAGGGAGGCGCTTCGCCCGTGGCCGCCTCGCCCGTGGCCGCCGCCGACCGATGAACGGTCTACCGATCCTGGACCTGAAAAGCGTCCGCAAGGTCTACCGGGGGACCGACGGCGCGCCCGATACCCCCGTACTGGAAAATGTCGACCTGCGCCTCGCTCCGGGCGAGTCCGTCGCCATCGTCGGCCCGTCCGGCGCGGGGAAAAGCACCCTTCTGAATATCATCGGCACGCTGGACCGACCGGATTCCGGGACGGTTCTGCTCGACGGGAAGGACGTGACCGCCCTCAACGACGAGGGACTGGCGCAGGTGCGCGCACGGGAGATCGGGTTCATCTTTCAACTGCACCATCTTCTGCCGCAATGCACCGTCCTGGAAAACGTCCTGATCCCGACCCTGGCGGGCGAACCGGACAACCGGCGTGAGAAGGCGACGGATCGCGCCCGGCGTCTGCTCGAACGCGTCGGACTCTCCGGGCGGATCGGTCATCGACCCGGACAACTGTCAGGCGGCGAACGACAGCGGGTCGCGGTCGTCCGCGCGCTCATCAACGAACCCCGCCTGCTGCTCGCCGACGAACCGACCGGCGCATTGGACGTCAGCAACGCCAATCATCTGGCCGACCTGCTGATCGAACTGAACCGGGAGGAAGGGGTCGCCCTCCTGACGATCACCCATGCCCGGGAGATTGCCGCCCGGATGGCGAAGGTGTACGAACTGCGCGACGGACGCCTGCGCTCGATGGAAAGCGGACCATGAGTTTGTGGCGCTACCTGATCGGAAGCCTGCGTTTTCACGGACGCTCGCACCTGGGCGTCTTCCTCGGCGCGGCCCTGGCGACCGCGATCATCACCGGCGCGCTCGCGGTCGGCGACTCGGTGCGCCATAGCCTGCGACGACTGGCGCTCGCCCGGATCGGAAACACCGAACTCGCCCTGACCAACCCGGCCCGCTTCTTTCGCGAGCAGCTGGGCGACGAACTGTCGAAGGAACTGAACGCCCCCGCCGCCGCGATACTGCTCCTGCGCGGGACGGCGACCGGAGAAAAAGCCGACGGCACGGGCGGCGAGGTCCGCGCCGGGCGGGTACAGGCGCTCGGGGTCACCGACGCGTTCTGGCGCGTTGCGGGAGCGAACCCGCCCACCTTTCGCAGCGATGCGGACGACGATGGCGAGGGGACGGCGGCCATCAACGATCGCCTGGCCAAAACCCTCGGAATCGGTGTCGGCGATGACCTCCTTCTGCGGGTGGACAAGCCGAGTCTCCTTTCGCGGGACGCCCCGCTCTCGACGATTGAAGACGCCACCGTCACCCTGCGCCTGACCGTCGCCGCGATCACCGACGATGAAAACGCCGGGCGCTTCAGTCTGGAAGCCAATCAGGTGGCTCCCTTCAACGTTTTTATCCCGCGCGCCGTGCTGCAAAAACGCGTCGGCATGGAAGGGCGGGCCAATACCCTGCTGGTCGGACGACCCGACGATCGGCCGCTCGACCCGTCCGCGGCGACCGGCGCGCTCTGGAAACGCTGGGAACTGACCGACTCCGGCCTGGAACTGCGCGAGGTGAGGGGCAAGGGGACGCTGGACCTGCGGACGACCCGCGTCTTTCTCGATCCGCCCATCGGCGAGGCCGCCCTGACCGCAACCCCCGACGCCCGCGGCGTGCTGACCTATTTCGTCAATGAACTGCGAGTCGGCGATCGGGCGACCCCCTATTCGACGGTGACCGCCATCCGTGGCGCGCCGCTGCCCGCCGACCTGAAGGACGACGAAGCGGTCGTCAACCGGTGGTTCGCCGACGATGTCGGGGCGAAGGTCGGGGACCGACTGACCCTGACCTACTGGATCGTCGGACCGATGCGCCGGCTGGAGGAGCGGAAAAGCGATTTTCGTATCCGGGCGATCCTGCCGATGGAGACCGCCGCCGACCCCGACCTGATGCCCGACATTCCCGGCCTTTCCGACAAGAAGGATTGCCGCGACTGGGAACCGGGCGTCCCGGTCGATCTGAACCGCATCCGCGATAAGGATCAGACCTACTGGGAACGGTATCGGGGCAGTCCGAAGGCGTTTATTACCCTGCGAGCGGGGCAGCGTATCTGGAACAACCGCTTCGGGGACCTGACGGCGGTTCGTTACCCGGTGAGCGGTCCGGCAGGGAAAGGCTCGATCGAGATGTGTCTGCGGCAGGCGCTCAGCCCGGCCTCCCAGGGACTGTTCTTTCAGCCGGTGCGGGAGCGTGCGCTCAAAGCCAGCGGCGAATCGCTCGATTTCGGCCAGTTGTTCCTCGGCTTCAGCCTGTTTTTGATCGTCGCCGCCCTGCTGTTGACCGGGTTGCTGTTCGCGTTCGGGATCGAACAGCGCACCGGGGAGATGGGGACACTGCTGGCCCTCGGTTTCACTCCCCGGCGCGTTCGCGGCCTTCTGCTGGCCGAGGGGGTCCTGGTATCGGTTCCCGCGGCCCTGGTCGGGGTCGGACTCGCGACCCTGTACACGCGGGCGGTCATCGCCGGGCTTTCCTCGGTCTGGAGCGGAGCGGTCGCCGACACCGTCCTGCGCTTCGCCGTCACCCCCGCAACGCTGGTGATCGGCGCGCTCTCCGGAATCCTGATGGCCCTGTTCTCCATCTTCCCGGTAACGCGACGGCAGGCGGCCGCGCCGGTTCGGGAACTGCTGGCGGCCGGCGCGGAATCGGAGACGCGACTGCTGACCGGGCCGACCGTACGACGGCACGCCGGCCTGCCGACCGCCGCCCTCGCGTTTATCCTTGCCGTGGCGCTGCTTGCGTTCACGGGGCGGGGTGGCAGTTCGGAGATGTCGGCGGGCCTTTTCTTCGGGGCCGGCGCGTTGCTGCTGATCTCGGCGATCGGCTTATCCCGCTATGTGCTGTCGCTGGCCTCGGGCACGAAAACGGATAGCCTGCCGGATATCGGCACACTGGCGCGGCGCAACGCCCTGCGTCGGCTCGGGCGTAGCCTCAGCGCCGTCACGCTGCTGGCCTCGGGCGCGTTTCTGGTCATCGCGGTCGGGGCGAACCGGCACGACCCGGAGGAGGGGGCGCGGGAACGCTCCTCCGGGACCGGCGGTTTCGCCCTGTACGCCGAGGCGTCGCTGCCGGTGTTTCAGGACCTGAACACCGACGAGGGGCAGGAAGCCTTCGGCATCGAACCCACCCTCATGAAGGAGGCGCGCGTTCTGGCGTTGCGCTTCCGGGAAGGCGACGACGCCAGCTGTCTGAATCTCAACCGGGCACAGACGCCGCGCCTGTTCGGGGTCGCGTCGAACGAGCTGCGGCAGCGCAAAGCGTTCACCTTTACCGGGACGACGGAGCGTGCCGACGACCCCTGGGGACTGCTCGATTCCGCGCCGACGGACGGAACGATTCCGGTGATCGGGGACACGAACACCGTCATCTGGTCGCTCGGGAAGAAACTGGGAGACGTCGTTCCGATCACCGATGATCGGGGGGAGACGCACCGGCTTCGGATCGTCGGAGTTCTGGCCAACTCGGTGCTGCAGGGAGGCTTGATACTCTCCGAGACGCAGTTCGTCCGGTTGTTCCCGACACAGAGCGGGTACCAGGTGTTCCTGATCGACGCTCCGGCGGCGACGGCGGCGGCGGTTTCCGGCGCGTTGACGAAAGCGTTGGAGGACAACGGATTGAGTGTCACCCCGGCGGCACAGCGTCTGGCGGCGTTCAATACCGTTGAGAATACCTACCTGTCGATCTTCGCGATTCTGGGTGGTCTGGGTCTGTTGCTCGGAAGCCTGGGACTGGGCATCCTCGTTCTGCGGAACGTCTGGGAGCGGCGCGGGGAACTGGCGCTGTTGCGGGCGGTCGGCTGGCGGACGGCGGCGATCTACCGACTGGTCTTTCTGGAGCATGCCCTGTTGCTGACGCTGGGTTTGCTGGCGGGCATCGTGTCGGCGCTGGTGGCGGTCCTGCCGGCTTTGCGTTCGCCGGGAGCGGACGTTCCCTACCTCTCACTGACGATGACTCTGCTGGCGGTCCTTGTCACCGGCTTCCTGTTCACCGGCCTGGCGACCGCGCTCGCCCTGCGCACCCCGTTGCTCGCCGCCCTTCGTAACGAGTAACGGGCCGCCTCGTCATTCTCCATTAGGCATGTTATTGTGGTTTTCTTGCTGTTAAAAGTACCTGTTTTTCACGATTTTTTACGCGTTCCTGGCCCGATTGTCCGGTTTGTCTATATATTTAAGGTGGATGTCGGACAACCCGATGCGGAGTTGGAAAAAGGCCCGGAAAAACGCTTCCGGGCAGGAGAGGTCCCTGAAGCGTTATGGTTTCCCTGATTAAACAATGGCTCGCGGTTGGCGCTCTGCTCCTGATCGCCACGCCGGTCGATGCCGAAGTCGTTTCGCTGACGCTTGGTATCCGAATGAACTGCCCCTACGGCCTGGCCGGGTGATGGGGGAACGTCCGATACGGACTGGCACGCCTGGAGGGCGTGGAAACGATCTCTGAAACGGCCGATGCGGCGGCCCAGACCTGCGAAATACGCATGAAAGGTCCGGGTATTCCCGACCCCAGGGCTCTGGCCGACCATATCGAGCGGAAGATGCGGGTGGGGGCGACCCTGCGTGGCATCGAAATCAAGGCGGTCGGTCGCCTCACCGAGCGAGACGACGGCCTCTATCTCGAAATTTCCGGAACGAAAGAAACGATCCGACTGGCCGCCCTGCGCCGAAAGGTGCAGTGGGATATACCCGCCGGGCGGGAACAGGAGGCGACACCCGCCGAGAAAAACGCCTTCGAGCGACTGCGCGGATCACGCAAAAACGAACTCGTTCTGGTGACCGGGCCGCTCGTCCGACCGGTCGGCGAGGAACCGATGGTGCTCGAAGTGCGCTCCTTCGGTCCCGCTCCGACCCGACGGACCGCTCCCCCCCGCTCACCGTCCGGACCATAACCGGACCATAACCGGCAAACGATTGTACTGATGAATATTGTTGCTTTTCAAGAGAATGGAAGTGGTTTTCATGATGATTCAACGGAAGCTGCGGAGGCGCACCGATCGCGCGTCCCGAATTTTCACCGTTTTTCCCGCGATGATGATTCTCACCCTTTCCGCGTCGTGCCTGCTGGCAACGACGTCCGCCCGGGCGCAGTCCACCGATCCCGCCGTGGTCGGTAAGTGGAGCGAAGTGCAGGATTGGCCGGTTCGCGCCATTCATATGAATCTTCTGCCGACCGGAAAGGTCATGTTCTGGACCCGCCACCCGGAAGGGTTCCCGCCCTATCTCTGGGACCCCGATACCAGTGCGCTGGCCGGCGCGCTGCCGACAGCCGGCTGGCAGGAGTTCTGCGCCTCGCATGTTCTGCTCGCCGACGGACAGATGCTGCTGACCGGCGGCCACCTGACGGCGGACGGTCATGGCGCGCCGCATGCCGCTCTGTATAACTCCTTCACCAACACCTGGACGCGCCAGCCCGATATGAATAACGGACGCTGGTATCCCTCCAGCGTTCTCCTCGGAAACGGCGATGTGGTCGTTCTGTCGGGCAGCTATAACACCAGCTACGCCAACAACATGATGCCGCAGGTCTTCAGCAACGGCGTCTGGCGCAACCTGACGGGGGCGCAGCGGTTCCAGGAACTGTATCCCTATCTCCACCTCGCTCCGAACGGGAAAGTCTTCTTATCGGGTCCGGTCCAGTCCACGTACTACCTCGATACGGCCGGCAACGGTTCGTGGATCTATGTCGGCGAACGAAAATTCCCGAACCGCGATTACGGATGCTCGGTGATGTACGGAGATGGCAAGGTGTTCTTTGCCGGTGGCGGCGACCCGCCGACCGAAACCGCCGAGGTCATCGACCTGAATGCCCCCGTTCCCACCTGGCGGTACGTCGGCTCCCTGTCGAAGCAGCGTCGACAGATCAACGCCACCCTGCTGCCGGACGGAAAGATCCTGGTTACGGGCGGTGTCAGCGGACCGGGCTGGAACGACATGACGACCCCGGTGCTTTCCTCCGAGGTCTGGGACCCGGTCACCGAGAAGTTCACGACCTGGGCCAGCATGGCGGTCGGACGC
>JANRLW010000024.1:0-22534 GCA_033762295.1 Capsulimonadales bacterium
AGGATGAAGGAACTGGAGGCGCAGGTCGCCGCCAATATCGCCCTGGAGAACCTGGCGATCAAGGACGTGAAAGTGACGCCGGCCGAGGTGGCCGACTTCTACCGCCGGAACCGCTCGATCTTCCGTCTGCCGTCTCAATCCCGCGCCACCATCGCCCTGGCCGAGAACCCGACCGCGGCGCAGGCGGTGGTCGCCATGCTGAAGGACGGCAGCATTAATTTGGATTCGATCGCCGGTCAGCCGGGGGTCGCGGTCGTGGGCGTCAACGGGTTCAATATGGACTGGTCGCGCGTTGCCTCCGACACAAAGCGTATCCTCGGCGGAAAAATCGCAACGGCGCCGACGAAGAGCGTCTTTACGGTCCCGTCCAAAGAGGTGACGTTCATCGTCCGTATCGACTCCAAAGCGGTGGAAACCGTCGAACCGTTCGAAACGGCGAAGGGACAGGCGGAACGTCTGCTGCGTCTGCGCAAGGCGGAACCGCAGGCCAATGTCCTCGCCCGTCTCTATCGCGATGCGGAGATTCGATTCGAGGCGACCAAGTACCAGGTGTTCTTCAAGGATATCGAGAAGGCGGGCCAGGAACTGAAATAGTTCAGGAGAGGTCGCCTGCCGGGGCGTTCGCCAGTTTGAGACGGTTCCACATTTCGGCCACGAATTCGAGGAAACGGGCGCGATCCGCCGACGAGGTCTCCGCGCCCGCCGGCAGGGGACGCATGAACCGAACGAACGTGATCGGCGCGCCCTTGCGTCCGATCAGCGCCGACATCAGCATGCGCAACCGGATATCGGTGACCTCGGTGACGATCCGACCGTCGGCCACGTACAGGTAGACCATCTCATGCGCCTGGCGCAGGGACGTATTGACGACGCGACAGACCCGCGCGCGGATGCCGGTGCCGGGAATGGCTTCGGTATGATCATCCCGAATCTCCCATCCCGCCCCGACCAGACAGGAGCGCGGATCGTGAAGCGCGCTGCGGTCGGTCCCGGCGATCAGGGTGAATTGCACGCTTCGTCCGCCCGCGCTGCGGTAGGTGCGGGACAGAAGGTCGGCGGCCGAAAGGGCGGCCCGAACGGGTTCCGAGACGGTCTCGTCCCCTTCGGATCGATAGTCCTGAAGGACGATCGGGACCGCCGCCCGATCCAGACCGGTAAATTTCGGCGGGGGCGCGGGCTGCCACAGCAGGGACGCGCCGAAGATCGCCGCTGTCGTGAGACCTAAAATATACGCTGACCGGCGAATGTTCGACATCCCAGTACCTTTGCCGTTCCGAAAAGCAGGACCATACAGAGAACGAGTGAAAGCATACCGCTCCAATCGTGGAAAACGACCGCAGCGGACGTTCCCAGACATTCGCCGACCACCCCGATCAGGGCGATACGCACCGAGTTGACGAAGACGGAGAGCGGAACCCCGATCAGGAACAGTCCCCAGCGACGGACCGGCGTCGAATCGGTGAGAAAGGCGAAAGCCGAGTTGAAAGTGAAGAGGGTGAGCAGGAGTTTGAAGCCGGAACAGGGGACATCGACATTGAGAATGTAGTTGTCGAGGTGGACCATGTTTCCGAACCGAACCGGGTGCAGCCCGATCCCGGTCAGCAGCATCGTCGCTCCTTCGGTGGAAAGGGACTGAACCTGCAGGGTGAGATCGTTCAGGACCGGACCGGGCAGTGGCGCCATCAGCCACAGAAAGAGGAGCGGGAAGGAGGCGACACGGACGAACCGTGTACCCAGAACGAACCAGACGCCTCCGAGAACGGACAGGAGAAATGCCCACGACATCACCGCCTGCATCTCCGTTTTGACGGCCAGGGTCAGCAGCAATAATGCCGGTGTCGCCAGCAGAAGGGCGGCGGGCGCGGGCCGTTTGGGAACGGCGGCGAGTTCGCGTCGACGATGCCAGAGCATCAGGGCGACCAGCGGCGGTACGAAAAAGGCGAACCCGTAATAGGATTCCGGGCGGGTGTACTCCCAGTGCCACCAGCGCAGCATCGGCCAGGCGAGGGCGAGCAGAAAGCCTGAAAACAGACCCAATCCGGGCAGGGCTTCACGGATCGACTCGACGGGCGGCGCGGTTTGCCCGTTTCGGTCGGCGGGGGCAGCGGTCGGCATGGCGAGCATGGGATGGTTTTCGATCCTGTTCCGGTGAAAAAGGGGCAGGGAATGGCGCCTGCCCCGTTGCGAACCGAACCTGAACGGGAGGCTCAGGCGAGGGTCTTGACGGACTTGACCGACTTGTTGCGGGCGCGGAGGATCAGACCGCCGAGGGTCAGACCGATCAGGCCCATCGCCGCATACTCGCCCGGCTCCGGAACGGCCATGACGTCGAACGTGCCGCTTCCGGTGGCGATGAAGGAGTTCAGGCCACCGTTGGTGACGCCCCGATTGTTGTTCCAGTTGAGACCGGAGAAGCTGAGGCTGAAGGTGCCGATCGCGCTGGTGCCCGGGTTCAGGGCAAGGTACTGATCGAGAACGGAACCGCCGGTGTAGGTGACATCATTGAACAGAAGGTCGGACTGCAGACCGGCGCTGCTGGCGGAATCGGAGCTGAAGACGGCCTTGTTGAAGGTGCCGGACAGGAGAAGCGAGCCCTTTCCGTTCTTTTTGGTATAGAACGTGAAGGTGCCGCCGCTGAACAGGGCATCGAGGGAGCCGTTGTCGTTGGTGGCGGAGTTGGCAACCTGGGTGATCGGACCGAACTGGAACCAGGCGTTGCCGTCGAAGGCATCCGGATCGTTGACCAGGCTGGTCAGACCCACTTTGGTGCCGCCGTCTTCGGTAACCAGGGTGCCGCTGCCATTGTTGTCGGACGTAAAGCTGAAACCGCCCGCCGTTTTGCCATTAAAGGTGGCCAGCGGGTCAATCGCGTGAGCGGGCGCATGGGAGGCGACGGTGACCAGGGTCGCCGCGGCCAGACCGCCGATGAGATTTCGAACGTTCATACTTGTTCCTTTTGTCTTTACGATTATGGAAGACCATAGAGGAATCAACAGGGCGGTCCTTGCTGATCGACCGCGGACGACGTAAGCGAGACGGCCCCCCAGCAAGAGGAGGCCGATGGCAGAGGAAGGATCGACGCCGGACTTCGTCTTTCCCGCTCTGCCGGAAAACGGAAGGAAAGGGTGAAGGGCGGACGCTGCGGCCTGGAAACCTTTCCGAACGATTACGACGAGATCATACCACGGCTTTAGTAAATTTTAGTAAAAATGACGAAAACCGGTATTTTACCGGATAAGGAAAGGGAACGGGCAGGGAAGGGACGATTCAGGAAGGATTTTCCCCGATAAAGCCCGAAGTGGGACGGGTATCCGCTCAATCCATTTTCGGAAGGTTCCGTCGTGACCGGCAACGATTCCCTGACACCTCTGCGCGCGCTGTCCCTGATTCGGGACGTTCCCGATTTCCCGGTCCCCGGCATCCTGTTCAAGGACATTACACCGGCGCTGGCCGATGCGGCGGCCCTCCGGGAGATCATCGCCGCGATGGCGGAGGCGATCCGCCCGATGCAACCGGACCATATCGTCGGGATCGAATCACGCGGTTTTATCTTCGGAGTCCCCGTAGCGCTGGAACTGGGGATCGGCTTCTCGCCGATCCGCAAGCCCGGCAAACTCCCCTACGAGAAGATCGCGCAGGAATATACGCTGGAGTACGGGACGAACGTGATCGAAATCCACACGGATGCCGTCCGACCGGGCCAGCGCGTCGTCATCGTCGATGACCTCCTGGCGACCGGCGGCACGGCGCAGGCGGCCGGCCGACTGGTCGAAGCGATCAGCGGGCAGGTCGTCGGGTACGGTTTCGTCGTCGAACTCGCCTTCCTCGGCGGACGCGCTCGACTCGAACGGCAGATCGCGTCCCTGATCACCTACTGATTACCTGCTGATTACCTGCCGAAAGGAAGGCTCGACCCCTGATGGACCGTACCGATTCCCCGGTGACCGTGCGCGCCGTTCTGGAGGCGTTGCAGCGGATCGCTCCCGCCGAACTGGCGCTGGACCGCGATCCGACCGGACTGCTGATCGGCGATCCGGACGCGCCGGTCCGCTCGCTGGTCGCCGCGCTGGACGTGACGCCCGCCGCCGTCGAGACCGCGAAGGCGACGGGGGCCGGACTGATCGTCGCCCATCACCCGCTGATCTACCATCCGCTGAAGACGCTCCGCGCCGACGGACCTCCTCCGGGCGGCATCGTCCTCGACTGTATCCGCGCCGGAATCGCCGTCGCCTGCGCCCATACCTGCTGGGACGTGGTCGACGGGGGAGTGAACGATGTGCTGGCCGGACTCCTGGGGATCGAAAAGACGCGTCCGCTGCGCACGACCTGGCGCGAATCGCTGGTCAAGGTCACCGTTTACGTGCCGGTTCCGTATCGGAACGCGGTTCTGAACGCGATGGCGGCGGCGGGCGCGGGCGCGATCGGCGCATATGATCGTTGTTCCTTCCGCACGGCGGGTATCGGCACGTTCCGCCCGCTTCCCGGGGCGAACCCGTTTCTCGGCCAGATCGGGCGGACGGAGGAGGTTGCCGAGGAGCGTCTGGAGATGATCGCTCCCGAGAGCCGTTTCGGATCGATCGTCGCGGCGATGACCTCCGCACACCCTTACGAGGAGGTGGCGTACGAAGTCTACCCGCTTCGGAACGCCCATCGGGAGGCCGGTCTCGGGCGGATCGGAACGCTGACGGAACCCGTTTCCGGAGCGGCGTTCGCCCGGCGGATTCGGGAGGCGCTGAATTTTGACGCGGTCCGCCAGGCCGGTCCCCTGCCGGAAACGGTGCGAACGGTGGCGGTTTGCGGGGGCGCGGGGGCGGAACTGATGCACGAAGCCATCGCCGGCGGCGCGGATGCGTTCGTCACGAGCGACGTCCGGCATCATGAGTTCGTCGACGCGGCCGCGCGCGGCTTCTGGCTGATCGACGCCGGCCATGCGGCCACCGAGACTCCGGGCGCGCGCGAACTGGGCCGCCGACTCGGAGAGGCGGTCGGCCTGCCCGTCACCTTCGCGAAATGAGGGCTAGACCTCCCAGCCGGATTTGTCGACTTTGGCCGCGCCTGACCCGTTGTCGCCGGACTTCCCTGCGTTGAACGGCGCGTCGACGATGGCGTAGAGCCAGGAACCGACGCAGACCAGAGCGAAGAACGAGGTGAGCGGGGAAAGGGCGAAGGAGGCGCGTCCTCCCTGCATGGCGAAGATGGCGGCGATATCCCTGAAGAGGTTATCCTTTTCGGGGGAGAGACTGAGAACCAGTAAGGAGATCGCAAACGCTCCGATCAGTACGAACGCCTTGACGATCTGGCCGTTGTAGAACTGGCCGAAACCGGGCACGATCAGGGAGAGGAGCATGGCGACTCCGGCGTTGCGCTTGCCCCGGTTGCCGCCCAGTTCCCCCGAGGCGATCAGGTCGGCGACGCTGTCGCCACGCAGGAGCGCCTCGTTGATCGAAAGTTTGCCGGTCGCCTGCGCCTGTTGCAGGGCGGCTTCGGCGTACTTCCGTTCGGCGGAGACGCGTTTGGGGTCGAGTTCGCGCGCCCGCGCGTAGGCGGCGATCGCCTCGTCGTACAACTCCTCGATCAGGAGCAGGTCGCCCGTCTGCTCGTAAAGGGGGGCCTGCGCCGAGGGCGGCGTTCCGTCGGCCAGTTCCAGCGCCTTTTGCAGAAGCAGGCGGGCGTCCGTGATCTGGCCTTTGATACGCAGAGCGGTGGCCTGGCTGACCAGCCGTTCCCGTTCCCGTTCGGCGGCGTTCCCACCCACGCCGGGGCGTTGTGCGCCGCCGGGCGCGACACCGGGCGGGGGAGCGGTTTTCGGCGACAGGACGGGAGCATTCTTCGGCGGGAGCGGAGAGACGGGAGCAACCGGCGAAGCCTCCGTCGGGTCCGGCGAGGGAGTCGCAGAGACCGGGGCGGACGGACGACCGGGCGACGGTGCGGCTATCGGTGCGCCGCAGTGACCGCAGAAACGCATCCCTGCGGGATTGGTCTTCCCGCAGGAGTTGCAGATCGTTTCGCTCGCCGGTTTCAATGCCTCCGCCATGGCTACTCCTCACTCCCGTCCCGCCGACTTAGCGGGTGCTGGCCTCGCCGACGCCGTCCGCCGTACCGGACGGGTTCGCTTCGCCCGGCGTGTTCGCGGGCGGTGTCGAGTCGCTGACTGCGGCGGCGTCCGGGTTGTATTTCATCGGATGGTCCGTGAACGCCTCCCGGATATCGCCGTCGGCGACCAGGTCCTCACCGATCAGATCGCCCATCGCCTCATCGGCGTCCGGCAGATCGTCATCATCGAGTTCGGCATCCCGTCGATCCGGCTGTGCGTTATTGTTGAGCGCGGTGAACAGGGCGTCGGTCGCATCGCGGCGCGGTGAGTTCGTTTCGCTTCCGTCGAACCGGGCGAACGTCGAACCTTCATCCACGTCCTCCGCCAGAGCGGCCGGCGCGGGCGTCTTCTCGGCATCCTCCGGCTCGTCGTAATCGTCCAGCTCCTCCTGCTCCTCGCTGCCTTCCTCGTAGTCCTCGACGTCCTCCTCGGAGATTTCGCCGGTATATTCGGCTTCCTCCTCGACGAAGTCCTCGTCCTCCTCATCGATCGGCTCGACCTCGGTATCGGCTTCGTCGAAGAAGGCGGCGTCCTCTTCCTCATCCTCTTCGAATTCGTCCTCGTCCTCGAACAGGGCGTCTCCTTTCGATACGGAAAAGGTGGCGTTCGCGCTCCCTACGGAATCGGGGGTGGGCGGCAGGGCGCCCTTCGGCTGCGGGTGGGTCCAGTACTCCTCCAGTTTGTATCGTTCCCGCGCCTCTTCGGTCATGACATGCAGCACCACATCGCCGAAGTCGATCAGCACCCATTCGCCGACCTGTTCGCCTTCGGTGCGCGGCGTGGGGAGTCGCCGATCCTCGGCCTCCTCGAGCACCCGTTCGGCGATGGCGCGGATATGGATGTTGTTGAAGCCCGCGCAGACCAGGAAAAAATCGGCGAGGAGCGTCTTGCCGCGCAGATCGAGCAGCACCGGTTCGATCGCTTTCCGATCCTCGACGACTTCGAAAAGAAATTGCGCCTTCTCGTCGGAAGGCATCTGTACTTTAGCCAAACCGTATTCTCCTATGCGGACGGCCCATCGGCCGACGTTGACGGATCGGAATGCCGCGAGCGGTAGAGCGCCCGATCGTCGATAAACTTCAGCACCGCGGGCGGCAGAAGATAGCGGACGCTGCGCCCTGCGGCCAGCGAGTCGCGAATGAACGACGACGAAATATCGAGTCCCGGCATCGAAATAAACGCGATCCGGGGCTCGAAGGTATCGGGCAGGGCGGCAAGGACCGCGTCGGGCGCGACACCGGGCCGGGTCATCACGAGAAATCTCGCCAGCCGCAAAATCTCCTCCGGCTCCCGCCACTTCGTCAGATCGCGCACCGCGTCGGTGCCGGTCAAAAAGAACCGCTCGGCTTCCGGGTACTCCCGCGCCAGTTCGCGCAGTGTGTCCACGGTGTAGGACGGTCCGGCGCGGCGCACCTCGGCATCGGACACCCCGAACGCCGGGTTGTCCGCAACTGCCAGACGGAGCATTTCCAGACGGAGTTCCGACGGGATGACCGTCCGTCCCGTTTTGAACGGGGAGACTTGCGTCGGCACGAACAGGACGCGATCCAGGGAGGCCGCCTCTCGCGCGACTTCCGCCATCCGGAGATGTCCCGTATGAACGGGGTCGAAACTGCCGCCGAAAACTCCGAGTCGCAATCACCGCCTCTTTCGTGCCGCCTGCTTTTTTTCCTTCAAGGAATTGTATCGCAGTTCGCGGGTTTCCGTTCCTACGGAGGCGTGAGAACTCCGTGGCCGCACGAGGTACGAACGGTCAACTCCATCGGCAGTTCGATCTCCCGGCCGGCATCCGCCGCCGCCGGGGTCGCCAGCAGCCGACGCAGCAGATAGCGGGCGGCTTCCTCGCCCAGGCGGGCAAACGGCTGCGCCATGGTGGTCAGCCCCAACCCCTCCAGAAACGGGGACATCGCATTCCCGAAGCCGGTCACCGCCACGTCCTCCGGGACCCGACGCCGAAGTTTTCCGAGTCGCCCGATCAGGCGCGCCGCCACCGTGTCGTTGGCGCAGACGACCGCCGTCAGCGGCGAACCGTCCCCGTCCAGAAAGTCGAGAAGCGGATCATCGGACAGCATTTGTATCCGGGCGTGAAGCTCCCAGCGTCCGCGGAACGCGATGCCCGCGTTCGACAGCGCGTGGCGATACCCCCGGACTCGCTCCTGGACGGTATGAGACAGCGGTTCGCTGCTCAGAAATCCGATCGAGCGATGTCCCAGGGACAGCAGGTGGCGGGTGATCGTCTCCCCGCCGCGAAAGTCGGCGAAACCGAGAAAGTCGGCGGCAAAGCCGGGAACCCGTCGGTCCAGCAGGACGAACGGCAGCGTGTCGCGCAGCGCCTGAAGCGACGTCCGATCGGCGGGAAGCTCCGGCCAGAGGGCGACGCCGAGGGCGCGTCGAGACATCAACTGGTCGAGCGAGGGAAGGCGACCCCCCGCCGGCGCCTCTTTGGGCAGCGTGTCCAGCCAGAGAACCGGCAGTCCGAGTTCCGTGGCGACCGACGTCATGCCGCGCAGAATATGGGCCGCCGACGTCGCCTCCTCGCCATGGCGAACGGCCAGGATCAGGTTGCCGGAGGGAAGGGAGGAGAGGGGAAGGTCCCCGTAGGGTGTCGCCTGACGGACGATGAACGTGCCGCGCCGACTGTCGCGCCGGATCGTGTTCTCCGCTTCCAGCAGTTCCAGCGCTCGACGGACCGTGTCTCGTTGAACGTGGAATCGGTCACCGAGCTCCCGTTCCGAGGGCAGGCGATCCTGTGGAAACGTATGGCGACGGATCTCGTGGCGCAGGGCGTCGGCGATTTCCTGGTATCGTGGGGTTCGCATATCTACCACACAGTCTACCAGAGGAAAAATTGTCGCACAATCCGCCGCTCTCGGGGAGGGACGTCCCGGTTTCGTCCGAAAGATTTAACCTGCCCTTAATATTTGTTTGGTATACCTCGTGGTATAGTTGAGCGGAAAGGAACCGCCGATGACCACTATTTCCCCGTCCCGTCGACCGGTTGCGCCGGGTCACGGTTTTACGTTGATCGAACTGCTCGTTGTTATCGCCATTATTGCCATACTTGCCGCGATTCTGTTTCCCGTCTTTGCCCAGGCCCGGGAGAAAGCCCGTCAGTCCGCCTGCCTTTCCGGTCTGCGGCAGGTCGGGCTCGCCTTCGCCATGTACGTTCAGGACTACGACGAGATGACGCCGCAGATCTGGTACGGCCCGAACTCCACAAACCAGCGATACTTCTGGATGGATGCTCTGGTGCCGTATGTGAAGAGTTCGGAGTTCTTCTCCGCCTGTCCGTCCAAAGACTTCGGCCTCTGGGTACCCAGTCCGCGGATCGAACAGCCACTGGCAAACAACGGCTCACGCAACAACGTCGCCTTCACCGCCAACTCGCTTTACGCGTCGATCACCCAGGATGCGACGGATGGTCAGCCGACCACACCGCCGATGCGTGAAAGCGGAACGTCGCTGGCCGCCTTCGCCGTGCCGACCGAAACGATTCTCGCGGGCGACGGTACCGGCTACTACATCTCCTACAGCGGCGGCAAAGGCGACCTGAAGGTGGAACTGCAGCCGCCGTACACCGCCCCCCTGAGATTCCCGAATATCGGGCGTCTGAACTCGGCCGGGACGCGCTTCGCCGGTCGGCACTCCGATGGCGCGAACTGGGCGTTCTGCGACGGACACACCAAGTGGATGCGCCTGGATCAGGCCGCGATGACCAACCGTAACGGCATCCTTTATTATTTTACGATCGAGGATGACCGTAACTTCTGAATCGGGAGCACACAACCAATGACAAACGGCTTGTCACGACGGGAGTTTCTGGAGGGGACGGCGGGGATGGCGGTGGCGTTGCCGGCGCTGTCTTCGCAGGAACGAGGCGATGCCACGTTCCGATTCGTCGCTCTCGGCGACCTGCACTTCGACCGATGGAACCACCACGATCACGAATGGCTGGCGCGGGAGAAGCCAAACGATGTACGTCAGGTGCAAAACTACAGCCGGATCACGGCGGAGGTTTTGCCCGCCCTCTTCGCGGAGGTGCGCGAACAGATAACGGCGGATGCCTCGATGGCCTTTGTCGCCCATATCGGGGATTTCGTCGAGGGACTGGCGGGAACGCCCGAACTCGCCCGGAAACACTGTCGCGAAGCCGTGGAGTTCGTGCGCGAGGCCCGTCTGGGCAGGCCGTTTGTCTTCGTCAAGGGGAATCACGATATCACGGGGCCGGGAGCGGTCGAGGCGTTCAACGACATTCTCCTGCCGTTTGTCGGCAGCCAGCTCGGACGGACGTTATCGGGTTCCTCATTCGTTCAGCGACACGGGAACGCGCTGTTCGTCTATTACGACGCCTACGATCCCGGCAGTTTGGACTGGCTGGAAAAGACGCTGGCGGAGCGAAAGGAAAAGCATCTCTTTTTCGTGATCCATCCGCCGGTCGTTCCGTACAGCGCGCGTTCCAACTGGCACCTCTTCGCTCGACCGGAACAGGCGGCTCAGCGCGAACGTCTGCTGAACCTGCTCGGAAAACACCGCGCGGTCGTGTTGTGCGGCCATCTGCACAAGTACGGCACGGTCGTGCGCCACACGCCGGCCGGGCCGTTCGTGCAGATCGCCCTGCTCAGCGTGCTGCCGGACCGGGAGGTGAAACCGAAGGACGAGGTCCGCGGCCTGTCCGAGTACGGCCCGGAACTGGTCCGGTTCGAGGCCGGTTTCTCGCCCGATTCCCGCGCTCAACGCCAGGAGCTGCTGATAAAGGAAAAACCGCATATTCGTTACTTCGAGTACGCGGACACCGCCGGGTACGGTATTGTCTCGGTTTCCGGCGAGGATATCGGCATTACCCTGTACAATGGGACCGGAAAGCGAGTATGGCGGACGCTCGACATCACCCAGTTGCTGCGTTCATGAAGCGAGCGGTCCGGAATTTTTCCGGTAAGGTGGGAGGGAATTAGCGCGACCTTCGGCAAAACTATTCCGCTATCGCGGGAATCCGGAGGGAATGGACCATGTTTCTGTCAGCTTGCGCCGTCGCTTTGCATCTTTTGCTTTCGTCATCGGGCGACGATACCGATTGGCCGCAGTGGCGCGGCCCGAACCGAAACGGTCATGCCGTCGGCGCGCGCCTGCCGGTGCGCTGGCCGGAGACGTTTCCCGCTCCGCAGTGGCGGGCTCCGGTGGGGATTGGGTACTCCTCGCCGGTGATCGCCGGAGGACGACTTTTCATCATGGGCCGCGATACGAGCGGAAACGAGGTCTGTTACGCGTTCGATGCCGCCACCGGGAAACCTCTCTGGTCCCACCGCTATCCCTCGACCTTCGAACCGCCGGACCCGACGGCCGGAAAGGGACCGAACTCGACGCCGACCGTCGATAAGGACCGTGTCTACATGCTCGGTCTCGGCGGGATGTTTCACTGTCTGGACGTGAAGACCGGGCGTGTCCTCTGGAAGCACGATCTGGAAGCCGAGTACTGGGGCGTGGAAAAGGATGCGGTGGGGCAGGAAGCGTGGCGTCCGGTGTGTGGCGCGTCCGCCTCCGCTCTGGTGGATGGGCGCGAGGTGATCGTGCCGGTGGGCGGCAAGAAGGCGGGGGCCTTCGCCGGGTTCGATCGGGCAACCGGAAGACTGCTGCGAAAATCGCTGGACGATCGAAGCAGTTATGCGTCGCCGCTCCGGGGCGAACTGGCCGGTGTGTCGCAGATTGTCGGGTTCACCGGCACCCGCATGGTCGGACTGGACGCACGGAACCGGAACCTTCTCTGGGAGCACCCGTTCAAGGCCATGTACGAGCAGACCATTATCACTCCCGTTCTCCGGAAAAACCAGGTCATCGTTTGCGGGGAGGCACGTCCGACCGTCGCTCTGGAGATCGCCAACGAAAACGGAAAGTGGACGGCGAAGACGGCATGGCAGAATGCGGACCTTTCCGCTTACCTGACGACGCCGGTCGTCTTCGGGGAGCGTTTGCTCGGGTACGACCAAAAGACCCGGCGACCGGTCTGTATCGACCCGGCGACCGGAACCACCGTCTGGACCGGCCCCCGAATCGGGAGGATGTTCATGGGCCTGACCGTCGTGGGTGACCGGATACTGGCCCTCAGCGATTCCGGCGAACTGCTGGTGCTGGAGGCCAATCCGCAGGAGTATAAAGAGATCGGACGCTGGAAGCTGGCCGCTCCCGGAACGATCTGGTCGCTCCCGGCGCTGGTCGGAAACCGCCTGTATATCCGCGATCAGGAGAGCGTCACCTGTTTCGAACTGCCGTCGGCCGGTTAACGAGAGTCGGGACGGCGGCATGCCGCATGGTCAGTCTCCTCCGTCTTTCCTATCGGTAAACGGAGGAGCCTGATGCAGTGGAAGACGGCAACGCGGATCAGTCGCGCATCGGGGCGACGTTCCACTCGTACCGTTCCTTCTCCGGCAGGTGGACGAACACCGTTTGCTTTTTGCTGCCGTCGTCGATCGACGACTCCGCCAGTGCGGAAACGAAATGATGGTAGACCCGGAAGAAGACCGCGCCGAACATCAGGACGATAAACGCGCCCATCAGAGGGAACGCGTTTCGCTGAACGATCGCCTGGTACACCTGGAACAGGGCGACGAAGCCGAGGGCGAGAAGCAGGAGCAGAAACACGGACATCATCGTGACGGTGAAACGAAACTGTTTGATTGTCATGGCAACGAGTAACCCCGGTATTTGCTGTGCAGGAAATCCTGTAACTCTATCTTTACCAGCTAAACCGGGATTACTGCGCCCGTATTATTATGGTTTTTATCGGAAGGCGCTGTCAACGGCATGAAAGTTGCGGGAGGCGCGGGACCTGCCATGCCTGGCGGCTTGATGGCGGAGTCGGCGCGACGCTTTTCGAACGGGGGGCCGGCGTTCGCCGGAGGAGGGCAGGGCGGTCGTTCTCAGGACCGCTTTTCGGAGAGGGTCGGAAGGGCGTTCCCGTCCGACCCGTAAATTTCGGTGGAAGTGACACCGCTCCCGCTTACGCGGCGTAGTGTCGGACGATCAGGTCGTTCTGAATCCAGAGCAGCTTGGAGAACGCCCGGATCGCGCCGGCTTTCGCCTCGAACGGAAGATCGGCGCCGAGGATGGTCGCATGGAACGCATCGGCGACGAAGCCCATCAGCGCATTCATCTGCACCAGCGGCACCACGATTTCCGGGTTCCCCGCGCCCGGCGTATGGATTTTCCCGACGACGTCCAGATACTGTACCAGTTTTCCGTCGTAGGGCGCCGTCACCAACTTTTCGAGGTACCGGGAGAGATGTTGTTTTCGGAAGGCGATCTGCGGATGCGCCATGGTCAGTTCCGCCAGGTCGGCCGGGATCGCGCCTTCATATCCGGCCTGCCGCGGCAAAAAATGACGCCAGGTGGCATCATAGGTCGAGAGTTTCGCGTAAACGGCGTCCACCAGAGTCGGGACGAGCGGCGCCAGAAGAGGCGCGGCCCCATGAATAATGGCGATATCCTCCTCACCGAACCCGATAAACTCACAGAGATACGTAAACCGGTACGCCACATCGTGTTCCAGACGACCTTCATCAATATGCTGCATTGTTCTCGCCTTCCCGGCATAACGAATGGTATGCCGGGGGAAATAGTATCGTTATGTCTCCTGTCGGGAATCCCCCGAACGGCGGATTGAGGGGACCTAACACAAACGCTTGTGACAGGCTGTGACATTTTTCACACCAGAGGTGAAGCGGAAGGGAGCGTCGCCTCGAGTACCTTTGGAACGGAAGGAAGTTTTATGCTGAAACGTACAGGTATCGCTCTTTTTCTATTGATGCTTTCTTGCCCCGTATCGGCCCAGACGGTTTCCGACAACCGGCTACGGGTCACCACCTACCTGACCGGCTTCACTCAGCCGACCCAGCTCCGGTTTCTCGGCTATGACGATGTGCTGATCACCGAGAAATCGACCGGGCGGGTCATCCGCTCCCGTGGCGGCGTCCGCACCACTCTGCTCGATCTGAATGTCGCCAACAACAGCGAACGGGGACTGCTCGGTCTGACGCTGGACCCGCAGTTCGCCACGAATAAGCAGGTTTACGTCTACTATAGCCGGAGCGGAACGGTCGGAGACGGGAGTACGTGGGCCGAAAACCGGCTCTCCCGGTTTACGTTTGACGGCACCGCTCTGGTCAACGAACAGCTTTTGCGGACCTTCGGGTCGGCGACCGACGGTCAGAACGTCGGGCCGAACCATGACGGGGGCCCCATCCTCTTCGGTCCGGACGGAAAACTCTACGGCGTGGTCGGAGACCTGAACCGTATCGCCGCCGAGCAGAACAATACCGGCACGCCGAACCGATCTTCGCTGGTCGGCGGCGTCTACCGGCTCAACCCGGACGGGACCATTCCGACCGATAACCCGTTCGCCTCGAATGCGAATCCGGACTTCCGGCCCTGGTTCTCCTACGGGGTTCGCAACTCCTACGGTCTGACTTTCGATCCCCTGACCGGCAACCTCTGGGATACCGAGAACGGACCGGGAACGAACGACGAGATCAATATGGTCACTCCGGGAATGAACAGCGGCTGGCTGACCCTGATGGGGCCGTCCTCGCGCAATCCGACGGCGGTGCCACGTCTGCTGAACCTGCCGGGATCGGCCTATGTCGACCCGAAATTCACCTTTTTAAACCCGATCGGGATTACCGCACTGACGTTCCTCGCCAACACGCGGTTCGGAAACGCCTATCAGAACGGTCTGCTGGTCGGCGACAACAACAACGGTTCCCTGTACCTGTTTCGCCTGAATGCCGCCCGTAACGGATTCGTGCTGAGCGGCGACCTGGCGGACCTGGTCGCGGATTCGGTGACGGAAAGAAACCTCAATCGTTTCGGCTCCGGGTTCGGGGCGGTCACCGACCTGCAGGTAGGGCCGGATAATGCCATCTATGTCACCAGTTTCACGCAGGGGCGGGTCTTCCGGATCGCGGCGATCAGCCCGGAACCCTCCGCTTTGCTCCTGCTCGCTTCGACATTGTTGATCTGGCTCGCCGTTGCGGCGAACCTGCGGCGACAATCCCCGTAGTATAGGGGAGAGTCGAAGGAGCGAAAGCAAAAGGAGAAACCGTTGAAAGCGGCAGCCGTCGATATCGGAACGAATTCGGTCAAAATGGTGATCGGCTGGAAGGACGGCGATGCCATCATCGTCCGGGAAGCGGTCCCGATCATCACCCGTCTGGGTAAGAACACGGATGCGACCGGGCAACTCGATCCTGTGGCGACGGAGAGGACGCTGGCGGCGTTGCGTCATTTCCGGGAGCAGGCATCGGCCGAAGGGGTTTCCCTGTTGCGTGCCGTCGGCACGGCGGCGTTGCGTGACGCGGTCAACGGGGCGGAGTTTCTCAACCGGGCCGAGGCGATCCTCGGAGGACCGGTCGAGGTCATCTCCGGCGACCGGGAGGCGGAACTGGTCTATCAGGCGGCGCGTAGCGATGCCCGTCGCCTGGCTCCGGAAGCGTCGGTTATCGCGACGACCGATGTCGGCGGCGGTTCGACGGAAGTGGTGATCGGAGAGGGCGAGCGTCCCCATTTTCGTCGTTCGCTTCAAATCGGCGCGGTTCGTCTGACCGAACGAGCTTTGCTCTCGGACCCGCCCAGTCCCTCGGATCGACAGGCGGCCGTCGACCTGATCGAGGCGATTCTGGCCGATGTGCCGATGCCGTTCGAGCCGCCGGTCCTGATCGCGTCCGGCGGAACGGCGGCCAGCCTGGGGGCGATGCATCTGGCAGAGGAGAACCCCGACTTCCTCCGTGCCGTCGGCGCGACGGACTTTCCGGAGCGTCTGCACGGGGTCTGTCTGACCGCCGGGGAGATCGAGCGGCGGATCGAACGGCTTTGCGAACTGCCGCTGGCAGAGCGACGGACGGTGCCGGGGCTGGAACCGGAGCGCGCCGACGTGATCATTGCCGGCGCGCTGATTCAGTGGCGACTCCTCCGCCACCTTGGAATCGACTCACTCTTCGTTTCGGCGCACGGCCTGCGCTACGGTCTTCTTTCCACCCTTCTCGGCGACGGAAACGGCGGACCTACTCGCTAACCGTTTTCCGCGCTGCGGGCGATCGCCCGGACGGCCTCGTCAAACCGTCGATGCGAGGAGAAGCGGTGGACGGCCAGCGTATGGGGCGAGGTTTCCGCCGCGCCATAATCCTCCGTCAATCCCAGGAGATAGCCGGCCGCCGCCGCCGCCCGCGTCACGCGATCGTCCCACTTGCCGGACGGATACGTCACATACGGCACGGAGTGCCCCAGATTCCTGGCCAGAAGATCGCGGGATCGGACGAACTCACGGGTCAGCGCTTCCGTTGATAGCCGACGAAGGTCGGCCGGATGGGTATGTGTCTGACTGACAATCGTCGCCCCGTCCTGTTCCAGGGAACGAAGTATTTCATAAGAATTGTGTGGTTTTCCTGTCCTTATACCGATATATGCGGTATGGGCGGAAACGACGAACGGCCAGCGACGCTTCCGTAACGCCGGGGCCGCGATATCGAAGATGCCGCTCGTGTTATCGTCGAAGCAGAGCAGGCACGCGCCGGGCGGCGGCAGCGGCCGTCCCGTCCGCAGGTAGGAGGCAAGGTCCGGAAGGGAGATTGGGTGCGCCCCGGCCCGGGTCAGTCGGGCCAGCTGCGTCCGCCACTCGCCCAGCGTCGTATCGAACCATACCTGTCGGGTCGCGCGAACGAAGTCGTGCCAGACAATCGGGGTGACGGGGTGGCGCGTTCCGTAACGTCGGGCATCGGGATGTATGGGAGTTGGTTCGGCCATCATTTCCTCGTATTATTGATAGATATTTTTCTACTGAAAAGTCCTCGACATTTCGGTGTCAAGGATAGAACATATTTTCCGGGTACGCAGTCCAATGTACCGGGAGGCATTATTTATGTCTAATGAACGAAAGACTCGATCGGAGAAAGACGAGCCATCCGTTGCCATCCCGCAGGTCACACTTCATCTGACGCCGGACGAGGCGGACGCGATGTTGAGCATTCTGCTCCATGTCGCCAACCTGCCCGACGTTTCCGGTGAGATGACGGAGCGGTTGCTGTGTCGGGTCGCGGATCTTCAGCGTCAGTTAGCGCGTCCGGAGAAAGCTCCGGGACGGAAGCGAGCGGTGTCACGGGGAAGTTTCCCGGTACCGGTTTGACATTCGCGACGAACGGCGGCGTCGCCTCGGAAGGAGGCAACGGATCGCGAGAGGGCCGCGGGCGATATCGGGTCGTCCGGGGTTGAAGCCTGAAGGCAGGCAGGGGACTTGAAAGCCATCATAACAGGTTATCCTTTCATTAATTAAGGCCGGGAAACCGGCCTTTTGTTTTTGCGCCCTTCGGAAACCGAATCGGCGGTTTGACAGTGGGGCGCGGGTACGGTACACTTCGTGAAGCGGTTTTCGCCGCGCCGATTCGCCGCAGCATGCCCGGCCCTTCGGGGGGCGGGCATTGTCGTGTCTGAGGGGAAACACTCAGGCCACGGATTTTCGATCCGTCGGAAAGAGGTTGTCCGGCGGAAAGCGGGAGATAGGATATGTTTGAAGGTCTGGCGGAAAAACTTCAGGAAGCGTTTAAAAAACTGAGCCGAAACGCCCGGCTGACGGAGGCGGATGTCGATACCGCGCTCCGTGAGGTGCGTATCGCGCTTCTGGAAGCGGACGTCAACTTCAAAGTGGTCAAGGAGTTTGTGGCCCGGATCAAGCAGCGGGCGGTCGGGGAGCAGATTCTGGAGGGACTGAACGCCGGACATCAGGTCGTTAAGTTCGTTCATGAGGAACTGGTCCGACTCCTGTCGGGCGACCCCGAAAATCCCGGAGCCGCCACGGCTCTGGTGATCGCGCCCAAACCGCCGACGGTCATCATGCTCTGCGGTCTGCAGGGAGCGGGCAAGACGACGCTCGCCGGGAAGCTGGCCAACTGGTTCCGGAAGCAGGGCAAAACGGTGGTGATGGCGGCCTGCGATATCCAGCGTCCGGCGGCGATCAAGCAGCTGCAGGTGGTCGGAGAGCAGGTGAAGACGCCGGTCTACACGGTACCGGGCGCGGACCCGGTGCGAATCGCCCGTGAAGCGACCGAATGGGCGGTCGCGAACAAGGCCGATGTGGTTCTGCTCGATACCGCCGGTCGTTTGCATGTCGATGACGACCTGATGAACGAACTGCGGGCGGTCAAGGAGGCGACGCAGCCGCAGAACGTCCTGCTGGTGCTCGACGCGATGACCGGGCAGGATGCGGTCAATGTGGCGACCGAGTTCAACGAATCGATCGGTGTCGATGGGTTCGTGCTGACGAAAGTGGACGGCGATACGCGCGGCGGCGCGGCCATCTCGATCCGGGCGGTGGTCGGTAAGCCGATCAAGTTCCTCGGGGTCGGCGAGAAGATGGATGCGATCGAGGTGTTCCATCCGGACCGGCTCGCTCAGCGTATCCTTGGCATGGGCGACGTTCTCGGCCTGATCGAAAAAGCCGAAGCGGCGATCGACGAGAAAAAAGCCGCGGAAATGGAAAAGAAGCTGGCCGCGGGCAAGTTCGATTTCGAGGACTTCCTGGACCAGATGCAGCAGATGCGCCGTCTGGGGCCGCTGGAACAGCTGTTGAAGATGCTGCCGGGGGTCGGGACCCAGCTCAAGGATGTCGATTTCGCCGCCGGGGAGAAAGAGATGGCGCGGTTCGAGGCGATCGTTCGCTCGATGACCCCGAAGGAGCGGCGGCACCCGGAGATTATCAACGGGTCGCGCCGAAAGCGGATTGCGTCGGGAGCCGGGGTTTCGGTACAGCAGGTCAACCAGACGATCACCAACTTCGAACAGATGCGCCAGTTGATGCGAGGACTGGCATCGGGGAACCTCCCCGGTATGCCCGCGCTCGGCGGAGGTTTCCGCCCGATGCAGCAGGGGATCGCTAAGCGAAAGAGCAAGGACAAAAAAACGGGCGGCGGCAACAGCGGAGGGAATTCCAACCGCTTTCGTACCCCGTTCGGTCGTGGCTGATTATCTTTTCTGAGGGAAGCAATACTATGTCGGTCAAAATTCGTCTGCGGCGTGATGGTCAGAAGAAGCGCCCGTTTTATCATCTGGTGGCGGCCGATGAGCGGCGCGCGCGCAACGGTCGTTTTATCGAGGAGCTCGGTTACTACAACCCGATCGTGTCCGCCGATGCGGAGCCGACGCTCGTTCTGAAAGAGGAGCGCATTCGGTACTGGCTCGGTGTGGGCGCGCAGCCCTCCGAAACCGCCGCCGCTCTGCTGAAGAAGCAGGGCATTCTGCCGCGACGAACGCCGAAGGTGAAGGCGGTTGCCGAAGCGGCCCCCGTCGAAGCAACCCCTGCCGAAGCGACCCCTGCCGAAGCGACGGGTGAGGCGGCCGAGACCGCGGTCACGACCGAAGAGACGACGGCGGCCGAGTAAAAGGGCGGACGACGGCAGGCGGCTCTGCCTGCCGTCTCATGTTCGATGACGGCCCCTTGCGATTTTTCCGAGAACCCTCTATATTTCTGTTAACAGGCGTCAGCAGCACCCTCTGACGCCGCTATCCGCAGCCAACAGGGTGCCTGCCCAGAGTCGGGCAGAGTGAGGAGTCGACAGACGTTGAAACAGCTAATCGAATATCTGGTCAAATCGCTGGTAGATGAACCGGACCAGGTAGATATCGTCGAAGTGCCGGGCGAAGAGGCCACAACTTACGAAGTTCGTGTCGCTCCGGATGATCTCGGGAAGGTGATTGGGAAGCAGGGACGGATTGCCAATGCGCTTCGTACGGTCGCCAAGGCGGCGGCCATGAAGGAGAAGCGCAAGGTGTACGTCGAGATCGTCGCGTAGACGGTTGGGCGGACAGGACGGAAGGACGGGAGCGTTTCGGATGACGGTACGTCCGCACGGCGGCGACGAGAGCGGCGAAACGAAGGTCGCAAGGCCGGAACCGGATATTCCTCCGGTGCTGGTCGGCGAGGTTGCCGCGCCGTTCGGAGTGCGGGGAGAAGTGAAGATCGTCCCGCGTCTGGACGATCCCGCCTACCTGAAGCGTCTGCCCGCCGTGCTGTTGCAGTGGGAGAACGGCGCGTCCGAGACACGCCGCGTTCTTTCCGTTCGTCGGCATCAGGAGGCTTTTCTTCTGACGTTTGACGGCATTCCGGATCGGAACGCGGCGGAGCGTCTGCGCGGCGCGCGTTTATTCGTCCGGCGTGAGCAGCTGCCTCCCCTGCAGGAGGACGCCTATTACGACTGGCAACTGGTCGGCCTGCGCGTCGTCACGGAGTCCGGCCGCGACCTGGGAACGATCGAAAAAGTGCATTTCTATCCGGCGAACGATGTCTATGAAACGCCGGTCGCGCTGATTCCGGCCATCGCCGAGGTGATTGTCGAGGTGTCGCCGGAGCGAAACGAACTGCGGGTACGGGATGTTCCCGGCCTGCGAAAAGATGAGACGTGACCGAGGAACCGTCCGGAGAAGCGGTCGGCGAAACGCCGGACGACACGAAACGAGGCGTGTTGCGTGCGGATATCGTGACCCTGTTTCCGCAGATGGTGCGCGAAGCGGCGAGTCATTCGATTGTCGGCCGGGCGCAGGCGGCGCGGACGCTCGATCTGCGCGTCCATGATCTGCGCGATTGGGCGGAAGGACGGTATCGGCAGGCGGATGATTATCCGTTCGGGGGCGGGGCCGGCATGGTGCTGATGCCCGCGCCCGTGTTCGCCTGTCTGGAGTCGGTACTGGCGGACGCGCCGGAGACGCCGATACTGCTGATGGCGCCGGACGGGGAACGGTTCGATCAACGAATGGCGCGGGAACTGGCGGAACTGCCCCGTTTCCTCCTGTTGTGCGGCCATTATGAGGGCGTCGATGAGCGAGTGCGCGAAGCGCTGGTCACCCGGACGGTCAGTATCGGCGATTACGTGCTCACCGGCGGGGAACTGCCCGCTCTGGTGATTCTGGATGCCGTGACCCGACTGCTCCCCGGCGTGCTGGGAAACGCGGCATCGCCCGAGGAGGAGAGTTTCGGCGCGGCGGACCGGGGACTGCTGCTGGAGTATCCGCACTATACGCGCCCGGCGGAGTTTCGGGGACGGGGCGTGCCGGAGGTGCTGCTATCCGGGCACCATGCGAAGATCGCCGCCTGGAGGCGGCAACAGGCTCTGGTGCGGACGCGTGAGCGACGCCCGGATCTGTGGGAACGGTTTTTACCGCTGTCGAAGGTCGACCGGAAACTTCTGGAAGCCTACGATGCGGAACGAGGGAACGAGGCAAGTGCCGGGAAACCGGAAAACAAGCCGGAGGAATCGCCTCCGTCGGACGAATAGTTCGATCGTTCCTGCCGACGGAGGAGTCTCCGTCGAGGTGTCTGCCGCCGATGTCTCGGAGAATCCTCGATTCTCCCGGACCGCTCGGAGGTCTGCGCCAACCTACTACAACCCTATCGAACAGGAGAATGGTCAGATGGCCGTCAATGCAAATGTCATTCGTGACATAGAAATGGCGCAGAAACGAGCGGATGTACCGCAGTTCCGCGGCGGGGATACTCTCCGCATTCATGTTAAGGTAATCGAGGGCGGTAAGGAACGAATCCAGGTCTTCGAAGGCGTGGCCCTGACCCGCCGCGGCGAGGGTATCCGGGATACCGTCGTCGTGCGCAAGGTCAGCAACGGGGTCGGCGTGGAACGAACCTTCCTGGTGCACTCTCCGCGACTGGACAGGATCGAAGTTATGCGACGCGGACGAGTTCGCCGTGCGAAACTCTTCTACCTGCGGAACCTGAGCGGAAAGGCCGCGCGTATAAAAGAGGACAGGAGCGGACGGATGGCGGAGCCGAAGGGAGCCGGTAAGGCCAACACCCCGAACGCCTGATTGTCCGCATTTCGAAAGGGGAAACGGGGGGCGTGGAGCAGATAACGGAACAGATTGCCAGCGTTTCTCTCCGAACCGTTCTCTTCGTTTTAATCGCTTTGACGGCGACGCGGGCGGCGTTCGGCGCGACCCGCGTCCCTGCCCTCCGCGTCATCAGCGATCTGCTGGAGTCGCTGATTCCGGCGATTGCGCTGGTGTTTTTTCTGTTGCGCCCGTTCGTGGTGCAGTCGTTCTTCATCCCCTCCGGTTCCATGCAGCCCACATTGTGGGAAGGCGACCACATCCTCGTGAATAAGTGGGTCTACCGGATGCGTCCTCCCCTGCGCGGCGAAGTCATCGTCTTTCGAGCGCCGAAAGACGCATCGTTCGAGGATAAGGATTTCATCAAGCGTGTGATCGGTCTTCCGGGTGATACCGTGGAAGTGCGAGAGGGGTACGTGGCCGTCGGCCACACGGTCTACACTCGCAAGGAGATCCGCGCCTGCCTGGGGGAGACGGTGAGTGTCGATGAACTGGTGCGGCCCGATAAAACCCCGCCTCTGCGCCTGATGACGGATGCGCTCTGGCTGGGAGACCGTCGTGTGACACCGG
>JANRLW010000025.1:0-55499 GCA_033762295.1 Capsulimonadales bacterium
TGCCGATTGCCTGTGTTCGGACTACGCTCCCAGCACGCTGCTCCCCGCCCTGTTCCGCATCGCCCGCGAACTCGACTGGCCCCTGCACCGCGTCGCCCGCCTGACCGGTCTGGGACCCGCCGCCGCCGCCCGACTCGCCGACCGGGGGGCGATCCGTGAGGGACTGCGCGCCGACCTGATCGCCGTCCACCAACGCGGAGGCGTCCCCGTCACCAGACACGTCTGGACCGCCGGAAGACCCACACTCACCACCGGATAACGAACCATGTCACGTGAACCATCCGCCGAACCCCGCATCGACCCGACCGCCCGCGTTCATGACTCCGAGTTGGGCATCTATACCTGGGTCGGACCGCGTACCAGTGTGGTCGAGACCGTCTTCGGCGACTATTCGTATGTGGTGAACGACAGCCAGATCATTTACGCCCGGATCGGAAAGTTCTGCTCGATTGCGGCGGCGACCCGGCTGAACCCCGGCAATCATCCACTGGACCGCGCCGCGCTGCACCACTGGACTTATCGCAGCGTCTCCTACGGATTGGGCGAGGAGGATGACGCGGATTTTTTCGAGTGGCGGCGTTCACACCAGGTAACACTGGGCGACGATGTCTGGATCGGGCATGGCGCGACGGTGGTTCCGGGCGTCCGTATCGGCACCGGCGCGGCCGTCGGGGCGGGCGCGGTCGTGACGAAGGAGATTCCTGCGTTCGCGGTGGCGGTCGGCGTTCCGGCGCGGGTCATTCGCTTTCGCTTTGAGGAGAAGGTGCGGGACGCCCTTCTGCGAATCGCCTGGTGGGATTGGGATCGCGAGCGACTTCGGGCGGGTTTGCAGGATTTTCGTACCCTCTCCGCCGAAGCCTTTGTCGAGAAGTACGACCGGTGAGCAAAAACCGGTAAGGGATCGAAACCGTCATGGATAACCTGCTGAACGGAGAATACGGACGCGTCGCCGTCGATCTGGCGCGGGAGGCGGGGAGCCTTGCCGTGGCCGCCTTTACCCTCGGCATGCGGCGGGAGTGGAAGGAGGACGGTTCTCCGGTGACGCAGACCGATCTTGCCGTCAATCAACGGGTGATCGAGGAGATCGCTCGCCGATTTCCGACTCACGGCGTTCTTGGCGAGGAGATCAGCGCACTTACCCCTGACCAGGAGTGGATCTGGATTGTCGATCCGATCGACGGTACGCTGCCTTTTTCCCACGGCATCCCGGTGTCCGCCTTCTCGCTGGCTCTTACCTTCCGGGGCGAATCGCTGCTCGGGGTGATCTATGACTATCACAGTGACCGCCTGTTGACGGCCGCCAGAGGTGAGGGAGCGTTTTTAAACGGCCGGCCGATCCGCGTCTCCTCGAAATCCACGATGAAAGGCGGCGTCGCCAATCTTGAAGCGGTCTGGAACCGGGTTTTTCCGACTCCGGAGATCGCGCACCTGCCCGCATTGCTGGAATCGGAGGGCATGAAGATCATGAAACTGTCCTCGACGGTGTATGCCGGTATGCTGGTCGCTCTGGGAGAGTTTACCGCGCTGGTCACACGGGGCGACCGCGCCTGGGATGTGGCGGCCATCGATATCCTCGTTCGTGAGGCCGGTGGCACGGTGACCGATCTGCTCGGCGCGCCTCTCCGCTATGACCGTCCGTTCTCCGGCACCGTCGCCACCAATGGGCCGATCCACGATCGGTTGCTCGAACTGATCGGCCCGCGGACGAAAGAAGAGGGATCGAATGTCTGACCTGCTGACGCACTGGGCGGTCGCGGACGACTGTCTTCGGATCGCCGCGAAGGATGCGGCGACGGACGCGGCGCTCATCGCTGTGGCGGACGCCGAACGTCCCTATTTTTACCTCGGAGCGATCACCCGCTACGGCAGCCAGTGGAGTACGGAGATGCAAATGCTGCTCCGCGACGTTCCGGCAGAGGACCTGAGTACGCCGGCGACGGCGCGGAAAATGGCGTTCGCTCTGGGCGGGATCGCCCATTATCCGGCCGATCTGGTGCTCAAACCGTTGATGACGCGGCTCGCGCAGGCGGACTGGAACCGTACGCACCACGCCATGCAGGCGGGCGAGGCGGGGGCGGTTTCCGTTCGGGAGATATCCGCCTACTACGACTGTCATGTTTTTCGTGAGGTCTACGGCGCGGGCGACCAATCTCCCTTCAACCGTTTCCTGCTGGCGCCCAACGAAACTTCCTCCGGCCAGGCGCTGGAGTCGTTCGTCCGGTCGTTATTTCAGCGTGCGCTCCTTGCCTGTCACACCCTGGCGCCGGACCGGAACGATTTTTCGGGGTGGCTCGACCGATTGATCGCCCAGGTGCAGCCGCTCTACCTGGAGATCGACCTGTATACGCGGGTGTTTCAGCAACCCGATCCGGAGAAAATCGCCGCGTTCGAGGTGGAAACGTCGTTTTACCGGCGCGACGATCCGGCGATTGTCTGCGCCCGCGCGATTGCGGCGGGCGCGACTCCGTCGCAGGAGGAGATCGACGCCGCCGTCGCTTCCTCCGCGAACGCTTCGGGGTACGGGCAGGCGGTCGCTCTGGGCGTCCGTACCCTTCGGGCCGCGTCGGAGTATCGTCGGGGAGAGCGGGAGGAGCCGCCCTCCCTGAAGCAGTGACCGTTCGGGGGACCGGGTCGTACGGTTACTCAAATTTGGAGACGTTTCGGAAGTTGCCATAATCGCGTCTCGACTCCGCCATCGCCGACCGGAACGGCGTTCCTTCCCCGTTACCATCCGGGCGCAAGGAAAACCGCCTCTTCCGCTTCGTTCCTTCGCTCTGCCGACAGTTCGTTTCTTTTTTGTAGCAAGCCAGCCTTTCCGCGGACCGCTACCTGCCGGAAAAAGGGGGCAAACCTTAGGCTGTGAAGATTAAACAAACCGCTGTGATCCGGTTAAAATCAGGTAAATTTTTCTCATATTTTTACTGAAATTCCGGGAGTTCTCCGGATATAATACACACGTGATTTCGCCGGGTCGCAGATCGGATACGCCGGGGTCGGAGGGGTTTCGTTTTTCACGAACCGGGCAGGGGCTGTCGCCGAGCGATGAGAACGCGGTCTGTCCGTTCCCACGGAAGTCGGTCAGGCAAGATTCAAGGAAAACAAAAGAAAATGGCTAATGCTGGCACCGGCCTCAGGGAGATTACCGGTCTGCTGTTACTGTTCGGACTTCTTCCCTCCGTCGCCTGCGGACAGGATCTGTTTGTCAGTTCGGATCGGACCATCGCGGGTGGAAATCCGGTCAACGGCACGTTCGCGAAGGTCAACATCGGAGTGACGAGCGGTCTGGTTCGGGTACCCGACGTCAGGGCGGACATTACGGGCGGCACAATCAATAACGGTCTCTTTCTCTACTCGTCCTCGGAAACGAACCTGATTGACGCGACAATCAGCAACTCCGTGTTTACCTATGAAACCAGCGTGCTGACGGTCACCGGCGGCACCAACAACGGCTCCCTGACCTCGGATGATACCAGTACGGTCCGGGTGTCGGCCGGCACTATCGCCAACAACCTGAACGCCCAGGGGGCCTCTCTTCTGGAGTTCGGTGGCGGAACCGTCGGCGGAACCCTGAACGCCCGTGGAACCTCCGACGTCCGGATCACCGGGGGAACGATCGACAATAACGTGTTCGCCCCGGATTCCGCGATCGTCACGATGACCGGTGGAACGGTCGCCAATGCGTTCAATATTCGTGGAAACAGCACGGCGGTACTCGGCGGCTCGGCGCAGGCCAGAAATGTTTTTGCGCAGGACACGGCGGAGGTCATGATCAACGGTGGCGTCATCAGCAACAGCGCAACGTCCCGGAACGACGCCCGCCTCTTCCTGGTCGGCGGAACGATCAGTGCGAATCTGAACGCGGAGAACGACAGTGTCGCCTCGGTGACGGGCGGATCGATCGCGGGCAGTCTCAATGTTCGCGGCGACAGCACGGTCACGTTCGGTGGGACGGCCTCCACCCGAAACGCCGTCGTGCAGGATGCCGGCCGCCTGACCATCGACGGTGGCACGGTCACCAACACGCTGACCACCCGAAACACCGGTCATGCCACCCTCCTCGACGGCATCATCGAGGCGAATGTCAACGCTCTGGGGAGCAGCGTGGTCGATATCCGCGGCGGCGTCATCGAGGGTAACCTTACGGCGCAGGAATCGAGCGCCGTCATCGTCCGCGGGGGCGATATCAACCGCATTCTCGGATTGGGAGGGACGATCGCTCTGAACGGCGGCAGTTTTGCCACGACCGCCCTCGTCAATCTGGGCGGAGCGCTCGGATTCTCCTCCAGCCTTTTCATCGTCACCGGTAAGGAATTCACCCTGAGCAACGCCACTCCGGGAAGTTACAGTTATGGCGGGTCCGTCTACGGCGGCGTCTACTGGGATGTCTCCGGGGTGCTGTTCAACGGCGACACGTTTTCCACACGGTACTTCGATTACGGCGGCAACACGACGGCCCCGACCAATCTCCGTCTCGTCGTCGGCGCGCCGGAGCCGGGCAGCCTCGCTCTCGGATTGACCGGAGTTCTCGCCTGCTCGTGGCGTTGTTTTCGTCGCCGGAAAAGTCAACCCGATTATCGCCCCTGAGGCGGCTTACCGTAAACCCGGCGAATACGGAGGTTACCTTCGGTAAAGCGGGTAAATTTACTGGGTAAATAATGATGGTTTTGTGGTAAAAAAGCTAGTAAATATTACGCCTCGTTAATATACTATACAGACAAAATAACACATAAAACACACGGTCATCCGAAATTCCGACACCGAAGATGATAAAATAATTACTAAATTTTATCATTACAAGTATAATAATGTCTGTATTAAATGAGATGACCGGATGGCATAACACCACCCGTCAACGACCGGACACCGTTCCAGCTGTCACATGCCGGTTCAGGTGGGAAGAGGTTAGAAGCGTATGAGCCTGGTTCGTCACGATTTCAATAACGCACGCAGCGTCCTTTCCGACTCTGCCAGCGCCAACCCCGCCGCCGGAGTGAGCAACGCCGCCTACTTCGATTCTCGCCGGAGCGAGGACACGCTTGCGGCACGTCTCCTCTGCGGTGACGCCCTCCTGAGCGTGGTCGTTCCCCTGCTGAATGAGGAGGAAAGTCTGGATGAACTGTACCGGCGTCTCAAAAGTGCCTTCGCCTGCTACGCTCCGCGTCACGAAATCATTTTTGTGGACGATGGCAGTAGAGACGGTTCCTACCGAAAACTCTTCGGTTTCTGGGAGGCCGACCCGAACGTTACCGTCCTGCGCTTCCGACGCAACTTCGGCAAAGCCGCCGGTCTTACCGCGGCCTTCGAGCGGGTGCGGGGCGATGTCGTCATCATGATGGACGCCGACCTTCAGGATCAGCCGGAAGAGTTTGGAAAACTCATTGCCAAACTCGACGAAGGCTACGATCTGGTCAGCGGATGGAAGCAGCGGCGACATGACCCGGCTCACAAGACACTGCCGAGCAAGCTGTTCAACCGCACGGTTTCCCGGCACTACAAACTGAATATTCATGACTTCAACTGCGGCCTCAAGATCATGCGGGGGAACGTCGCACAGGACATTCGCATCTACGGGGACTGGCATCGCTTCATTCCGGTCATCGCCGCCAGCAAAGGCTATCGGGTCGGCGAATGCGTGATCGAACACGCTCCGCGTGTGCACGGCGTTTCCAAGTACGGTGCCAAACGGCTGATCACCGGTCTGATGGATTTCCTCGCGACAATCCTTGTGGTGCAGTTCTATCACAAGCCACTTCAGTTTTTCGGCCCTTTCGGTATCATAGCCAGCTTACTGGGCTTTTTTCTCATCATTCTGTCGCTCGTTCTCGCCCCTTCGTCCCCCGGTTGGATCGCCGGAATGCTGCTCGTTTTCGCCGGAACGAATATCTTCGGCATGGGACTGCTGGGTGAACTGATCGTCAAAGCGGCGGCGGGCGGCAAGCCCGCCTATGAGATCACCGAGTCTCTGGACAACAGCCGACGGCGAGTCGCGTCCAACGGTCGTACCGGAGCGTGAAACGCCGGACAGCGGACGCGATAGCGGACGCGACAAAGGAGAGAACCGATGTCAAGAACCGGTTTTAACTGGAAACGCTGGCTGAAACCGGCCTTTGCCATCGTTGCCTTCGCCTTTCTTATGGCGGCGGTCGCCCGTACCGTCCGGGATATTCGGACGGTACCGACGTTCGCGCCCGGCTGGCTGCTCCTGGCCGCCCTGCTCTATGCGACCCATTATGCGGTTCAGGCGGTCGGCTGGCACCTGATCCTCCGCGGACTCGGACAACCGGTCCGTCTGTCGGATAGTGTCCGGATCTGGTACGGAACGCTGGTCGCCCGCTGGATTCCCGGGCCCCTCGTCTATTCGGCCGCCCGCCTGGTGATGGCGCGAGAAGCCGGACTTTCGGTCACGGCCGTGGCGTTCGGAGTGATTCTGGAACTGAGCTACATCCTTCTTGGCGCGATGGTGACCACGGTCGTCTTCGCGTCCGGGTTGATTCCGACCCTGATGGCGTCTCCGACCGGCAAATCGCTGACCGTGACCGGACTGATCGCCCTGGCGGTCGGCGGGGTCACCGCCCTGCGGCCGGCGACTTTGCTCGGGTTCTGTCGGATTCCGCTGTTTCGGAAGGCCGTCCGCAAGATTGCGGGCGAGGACCTGCCGGATCACGGGCTTCCGGTGATGAGCACCCCCTACAGTCTCTGTCTTCTCGCCTACTACACCGTTTTCTGGATTCTTTCGGGCGTCATGTTCGGCGTACTGGCCCGGTCGTTCTTGCCGATGACGCCCGAACGGTGGGCGGTCTGTATCCCGACCTTTGGCGCGTCCTGGCTGGCGGGGTTCCTCGCCTTCCTGACACCGGCCGGAATCGGAATCCGCGAAGGCGTGATGTGGCTGATGCTCGGTCGGGTTCTGTCCAAATCCGACGGACTGATTCTCGCCGTTCTGTCGCGCCTGATGATGATGACGGTCGAACTTCTCAGCGTCCTTGTCGTCCGAGCGACCATGCACCGGGGTGTGCAGGCGACGCGGTCCGTCCCGGTCCCACTTGCCGTCAGGAGTATGGAATGAAAATCTGCTTCGTCGTCTCGACCTACCCGCGCAACGAACAGGACCCGGCCGTTCCCTGGCTGCGAGAGTATCTGCGCCGTCTGAAAGACCGCGGTTACGACGTTCGCGTCTTCGCTCCCGCGTTCCTGGGTTCCCCTCACCATGAGATCGACGGCATCCCGGTACATCGGTTTCGCTATTTTGCCGCCGGCAAGGAGGACCTGACTCACGATGCCGGCGCGCCGACCAAAATCCGCCGTCCCGGTTATCTCCTGCTGGCGATCTTCTACATCCTTTGCGGTGCGTTCGGTCTTGCCCGTCTGCACCGGCGGGAACGATTCGATGCGATTCACGTTCACTGGCCGTTCCCGCACGGGTTGTTCGGTATCCTGGCGACCCGCCTGCTGCCGACGCGCCTGGTTTTGAGTTTCCATGGCGCGGAACTGTTGCTGGCGCGGAAGTTTTCGTTCGTCAACCCGGTACTGCGCTATTGCCTGCGTCACGCCGATTCCGTAACCTGCAACTCCTCGTATACGGCGTCGCATATCCGCGCCCTGGGCACCGGGACGACGGTGGATGTCCTGCCGTACGGCAGTCCTCTTCCGCAAAGAACCCCGGTTCACCACCATCGCCCGGAAAAGACGATCCTGTTTGTCGGTCGCCTGATCGAGCGCAAGGGGGTCGAGTATCTGCTCCGGGCAATGCCGCAGGTCACGCAACGGATCGACGCCTCGCTGGTGATCGTCGGCAACGGCCCATTGCTGCCGGAACTCCGGGACCGGGCAGCGGAGTTGGGCATCGCTCATTGCGTGGAATTTCGTACGGATGTTCCGGAAGACGAACTGATGACAGCCTACGAGGAGAGCGATATATTCGTATTACCGGCGATTGTCGACTCGCGCGGCGATACGGAAGGGTTGGGAGTGGTTCTGATCGAAGCTCTTTCCTTCCATCGTCCCGTCGTGGCAAGCGCTGTGGGTGGTATAACGGACGTGGTCCTCCATAATAAGACCGGGCTTCTGGTGCCGGAAAAGAATCCGGATGCCCTGGCCGATGCGATTGTTGAAGTGTTATCGGACCCGACTCGTGCGCAAAAGCTGGCTGAACAGGGGTACGCCCATGTTTCGGAGACCTTTGACTGGGACCGGATCATGGATCGAGCCGAACTGCTTTATCCGACGGTCACTACTTCCCGGATGCCGGAAACGTCCCGTCATCCGTCCCGGGTTGACAACTCCGCCGGACTTGGCGTCGCGAAGGACACTTTATGAAAACATTGAGCGGCAAGGACATCGCCAAACAACCTCCCGTCGATTTTGAGAAGACCGAGGTCTTCCGGACCCCGCCGATCAAACCGTCCGGACGTCGCCCGCAGAACCGTCCCACCTTTCTGATTCCGGCGCTGGTCATCGGCGCGACGGCGACCACGATCATTCTGCTGACACAGGGTCGGAATTCGCAGCCCGCCGTCACGGTGGTCGAAGCCACCTCGACCGGGACCGTGGGCGCGTCGGTCAGCATGGTCGCCGAAGGGACGATCGCCCCGAAATCCCTGGCGTACGTCAACGCCCTGCCCAACCTCCGCGACCCGATTACTCGTGTCTATGTCGAAACCGGCGACCGGGTGAAGAAGGGGCAGATACTGGCCGATATCGACCCGATGACCCAGCAGGCCGCTCTCGAGAAGGCCGAGGCCGATCTGCGGTCCGCCCGCGCCTCCGCCTCGCTCGTCCGCTCGCCGTATCGCGCCGAACAGTTACGCCAGGTGCGCGCCCAGCTTCAGCAGGCCCATCAGCAGGTGGCGGAGCAGCAGGCGGCGCTCGACCTTCTGAAGAACGGGGCGGACCCGCGCGAGGTGGCGGTCGTCGCCGCCGAGGCGGACACCGCCCGTGCCAACCTCAACCAGGCCAAACAGCGTTTCGAAGCCTTCCGAAAACTGGACCCCGGTACACAGCCGGAGGTGGCGGCGGCCGCGGCGGAGGCGGAAACGGCGCAGGCGCATCTGAGCCAGGCCGAGAAGCGATATACGGCTTTCAAAAAACTTCTGGAAGAGGGGGCGGTCTCCCGACTCCAGTACGACCAGGCGGAAACCGATGTCGCGGCGGCCCGCGCCGAACTGTCCCGCGCCAGGGAGGCGTTGAACGCCGTTCGCCGAACTCTCCAGTTGCAACAGGCACAGTCGGAAACCGACCTGGCAACCGCGAAGTCGGCGCTGAACCAGGTGGAGCAACGATACGCTCTCGTCAAGCGCGGCGCGCGCGCCGAACTCATCCGCGAAGCGGTCGCGCGTGTCAGCCAGGCGAAAGCCAACGAGGCGGCCGCCGCTCAGGCGCTGGCCCTGCTCGAAGCCGGTTCCCGGGACGAACAGACGGTTCAGGCAGGTTCCGTGGTCACCCAGGCGGAAGCGGAAGTGCGCTACCGGCGACAAATCATGCGAAACCATGTCCTGCGTTCGCCGATCGACGGGGTGGTGGCCACCCGGAATATCAACCCCGGCGAGATTCCGGCGGGGGACGGAAACCGAAACTCGGCGGACAGCGCCTTCGCGGTCAACTCGCAGGCGTTGTTTGTGATCGCCGGAAATGACCGGCCCGAGTTCCAGGCGAATGTGGATCAGCGTTATCTGGGAAGTATTAAAACGGGTCAGGCGGCGACCGTGGAGATCGAGTCCCTTCCGGGCAAAAAATTCGCCGGCAAGGTCGTCCGGGTCAACCCGGTGGTGGCTCCGTCCTCTGCGATCGCCAATAACAACAGTCTGGCACCGCTGACCTTCCCGGTCTGGATACGGATATTGACACCGGATGTGCGCCTGATGCCCGGTCTGACCGGTTTTGCGACTTTGACCGGTAAGCGGTCCGGCGTGGTTGTCCCGCAGGCGGCGGTCGTGCCGATCTCCTCGGGCCAGGGAGTGGTTTTTGTCGAGAAGGACGGCAAAGTTCAGGCGCGTAACGTTCGCTTCCGTCAGGGAGGTGCGCAAAAGGCCATTCTCTCCGAGGGTGTGTCGTCCGGAGAACGCGTGGTCGTTTCCGACCCGAAGCGGCTGACCAGCGGCGCGAAAGTACGGGCGACCCTGACCTCGGCTCGTCCGAGCGGACAGTCCCCGCTCTGATCGCCGGTCGGGTAGATCGGCATGTTTCGTCCGTGGCGGAGATTGATGCTATCCTCTGAAGCGCCGACCGGCGATCGATGGTTCCATACGTTCCTGCTCGCCGCAGGCGTTACCCTTCTGTTCGCCGCCGCCGGACTTCCCTGGTGGCGGACGATCGACGCGCCGGAACCTCCCTCGGCGTTGCTCGGTCGGGGAGTGGCTCTGCTGCTCGGAGGATCGGTCGCCTATTCGATCCTCCGGCGGAACCCTCGAACACGTCTTTCGTACGCCGCCGCCTGGCTGGCCATCCTGCTTCCCGTTCTGCAACAGGTCTATCTCGTCACGACGGACGCTCCGGCCATCTCCGCAGCGATCGAGCAGACCGCGCAGGCCCGACGGCTCATCGAGTCGCTGGAGGCGACGGATGTCAATCCGCAGGTCGCCTGGACCGAACAGCGGGAGATCCGGGTGCTGCCCGGTTTCAGCAATGATTACACGCTCGTCGACGCCCTGGAATCCGCGTCCTATTTTCTGCTCCCGGGGTGGTGGCTTTGTATGGTTGCCGGAATCCTGCTTGTCGTCACCTTCCATGCGATCGACGCTTCCGCCTGCCGACAGGATCTCCGTGCGTTCCTTCCTGCCGGCGCCGTCCTTCTGGCCGTCTTCGCGCTCCGTTGTTTCCTGCCGCTGACCGTATCCGGGATCTTTCTTCGTGCGGCACGGCTCGCCGCCGCCGAAGGGGACCCGGACCGGGCTTTGAGCGCCTATCGGGAGGCGGCTCGGTGGGACCGTCGCCTGGAGTATCGGGCCTCCTTTTCCATCGAACAGGGGCGTATTCTGGCGAGGGCCGGACGGGCCACCCCCGAGGCGTGGGCGGTCATCGGGGATGCCCTGATCGCCCAGGGGGATAAGGACCGGGGATTCGATGTCTACCGACTCCTGGCCGTTCCCGGACAAACCGCACCGGTTCTGCCGTCCCTGTCCCTGCGCTGGTCCTATGTGCTTCAGCATCGCGGCGCGACGGAATACAACGAGGGACGGTTCCGCTCGGCAATCGATCACTGGGAACGCGCGGTCGCCCTCGATCCTCGAAATGTCGAACTCCAGTACGCGCTGGGGCTGGGATACGCGCGAGTCCGCGACTATGAAACCGCGGCACGATGGTGGAAGCGTCTGGCAACCCTCAACGAAAAAGTCGGTATGTTCCGCAGTGATTTCGTCGCCGCCGTCATCTACCGCAAAATGATCACCGCTCGGGCGCACGCGGGACTCGCCTGGTGCTATTTCAACCTGGGACAGACCGATCTCGCCCTCAAATACGACGCCGCGTCGAAGCAACAGGTCCGGCTTCGAACGGAAGAAACTCGCTGATCGCCGATATGAACGCGCCCAATTTTCGATCCTCAAACCTGATTCCCCTCCCGCCTCGACGGGAAGCCGGAGGCGCACACAGACGGCCACCGCATCCCCTGCCCGCCGTTCTGACGCTTCTCGCACTCGCGGTCCTGACCTCAATCTTCGTCAACCGGGCTTTGGGACCCGATCGATCCGGAACCTTCCCCTATCCCTGGACCGCCCGCTGGATCGCTCCTCCGACCACCGGGGAAGCCACCACCTGCTTTCGCAAAACCGTGACGATCACCGGACCGGCGGAAGCCGCCTACATCGCCGTCAGCGCCGACAATTTCTACCGCCTGCACGTGAACGGTAAACAGGTACGTCCCTTCTACCGGCCGGAGCGGTTCCGTACCTGGATCACGGAACACAGCCTCTTCAACAGTCTCGGCTATCCCCGAAACGCGGTCCGTGCCCGAATTTACTCGATCGCTCCCCTTCTGAAGCCGGGAAAAAACGTCATCGCCATCAAAGTACAGTCGGACAAGAAATCCCCTCGCCTTGCCGTTGAAGGACGGATTCTCACGGCGGTCACCGATACGGCAATCCGTTCGGACGCGTCCTGGCGGTGCCATCCGATCGAGGAGCGGTTTGATGACACGGTCTGGACCGAGGAGCGGTTCCCGGAGCAACGATGGGCCGCAGCCGTTCCTCAGGAACCGGTGACGATTCCGGTCGATGGCCCGGCGGAGCCGTTCGAACGACGTCTCCGTGGGACGTTCGTCTCTACTCCGGAGGACGAGTCCGGGCGGGACGTCCGCTTCCGCGCCGTCTTTCAACTGGACCGCAACGCGACCGGAGGTTGGCTCCGTCTTTCGGGCGATACCGACTGCGACCTCTTCCTCGACGGCATTCCGCTGACCAACGCCGCCTGGAACGGTCGTTACTCCGAGCAGCCGGCCCTTCCGACGACGGACCCCGATTACGCCCCTCTGCCCCGATGGCTCGACACCGATCTGACCCGCGCGTATTTGCCGCAGATGGCCCGTCCGACGACCGATGTTTTCGCCCTGCAGGGCGCCTTGAAGGCGGGGCGTCATGTCCTGGAAGCGGTCGTTCATCCGCGCCTTCCCGTAACGCCCGGGCAGGCACAGGCACCACCGATTCTGCACCTGGAAGGAGCGCTGAGCGGCCCCAATCTGGCGGCGGACCTGGGTCCGCTGTCCTGGGAGTATTGGTCCGGCGCGACCGCCGGGTGGAAGCCGGGCGTTTCCTCCGGAGCGATCGGTCGCCGTTTCGCGGAACGAACGGTCTGGCGATCGCCCGGAATTTCGGACCCATCCCCGTTTTCCGAACCGGCGGCGATCGCCCTCGGTTCGCTGGAACTGTGGGTTCTGCTGCTGTTGATGCCCTTTCTTTTTCGGCCCCCCACGTCGTCCTCGATCGGGATCAGGAGCCTCCGATCCACCTGGCAACGGTGGATTCCGCAGGTAGCGGCCCGCGGGTTCGCTCCCCTGATCCTCCTCCTCGGCGCCCTTTTCGTCACCGACTTCGTCGCGCCGTTTGCCCCGGATCTCGGGCCGATCCGTCCCGTTCACGCGCAGTATGCCCTCCTGCTGGCCGTCCTGGGAGGCGTCATCGCCTCGGTCGCGCCCGATCTGACCAAAAAACGGCGTCGTTCCGCACTCACCACGTCCCGGTTCCGGCGGCATCGTTACGCCATCGCTCTGGGTCTGATTACCCTGACGGCGACCGTTCTCTATACGGTGCATCTGGGTGTGGACGGTCATGTGGCGGACGAGTATGTCTCCATCTATGCCGCCGACAGTGTTCGGCACTACGGAATTCCGATCTATCCCAATACGGATATCGTTTATACCCGCAGTTCGCTCTACCACTATGTCCTGGCGATTTTCGAACAGATCGGCGGCGGCGTTCGCAATCCGTTCTCCACCCGACTGCTGGCGGGCCTGTACCAGATCGGGACGATTCTGGTCGCCTACGCACTGGGGGTACGTCTGGCGGGACGGCGGGCGGGACTGCTTGCCGCTTTATTTGTCGCGTTTTCGCCCTACACCGTGTTCTACGCCCGTTACGCACGGTTCTATTCCCAGTTCCTTTTCTACACGACTCTGCTGTTCCTGTTTCTGCTGCAGAGCGTTCGCAACCCCAACCATCCCTGGTACCGACCGGCCGCCATCCTGGCGTTCTGCGGCGCATACCTGAGCCAGCAGTTCGCGCTGGCGACCATCCCCTCCGCCGTCGCGATCGTGCTCCTGTCGGGCCAGATCCATACCTGGTTTCACCGTCGGATGATCCCCTGGTTCGGGGTCGGTATCCTGACCGTCGTTCTCGATTTCATCGCCTATAAGCGTTATAGCGTTACCCCTCGCCCGTTCATCGACGTGGAAACCGTTCAGCTTCTCGCCCTCCATACCGACCTTCCGGAGGTTCTGCCCGGAATGCTTTTCCTGGGCACCGAGCGCAGCCAGTCGTTGATCGGAATCCTGTACCTCCTCGGTTTCGTCGCCTACGTCCTTCCCTCCATGGTTCGAAGCCGGCGACGCCGTCCGGGTCAGGCCGTTCGATCGCGGTGGGACTGGTTCTCTTACCTGTACCTGGCCTCCGCGCCGACCATTTTCCTGACCGCCTTGCTGGCGCCTCGGCCGGCGGCGCGCTATATCGAACATACGGCCGCTCTGGCGGCGGTCACGGCGGCCTGTACCGCGGTCCGCCTCGCCTCCGACCTGCGTCGATGGTGCTGGCGTTGGGGCGAGAATACCGCGCTGGCCCGTTCGATCGTCCCGATCTTCGGCATGACGGTTTTCTCGATTTTGCTCCTTACGTTCCGGCCGTGGCGCGTCGTCGCGACCCTTCAACGCAACATCACGATCAATAATACCGATGCCGCCCGGTACATCGCTGCCCACCGTCGACCCGGAGACGCGGTGATTTTTCGCAGTCCGGAGATCGCCATGGTCGAACTGGGTTCCTGCGAATACGCCTGGCGTCCGAAGCGGGGTTCGATTTTCATGTACCTGGATGAGAACCGAAGGCTCCGGGAGCGGGACTCCGGCGCGGTGATGATCGATAACGTTGACAAAATGCGACGGGCCATGCAGGAGAACGAGCGACTCTGGCTGGTGATTCCGGCCATTGATGTCATTTCGCCGGGAACGCCGCAGGGCGCGGAGATGGTCGCGTTCGTCAAGGCCAACTTTACTACCGTGCGGGAGCCGATGGGAGTTCAGCTGCTTCTCTGGGACCGATCCGCCGGTCGATGGCGGGATATTCCGCACCACGGGTACGACGAAATGGGGTTCTGATGGTATCTTTCGCTCCGAAGCGGTTTGTGCGGTTCCCCTGTCTTCTTTCGTGCCTGGTGGCGGCACTGTCGGCCGGCGTTCGAGCCCAGGAACCTGCGACGACCTCCTCGCCCGGGAAACCCGCCTCGCTGTTGACGCTTACCCGGAATCGACTTCTGGAGGAGGCTCTGTACTCCGTTCCGCGTCGGCTGGCGAGCGGCATTGCGGAAAGCGGCGCGGTCAGTGTGAACGACCGCTGGGAGCGGAAGGAGTCGGCGAAATGGTTCATCGAACAGCAGCGGTACGGCGCGGACCTGATTCAGGCAGGTATCGTCCGCGGTGAGGATTCGCTGATCCGACAGGGGCTTCGGGTTCTGGACTGGGGGTTTGACCGTCAGGGTCCGGACGGCTCTTTCCCGGGGACCGGCGACCCGTTCCATAGCGTCTCCTTTTTCGTCGAGGCGGCGGCGCGCGGTCTGCTCCTGCTCCGGGAGCAGGACGCCGCCGGCTATGCCGAGGTTCTCCGAACCCGTATCCCCCGTGTGGCGGCGGCGGCACACTGGCTGACCCGTCCGGAAGTCGTTGCGGTCGGTCGAACGCATAACGCCCCGTATACCCATCGCCGGTGGCTGCTCGCGGCGGCCCTCGGACAGACCGCCGCTCTGACCGGAGACGAGGCGCTCGCTACGGCCGCCGGGGAGTATGCCCGGGAGGGTCTCGCCCTCCAGCGGGAAGACGGAGTGAACCCGGAACGCGGAGGCGCGGATGTCAGCTACCAGGCGGTCGGTCTTCTGCTGGCGGCCCGGTACCACACCGTCTGCCCGGACCCGACTCTTCGGCAGAAAATCCGCCGGATGATAAAAAAAGGTCTTCAATGGGAGGCGACGAAGATCGAAAAATCCGGTAAAATTAACATGGAAGGCAGTTCGCGTACCGGGGTGGAGACAGGACGCTCCGGGGGCCTCAAAAGCGCCGATTATAAAGCCGTCGTTCAGGCATTTGTCCTCGGCGGAGCAATCACCGATACCCCCTCCTGCCTGGAGGACGCGCGTCGCATCGCCCGCGCGCGCGATTGGATCAGAACCGGAAAACGCTGACAGGGTCCGTGTCTCGACGGCCCGTCCCGCCCACAGGGCGCATTCGCTCTACCCGCCCCTGAACCGCACCACGTCATCGGGGCGTTCCGTTTGACACATTGGTAAATTATTCAGTAAAAAATTTCTCCCACAGCAGTAAATGGAGGCATCATGGAACCAGAAAGTAACGCCCGCCCTCGGATTCGCCCGCTTCGCCCCCGGCGACAATGGCTGATCCCCGCCTTCGGAATGGTCGCCTGTGGAGCGATATTCCTCGCCCGTCCCCTGCCGATTCACCGACCGGCCGTACAGACGGTCGATCCGAATGTCACCACCTACCACAATGACAATGCCCGTACCGGTCAGTACCTGGCGGAAAGCGTTCTGACTCCGGCCAATGTCCGTGTGGCGAACTTCGGCAAACTCTTTTCTCGGCCGGTTGACGGACTGATCCAGGCGCAGCCGCTGTATGTTTCCGGCGTCAACATACCGGGCAAAGGGGTTCATAACGTCGTTTACGTCGCTACCCAGCACGGCAGCCTCTATGCGTTCGATGCCGATGACAATTCCGGGGCGAACGCCGAGCCGCTCTGGAAGGTCAGTTTTATCAACCCGGCCGCCGGGATCACGACGGTCGCCTGGCAGGATGTCGCTATCGATGATATCGTGCCCGAAATCGGAATCACGGGAACGCCGGTTATCGACATGGCGACCGGGACGATCTATCTCGTCGCCAAAACCAAAGAGGTGGTGAACGGGGGTACGACCTACTATCAGCGTCTCCATGCGCTCGATATCCGTACCGGCCAGCCACGGACCGGAAGTCCGGTCGTGATCGGCGGTTCGGCACCGGGGACCGGCACGGGCACGGACGGCACGAACGTCAAGTTTTTTTCGCGCTGGCAGAACCAGCGCATGGGCCTCTTACTCTCGAACAATACGGTTCATGTCGGGTTCGGTTCCCACGGAGATAACGGTACCTATCACGGCTGGATGTTCTCCTATAATGCCTCGACGTTGCAGCGCACCGGCGTTTTCTGCGCCACGCCGAACGGTGAGGGCGGCGGCACCTGGCACGGCGGGGCGGCTCCGGCCGTCGATAGCGATGGCAGCCTCTATATGACGACCGGCGACGGCACGTTCGATGCGGCGTCGGCGGGGGGTCGGAACTACGGCAGCTCGCTTCTGCGATTGAAAACGACCGGCGGCCTGTCGGTTCTCGACCATTTTACCCCCTACAACCAGTCGACCGTCGACATTCTCGACCAGGACTTCGGCGCCTCCGGCATGGTCCTTCTGCCGGAATCGGTCGGCAGCGCGGCGCATCGACGCCTTCTGGTCACCGGCAGCAAAGAGGGACGCCTCTTCCTTCTCGACCGTGACAATTTGGGCAAGTTCAATCCGATCGAAGACAGCCAGATCGTTCAGTGGCTACCGGCGACGGCGCTGTACGGGTGTCCGGCCTACTACAACGGGCTGGTCTATTTCGCTACCAGTAACCGGCCGATCAAGGCGTTTCGCGTTTCCAACGCCCTGCTGACCGGTTCTCCGGTCGCGCAGACCCCCACCACGTTCCTCTGGCCGGGAACGGTTCCCTCGATCTCCGCCAACGGACTGGGCGGCGGAACTCCCGTCGATGGGATCGTCTGGGCGATCGAGAAAGGCATCGGACACGGAGTTCTCCATGCCTACGATGCCATGGACCTGACGAAGGAACTCTATAACAGCGAGCAGGCCGGAAACCGGGACGAGATCGGCAGTTTCGTCAAGTTTTCGGTACCGATGATCGCGAACGGAAAAGTGTATGTCGGTTCCGGGGATCGCCTGACGGTGTTCGGACACGGGCAGTGGGTGAGCGCCCCGACCATCGTCCCGTCGGGCGGCGAATCGTCGGGACCGCGGACCATCGAGATCATCAATAACGCCCCAGGTTCCGAGATTCGATACACGGTCGATGGCAGCGAACCGACCCCCGCTTCCCTGCTCTATAACGGACCGATTTCGCTGACGCAGAGCGCGACCATCAAGGCGCAGGCATACCGAGACGGCTTCCGGCCGAGCGGAGTGGCGACCGGACACTTCCTGATCGGCGGGTCCGTCGGCACGGGAGACGGGCTGCTGGCCTACTATTTCACGAACAACACGCTGACCGGAACGCCGACCGTCACCAGGGTGGACCCCACCGTCCACTTTAACTGGCTGGAAGGTACCTCGCCGACGACCGGCATTCCGCCGACCAATTTCAGCGTCCGCTGGTCAGGGTACATCGAACCCCGTACCTCCGGCCTCTACACCATTTCGATCAACACGGACGACGGCGCCCGCCTCTATATCGACAACCAGGTGGTCATCGATTCGTGGATGACCCACCGGGAACTGGAGGAGTCCGTGACGGGTTATCTTACGGCCGGACGCCGTTACCCGATTCGACTCGATTACTACCAGAAGACGCGCTATGCGGTAGCCCAGTTGCTCTGGTCCGCTCCCGGCCTGCCGAAACAGGCGATTCCGAAAAGCCAGCTTTACTCGGCTCAGGTGTCCGCGTCCCCCGTCAAACCGACCCTGATCAAGTTCAGTCCGAGCACGGTCCTGGGAACCGCCGGTTCGACGGGTACCGTGGTACTGGATGGCGCCGTGCGGTCGGACACGCCGATGCAACTGATCAGCGCCAACCCGGCGGCCGGCGTCCCGACGACCTGGACCATTCCGGCCGGCAAGAGTGAGATCACCTTCCCGATCACGACCTCGCCGGTCTCCGCCCTTACGGCCGGTCGAATTATGGCCACGGTCGAGGGCATCAGCGTCAGCGCCAACATCAATGTCCGTCCGATCGGCGTCAATGCCCTGTCGTTCCGCCCGAAACCGGTCAAGGGCGGAAGCCAGGCGACGGGAACGATCACGCTCGAAGCGCCCGCGGCTCCGGGAGAGATCACCGTCACGCTGTCCAGCGCCAACCCCGGCCTGGCCTCTCCGGCGGTCACCTCCGTGACCATTCCGGCCGGTTCCACGACAGGAACGTTCAAGGTGAACACGACGGCGGTCACGACGGCGACCTCGGTCACGATGTCGGCGACGACTCCGGGCAAGACCAAAACCGCTCCGTTGAATATCACACCGTAGGACAGACGAACGGGTCGGGGACCGTATCCCCGACCCGTTGTCCTAGCTTTTCCGCTTGATCAGGCACATTATGTGGAGTAAACTTCACATGTTTGTCCCAGGAGTAAGCGCAAACCAGTAGCATTACCTTCGAAGGGTCCTCGCGGTCAGCCGACAATCCACTTAGTAGCGGAGCGACCGACGGTACGGATGTCTCCTATCGGTTCGGGTTGCTTTTACTATCATTGCGATTTTGGCGCAGGTTAGTTTCCGTGAGGAGCGGGTCCGCTTTTCGTATCGGACTGACTGGAAGGGGTATTGAAATGAACTGGTGTCGAACCGGCCTCGCAATCGCCGGTAGTCTCGTGACGTTCGGTCTTTTTTGCCTTCCCACCTTTGCCGCCCCGACGGTCGGCGCATCGGGCGCGGTAGATGGCAACCTGAAATGGGAGCAGAAAACCTCGTCGAAGTGGTATATCGAACTCCAGCGTTACGGGTTGGAACTCATCGCCGACGGTATCGCCAACGAACGGGACGCCGATATCCGCAAAGGCATTCTGATTCTGGACTGGGGATTCGCCCGCCAGGCGGCGGACGGATCGTTCGCCGGAAGCGAAGATATCTTCCACAGCACCGGCATCTTCCTCGAAGCGGCAGCCGAGGCGGCGCTTCTGCTGAAGACCTATAAGCCGGTCACCTACGCCGCCGACCTGAATTACTACGCCGGCAAGGTCTCCTCCTACACCTCCAAACTGAAAGCGGCCGCCCGCTGGATGATTCAACCGAGCGTCGCCGCCTCCGGGCAGGCGTTCGATCGTCCCTACACCCATCGTCGCTACCTGTCCGCCGCCGCTCTCGGACTGATCGCCAGGCTCTCCGGCGACACGGCGATCGCCTCGGCCGCGGCTTCCTACATACAGGCCGGCTTGCCGCTCCAGTTGACGGGCGGAACCGTCAATATCGCCTATCCGAGCGGTATTCGGACCATCGGTCTGGCAGGTGTCAATCCGGAGATGGAAGGTTTCGATGTCAGCTACCAGGCGGCGGGTCTGCGATTTGCGGCTCTGTACGGACTGAACGGCGGTCTGGCTTCGCTTCAGCCGAACCTGTTGACCATGTTGAACCGGGGATTGGCCTGGGAAGCGACCCGTGTCGATGTTCAGGGTAAGTTCGATGTCACCGGCAGCACCCGGGTCGGTATCGAAAAGAACCGGGATGGCTCGGTGAAGCAGATGAATACCGGGGAGGCGGCGGACGCTTTTGCCTACGCCTACCAGTTGACCGGATCGGAACTGTATCGCGTGATTCATCGACGGATCACCAAGGGGACCTATGTGATTTCGACGTCGAAAGTCACGGCCAGCGGCGCGGTCGATTCCAACTCCCTGTTCGAGAGCAAGCAATCCTCCACCTACGCCATCGACATGCAGAAGCTGGGCGTCGAGTATGTGATGGCCGGCGTTGACAAGGAAGACCCCTCCCAGATCGCCCAGGGTCTGAAGATGATCGACTGGGGATTCGCCCGCCAGGCATCGGACGGTTCGTTCCCGAACACGACGAGCGCGTTTTACAATGTGGCGCAGTTCATCGAAGCGGCGGCGCGGATAACGCTGATGCTGAAGAACTACAAGCCGGTCACTTACAAACTGAGTTCGAGTACGTACGCCGGCACCATCACCAACTACACGAACCGGGTTCGTCTGGCGGCCAACTGGCTGATGCGACCGGACATCGCCTCGTCCGGTCAGAAGTCGATCGTGAAGTTCACGCACCGCTATTACGTTCTGGCGGCGGCGCTGGGCGAGGCGGGCGTTCTTTGCAACGACAACAATATGAAGAACGCCGCCCTCTGGTATGTGAACACGGCGCTTCCCCGCCAGCAGTCGGACGGTGTCAATCCGGAGGACGGCAAACCGAGTGTCAACTACCAGTCAAAGGGGTTGGCCTATGCCGAGTACTACTTCCCGTATGTCACCGATGCGACGCTCCGGAGCAAGCTGATCACGATGATCGACAAGGGTCTGGCCTGGCAGAGCAAATATGTCGATGCTTTCGGCAAGGTCAACACCAGCAGCCCGGCACGCACGATCGGTCCGTCCTTCTCCATGGGGTACACCATCACCGGAAAGCCGCTGTACCGGGTCATTTCGACGCGGATGAAAACCCTGTATTAAGCCCGCGCACACGGACGACCGCACCCGTTTTCAGGGAGGATGCTTCGCATCCTCCTTTTCGTTTGTCGATTCTCCAATTTTCCGGCGAAATTCCGGACTTCTCCACTTCGGTCGAACCCCGGCAATTATTCAGGTTATTAATATCCACGTAATTTTGTTAATCGATAGGATAAATCAGGCACGGTGCTTGCATTCGTCCGCACGGTAATCGCCGCGTTTCGATCCCTTCGGAACGTGGTTGGAAGGAACTAGAAACGTGGATTGGGCCGGGACTTATCTACTTCGCTCTCCGAAAGGCAGGGAACTCCGTCGGGGCAACCTGCCGGCAGGCATCCTCGAATGGGCGATGGCGTTCGGGCGGTTCGATCGCCCGGAGATACGCCAGTGGCGGCGCCTTCTGGGAAAGGACCTGTTACCGGAGTGTGCCCCCATCGTTTCCATGAAATCGCCGGAGGCATTGCCGGATCTGGTGACGGCGGTGGCTTTCAGTGTTTCCTTTCGGACCGGTTCGCCGGAAAGCGACTCCGCTTCCGTGAACCCTCGCTGTCCCGGAGTCACGACCGAGACGGTCCGGCTTTATCGTGTCGGCGAAGGCGGTTTTTTCGTCGGCCAGCACAACCTGACGGGCGTCATGTTTTTTCTGTGTCTTCCGGCCCCTTTCGGACCGCCGTTCAACTGACTTCCGGGTCGGGCTTTCCATTGCCCGTCCGCTGCCGGACAGGAGGTCGGTCTTCCACCGCCTGATATAATGGGGCGATGCCCCAATCCTCACCGGTCGTCCCGCCGGACGATGTCCGCCGCCTTCTTCTGGTCAAACTCAGCTCTCTCGGCGACATCGTGCATGCTCTGCCGCTTCTCGACGCTTTGCGGAGCGGTCTCGGGCCGGATACCCTCATCGCCTGGGCCGTCCGCCGGAAATTTTCCGAAATACTTGAGGGCAACCCCGCGATTTCGCAGTCCCATATACTGACCGGGAGCGGTTTGTCGGGCCTGATCGAATTCGGTCGCCTCCTGCGCCGGGAACGATTCGATGTGACGCTCGACGCTCAGGGACTGCTCCTGTCCGGGATGGTCACCTGGATGTCCGGAGCGCCGACCCGTATCGGTCTCGACAGCAATCGCGAGGGGAACCGTGTCTTCCTTACTCACCCGGTCGTTCCGGGGCGTGAGCGGATTCACGTGGTTCGCCGTCTGCTCGGATTCTGCCCGGCGCTCGGCCTGCCGATTCCGCCGGTCTGTCGTCAGCACTATCTGGCCCTCGGCCAACAGCAGGAAGCGAAGGAATGGCTTCCCGTCGCCGATATACCGATCGTGGGATGTATCGTCGGTGCGTCGACGGCGGCGAAGACCTATCCGCCGGACCGATGGGTCGAAGTGGCGCGTCAGTTCCGACGATCCGGAATCCATACGTTGCTCCTGGGCGGACCGGCGGAAGCGGAAACGGCGTCCGCAATCGTTGCCGAAGTGGGCGAAGGCGTAACAGATTTTACCGGGAAGACGCCGTTGCGCCTGCTGGCATCGGTTCTGGCGCAATGTCGGGTCGTGGTCGGCGGCGATTCCGGTCCGACCCATCTGGCGGTCGCGGTCGGAACCCCCGTGGTCGGGTTGTACGGCGTGACCGATCCCGCGCGCACCGGCCCCGACTGGGGAACGGCCCGCTCGATCGTTCTGGACTTCGCCGAGAAGGACGCCCCGCCCGCCGACCGAAGACCGCGGCACCCGACACTGGACGATGCCCTGGCGCGTATTCCGCCGGAGGAGATCGTCCGGGCGACGTTGACGCTGTTTTTGCGGTAATATCGACAACGAGGTTCGAATCCGTTCGTGATACTGGACAGGATGAGGATTATTCGATACGTATGCGTTTACTCGCGGTGAATCTCAACTACCTCGGAGACGCTCTGTTTACCACCCCGGCACTGGCCGCGCTGAAGGAACGATACCCTCAGGCAACGCTGGACGTGCTGGCCGGCGAACGAGCGACGGCGATTTTGCGCGGCAATGTCAGCATCGACCGGCTGATCACGCGCCCCCCGCGCGACGGTATGGGACGCGCTTTGCATCTTCGCAACACCCTTCAGGAGGGTCGGTACGATGCGGTCGTTCTCTTCCAGAGCACTCTGACCAACGCCCTGGTGAGCTTTCTGGAGCGGGTACCGATCCGGATCGGCTTCCAGCAGGCCGGCTGCTCCCCGTTTCTCACGCATACCGTCCCCTCCCGCCGTTCCCAGGAGCATGATGTCGATGCCTACTGTCGCCTCGCCCATGCCGTGGAGGACGATACGGTTCCGTTCCCTCACCGTCTTTCCATTGCCGTTTCTCCGGCGGATAACGCGTTTGCCGACGCTTTCCTGCACAATCGGGAGGTCGCGCCCCCGGTCGTCGGCCTGGTGATCGGCGCAACACGCCCGCAGAAGCGTTGGCCGGAGGAGTATTTCGTCCGTCTGGCGGACCGGCTCTGGAGTGCGGCGGGCGTCTGCAGTGTGTTACTGGGCGGCCCGGAAGAGACGGACGCGGCCCAGCGCATTCTGGCCCAGGTCCGGTCGCCGCTCGTTTCCGCGGTTGGCCTGACGACCGAGAAGCAGCTCGCCGCGCTGGTGGGCAGGCTGAGCGTCGTCGTCTCCGGAGATAGCGGTCCGCTGCATATCGCCACCGCGATGAACACCCCGGTGGTCGCCATTTTCGGCTCCACCGACCCGGTTCAAACCGGCCCATGGATCTGTCCGCGCGGCGAGGCCGCACCCGCCATCGTGCTGTACGACGGGTTCGCCTGTTCGCCCTGCCGGAAGAACCCCACCTGCCACGGTCGTTACGACTGCCTGAAAGCCATTACCCCCGAACGTGTCTATGAGTCGACCTGCGGACTCCTCGGGGTTCTCGCTCACCGTACGGCGCTCCCCGTCATTGCGACCGGCGCGAAGGGGGTGGAACTGCCATGATCTTCCGCCGTACGTCGATCTACCCGGTCCGTCGAGTCGTCGTGCTGACGAAACACCACTACATGGGCGATACGATCGTCGCCGTTCCCCTGCTCCGGGCCGCGCGAAGCGTGTATCCCGGGGCTGAGATCACCCTTCTGACGGGCAAGATGGGGGCGGTCGCCCTTCAGGAATGTCCGTATATCGACTCCATTCACTGCTACAACCCGCGTGATCGTCATTACTCCTCCGGCAACCTTCGTAAGGCGCTCTTCGGCGACGAACGTCCTGATGTCTGCCTGATCTCGGATCGCTCCTTTCGTTCGGCCTGGATCGGCTACCGACTGGGCGCGCGTATCCGCGCGGGCTTCGCCTCCGAGGGCCGGGCCTTCCTGCTGACCCATCGGGTGCCGTACCGCAAGAACGCGCCGGAGATCGAATGCTTCCTCGATATCCTGCGGGCGGTCGCTCCGGAGGGCAAGGATCGCCTTCCCTATGACCCGACGCCGCAACTCTTTCTGAGCGACTCCGAGCGTCAACGCGGAATGGCGTTGCTGCGGGAGCGGGAAGCGATCGGACCGTTCCTTGTCGGGCTGCAGGCCGGGGCCTCCTATCCGGCGAAGCAGTGGACCATCGCCGGATTTGCCGCGGTGGCGGACGCCCTCGCTTCGGACGGGCATGGCATCGTCCTCCTGGGCAGCGGCAAAGCCGAAACGGACGCCGCGCGTCAATTACGACAGGTCATTCCCCATGTTCCGCTCGTCGATCTGACGGGAGCGACCACCCTGCGCGAAACGATGGGCGTTCTGTCGCACCTCTCCCTCTTCATCGGCAACGATACCGGCGTCAACCACATGGCCGCGTCGCTCGGGATCTCGACCATCGGTCTTTTCGGCCCGACCCGCGCCGATAAGTGGGGACATGACGGCCCTCGCGGCATCGTCCTCTCCGCACCGGAGGGGGATTTGAGCCGTTTGGAACCGGGTCCGGTGATCGATGCGGCAAGACGCCTGCTGCACCATTTCGACTCGACGCCGGTCGCGCTCGGGATCGCTCGATGAGTCGAAAGATCGAACGGGTTCTGGCAATCCGTTTCGGCGGCATGGGAGATATCCTGATGACGACTCCCTCGCTGCGGGCCGTCGCCGAAACCTTCGGGACCGATCGGATCGACTTCATTGTCGGCCGGGGCAACAGGGATGCCCTGGTCGGCCTTCCGTATATCCGCGAAGTCATCGAGTTCGGTCCGAGGGGCCAGGATGTCCAGTTTCGTCAGTTCGCGCTGTTTCTGCGCCGGCTTCGGGAGGGTCGATACGATCTCTTCCTGAACTTTCAGCCCAGTCTGAAAACGCTGACGATGCAGTCCGCCGTCGCCGCGCCGCACAACTACATTTTCCGCAAGGACCGACGTCGCCGGAAGGACGGACGGGTTCGCCACGCGATCGATGACTTTGCCAAAGACCTGAGTTTCCTCGGCATTCGTGCCCTGCCCGGCCGTCGCATGGACTTTTTTATTCCCGAAGCGGCGTTCGCCTATGTCCGGGAGCTGCTGCATGCCGAGGGGATCGGCCACGAAACCACGCTGATTCTCGTGAATCCGGGCGGAACCCGTGAAATCAATCGCTGGCCGCCGCCGAAGTACGTCGAACTGCTGAATCGTCTGGCCTCTCTCTATCCGAAGGCGCACTTCCTATTGACGGGCGGTCCGGACGACGTCGAACGCGCCCGGCAGATCGAGGAGTCGGTGGAGTCGGGGACCGGGGACCGCCTGCATAACATGGCCCGCCGCCTCTCGATCAAGGAAACCGGCGCGTTACTGGCGCGATCCGCCGTCTTCGTTACCGTGGACACCGGGCCGATGCATGTGGCGTCGGCGCTTGGCGTTCCCATGGTCGTTCTCTCCGGGGCCGCCGATCCGGAGCGGACCGGGCCACTCAATACCGACGATCTGATCGTCATCCGCCGGGACCTCGACTGTGTCCCGTGCGGTGACCGCTCCTGTCGGCGTGGTGACATCGCCTGTATGAACGGGATGGAAACCGACTGGGTTCTGGCGGCCGTCCGACAACGTCTGAGGGAATCTCTGGGCGAAAAACAGATACTACCGATGGCCGATCCCTCGCTGCCGATCGAGCGGGTGACTCCAGACGGCCTGTCACGCCCCTGATCGGAGGATGACAGGTGCTTTCTCCGGTGCCTTGCCGGCGTTCGAACGGCGGCGTGGTACGAACAGACGATTCGGCCTCGGCATCCGGGGTTCCCCGGGTGTCAATACGCTGAGATCAACCGCTGACCGAGATCACGGAACGCGGCGATCCGCTCTTCGGACGTTCGGAAATCCGGGTTCGGCAGGCCGTTGCGATCGACGAAACCCGATTCCCCGCGCGACCGGCGGTACTGGTGGGCCGCGAGCACGCACGTTCCCTCGCGGAAGATCGTTTCGACCGGTTCGGGGATCGGTTCGCCGCCCAGACAGGTCGGGACGATCGGTGTCCGTTCGGGCGTATTGTGTTCGGTCCCGGCGGTGACGAGGATGCCGGCGTTCCGAAGCGCAGGAACATAGTCCGATAGCGCCTCCGCCCGGTTCCGGGTAGGGATCAGTTCGGCGCAGGTAAAGCCACGATCGAGCAGACGCTGCGTCAACGCATCGACCGGGGTTTCAAAACCGCAGATCGGGTTCGCGCCGTCCAGCAGCGCGGGATAGCAGGGAATTCCGCCGAGGGCCAGGATCAGTCGGATCGCGTGTTCGAACGAGACGAACGTCTCCGGAACATAGGCGGGTTTCCCGGCCTTCATCAACAGGGACCGGATATCGTTCTGAACCGCCGCCGGCCGGGTCGGGTCTCCCTTCGCCGCCGCGCCGTAAAACCGCTCCAGAAAGGCCGGACGCTCTTCTTCCGAAACGGTCGAAAAGATCGCCTCCTGTATCGCCTGCGCGACATGGCGTTCCTGTAGAAAGACGGTTTCCGCAGGGCAGCCGTACCGTGCGGCCAGAGTGTCGCGAATACCCGCCGCCGTGAGGTCGACCGAACCACCGGCCGCCATCAGCCGTTCGGACAGACGGGCGGTCATCGCAGTCATTCGTTCCGAATCCCGCTCCCGGATCACATCCAGGAGCGCTTGCGCCTCGGCGTTCATCGGATCGAACTCCGTGATCCCTTTGCCGCAGACGTAAAACTTCCCGGGATTCCCCGGATCGTTGATTTTGATTCCGGATTCCTGCAGGGATTGATCCAGTGTGATGATTTCCAGGCCGAACAGAGGAAAGACGTGGGCCTTTCGCGCCGCGTCGGCGAACGCCCGATAGACCGAGTAGTCGTAATAGTTCGATCCGCCGAGGACCCGGACGCCCTGTTGTGCCGCCAGCGTCACCGCCTCTTCCGGATGGGAAAACGCCGAAAAGTTCGGCGGCAGGTGGATGTGAGCGTTCGCCCGGAAGCGCTCGTCCCCGGACGGCAACATCTCCGGCTCCGGCAATCCGGCCATCGCGATCTCGTTCGCCGTATTCATCCCGATCGTTCCTCCGATGGATGATAATCAGTACGGGAAGTCGTTGTCAAGGCCGGATCGGCGATCGGCGTCCCGCTCCGCCCCTTCTTTGGTTCCGGCGAACCGGTATAATGACGACGATGCGGGTTCTTTTCTTTGGCACCTCCTCTTTCGCGGTTCCGACGCTGCAGGCGCTTCACGACGCCGCGCCGCGCCATGCCATCCTCGGCGTCGTCACCCAGCCTGACCGGCCCTCCGGACGGGGTATGAAACTGCAAATGTCGCCGGTCAAGGAGCGCGCGCTGGAGCTCGGATACGAGATCCATCAGCCGGAAAGGGTGCGCCGGAAGCCGTTCCCCGCCGTCGTTCAGGCTCTGGCCCCCGACGCCCTGGTGGTGGTCTCGTTCGGCCAGATCATCCCGCAGAGTCTGCTGGACCTTCCGCCATTCGGGGGGATCAATGTGCACGCCTCTCTGCTGCCGCGCTGGCGCGGGGCTGCGCCGATTCATCGCGCGATCATGGCCGGCGACACCGAAACGGGCGTGGCGACGATGCGGATGGAGGCGACGCTCGACACCGGGCCGGTCTTCCTGGTCGCCCGGGAAACGATCCGTGATGACGATACGACCGGGACTCTCGAACCGCGTCTCGCCGCCCTCGGCGGACCGCTGCTGGTGGAAACGCTGGATCGACTGGAGGCCGGGACGATCCTCTCGACGCCGCAACCGGACGAGGGCATGGTCTATGCGGCGACCGTCGAACGAGCGGACGGTCTCCTGGACCCGCTCTCGGAAGAGGCGCTTACCCTGGCGCGCCGGGTACGCGGGGTGAATCCGCGACCCGGTGCGTTCCTCCTGCTCGATGGGAAACCGGTGAAGGTCTGGGAAACGGCGACGGAACCCCTGTCCCCGGCAACGCCGGCAGGAACGGTGGCGGCGGTGCGTAAGGACGGCATTCTGGTCGCGACGAAAGCCGGCGGCCTGCTCCTGACCCGGGTTCAGCCGGAGAACAAGGCCGCCATGTCGGCGGCGGACTATGCCCGGGGCGCACGTCTCGCGGTGGGCGCCCCGGCAACCCGTCCCGCCTAATCCCGGGGCGGGCCGCCCGGCCCGTCAAAACCGCCCGGCCCGCCGGGTTGACCCGGCTGACCCGGTCGACCTGCGCCGCGACCGGGGAAACCGCCCTGCCCCGGCATCGGACGACGCGCTTTGACGGCTTTTTCCAGTACCGTCAGCTGCTCCGCCGTCAGGTTCAGTTCGGAAGCCGTCTCCAGCGGCAATCCGAGACCACGGACCACATTCCAGGCGCGGAGCAGGCCGGGCACCCGCTTGCGCTGCTCCTCGGTCAGCAGGGACTCGATCGTTTTCGACGCTTTCTCGTTCATGGCCCTGAGGGCGGCACGGGGATCGCCTTCCGGCGCGCCGTCGCCCTGCGGTGGTCGTCGCGCTTCCGCATTTTCTCGCATCTCCTCCTGAACCCGCTGAATCCGGCTTTGCTGTTCTTCGGTCAGTTTCAGCGACGTCGCCAGGACACGGACCGGCGCGGTCGCCAGGGAAACCTCAGGCGGACCCATCGGTCGACGCCCCATCGGTCCCTGCCCGCCGGGGAACCCCGGACCACCATTTCCACCGGGGCCGCCGAACCCGGGCGGAGGGCCGTCCGGTCCCTGCGCCAGCGCGGTTCCGTGGATCGTCAAAAGTAAAGTGGCCGCCAGCATCGGCGCGCCTCCGAAAATGTTTCGTCCCGACATGGTCTCAACCTCCGTTGTTTTGTTGGCCGTTGTTTTGTTGGCTCCTGCGGCTTGTCACCGCACATTTTCAGGATAACGTCCGGTTATGAAGAAGTCCTGAACGCAAATCGGCGTTTTTTTCAGGTTTTCTTCATCTTGCAAACGTACAATAGGAAGGACGGGAACGAGAAAATCGTCCGTCGGGAGGCAAGCAATTGCGGCTTCTGTTGGTCGAGGACGAGGAAGCGCTGGCCGGCGCGATTCGACGGGGCCTGGAAAAGGCGCACTACAAGGTCGACTGGGCGGAGGATGGCACGACCGGTTTCAATCTGGCCTGCGAGAACCGCTACTCGGCCATCATTCTCGACGTCATGCTGCCGGGGATGGACGGATGGACGATCTGCAAACGGCTCCGAACCCGTCGCGACAACACGCCGATCCTGATGCTGACCGCCCGTGATGAGGTGGAGGACCGGGTCAAAGGTCTCGAACTGGGCGCGGACGATTACCTGCCAAAACCCTTTGCCTTCCCCGAACTGCGCGCGCGGGTCGCCGCGCTCCTGCGCCGGGAGCAGATGCACAAGAGCCGGAGCATTCGGATCGGCGATCTGGAAATCGATACGAAGACCCGGCAGGTGCGGCGCGCCGGAACCGTGGTGGCGCTGACGCCGCGTGAGTACGACCTTCTGGAAGCTTTGGCCGCGCACGAGGGCCGTCTGATCTCGCGCGAGATGATTCTGGAGCGTATCTGGATGGATGACCAGAGCAACAGCAACACGGTGGAGGTGCATATCGCCTCACTCCGTCGTAAAATCGACGCCCCGTTCGACGTCAAACTGATTCACACCGTCCATCGGCAGGGGTACGTTCTTCGCGGGCCGCAGTCGGAGGAGTCGGTTCCGTCATGAACTTCGACCCGCGCGTCTCCGTTCGCACCCGGCTGGCGTTCTGGAACGTGCTGACGCTGCTGTTGATCCTCGCGCTGTTCGGACTCGCTCTCCGCGTCGGTGTGGAAAAGGTGCTTCTCTCGTCGCTCGATCGCCAGCTCGACGATCAGATCGCCCTTCGCTTCGCTCCCCTGGAGATGCCTCCGAACGGTTTTCACGGCGGACCGCCCGACTTCATGCCGGGGGGTCCCCGCATCCCCGGCGATCCCCCGTTCGTCGGTCCGGAGCGCCCGCGCGGTCCGGGAAATTGGCGCGGCCCTCGGGACGGTCGCCCGTTCGACCGTCGGCCGTTCGAGCGCCGTGGTCCCGACGGCCGTCCGCTGCGATTATTGCCGAACGGCCGACTGCCTTCGGGAATGCTCCCGCCCCGTCTGTTTCCTCCGGACTCCGACGACATGGCCTACTTCGGGGCCGCTCTTCCGCGCGCCCGCCAGGGTCGAGCGGGGTGGGACAACACCGATTTTCAGGGGGAACCGATCCGGGTTCGGACCGTCCCGCTTCTTCGAGAGGGCCAATGGATCGCCACCGCGCAGGCGGCCGGGTCCCTGACCCCGGTCCGGCAGGCGGTGTCCGGCGTGACCATGACCGTCCTGTACCTGATCCCGCTGGTTCTGCTGCTGACAGGGGGAGGCGCGCTGGCCCTGACGAACTCCGCCCTGAAACCGGTCCGTGACCTGACCGCGGCCGCCGATCGCATCGAGGGAGCGAACCTTTCCGAGCGTCTTCCGGTCCGGGGCAGCGATGAGTTCGCGCAGCTGGCGGGGATACTGAACGCGATGCTCGGTCGGATCGAAAACGCTTTCGCCCGGCAAAAGCGTTTCACGGCGGATGCTTCGCACGAACTGCGAACCCCGCTGGCGGTCATCAAGGCGCATACGAGCCTGCTGATCGACGATGACCTGGCGACCGAGGAGGAGTTACGGGCGGGTCTGAAAACAATCGATGCGGCTTCCGACCGCGCCCAGCGCATCGTGCAGGACCTTCTTCTGCTGGCACGGGGCGATAACGGCACGCTTCCGGTCCGGTGGGAGCCCGTGGTCCTGAACGACGTTCTGCAGGATGCCGTCGGTTCGGTCCGCGCCGCGCGAACCGAACCGACCGCCGCTCTCGAAATTCGGACGCCGCCCGCCGTCCGCCTGGTGGCCGACCGGGATCACCTGACCCGGTTGTTCGTCAATCTTCTGGAAAATGCCGTGCGACATACCCCGGCGACCGGAACGGTGACCATAACCGTCACCGAACGCGATCTCCACGTCCGGGTGACCGTCACGGATACCGGGGAGGGCATCCCCCCGGAGCACCTGGCGCGAATCACCGAACCGTTCTACCGTGTGGACGCCGCGCGGGCGCGAAAATCGGGCGGAGCCGGCCTGGGTCTTGCGATCTGCCGGACCATTCTCGACGCTCTGGGCGGAGATTTTCGGTTCGAGAGCGTCGTCGGCAACGGCACCACGGTCACGATCACCCTGCCGACCCGCCCCTCGTCGTAACGGTCGTCCGTGTCGCGGTCGTCAGTTTTGACGGCGCAACGGGTAGCCGGCCGCCAGGAGACGGGTTTCGATTTCGTGGATATGCGCTTCGTCCCGCACCTCGACCAGCATCTCGACCCCGGTTCGCCCATACGGAACGTCCGGTGAGATTCGATTGTGGGTCACCTCCATGACGTTTCCCCCGGCCTCCGCGACGACCTCGAGGAGCCGCACCAGTCCGCCCGGACGGTCCGGGCAGGCCGTGAAAAAGTGGAAGTATCGCTGGGCGCGGATCATTCCGCGTTCGATCAGGTCGGACATCAGTTTGATATCGAGGTTTCCTCCGCACAGGATCGCCACCGTCCTGCCGACGGCCAGGCCCGGATGCTGCAGGAGAGCGGCAAGCGACGCCGCGCCCGACGGTTCGACCACGACTTTGACGCGTGTCAGCAGAAGAAGAATCGCCTCCGCGATGACCGCGTCACGGACCGTCACCACGTCGTCGGCGTAGGCCTGAATGTACTCGAATGTCCGCGGACTGGGCGATTTGATGGCGATCCCGTCGGCAATCGTCGCACAGGGCGTTTCCCGGGGCAGCAGTCGACCGGCACGGAAAGAGCGAGCGGCGTTATCCGCGCCTTCGGCCTGGACGCCGATCACCCGGCAGGACGGTCGTACGGCCTTTACCGCCGTTGCCACCCCCGAAAACAGACCGCCCCCGCCGATCGGGATCACGACCGTATCCATGTCCGGCAGGTCCGCCAGCAGTTCCGAACCCAGGGTGCCCTGTCCGGCGATGACGGCATCGTCGTCGTACGCCGGGATAAAAACGGCGCCGGATTCGGACGCGAAGCGTCGGGCGGCCGTTACGGCATCGTCGAACCCGGCGCCGTCCAGCAGGACCTTCCCCCCGTAACTTTCGGTGGCATGGATTTTGGCGATGGATGCGGTGCGCGGCATGAAGATCGTTGCGGCGATTCCCGCGTCGCGTGCGGCCAGGGCGACCCCCTGCGCATGGTTTCCGGCGGATGCCGTAACCACACCGCGGCTCCGCTCCTCCGGGGTCATTCGACGGACACGCCACGACGCGCCCCGAATCTTGAAAGACCCCGTCCGCTGCAGGTTCTCCATCTTCAGAAACAGTGCATCATCGGGGATGCCGGCCCGGCGAGCGACACTGCCCGACCTATAAAGGGGAGTATGGCGCACGACCGACCGAATGGCCGCATACGCCGTTTCGATTTCCTTGTTTCCGATCATCTCCGGTCAGCCTTTCGGTTACCGTCCCGCCGCGTCCTCGCGCCGTTTTCACATCAGGTCCTGGTGGGACAGCGTTGCGAACGCCTCCACGACCCGCCGGTCAAAATGACGATCCGCCTCCTCCTCGATTCGGCGCACCGCCTCCGCGACCGTCCATGCCTCCTTATACGGGCGATCGTGCGTCAGCGCGTCAAAATGATCCGCCACACTCACAATACGCGCCGGGAGCGGAATCTCCTCACCCGCCAGCCCGTAATACCCGTCCCCGTCCCAGCGTTCATGGTGGTACAGGGCGATCTCCTCGGCTATGCGCAGGATGGGCGACGTGGTTCCGGCAAGAATCTTCGCGCCGATTGTCGTATGCTGCTTCATCACCTCGAACTCCTCGGGGGTCAGCGGACCGGGTTTTCTCAAAATCGCGTCGGCGATCCCGATCTTCCCGATATCGTGCAGCGGAGCGGCTCGCAGAATCATATCGACATATTCCGGGGAATAGCCCATCGCATCAGCGATACAGGCGCTCGTCACTCCGACCCGCTCGGCATGCAGGCCCGTGACATCATCCCGATACTCGCCCGCACGGGCCAGAATCCGCAGGGAGTCAAGGTGGGCCAGATGTAACTCGTCCGTCCGCTCCCGGACCTTTTCCTCCAGCAGAACGTGGTGGAAACGGATCCGCAAGAGGTTTCGAATGCGGAGAAGGACCTCCTGTTCATCGAGCGGTTTCGTCAGGAAGTCGTCGGCTCCGGCATTGAGCGCTTTGTAGCGGGTCGTGGCTTCGGTGTCCGCGGTCAGGACCAGAACAGGCACCGGGTCGGCCTCTCTCGCTTCCGCCAGTTCCGCCAGCAGGGTCAGTCCGTCCGGGTAGGGCATATGCAGGTCGAGCAGAATCAGATCGGGACGGAGCGAGCGGCACAGGGGCAGGGTTTCACGCGAGTCGGTCGTCCCCCGGACACACGTAAAGCCGGCCTCCTCCAGAATGATTTCCAGAAACCGAACGTTGGGTTTTTCATCATCGACCACCAGAATGGCCGCATTTTTCAGGTCGGTCAACATCCGCCGTCCTCCTCATTGGCCCGGCCGGACAGTCCCGGTGCCTCGTCTTGCGGTTCCTGCCCCGCCGTTTTTCGTTCCAGAATCGCATCGATCGTCTGTAAAAAGCGAACCACGTCGACCGGCTTTGTCAGGTAGGCTTCCACACCGCTTCCCAGCAAACGGCGTATCCGGGTTTCGGTGGCGTCCGCGCTGATGATGACCACCGGAATGTCCCGGGTCAGCGCGGATTGACGGAGACGGGAGAGGACCTCCTGGCCCGAAATATCCGGCAGATTCAGATCCAGCAGAATCAGGTCCGGGTCATGTTGTCTGGCCAGATCGAGGCCGTCGTGGCCGTTCATCGCCGAAATAAGCCGGACGGCGGGGCGCATCTCCAGTATCGCTTCCAGAAGATAGAGGTTGGAAAGCCGGTCCTCGATGCAGAGGAGGGTATGCTCCGCCGTGGCCGAAGGGTCCCGTTCCGAAAGGACGCCGCCGACCGGGGTCGCCGGGCCGATGGGAACGGGCGAAGGGGTCGTGTTCGTCGTCGCCGGTAATTCGACGAAGAACGTGCTTCCCTGGCCGGGAACGCTGCTGACATCCAGAATTCCGCCCATCGCGCGGACCAGAGTCCGTGAGAGGACCAGGCCGAGGCCCGTCCCCTCGATTCCGAAACGGGGCGCGTCCAGCCGCTCGAACGGGGTGAACAGTTTGGGCAGTGACTCCGGGGGAATACCGGGTCCCGTGTCGCGGACCGAAATGCGCAGGCAACGGTTCGGGCGGACGGTCACGGAAACGGTAATACTGCCGTTCGGTCGGTTATACTTGACCGCATTGGACAGCAGATGGTGGAAAACCTGCTGCAGTCGATGACGATCCGCCAGGATCTGCCCACCCGTGTCGTTCCCGATCTCATCGACCAGGGTGATCCCTCGTTCAGCCATCTGAGGCCGCAGTTCCCGGAGGGCGGAGAGGAGACACTCCCGGATCGAGACCGGTTCGGTCGTCAGGCCCACCCGCCGGGCTTCGATATCGACGATATCCAGGATCTCGTTGACCAGATCGAGCAACAGCCGTCCGCCGGACAGGATATAATCGACGCTCTCCCGCTGCCGCGGGGTCAATTCCTGTCGTTCCAGTACCTGCCCGAAACCGAGAATCGCGTTGAGCGGTGTGCGCAACTCGTGGCTGATCCGTGATAGAAACTCGCTCTTGGCCTGATTGGCCGCCTCCGCCTCCTTCATTGCCGCCGTCAGGTCACGGGTCCGCTGCGCGACCCTCGTTTCCAGTTCGTTCCGCGCCTGCTGCAACGTCCGTTCCGCTCGTTTTCTCTCGGTAATATCCTCCGAAAGGATGAAAAGCCCCTCCGGGACCGGTTGCACCACCAGTTGAAACCAGGAGGAGGTTCCGTCTTCGTGAAAAAATTCGTTCTCCAGTTGTTCGGCAACGCGATCCTCCATGCAGCGTTGCAACGACCGGAACATCAGCGAATTCTCGATACCCGGAAACACTTCCATCATCGTCCGCCCGACCAGTTCGTAGGCGGGTCGGCGTCCATGGACGGCGGCCGTCTCGTTAACGTAGATATATTTCCAGTCCGGTCCAATAATCTGGCATCCTTCGATCAGGTGATCGAGGGTCGAACGGAACCGTTCCTCACTGGCGCGGAGCGCTTCCTCGACCCGGACCCGTTCGCTGATATCGGTGACGACACCGGTCAGTTTCCAGACACGCCGCCCCTCGTCGGGCGTGTCCGGCTCGACCCGAACATCCTCGTTCAGGTAGCGTATCCCGTCGGCGGTCTCGACCCTCAGTGTCTGCGTGTATCGATCCCCGCCGGTTCTCAGGCATTCCCAGCTGACCTCATCGGCTCGCGCCCAGTCCTCCTGCGGGCGGGCGCGGCACCAGGCTTCCGTCACGCTCTCCCCTTCCTGTCGATCGATGGGCAGCCAGTTGAGCGTCGCCGGTTCGTTCACGATCGCCAGATCCCAGTAAAGGATCGTCTCCGCCTCGGAATCGAGCCGCCGTCGTTCCGCATCAGGGCCGACGTCGACTTCATATACTTTCGCTCGCCAGAGCAGACAGTTCGCCCGCCCGGCAATGTCCATGAGGCGTTCCTCACTGACCTTCAACGCCTCCTCTGCGCGTCGTCGGTCCGTGATATCGGTGATGACCCCGACTAGTTCCCAGGTGCGCAGGGGCTTTCCGTCCGGTCCCCACCGCGCCGGGTCGGTTTCCGACGTCCTCGGGGTGATTCGGACGTCCTCGAAGAGAAAACGGTAGCTGCCGTCCTCCACTCGGTTCCGGAAGGTCTGTGAGTAGCGCGGCTCTCCATGGAGCAACGCCCCCGTGGCGACCTTTCCGGCGGCGATCTCGTCGTCCGGATGGCGGGACAGTTGGATCGCGCGGGACATCGGCACTCCCTGCTCACGATGCAGGGGCAGCCAGGGTGGGGCGTCCTCCTCCGACGCGTTGATGACCTGCAGGTCCCAGCGAAGGACGGTTCCTCTTGCCGGGTCGAAAACATGCTCGGTCGGTTCCGAGGGGAAGGCTTCTTCGACCGTCGCGCGCCAGAGGAGGCAGTTGGCCTGTCCCATCGCGTGACGCAGTTCGTCTCGCGCCGCCTCCCGTTCCATTTCCGCTCGTTTGCGCTGTGTTATATCCTCGTGCGCAACGATGATTCGGGCCGGCCCCTCGCCTTCGAAGCGGTTTACGTTGACCTCATACCAGCGAGACTCCGTCGGACTCTGGCACGGGTATTCCCTCCGGTACTGGTCGAGCGTACCCGCCAGAATGTCGCGAAAGGCTTGCAAAATATCCGCACTCTCCTCGGCATAGATGCCGGTGGCGGATTCGCAAACGGCGAAATAGTTCGCGCCGACGCCGCACGTGCGTGCCGTTCCGCCGTTCTCCTCGTAGAAACGCCGCCAGTTTCTATTGACGGCCAGAATCCGCCCGTCGGCGTCGAGAACCGCGATCGACGATCGCAACGCGTCGAGTGTCGACTGCAAAAACCGCTGGAGGTCTCGTTCCGCCGCCTCGGCCCGTTTGATCTCACTGATGTCATTGGAGATCCCGAGTAATCCGATCGGCTCGCCTCGTTCATCGGTCACCGGGACGACACGACAGTGCAGCCAGATTCGACTCCCATCCTTCCGGTAATCCTCGAACTCGGCATTCCAGGCTTCGCCGACCGCCAGTTGTCCCAGTGTCCGTTGGATGAACGGACGCGCCTCCTCCGGAAAACGTTCTATCAGCGGGCGGCCGATCCGTTCCTCCGGCTGCCAGCCGAGGATTCGGGTCGCGCCTTCGTTCCAGAAGGTGACGATCCCTTCCAGGTCGGTAACAATCACCGAATCCCGCACATTGGCGAGCAACTGGGCGTCCCGCCCTTGCAGGTGTCGGGCCTGCCGCTCGATGTCTTGTCCCTGTCGGGCTTCCACCGCGCGGCGAACCGCCTCGGCCACCTCCTCCGGGCGATCCTCCGCAACGACATCGGTCAACCCTTCACGGAACAGCGTGACAATCGCCGCCTCGCCGATCGGACCGGAAATAAGGATAAAGGGCAGGTCGGCATCGCGCTTCCGAACCAGAGCCAGGGCACGCCGCGCATCGAGGGTCGGCAGGCGATACGCGGACAGGACGACATCCGGCAGGGGATCGGTCAGGTTCGTCAGTTCCGCCTCGGTCTCGATCCGTTGAAGAATCACTTCCGGACCAGCGCATCGGAGTTCCTTCTCCAAAATCGGGAGGTTCGCGGAGATTTCGGCAATGATCAGGACGCGTATACTGGCATTCATAGTCTGTTCGGAACCGATCCGGGCGGAGGGAGGTCGGCCAACCGCGACCCGTCGCGATTCCCAATTCAATGTCGGTTGCGGCGACGGTTTTCACGACATCCCTCTCTTGAAGAAGCGATGGCGGGATTTCCCCGGACCCTTCACCGACGGTTCCGAATCCTCCGTCCTTAGGGTTGCCCGGCGCCGCAACGTTCTCCTCCCCCGGTTCCGGTTGCCCGGTCGCCGGACGACATTCTCGATTCCGGTACGTTTTCTTTTAAAGAATTTACAGTGAAATTTCTCTCACCTGGCGAATAACCAGCGGTTCAGGTTGAAAAATCCGGGGTTCAGGTTATACAATCGGGAGTGTGGTAACCTCCGGGTCGCCTGCATCTTTCTCCTTTCATTCGGGTTAGGAAGGTCTGTATGAATCGTTCAACCCTCACTCTGATGACGGCCACAGCCGTCACCGCCGTCACCCTCTGCTTGACACTGGCCGCACCCCGCTTCGCTGGCAGCACCCCACCCCGTCCGGCGGTCCCCGTCGGTCCGTTCACCGTCAACGGCATCACCTGGGAATCGAAGGATTCGTTCGTGGCGAGCGGTTCCCGCTGCGGCACCCTCGAACCGACGGTCGATATCCGGTCGGCGATCGATCGGAAAATGAACTACGAAGCGTCTCGCGGCCGCATCAACCTCCGGGCGGCGGGGTCCGTCACCGTTCAGGTTTACTGGCACGTGATCACCAACACGTCCGGTCAGGGAAATGTCACCGACCAGCAGATCGCCAACCAGATCGCGGTTCTGAATGCGGCCTATGCGGGCAGGGACAGGTTGCGCAACGGCACGACGCCGAACGGCGCCGCTGCCGCCACCCCGTTCCGGTTCGTTCTGGCGAGCGTCGACCGGACCGCGAACAATACCTGGTATACCGTCACCCCGAACACCACCGCCGAACGGCAGATGAAAACGGCGTTGCGGCGGGGGAATGCGGCGGCGTTGAACATCTACAGCGCGAATGTCGGCGGAGGGCTTCTCGGCTGGGCGACCTTCCCGACCAGCTACGCCTCCAACCCGATCAATGACGGGGTCGTTCTGCTGAACGCCTCCGTTCCCGGCGGCACGGCCGCTCCCTACAATCTGGGCGATACCGCCACCCATGAGGTCGGGCACTGGCTCGGTCTGTACCACACCTTCCAGGGCGGCTGCTCCAATTCGAACGATAGTGTGTCGGACACGCCGGCCGAACGTCGCGCGTTCTACGGCATCTGGCCGCCGGTTCCCGACACCTGTACGGGCACCCGGTTCCCCGGTTCCGACCCGGTGGAGAACTTCATGGACTACACCGACGACGCCTTTATGTACCGGTTTACCGCCGGACAGAGCACGCGGATGGACTCCTTCTCCCAGGTCTATCGCCGTCTGTAATTCCGACGAACGCCGACCCGGCCGGGTCGGCGTTCACCCTCCGTCGTCTCGTTTCGGCGTTGCATTCCCCTTTCGCCCCGTGGGATAATGCAGGACGGCGCACCGACGCTGCCGGACCGCCCACCCAAGGAACGAGACATGAAAGAGATACTCCACATTCTGGAGCGGGACGCCCGCACCTCCCCTTCCCACATCGCCGCAATGACGGGCATCGACGAAGACGCGGTCGTCCGTATCATCGAGGACCTCGAGCAGAACGGCACGATCCGTTCCTACAAAAGCCGCATCGACTGGGAAAAGGCCGGCGACCCGCGCGTTTTCGCCTTCATCGATGTCGCCGTCCAGCCGGAACGGGGCAGCGGGTACGACCGGATCGCCGAGCGCATCTACCGCTATCCGGAGGTACACAGTGTCTACCTGGTCTCCGGCCAGCAGGATCTTCGCGTCGTGGTCGAAGGCAAGACCATGCAGGAGATTGCCAATTTCGTCGCGGAGAAGGTCGCCCCGGTCGAGGGTGTTCGCGGAACGACCACCAACTTCCTGCTGAAGAAGTATAAGGATGACGGAGTTATCTTCGCGGAAGCGGAATCCGATCGCCGACTGGCGGTGACACCATGAAACCGCTGTCCCGCATCGTGGGCGAACTTCCCGCTTCCGGCATACGGCGTTTTTTCGATCTGGTCGCCGAAATGGAGGACGTGATCTCCCTCGGCGTCGGCGAACCGGACTTCATTACCCCCTGGCGTATCCGGGAAGCGGCCATCTACTCCCTGGAAACGGGGCACACCACCTATACCTCGAACTACGGTCTCCTCGAACTGCGGCAGGCGATCCGGGACAAGCTGTGCGAGCGGTACGGCGTCTCCTACGATCCGGCGCGGGAAATCCTGGTCACGGTCGGCGTCTCCGAAGCGCTCGATATCGCGTTTCGCGCGCTCCTGAATCCGGGAGATGAGGTTTTGATCCCGCAGCCCTGCTATGTCTCCTATGTCCCGTGTGCGGCGTTTGCGGGCGGCGTGCCGGTCCCGATCGGCACCTCGGCCGCCGACGGCTTCAAAATTTCGGCGGCCGCCCTGGCCGAACGGATCACGCCCCGGACAAAAGCGATCATGCTGTCCTATCCGTCCAATCCGACGGGCGCGACCATGGATCGGGGCGATCTGCAGTCCGTCGTCGATCTTGCCGTCGCACACGACCTGTATCTGATCAGCGACGAGATCTATGATCGGCTGAGCTACGACCATCCCCATACGTCGGTCGCGTCACTGCCCGGCGCCCGGGAGCGGACGATCCTGCTGAACGGATTCTCGAAAGCCTACGCCATGACCGGTTGGCGGATCGGGTATGCCTGCGCCCCCGCGCCCATTCTCGAGATGATGATGAAGATTCACCAGTATACGATGCTGTGCGCTCCGATTACCGCCCAGAAGGCGGCCCTCGAGGCGGTGCGGTATGCGGACCGGGATACCGAGGAGATGGTCGCCGACTATGACCGCCGCCGCCGGCTGTTCGTGACCGGCCTGAACCGGATCGGTCTCGATTGTCCGCTTCCCGGCGGGGCGTTCTACGCCTTTCCCTCGATCCGGTCTACCGGACTGACCTCGGAGGAGTTTACGGAGCATCTCCTTCGCGAGGAACGGGTGCTCGTCGTTCCCGGAAGCGTCTTCGGCGAGGGCGGCGAGGGTCACGTCCGTTGCTGCTACGCGACCGCGACGGCGAAACTGGAAACGGCTTTGCAACGCATCGAAAACTTCGTGCGCCGCTTCTGACCTGCCGCTCGCCGCTTGTCCGCAACGCTCCCTTCCGTCGGAGGGGAGCGTTTTTTGTCGTCAATAATTTCAAAGGATTGAATACCGGCAATTTTGCGATGCCCCGTTCACTTTCCGGCTCCGATGATGGAAATGGCCGCGAAAAGGAAACGGAAAATGAGACACACCGCCGGACTGAGCGTTCTGCTCGCCACCCTGTCGATCTTCGGGAAAGGATCGGACGCGCCCCACCCGATCGCGGGACTCCCCCGCGAAAACTACGCGTTCGAAAGCCATATTCGGCTTCGACGCTGGGACAAACCCCGGGTAACCCTGCATGTCGCCGACCCGGGAACCGGGATCGAACCCGGTGACGCGAAACGACGGACGGCACAGGCCGCGTCTCTCTGGAACGAAGCGACCGGGGACACGGTCTACCTTGTGGTGACGGAGGAGGCGGGAGCGGATATCACCGTCCGGTTCGTTCCGGCAAGTTCCCTGCCCCCGCAAGCGGTCGGTCGGACGACGACCCTTTTTCGGTCGGTTTCGGGAACGCTGGTAAGGGGAGAGGTCCGGGTCCGGGAGGATCTTTCGGAGGCGCAAAGCATCCAGGCGATCGCACACGAACTCGGTCATGCCCTGGGCATTCAGGGGCATAGCGACGAGCCACGCGACCTGATGTACTTTCGTTCCCACTTACCGGCGGTCGTTACCCGTGCCGACGCCAACACGCTGCGGATCGCGTACTCCGAAACCTTGCGTTCCGACCCGGACCGTCGGTCGGAGATCGACTCCGTCCCGCCGCATTGACGGGCAGTTTCGGACATGTTATACTATCCGACGGCGTTCTTTCGGGAGCGCCGTCGGTTTTCTGTTTCCAGGAAGAAATCATGTCCAATCTACCCGCAGAAGCGGAGCGTGCGCCGATCGCTCACGCGGTTCAGGAGAAGGTGAACGAGTACCGTCTTCTGATCTCGCCGGTCGAACAGGCGATACGCGAACTGGAGTTGGCCCAGGGAATGCTGCGCGCCCGTGCCGAGGAAGAGATACACGCGCTCTCCCCGGCACTGGAAGCGCTTTCCGAAGCCCTCGGCATTTCGACCCTGGATCTCCTGCTGGCCAAGGATCGCGCCGCCTTTCTCCGGGAAGCGGTGGTTCGCTCCCAGGTGCCGGTCGAGGAGATTCGACGACGACTGCTGGAAGCGGGTGCGGGCGAGCAACTGCGGGCGTTAGGTTTGCCGGAGGCGGCATAGTACTATGGCAAGACAACCATCGAACACACCTTTGATTATCGCGGTCGTTCTGGCGCTGGTTCTGCTTCTGGGCGCGAACATGATGGCACAGAACAATAACCCGGAAATTCAGGAACGTCTCGAAAAGGAAAGGGCGGAAAAGGAAGCGGCAAAGCAGGCCGAAAAGGGCGATTCTCAGGCCAAGGACAAAGAGTCCATGATGGAAAACGCGCCGGCAACGTCCGGCGATCCGTCGGACCTGGTCCTGTATGGCGAACGAAAGACGCTCGGCGAGAAGTCGGGCTTCCCGCGGATCGTCATCGGCTATTCCTGGACGCCGGCGATCCAGCAAAACCCGTCCTCCATCACCAAAATCGCGCAGCAGTTGGAGAAACTGGTGCCGAAGGCATCCATTGAAGTGGTCAATATCGATAGCAACCCGGGTACTCCGGCCGGCGTCACCGTCAACGGGAAGCTGGAGGTGCCGGTGCGTCCGGACGGAACGCCGAATGTGGACGGGTCGTCCATGCGCGGCCTGATGGAAACGGTCACTCGCGCCGCCCGATAATCCGACCGCCCCTCTTCGAAGCAAAAAATTAAGGAAAGCAACCGTGCCGAATATCAAGTCCGTCAAGAAAGACGTTATCCGTTCCCGACAGCGCCAGGCGCGCAATCAGGCGGCGAAAAGCCGCATCAAGACGTTTGTCAAAAAGACCAATAATGCGATCGCGACCGGCGTTGCCGAAACGATCCTGCCCGTTCTGCATCAGACGGCCAGCGTCGTCGACAAAGCCGCCAAGCGCGGAATCATCCATCCGAACGCCGCCCGTCGGCGCAAATCCCGCCTGATGAGCCGCGCGGCCAAAGCCCTTCAATCGGCGACCGTCTGAGCCCTTCCCGAATGCGTGCCCGGCGCTATTTTGAGCCGGGCATCCCCCACCGGCGGATATGTCCGCCGATCTCAGCACAATTCCGTGACGAGACGCTGTAGCACGGCCTGCGGATTGTCTCCGCCCGGTTCGGCCCCCTTCAACGCCAGGTCGGCGGCCAGCAGACGCTCCATTCGGTAGGCCAGTTCCGCCGAGCTGAATTTTCGCGCCTGATTGACATACTTGTCGGCCATCCAGCGGGTTCGCGGATTGTTCAGAATACCGCCCGCGCCGTCCGCCGGGAGCAGGGCGAGCACCTCCGGCGTCACCGGTCCCGCGTTTCTCCCTGCCATTCGCATCTCGCCCAGATACCGGAACTGAGCGATCAAACGCATCTGCCGGGCCAGCAAAACGAGCGTTCGCGGCGCGACCGCTTCCGGTTTCTGACCACTTCGGAAAAGGGTCGCCACATGCCCGAGCGCCTCCTGCGGCTGGCGCATTCCGACCGCATCACAGAGTTTGAAGATCACATCGTCCGCGCCACGCGTCAATACCGCCTCGACATCGGCTCCGGTAATCGTCGGTGCGTCCCCGGCGTGGGCGGCCGCCTTTTCCATTTCGCTACGAACCCGGCCGACGTCATCGGCCGGCAACTGAGACAGGAGCGTCACGGCATCCGACGAGAGCTGTTTCCCCAGTGCGCGTGCCTCGGCGATCAGGTAGGCCCGCAGGTCCTCCGCTTTCGGCAGGGCGAAATCCAGAACGATCCCCGACTTCCGAACCGCGTTGGCGAGTTCCGTCAGGACGACGCTCTGCTTTCGGACTTTGCCTTCCTCGACAATCGGCAGACCGGTATGCAGGATCAGGAAGCCGCTGGCCGGGATCTTTCCGAGCGCCTGCGCCAGACGCTTCTGCTCCTCCGTATCCATCTGCTGTGTATCCCGCACAAGGACGACCCGTTTGCCGCCGCCCAGGGGCACGGTGCTGACCCCGCCCAGCACACGGTCTGCGGTCGCGTTGTTGCCGTCCATCGTCTCCGCATCGAAATCGGCAAACGTCTCGTCGCTATGTTCCCGTATGAGGCGAAGCGCCTCGGCGTTCTTCCGGGCGGTTTCGGGACCGGTGAGCAGAATGACGCGCGGTTCGCCGTCCGTAACCGGCGGTTCGGACTTTCCGGAAGCGGCCTTAGCGCTACGCGCCATTTTTCCGCTCCTTCGTTTCGGGTCCTTTTCCGGCCGGTTTCCGGTAGTTTTTCAATGCCGCGCCCACGGCCTGACCGGCCGCGCGTGCGCCGGACCGCTCCTCCTCCGACAGGGATTCCGGTCCGTAGAGTGCCCGTTCGGTCAGGACCGTCAGTGGCTGCATGGCCTCGGCGACCCCGGCATCGAAATCCGTCCTCAGGTATCGGAGGTACTCCGAGGGCGTCATGGAGTCCGCGCGTCGGGCTCCCTTCCGGGCGATCTGTCGGACCGTGCGCAGGTAAAGGGCGACGACCTCGTTCGTGGGTCGGTGCGTTCTTCGACCGGCGAATGCGAAGCGCGGCGCGAATCGCCCGAGGAGTTCGTTCACCACGGCATACAGAATCCCGAGGACGCCGACCCCGATCAGCAGGTAGGAGAGGCCGGACAGGCCCCAGAGGGTCTTGATCGTCTCCTTTTTCTTGACGGGTTCCGGGGTCTGCTCGGGCGCGTTGATCCCTGCCGTGTCGATGGTGGCATCGAAGGGTATCCATCCGTAATCGACAAAGTACACTTCGGCCCAGGCATGCAGGTCACTTCCGCGCAACACATACCACTGGCGTGTATCCCCTTTCGCGACCGGAGAGACATTGGAGTCGGCGGTCGCCACCCGTCCGGGTGCGAACCCGGTCGCGATCCGCGCCGGAATCCCGGCGTACCGGCAGAGGATCGCCATCGACGTTGCGTACAGGTCGCAGTAGCCCTCTCTGGAGTCGTTCAGAAAGAAGGCGGCCGCATCCTTCTCGCGGGGGACCGCGCGCGCCTCCCGGGTATACAGACAGCGCGAGGAGATGAACCGCTGGATGGCGAGGGCACGGTCGTAGGGGTTCGCTCCCGCGCCACGTGTCGCCTCGGCGGCCAGCGCCTGTAGTTCCTGATTCGGCGCGCCCCGATCGAGGAAGCGCTCGGTGATTTCGGTGGGGTAGTCGGTGCGGGACTTCTGCAGGTCCGCCGGGGTCGGTTCGGCAATCTCCGAATCGACTTCGTAATCGGACCCGAGTCCTCGCCCCGCATTGAGCGTGTTATCCTCGCGCAGAATGATACGGTAGAGTGGCGCGCGAATCCGCCGTGGTTCCGCCGCATGGTACAGTGGCCCGAAAATTCCGCCGTTGAGATGGAACCGATGAGTGACGGTTCGTGCTTTGCGTCGAGGCTTCAGCAGTTCGGGAAGGTTGAACGTACTGAACTCCTCCCGCTCGGGCTGTCCTTCATCGGGAAAAATATCCTCGCCACCGCTGGGCAGAGTGGAGATCCAGCCCTTGCCGGTATACTGATCGAATGTTCGAGCACGCCAGTAGTGCGGTCCCTCGGTCAGCACGCTCATTCGCTCGCTCGGATCGTCATCGACCGGCCCGAGGCCCACACGGAAATCGTTCAGGCTGTCAAAAATAAGGCGGGGGCGAACGGACGGACGGCGGATCGGAGTGGGCGCCACCTTCAGACGCTGGATAATGCTGTTGAGTGACAGGTTACGCCCGACCATCTGCACGGGAATAGCGATCAGAAAACCCAGAAGGATCGAACCTCCCCAGGCGATGACCGCCATGATCGCCTGAGTACGCAACAGACGCCAGGACGCCGTCCGTTCCGGGTCGTCCTCAAGCGTTACCGCCGCGTTGCCGTTGCTCTGGGCCAGGGAGTTCTGATGGACCAGAAGGAAGGTCGCCGCCGCCAGAAAAACGACGAACGAGATGATCAGTTCCCGGTTGATGTTGATCGTCCCGGTCAGACCGATCATCGCGATGGACCAGACACAGGAAAAGACGACCGCTTCATCGTTCAGCCAGAGGAAGGTACAGAAGGTGGCGGTGAACGCCAGCGCGGAAACGAGCAGGACTTCCTGCATCGCCCGCGCCTCCTGAGGCATAATCAGGGCGAACAGTCCCGATCCGCGAATGGCATACAGGAACACCAGACCGACCAGAACGATGCCGAACTGCATGAACCGGGGTGACGCGCCCTGTTTCCGCAGAAAAAAGGCCGTCGACGCCCCGATGATCGTCAACAAAATCGTAAAGTAGGCGAACGCCGGTTCGGCCACCTGGTAGGCGACCGCGGATAGGCCGGCGATCTGCGCAGCCGCCCCGGCCAGGTACAGAGGCAGCGACGCGGGCCGGGCTTCCTGGGGGCGCGGGCCTTTGCTCTCAGTCGTTTTCCCGAAGAAGATATTCAAGATTTCTGCCTCCGTCCTCCCAGGGAGAGTGTTGCGCGGTGACGACCCGCAGTTTGGCTCCGGCGATGGCGGGTGACAGCACACTGGGTCCACCGAACGATCCGGGTTCGAAAAAATAGACGGTGACCTCGTCCCCGCGTTGAATCCGGTTTCCCAGTACGCCGATCAGGGTCGGGTCGCCCTGAGCGGTCAGGACAACAAAGTGTGAGCCATCGCCCGGACGGGCCGCCTGAAGGACATCGCCGATCGACGTCTCGGCATCGGATCGAACCCGTGCCAGGAAATCGAACAGACGGAATCGGGAGGCGTCCGGGTCCCCTTCCCGCGGCTTGACCACGACCGTCCCGGTCTGCGCGATCAGGGTCACCCCGCCCCCGGCCGTCAGCGTCCGCGACGCCAGAGTGGCCGCCACCTTGACGGCGAATTCGAGCGTGGTGTTGCGTCCCTCGCCATACTCGGTCCCTTTGGCCAGATCCAGCACGAGGACGATATCCTGCTGATAGGCCCGTTCGTACTCCACCACGGCCAGGCGACCGGTTCGGGCCGTGGTCCGCCAGTGGACGCGCCGCAGAGGGTCGCCGGGACGGTACTCCCGGACGCCGTGAAACTCCAGTCCTTCGCCCCGCCGCGTCTTGCCGTCTCGCTCGCGCAGGCCGAACGTGCCTTCTCCGCCGATGACCGTATCCCGTGCCGGGATCGGTTCCGGCAGGACCGTGATTTCGGACAGGACCGGCAGATCCGCGGTGAACGTGAAGAGGCCGAGGGGATCGGTGGTCTCCAGGTGCGCCGGTCCGATCCGGTAGACGCCCCGCTTCTCGGGAACCAGCGCGTATTTCAGCGATCCGGACGTCCCGTCCCAGACATCGAGCGGACGGGCCGTCATATCCCGGCGGCGGGCCAGGATGTCGGAATCGGTGGGTGTCAGAAACCGGGGCGTTTCATCGCCCAGACGCATCGCCGCCTGCGGCAAACCGCCTTCGGCGACCAGTTTCAGTTCGACATCGAACCGTCGTCCCTCCCGCACGGTCGTCGGATGCACACGCTCCGCCGTGAAGCGCGAGGTAAAAAAGTATGCCAGCATGTACGACGCCAGCGGCAAAACGGCCAGTGTCACCGCCATCAGGTAGAGATATTGAAGGTCCAGAAGAACGGCAACGATAAACAGAAAGATAAACGATAGCGTAATGACGATCGATTTGATGCCCGCCGCGCCACCTGCCCAGTTCATACCGTTATTGTACCGTGTTTCACTGCGTACCTGACGTTCGCCGGGCCGCAACCGGGCGAATCGGTTCCGGCGAAATCATTCAACCGTCCAGTCGAAGCGTCAGGCACTTTGCCGAGCCGCCCGACTTCAGGAACTCGGTCAACGGTGTCTCCCGGGTCGTCCACCCGCGTTCGCGCAGCCAGGCTTTGAGCGGGTCGGACGCCTGATGGAGCACAATCTCGGTCGACGAGACGGCGACGGCGTTACAGGCGAACTCGATCGCGTCCGCTTCCGAAACGGCATGACGCCGGTCGGCGGGCACCCGTCGCACCACCTCCTGAACGGAGTTCCGGTCGAAAGCGTCCGGAAACCAGAGCAGATACCCGCCCGGTAAAGGGCAGAAGCAGGTATCCAGGTGATAAAAACGCGGGTCCATCAGGCGCAGCAGTACGGTCTCGATATCGAGGGTCTCGCCGAGGAAACGCTGTGCCGCCCGGTCGCTACGAAATCCGTGAGCGCACCATAACAGCGGCGTCCCATCCTCCTCCTGACCGAACAGAGCATCCCCCGCGCCTTCGAAAAAGGTATGCGCCGGTGGTTCCCGCAGGACGAACCCCTTCGTTCGGAACCATTCCTCGTAGTGGGGTTCCTCTCCGCGCCGCTCCACCGGACGAAGCCGGGCCGGAACACAGATCGCTCCGCGTACCAGCGCCGCGTTCGCCGTGAACACCATATCGGGGAGTCCCGGCTTTGGGGCGAGCAGATGCACCCGTGCGCCGAGGGTTCCGGTGAGCAGTTCGTACAGTCCGTTCCACTGGCTTTGTGCGACCGGTGAAACGACGCTTCCTTCCTGCCCTTCCATCCAGGGGTTGATGACATACTCCACCCCGAAAAAGTCGGGGGGGCACATGAGAAACGTCGGCGGGGCGTTGACGCTCATGGAATCCCTTTCTACTTCAGAGAGGCGGATTGGCCGGGCAGAAGGATTTGCAGCCGAACATCCTTCGCCGCGATCCGTTTTTCCGGGTCCTGAGCGGTCGAACCGGCGGAGCGAACCAGCATCGCCTGACCGGAGTGGACCGTGAGGTGATTTCGCGAGACGGTGACCCAGGCGCGTTCATCGATCCCGATGCCGGTGAAACCGGGCTGACTGAGCACCATATTGATCAATCGTTGAACGCGTTCGCGGGCGAAGAAATGGCTGTCCACGATCGTTTTGTTCAGCAAGCCGATGCCCGGGGCGGTTTCGACCGACCGGACGGTCATTCGGGTTCGGTCCCCTTCGCCGGTCGGCATGACCTGCCCCATCAGGGAAGCGCCGGCGGAGGTGCCGCCCACGGCTCCGCCACGCTCCCGAACCGCCCGAATGGCATCGAGGATCGGCGTATTGCGAAAGGCCAGCATCCACCGGGTCTGATCGCCGCCCGGAATCCAGACTCCGGCCGCCCGCGCCAGCAGCGCTGTCAGCAGTTCGGTCGAGGCGGCGTCCGGGCGAAACCCGCCGGGCGCGTTGACGACCTTCGCGCCGTTCTCCCGCAGCCATGCGGCTGAAACGTTCCCCTTTTGCACCGGGTCCTCGGAGGTCTGCGCGAGCACCACGATCGGTTTTTCGGGTCCGCCCGCCGTTTGAACGAACGCACGGATGATTTCCGGCTGTGTCGCTCCGCCGCCGTGCAGGAAGACCGTGCCTGCGTCCGTCATCGGTCTTCCTTTCCTTTCGACGGCGCGGTGGCCGCCCGCTCGGTGAGGATATCGGTCAGCCGGTCCGAGAGGCCGATATACTCCCCCATTTTGAACTTTACGTTCGGAAAACGACGTTGCCCCTCCTCGAGGAGAGTCGGGAGATCGTCGCAGACATGGGTGCCGGTGTGGAGAAAATAGGGTACCGCGATGACGTCGGTCGCGCCGTGTGCAATACACCGATCGATCGCGGTCGGGATATCCGGCTCGTTGCACTCCATGAAGCCGACTTCGACGATCGGGAATCGTTCGCGGTACTCGGGGCGGTTCCGAAACGCCTCGACGACCCGGAACATATCCTCATTCGCTACCGGACGCGGCGAGCCGTGCACCATGACCAGCAGGGCGGAGCGGGGATCAGACATGAAGATTTTCCTCTCGTGCGGGTAGGGACGGAACCTTCGGGCAACCGGGTGTACCGTACAGCGGACAATCGGGCGACGGGCGACAGGCCCGGGCGGCCCGTTTCAGCGGGTCGCGCCACCGCTCCTCGGTCCGGGCATGGATGGCGGAATCGAAAAGTGCCTCCGCCAGCGTCTCATGAAACCCGATGGCGGGAGCGACCGAAAACTCGACCGTCGGAAAGGCGGCGCGCACCGGTTCGAGCGTTTCGGGCAGACTGGTGCGGACGAAGTATCCGGAGATCAGAAAGTACGGCAGAACGGTGATGCGGTCGACTCCCTCCGCGACCAATGCGGCGACGGTCTCCGCGAAAAGCGGTTCGGAATAGTTCAGGTAGCCGACGGCGACCCGATCGTACTTCCCCTGTTGCCGGAGTCGCTCGGCGTGTATGTCAACGGCTTCCCCCGCGCCGCAAAGGAGCGACCCGTGGGAAAAAAGGACCAGGGCATGCATGCCTTTATTGTACCGCTCCCGCGCTTTAAAAGAGGTTCATCTGTTGCTGTCCGATCGGGACTCGGTTCGCGTACCCGAGATGCGTCCTCAGAGCGAACAGGGTGGCCGGCGCATGACCTTCAAAGAAGTTTCGAACGAAAACCTGAGTGTCGGCATCGGCCGTCTTCAGGCGTTCGGCCCAGGCGGCGACTTCGTCCGTCCGGTCGAGTTGTTTTTCGTCGAACCGTGCGACACTGTTTTCGATACCGAGGAGACGGAGGTAGCGGAGCGGTCCGCCAAGATTGAGTCGTTCGGTGGTGGCGACGCGTACACCGTGTTCTTCGAGAGCGGCGACGACATCGGTCTCCTGCCAGGAGGCATGACGGAACTCGACCACCCAGGGGACGGTATCGCCTCCGTTCCGGGCGGCAGTGACGGTGGCGATGAAACGATCGAGTCGTTCGCGGGAATCCGCCGAGAACTCCGGCGGGAGTTGAAGGAGGAGAGCGGCGAGGCGTTCGCCCAATCCCTGTCGCATCAACCGGGCGAAATCGAGTGTGGCTTCGGCGGCATCGACCAGTTGTCGTTCGTGGGTGATTGCGCGCGGTACCTTTGCGGAGAAACGGAACGATTCGGGCACCTGAGCGGCCCACCCGGTCAGGGTCGATTTCCGGGGCGCGCCGTAAAACGTCGCATCGATCTCGACGGCGTCAAAGACGGCGGCATACTGTTCCAGGAGTCGGTCGTTCCGGGCGTCCCGGGCGTAGAACGGCCCCTTCCAGTCGTCGTAGGCCCAGCCCATGGTCCCGAACCGAACGGACGGCGGAGTCGGCATCGGCGTCCCCCGTTCGTCTTTCAGGCACCCTCGCCGGGATTGTCGACGTTCCCGATCAGGTAGTTGGCGACGATCGGGGAGCTTTCGAGAGCGGCAATCGTCGCCGATTCGACCGGGGCGGGTCCGAGATTGAATAGCTTCTCCGCGTTTCCGTAGAGAATGCGGTTACGATCCTCCCCGGAGACATCGACATCGTCGAGCATCCCGAGGATGGCGGCGGGATCGGTGAGCGGCGCGCCGGAACCAAACAGGATTTTTCTGGTCCCATGCAACGCCTGGATGGCGTATTCGACCTTCTCCGGGGTCAACGCGCCGGAGATATCGATAAACACGTTGGCCGACCGCGCGGCAAGGGCCAGGGATTCTCGCCATTCGTCTCCGCCCATCCCGGAGGCGATCAGTTTGACGCCCGCCAGATCATCGGCGATTCGCACGACCTGTTCCATCGCGGTCAGGTCGGGGGTTTCGACGAGAAGCGGCTTACCGAATCGGCGGAACGCCGTAATCAGTTCACGGGCATCGGTCGCGGTGACCGGCGCGCCGGTCCGTGGGTCGGCATACAGCGCCGCGCCGATAAATCGTGGTGAGTGGAGCAGGCGGCGCATCTGGTCGATCGCCTCTTTCAGGCGAGCCGGATGAATGACCATCCAGCCGCGTACATCGACATCGTCCTCGTCGACCGGGGGAGCAACCGCGCCCGGAAGCGCTTCGTTTCCGGCCACCAGATCGTACCGGCGAGCCAGAAGCGCGGACAGGAACACGGTCCCGATTCCGCGGGCCGCCATCGCCTTCTTGATCGCGTTGATATCACGCCATTCCGGGGCGGCGGAGGTCGCTCCCCAGCCGCAATGGACGTCGATGATCCGGTGTTTGCGGCTCGGCTCGGAACCGGCGGGCGCTATGGTCAACGGCGGCAGCTGGGGGGACATGGTGATCACGAGGCACCTCCGAGCAACCGTCGAGCGTTACCACCGAAAACGAGCGCACGATCCGCCGGAGTCAACCCGGAGTACCGCACCAGGGAGAGCGCGGCGCCGAGGGAGCGGGCGGGCGCGGAGGAGCCGAAAACGATGCGGTCGGCCCCGATCGCGGCGGCGGCGGTCGCGATCTCGCCCATCCCGCGCAGTCCGTTGGTCGCGATATGGTACCGGGGATTGCGTCGCGCCAGAGAGACCGCCTCGGTCAGGGCTTCGCCGCCGATCGAACCGAAGATCACCACGGACGTCAGGCCGACTTTCTCGAAAAGCGTATCGAACGCGGTGGCGTCCCCGGGCCGACTGCACTGACACCAGAGGGGCAGCCGTGCAGTCGCGGTTCCCGACCGCATGACCTCGGTGAGCATCTCGCACAGCGGATAAAAAGCGATCGGCCAGCGTTGCGCGGTGGGCATCAGACAGAGCAGACGGGCGCCTTCCAGCGTCCGGACCACATCGGGCTGGCGCGGGTCCAGCAGAGCGGCGGGCAGAAAAAGGTTCTGGTTCTGTCGGCAGACTTCGAGCGTTTCCCGGTTTCCGGCGGCGGCGCTGTGATACAGCCCACGGGTGGACAGAGTGACCGCCCCGGCGACGCCGTCCCGCTTCAGGAGTTCGATAAGCCGCGGCATCCCGGTCTCCACGCCACGCGGGGGTACCGGGCCGAACAGCGTGTGCATATCAAAAACTATTTCAGCCACGCCCTGTCTCCGCCGTTTCGTCTCCGGCCGCCGTCAGCCCGATTGCATACGTGAGGCGTCGAATCGTTTTGTCTTTTCCGAGTACGGTCATAAGTTCAAAGAGACCGGGACCTTTCTCTCTTCCCGTGGTTGCGACGCGGACCGGATGCGTGATGTTCCCCGCGGAGCGGTCCAACCGCGCCCCGACCGTTCTGACCGCTTCCTCGATGGCGGGGGTCGTCCAACCGGATAATCCGGACAGCGCCTCAGCCGTCGCTTTGAGGAATGCGGCGACGGACGCCCCATCCTTACGGAGCCATTTGCGCACCGCCGTCTCCCCCTCTTCGGAACCGAAATCGGGTAGCTCTCCGAAGAAGAACGCCGTGGCCTCCGGGGCCTCGGAAAGACGTCGAATCCGCTCCTGCTCGAGCGCAATGACTTCCGCCATATACGCTCGCTCCTCCGGAGCAGGATTCGACGACAACAGTCCGGCTTCCTGCATGAACGGCAAAACTCGCTTCGCCAGTTCGTCCGGGGTCAGGGAACGGATATAGACCCCGTTCATCCATTCCAGTTTTTCGATATCGAACACACCGGGCGAGAGGGAGACACGGTCGAGCGTGAACTCGGCGATCAGTTCGTCGGGCCGCAACAGTTCCCGGTTATCGGGCGCGGACCAGCCGATCAGGGCGAGGAAATTGACCATCGCCTCCGGCAGGAACCCTTCCTGATTCACCATACCGGCCAGCAGTTCCCCGGTGAGTTTGCCCTCCTTCAATTCGGGAACGGGCCCGATGATCGGCTTGGCCCCGTGTCGTTTGGAGAGTTTTTTCTTATCGTTGCCGAGAACGCTCGGGGTATGTACCCAGACGGGCTGTTGCCAGTCGAACGCCTGATAGAGACAAACATGCTTGGGAAACGAGGAAAGCCATTCGTCGCCGCGCAGGACATGGGAAACCTGCATTTCGTAGTCGTCCACGATCGCGGCCAGATGATACGGCGGGAAGCCGTCCGCCTTTCGAATAATGAAATCGTCCTCGGTCTCCGCCTCGAAGACGACCTTCCCGCGCAGGTAATCCACACAGACGATCGGTCCTTCGACGGGCATTTTGAAGCGGATGACGGCCGGTTCCCCGGCGGCGACGCGGTCCCGCGCCTGTCCGAGCGGGTAATCCCGATACCGGCGGTTATACCGATACGGCACCTTCCGGGCGTCGGCCGCCGCCCGCTGGGCCGCCAGTTCCTCCGGGGTTTCGAACGCGAAGTAGGCTTTGCCCTCCTCGAGAAGACGTTCGAGGGCGGCATCGTAGCGCGGCAGACGCAGCGACTGGAAGTAAGGCCCGAAATCGCCGCCGTGCTCGGGCAGGATACCCGGCGTCACGCCGCCGTACTTTTCGGCATCGAGTCGGCCGACCTGCTCCGCGTCCGGCCCTTCGTCATAGAAAAGTCCGAGCGCCTGAAGGGATCGTATAATGCTGTCGAGCGCTCCGGGGACCAGACGATTCTGATCGGTATCCTCAATACGGAGAATAAAATCGCCCTGAAACCGCTTCGCCAGAAGATACGAGAAAAGGGCCGTACGGAAGGCTCCGACGTGAAGGAATCCGGTCGGAGAGGGGGCAAACCGTGTGCGAACACGACGGGAGGACGCCTGTTCGGTCGGCATGGGATCAACGGGTACCGCAGACATAGCGAAATATAGGATATAAGGTTTCGGCCCGCTTTGTCAAGACATCGGAACGGTTTCCCGAAAGGCACGGTTGCGCTCCGTCGCGGATCGTGGTATATTTTCCCTGCTTCTTTTTGTGAGTATCCGGGTTGTTAGCTCAGTCGGTAGAGCAGCTGACTCTTAATCAGCGGGTCATAGGTTCGAGTCCTATACAACCCATTTAGAAATCGAAAAGCGTGGCGACTATCAATAACTGATAGCCGCCACGCTTTTTTAATTGTCTGGCAAGTTAGTATACCCAAAGTAAATTGTGATATACTTGTAATATAACAACGATCGGAAGGGGTCAGTAGGTAATGGATTACGGTTGGGTCGATGCAGTAAACGAGTTCCGCAAACATAATGAAGCGACAAAGGCTCCGAAGACGGTCCGCTTTTATGACTGTCAGTTACGACAGGTTATCGATTGGGCCGAGAACCAGAGAATTCCATTCTCGGAATTCAGCAAACGGGATATGGACAAATATATCGCCCATCGTCGCGCCAAAGTAGACAGGCGAGGAAACGGACTCAGTCGCACGACCCTCAGACATGACGGTATTGCCATTAAGGCATTCTTTAAGTTCTGTCGGAGACGTGGAATTGTGGAACGGGATCGTTTCGTCGATTACGAGGTACACAAAGCCCCCAAGCCTCCGCGATATATGCCATCGGACGAGGATATTTTTCGGCTCATCGTCGGAATTCGCGATTACTGGAACCCGGACAAAAACAAGGACATTAAGAACTTCGATCCAAAGTCCAGGGCTTTTCACCGGGATCGCAATATTGCTATCCTCCTCGGTTTGCTCGATACTGCGGCCAGAATTGGTGAGATGGTCGCACTGAAGATTGATGACTATCGTTCCCGGGAGAAGCTGATCGTCATTCGACAAGCCAAGGGCAAAGTGCCGCGAACGGTACCGATCAGCGATCATTGGATCGCCGCAATGGAGGACTGGCTTCGAATCCGTCAAAAGCTTTTTTCAGGTTTGACACCAGAGGAACGCAAGGCGCTCGACGAGGGTTGGCTGTTCGTAACCGAGACAGGAGGCAAAGTGGACCCTGCCTCATTTTCGAAAACGATT
>JANRLW010000026.1:0-33126 GCA_033762295.1 Capsulimonadales bacterium
GCGTGTGATCTCCTTTTCTCTCCACGTGCTGTGGAAGCGACCGATCCGTATGGTTCGGTCGCTTTTTTCTTTTCGGTGCGTTTTCTCCGGCTCCGGCGACCCGATCCCTGTATAATCGGGGTGTGACTGCCATATCCACCACTCATCCGGCGAAAACCACCGTTTCCGATGGTTCGACGCTGCCGCTTTTACAGGTCGAGAACCTGCGTACGTACTTCACCGTGTCCGGCGGAAAGGTCGCCCGTGCCGTCGACGGCGTCTCCTTCACGGTACGACGGGGCGAAACACGCGCCATCGTCGGTGAATCCGGCTGCGGAAAATCGATCACGGCGCTGTCCCTGCTTCAGCTGGTCCCCGAACCGGCCGGGTATATCGAATCCGGACGTATTCTGTTCGAAGGCAAGGACCTGCTGGACCTGACCTGGGAACAGATGCGCACGGTGCGCGGCAGGGAGATCGGAATGATCTTCCAGGAACCGATGACCTCGCTCAACCCGACCTTCACCATCGGACAGCAGATCACCGAAGCGATGACCATCCACGGGAAATCCCGTCAGGAAGCGATCGATCGGGCGGTCGATCTGCTCGGACGCATCGGCATGCCGAACCCGCCCCAGGTACTCCGGCAGTATCCCCATGAACTCTCGGGCGGGATGCGGCAACGTGTGATGATCGCGATCGCCCTGGCCAACCGGCCCAAACTGCTGATTGCGGATGAGCCGACGACCGCGCTCGATGTCACCGTGCAGGCGCAGATTCTCGCCCTGATTCGCGAACTTCAGCAGGAGATGGGCATGGCGGTTCTGCTGATCACGCACGATCTGGGGATCGTCGCGGAGGTTGCGGACTCCGTCTCGGTGATGTACGCAGGGCAGATCGTCGAGGATGCGCCGACCCGCGCCCTCTTCAAAACCCCGCAACACCCCTATACCCGCGCCCTGTTCGCCTCGCTCCCGGCCCGGAACCGGCGAGGACATGATCTGGTCACCCTCGAAGGAATCGTCCCCCCGCCGACCGACTGGCCAGCCGCCTGCCGCTTCGCAACACGCTGCGCCTTTCGCCGGGATGTCTGCGAAACGACCCCGCCCCGCGCACGACCGAAAAACAGCGAAACGGTCGGCGGCGACGGTCGCCCCTGCCGCTGCCATATCTACGATCCCGAAATTCCCGATCTCTGGCCCGACGTGCGCTCCTGAACGTGCATTTCTGACCGTCGCCCTCTCTTCTCCGGAGGTCGAGGCATGCAAGGAAGGTTTTTCGAACGGAAAGAGCGAAACGGTTCGTACGAAGGAGTACTCCCGTGTTCGTCCCGTCAATCGTTCGCCGTCTTCGGTTGCCGTTGCTCCTGCTGACGGCCTTCGCCGTCCTGCCCGCAGTCGCTCAAAACGATATCCGGCCGGTCCCGCCGCCCGGCATCGCTCTCTCCGCCACCGAACGCGCCGAACTCGAAGCGCTGCTGGTTCCGCTGACCGCCGAAATCGCCCGATTACAGACCGACCTGAAGTCGAAACCCGCTCTCCTGCGTTTCCTTCCGGATGTCAGGGTCTACGAGAAAGCGGTCCGATATGCGCTGACATACAACGAATTCTTTCATGCCAGGGAGTTGGCGACCGCGAAGGAGTTGATCGCTGCCGGCATGGAGCGGGCGAAGGCTCTACGGAACGGGGAGACACCCTGGATGCGCCAGGCCGGCCCGATCGTCCTGGGCTATGTCAGTAAAATCGATGACTCGATCCAACCGTACGGCCTGGTCGTCCCGGAGGCCGGCATCGCCGGGAATCGAACGCCCCGCCGTCTCGATGTTTTCTGCCATGGGCGCGGGGAAACTCTGACCGAACTCGCGTTTATCGGCGAGCGGCGGCACAGTCCGGGCGAGTTCGTCCCGCCGGACAGCTTCGTCCTCCACCCCTACGGACGCTACTGCAATGCCAACCGCTTCGCCGGGGAGGTCGACCTGTTCGAGGCCCTGGCGGATGTACGCCGTCGTTATGCGATCGACGAGAACCGACTGGTCGTTCGTGGCTTTTCCATGGGCGGTGCGTCCTGCTGGCAGTATGCCACTCACCATACCGACGTCTGGGCCGCCGCCGCTCCCGGCGCAGGCTTCTCCGAAACGATGGAGTTCCTGCGCCTCCCTTCGGACGGGCCGGACGCGCCCCCGTGGTATGAACGCCAATTGATGCGGTGGTACGATTCGACGGACTACGCCGCCAACCTCTATAATCTTCCGGTCGTTGCCTATAACGGTGACCGCGACGGGCAGAAACAGGCGGCGGACCGGATGGCGGACGCGCTCAGGGCCGAGGGCCTTACCCTGGCCCGCGTGACCGGACGCAACACGGGACACTCGTACAGCGCGGACGCAAAAAAAGAGATCGATGATCGGCTGGCCGCCTTCGCCGAGAAGGGACGTGACCCGCTCCCCTCCTCTCTCCGCTTCACCACCTGGACCCTGCGCTATCCTCGAATGCACTGGCTGACCGTGACCGGCCTGAAAAAACACTGGGAACGGGCCAGGGTCAACGGACGGATCGCCGGAGACCAGGTGACATTGACGACCGAGAATGTCACCGGATTCTCCCTCGCTCCCGCCGTGGCACGCAAAACGGTCGCGGTGGACGGGCAACGGTTCCCCGGTCTCGGCGGCGTCGGTATCACCGGGTCCGCCCTCTCGCCGGTTGCCTTTATCCGAACCGGCTCGACCTGGACGATCGATGACGGCGCCCGGAAGGGGCTTCGGAAGAAACACGGACTACAGGGACCGATCGACGATGCCTTCATGGATCGCTTCCTGCTGGTGCGGCCGACCGGCCGACCGCTGGCCGAGGCGACCGGGAACTGGGTCGCCCGCGAGTTGGAACGCGCCCGCACCGCCTGGCGAACCCAGTTTCGAGGTGACGCGCCGATCAAGGACGACTCGACGGTGACACGGGACGACATCCGTAACGCGAACCTGATTCTCTGGGGCGATCCGTCGAGTAATCGCGTTCTGGCCCGACTGGCCGGACGGCTGCCCGTCTCCTGGGAGAGGGACGGAACCCTGCGCGTACGGGGCAAATCCTACCCGGCTGGCACGACCGTCCCGATTCTGATCTTTCCCAACCCGGAGAACCCCTCCCGGTACCTGGTCCTGAACAGCGGAATCACCTGGCGGGAGGAGGCATACCTGAACAATGCCCGTCAACGTCCGCGCCTTCCGGACTGGGCCGTTATCGATATCACGACCCCGCCCGACAAAACGCGTCCCGGACGGATCGCCGATGCCGGGTTTTTCGACGAAGAATGGCGCTTCGCCCCGGCGGAGGATCGGGCGACCACTCCGTAAGCCCGTCAGGAGGACAGATGTTGAAAGTAACCTTTCTGGGGACGGCGGCGGTCCTGCCGGAGACGGACGGAGATACCGTCTGCCATGTCGTCAACGAAACCGTCGTGTTCGACACGGGATGGAATGCCGCCCTCCGACTTCCGCGATTCGGCCTCGATCCTCTGCGAATCACCCACCTTCTGTTTACTCATTTCCACCACGATCACTACCTCGGCCTGCCACAGTTCCTATTTCAACGGCAATTGCTGGCAGCGAAGGCGACCGATACCCCGCCCCTGATCCTCGGCGGTCCGGCGGAGGATCTGGAAACGGTCGTCGGGTTGGCCCGGGCGTTTCTGCAGGAGGCGCGTTTTCCGGGGGTGGCCGGCTCCGTCGAGTTGCTGCCGCTGGTCCCCGGCGACGGTTTTTCGATCGGCGACCTTTCCATCAACGTGGGACGGTCCGGACACCCGGTTCCCGCTCACGGCTATCGAGTGGAGGATACGACCTCCGGAGCGATTCTGTGCGTTACGGGGGACACGGAATACACCGACGAACTGGTACGTTTTCACCAGGGCGCGGATCTGCTGATCACTGAGGCGTCTTTCGGGCCACGGGCCGCACCGGACAACAATCCTTACGGCCATATGGGCGCGATCGACGCCGCCCGATTGGCGAGGGAAGCCGGAGTGAAGCGGCTGGCACTGACCCATGCCCGGCAGGAACAGCGCGTCGCGACCCTCGCCGCAGCGCGGACGATCTTCCCCGAAACCTTCTGGCCTGCCGACGGCGAGGAGATCGTTCTTTCCGCGTAACCGGGGAACGACCGGACTCCGTCACGTTTCCGCCCGGAGAACCGCATACCGGAACGGCGGTTGCTTCGGAAAGACGGCCTGCTTTCGGAACGCCTCACGAAACCGATACGAGCTCATATAATGCCGTGAATAGGCCCACTGCACCGGTAGCGGCAGCTGCCAGGAGCCGATGAAACGCATCCTTTCCGCTTCCATCCGGCGAAGGACCGACGGTTCGCGACTGACGCACAGTATATGCCGCCGCTCCGTGCGCAGTCGGGCGAAGGCGTCCCGGAATAGCCGCGTACCGATCCCCCGATTCCGATGCTCCGGGAACACGTACAGGACGGCGAGATCCGCCCAGTTCATCGGCAGTCTTTTGATCAGGCAGACACCCGCAAGGGTTCCGTCCGTCGTCGACTCCACGACAAGAGCGTCGGAGAACCCTGTCAACTCCCCTGGCAGGTATCCCAGAATGTTCGGCGTATCCCGCAAGGCCAGAGAAAGTCGGAGGGCTTCCGCTTCCGTCAGCGGGCGGGTTACCGGGGATTCGGCGTTTTCCGGTTTCGAAGGAGACATCAACCATCGGACACCGTAGATCCACGGTCCGTTGCGGTCGCCTCACCCGACCTCACAGCGGGCGACATCCGGAAGACGTTCCGCGATCCCGACGCAATGGTCGCCGATCCGTTCCAGATAGTGCAGCACGAACAGCAGATAGGAACCGCGCAGCGCCATCCCGGCGTCTCCCGTCCGCATTTTCGTCCGCAGCTGCTCCTGCATCCTGCGGTAAAGTCGGTCCGCTTCCTCGTCCGCCGCGATCACCTGACGGGCCAGCGTGAGATCCCGCCGGATCAGCGCCTGTATCGTGTCGTCCAGCATAACGGCGACCGTCCGCTGCAGACGCTCGATGTCGACCAGCGGCTGATAAAGGATGCCTTCCCGATCCATCTGCTGCGCGACGCGCGCAATGTTGACACAGTGATCGCCGATCCGTTCGAGGTCCGTGATCGCCTTCAGCGCCAGATTGACGAACCGGAGATCGGACCCGAGCACCGGCTGCTGCAATGCCAGCAACCGGATCACCTCCGCCTCGATCCTTCGTTCGAGTTCATCGACCTGGTCGTCCTTTTCCAGAACGTCCTGTATGGCGCGAGGGTTCTGCGTCTTCAAGGCGTCGGTCGCCTCAAACAGCATCTCGGAACAGGTGACGGCCATCGTCACCATGCCCTGCAGCAGTTCTCGCAGCTGCTCCTCGAACCGGGTCCGTGAAGGTTCCGGGGGGGACGGTTCGGGCACGACCCGGACCTCGTCGGTCACTTCGGGTATGGGAATCACCACAGACATCCACATCTCTCCTGTCTCACCGGGAAAACCGACCGAACCGGCCCGATCATCCGGCGCTATCGGTCGGCCGTTTCGGCGTCGTTCGCCGGCCGTTGCGCGGCGGTCGTCCGGCATTCCCCGCCGGTTCGGGCGGCGTCGCCTCCCCGGTCGCCTCCGGGTCGACATCGGGAACGACATCGGGAACGGGTACCGTTTCCCCCTCTGCCGCCGGACTGTCCGGCGCGGTTGCCGTCCGGTCGGGCAGGGCGAGCCGCCCGGCGAGTCCGAGCAATGTCTCGCGGTTCAACCGGCAACGTTTCTTCTTCCCGTCCCGTTCGACCCGAATCAGACCGGCCTGTCGCAATTCCTTGATGTGGTGCGAAATCCCGGAGGTGATCTCCTTATCGCCCGTCAGAAACCGGGCGATCTCCCCGATGGTCACTCCGGCTTCCCCCTCTGCGGCGGTTTCCGATGCCGGTTCCTGGGTCTCACAAACGATCAGATATCCCAGGATCGCCAACCGGGTCGGATCCCCCAGTGCGCGAAACCTCTCCGCCGCGTCCGCGATCGCTTGTGCGTTTTCCGCTCCCTCGATCTGTCTCTTCTTCTGCTTCGCCATTCGTCCCGACTCCAAAAATCTATACTTCAACAACTATTGAAGTGTTTTGCCATGATATCACGTTTGCGCGGAATCGCCCGATTCAGGCGCTTTCGCCGATAATCAGTTCGCTCGGAACGAGAATTTGCGCCGACGGAGCATCCGCCCCTTCCCGAAGACGGCGCAGCAGGAGATCGAGCGCCTCCTGACACAGCCGTTCGGTCGGCATGGAAACCGTGGTCAGCGGGGTATCGAGGTAACGCGCGTCGTCGTTACCGTCGAAACCGACCAGAGCCACATCCTCCGGACAGCGCAGGCCGGCCCGCCGCAGTCCGAACAATACGCCCTCGGCGATGACGTCGTTGAAGCAGAGCAGCGCCTCCGGGCGTTCTCCGTCTGCCAGCCGGGCGAGCGACAGGCCCGCCTCAAGCCCGGCCCGCCGCGTCTGCTCATGCCGGTCCATCAGGATCAGGTGGGGAACGAGTCCCACCGCCTCGCACGCTTCCCGATAGGCGCAGTGCCGTGGTTCCTCCGGCTGGCGAAGCACCCAGTCGTAAGGGAAAAGGTAGGCGATCCGGCGATACCCGCGCTCGATCAGCAAACGCATCGCCGCTTGCGCTCCTCCGTAGACATCGAAATAGACGGCGTTCGCTCCGTCCGAACGGGGTTGCCCTCCCAGGTAGACCACCGGCATCCCGTCCGCCTGACTTCCCAGGTAGTGTGCCAGCGTCTGGTCGGGTTGCGCCCACATCAGCGCGCCATCCATCGGCCAGCCACGGAGTTTCGCCTTGTGCAGGGGTGACCCCAGGTAGTGCGGGGCGGTCTCCATCAGCACATGGTAACCGGCTTCGAGCGCCAGCCGCTCCGCGCACTCCAGAATACGCACGAAGAACGGATTCGTCAATCCGGAAATGAACAGCCCGAGCGTATCGGTGCGCCCTCGCCCCAGCATCCGCGCCATACGGTTGGGCTGGTAACCCAGTTCGGCGGCGGCCCGCCGGACTCGCTCCTGCGTCGCCGGTGCGATCCCGGCCCGCGTATTTCCGTTCAGGACATGGGAGACCGTTCCCGGCGACACTCCGGCCCGCCGCGCCACATCCGTGATGGAGACAGCCATCTGCGCCCCTTGCTTTCCGGCGTTTCCGCCCGTTCCTTCGTCCCCGTTCTCTGCGCCACGATTTCGCACAACCGCTTGTGCATTGTACCTGCGAACGGTTCTTTCCTCCTTCAGGGACGCTCTCCGGCCGCGTTGCCCCTCCCCTTTTTGGCGGATTTTGGCCGTTCCTGCGGATAAGCGAACAAAATTCTTGACAACAAGCCTCCGGATACGCTAACCTATTGGCGATAATTATGGTCGGAGATAAACTGAGTCGGCATTTCGTCGACCCGCTCCGGGTTTACACGCACGGCCAATGACACGCCGGAAAGGTGAAACGCAGGATGAATGGTATCGTATCCGGGCGGCAAGCCCGAACATCGCCCGCGGAGCGGCGCGGCTTCACGCTGATCGAGTTGCTCGTTGTGATCGCTATTATTGCCATACTGGCAGCGATCCTGTTCCCGGTCTTCGCACAGGCTCGCGCCAAGGCACGACAGGCGACCTCCGTCTCCAACCTGCGACAACTGGGACTTGCCCTCGCTATGTACGTACAGGACAATGAGTCGTACCCGTTCTCCTCCTCCGCCTCCATACAACGACCCCGTACTCGATGGCCCGATCATATCTGGTCCTATGTCAAGAACGAAGCGCTCTTCCGCTCGCCGGGTGCGCCGGAAGACGCGTTCCTTAAGCCCTTCGCCCACAATCCGAACGCCCTTTACGGTGGCTACGGCTATAACTTCCAGTATCTGGGCAACTCGCGTCACCCTTTCGGCGCCCTCGATGCGCAGATTGAGCGTCCCGCCGAAACGATCGCTATCGCCGATACGGAAGGGTGCAGTTTTGATGTGGGAGTCCGCAATGCAGGCAATTATGTGATCGACCCGCCGTTTCCGAGTGCGCGTGGCAGTCGCCCGACGACTCCCGGCGATGGCTTTTACGGGGCACCGGGGACTTCCGAGTGTAGCGGAAGTCATGGGTGCCGCGCGGTTCCTGCGGAACGGCACAGCGGTTTGGTGACGGTCGCCTTCGCGGACGGACACAGTAAAGCGATGAAGCGCCATCAGATGGATGACTTCAACCGGGACGGTACTCAGGACAACGGATGGTGGAACGGATTTGGTGACCCGACGCGACGCTGACGAAACACCGGGCAGGTTTTACCTGCCCCCTGATCATTTTAAGCAACCCTACGAAGGGACCGTATTTGCCGGCGCTGCCGGAAACATTCGCCGGAAACATCGAACTACTCATCGTCATCGCGATGGTCTCGATACCGGCAGGGGTGCCTGGCAGGGATGCCTTTCATGTATGCCACTATAACCATGTCTGCCTCTCGCCGACAGCGACCTGCCGCCTGTACGGTGACGCCGAGCACGGTCTGAAAAGAGGCTACTATGCGATCCGTCCCCCGCAGCTCCGGGCGAAAACCGCGCCCGCGCCGCTGAATCGCGAAACGTACGGAAGGATTTTGCCTCGCCATACCGAAACGGCAAGTGTACTCTTTGCCGACTATCATGTAAAGGCGATGAAAATCGATGCCCTGCGGGACCCGAATCTCCGGAGAGCCCGCAAAATCAATCCGTAAACGAAATCCCTCGAAAAGTGATCAGGAACGAAACAATGCCGAAACGAATGATTCTTTTTCTCGCAGCCCTGCTGGCGCTGATGACCGTGCCGGGAACGGCCTCGGCGCATTTCATCTGGGCGATCGTGGAAAACCGCCAGGTGCGCTTCGCGTTGCAGGAAAACGTCGCCGAACCGCCCAGCGCGAAGTTTGAAAAGTATGTGGCGAACCTGACGGTGCAATCCGGCGGCAAACCGCTGACGCTCGGTTCGGCGAAGGAGGGAGCGCGGTACGCCACCCTCCCCGACGGGCAGGAGACCGCCGTGGGCGAAGCGGTCGTCGGCATCAAGGAACGCGAGGGGGAGACCTACCTGCTCGTGTACCATGCCCGTGGCGCGGCTTCGCTCGCGGCGGCGGGCGGGTCGAGCGGTTCGTACGCCGAACTGACGGCCAGGGCGGACCGCAACGACATGACCGTTACCCTCCGACAGGAGACGTGGCCGGTTCCGGACGCCGAAATCTGGGTGCAGTGGCCCGGCGAGGAGACTCCGCGCAGCTATCGGACCGACCTCAAAGGCGAAGCCCGCCTGCCGATGGGGTCCGACGCGGCGACGCGCGGCGGTTATATCGGACTTCGCGCCCTGGTGAAGGAGACCCGCGCGGGCGAGACGGAGGGCAAACGATATACCGCCGTTCATCACTGGGCGACCCTGACCTTCCCCGTGGCGCCTGCCGCCGGGGAGACTGCGGCGGAACAGCCCCTTCGACGGGTGCTCCGGGCGTCCTTCGGGAATCGACACGAGGAAGCGGGCCGGATGGCTTTTAACCAGGCGGTTTTTTCCGGGAAACTGACCCGACCGCAACTGATCGTCCACCTGCAGCAGCGGGCATTGATCCATAACGAGATCCATCGCATCCTGGCGGAGGTCGGAGCCGGCGAATCGCTCCCCTATGGCGAAGCCCAGAAGCAGGTTCTGCGGCTGCTGTTCGACGATCTTCTGCGACTGGGTCCGGGCTGGCCGACCGAGGCGCAGGCTCGTCCTCTCACCCGTGCGTTTCTGGACGAGATTCGCGCCAGCGAAAAGAACGGACCCTACTTCGCTCTCGGCGTCTTTCATGTCTACTATGGCGGGACGACCAACGGTGGCCGGATGATCGGCGCCAGGATCGGCGAGACCGTCGGGTTCCTCCCCACGTACTACGAAAAGAGCGACGGCTATTCGCAGTACCTGGACGGGGTTGATCGCATCCACGATCCGAAGGCGCGGGCGGAGATGATCCGTGGCGGACAGGCCGCGTACCGGTATATTCTCGCCTTCGGCAACGAACCGCTCTGATCGAAAGGCCCCCGCCCGGACCCGGAAGTATCGGCGGATCTCTTGACAGGTTTTCGTCCTTTGGTTATCTTTATTCCGATGACGTCCCTGTTCCGAAATATGATCCGACATTCCCTTTTCCTGGCGGGGGTACTGATGTCCATCTCGTCTCTCTCCGGCACGGCGCAAGCGCAGACACCCTACTCGCAGATGCCGAAACGCCGTTCGCTTTCGGTCACCACGACCTGCGCTCTGACCGATGTGCCGTCCGACGCCCGTCAAATCGACCTCTGGATTCCGGTCTTCTCCGAAAATGACCGCCAGACCGTACGCCTTGTGACCACCGATCTTCAGGGCGGACGGATCACTCGCGATCCGAAGTTCGGCAACCGGATGCTGTACCGCCGTATCACCGACCCGGCGAAGGAGCTGACGAACGGCACTCTGACGATCGTCCTGAGTTACGAGGTCGAAATCCGCGAGCAGGTCGTCGCCGCCGCCAAAACGCTTCCCTCGACCGTCAAGGTCGCCCCGGACAGGGCACTCGATCCGTACCTGGGCGACTGGAACCTGATCCCGATCGCCGGGCCGATCACCGAACTGGCCGCCCGGATCGATCTTCCCAAAGGCGAACCGTTGCGGGCGGGCCGCCGCATCTACGACTACCTGATCGATACGATGCCCTATAACTATCGCGCGCCCGGCGCCGGTCGGGGCGACGCCGTCTGGGCCTGTGACAGCAAAACCGGTGACTGTTCCGACTATCATTCGGTCTTCATCGGGGTCAGCCGCTCGCTCGGAATACCGGCGGATCATGTCTTCGGCGTGCCGTTCAGTCCGGACAAGCCCTCCGGCGAAACCGCGTACTACCATTGCTGGGCACGCTTCTGGGTCGGCGGCATCGGCTGGGTGCCGGTGGACGCCTCGGAAGCCGACAAGCACCCGACCGAGCGCGATTATCTTTTCGGCTCCCTCAGTACCCGTTGCCTCGAACTGTCGCACGGACGCGATATCGTTCTTGAACCGCGTCAGGCCGGGGAACCGCTCAACACGTTCGTCAAGCCCCTGGCGGAGGTCGACGGCAAACCGTTCGCCGGTGTCCGATGGAGTTGCGCCTACGGCGAACGGACGGATGCCGGTTCGCCGTGATCGTCGTTCCGCTCTGTCTGCTGGCGATACTGACGATGTCCACGGATACCTTCGCAGACCCGGAAACCCTGGCGGCGCGGGATCGGCATGGAGAACCGGCGATCACCGCACCCCTTTTGCGGCAGTATCGCGCCCTCTCTCCCGTGGAGCCGCCCGCCTGGAAACCGCTCGACGCTCGCTGGCAGTTCGCGCTGGGCGATCCGGCGGAGGGTTTGAATGTCGCCCCCGATCGGATGCCGACCCGGCGTGAGGAGGTGACGTTGCCGCAGCGTCGCCTGCACGCGGACACACCCTACTGGTACCTGACGGAAATCCCCATCGCCACGCCCTCCGTCCTCTCGATCTCCGCCGACGACGGCGCGCAGCTCTTTGCGAACGGGCAACGGATTCCGATCCGGGGCGATTATTTTCCGGTTGCCGCGGCAGAGGGCAAGACCCGGCTGATCGTTCGCGTTCTGAACAAGGCGCTGTACGGCGGGTTGGAGGGAGTGCGGATCGTGCCGCGATCCGATTTCGATCGTTATCAGTCGGCGCTCACCCGGCGTTCCCGTCTGGATGCCCTGGTGCGCAAGGTCCGTCTGCTGCAATCCCCGACCCGCGAGCAAGTCTCGACCGTGGAACGGGCGGTTCGCGACGAAACGGACGGCTCTTTGGACACGGGGGAACGTCTCCTGGCCGCCCTGCCGCTGACCGTGATCGGACCGTATCTGCAGGACGCCGGTTCGGATCGGATGACCGTCGTCTGGGAGACGGATGTTCCCTGTGCCGCCACGCTTACCTGGTCGGAGGAGGGCGGTTCCGAGCAAACCCTGTCCGCGGTTTCGGAAAAGAATCTGCACGTCGTTTCCATGACCGGGCTGCGGGCTGGCACAACCTACCGTTACCGGACACGTTCCGGCGGCGTCACCGGGCGGGAGTTTCGCTTCCGGACGCTCCCTGCGGACGGCGACTTTGCCTTCACCGTCTGGTCGGACTCCCATGCCAACGAACGTCCCGGCGGCAACAACGAGGTCTTCCGCCAGAATGTCCGTGCGATGTCCCGATGGCCGATCGCCTTCTCGGTCGGAACCGGCGACCTGGTCGAACAGGGTCACCGTCCCGGCCCCTGGCGCGCCTTTTTCGAATCGCTTTCCCCGCTCTGCGCCGAGACACCGGTGATGCTGGTTGGCGGCAATCACGATTACGATGGCTGTTTCGAGGACCTGCGTCCGGTCCACTTCGAACGTTACGCCCGCACCCGTCCGAAACCTCAGTACTACGCCTGGACGGCCGGCAACGCCCGGTTCGTCGCTCTGGACCCGAACGAGCACTTCCCGACCGGGATTCCGGCCGGTTCGGAGCAGCATCGCTGGCTGATGCGCGAACTGGAATCCGCGGACTGGAAGCAGGCCACCTGGCGGTTCCTCTTTCTCCATCAGCCGCCGTACTCTCAGGGATGGGCGGAGTATCACGGCGACCTGCCGTTGCGGGAGTTGTTCGACCCGCTGATCGAGAAGTACGGAATCGATTTCATCGTCTCCGGACATACCCACGACTACGAGCGATGGACGCGCACCTATGGCCGTCAGAGGGTGACCTTTTTGATCGTGGGCACGGCGGGCGGCGGGTTGGAGGAGGAAGCGATGTCGGCGGAACCGGTCATGGATCGGGTGATTCGCCGCCACGGCTTCGGGCTTTTCCGGCTATCGGGGAACCGGGTAAGCTTCGAAGCGATCGCGACGGACACGCGGGTCCTGGATCGCTTCGAAGCGAGCAAGTAGTTTCGCCGTTATTATCCGGGGCTTACTGCGGACAGTTGGCGTGCCACGGGGTGCGCGCCGGGTTCGGCAGGGGGATCGGATACTGGCGCATCAGATCGACGCCGGTGTACGGCAGGCCGCAGGGGTCCTTCATCAGCGCCCCCTTGCTCATCCACTTGGCGTGACCGTCGAAGAAGACGCAGATCGCGCCGCCACTGTGTCGGTCCATGGCGAGGACCGGGATATTGGTCGGCGGCGTATTCGTCTTCGGGTACAGGTTTTTCGGCGGCTCGTACCAGGAGTCGTCGAAGACGCCGTTTTTCTCCGTCACGACGATTATATCGGCCGGAAACTCCACCTGGGCCAGCGTCAGGCTTTCCGCCGCCCGGTTGGCGACATAGGAGCGGGGCTTCATGTCGGTGCTGTTCGGAGTGCGCAGGCTGTCGGACGGGCAGACCAGCAGGTCGCGGGAGTTGGTGGTGTAGGGAATGATCTGGTTCCACCAGCGGTTGGCCGCGTTGGCCCCGAGCGGTCCGGACGTATTCGAGCGGGAATAGTCCACGTTATGGCCGAAGAAGAAGATCCGCTCATCGTAATCCATGTAGTACATGGTCAGTCCGAGCGCGAGTTGCCGCGCATTGGACAGACAGGTGGTCTGGCGCGCTTTTTCGCGGGCCTGGGCGAAGACCGGGAAAAGGATGGCCGCCAGTATCGCAATTATGGCGATGACAACGAGCAGCTCGATCAGCGTGAACCCGGATTTACGGGTGACATTGCGCATAAAGTCTCGTGCCTTTCGGGATTACGGGGTATTTGCGAGCGGAAGAAACCATTTATCCGGCGGCGTCTGGTCGGTGTAGAACTGATTCAGCCGGAGCGGTTTGACATGTCCGTCCATGAACGACAGGGTGACGCGGTCAAAGTGACGTGCGGCCGGACGAGCGTCGTCGTCGTCGTTGGCGGGAAAACTGGGCGCGGTCAGCTTGTAGGTATCCGGACGGCTTGTTTTCAGGTCATCCGCCGTGCCGACCTCGCCGATCATGACGGTGTCGACGGGATGATCGAAGGCAGCGAGCGTGACCACGTTCGTCCGCAGGTCATCGGGGTCGGTCAGGTCCGGGAACGTAATCTCGTTCAGGCCGTAGGAGTTCTTTTTCGCCTGGGAATCGGAAGGACATAATCGCACCGGATCGTTTTTGATATACGGGGCAACGAGGTCGGGCCAGAGGATCGCGTGTTCGTCGTCCTCCTCTTCCTCTTCTTCCTCCTCTTCCTCCTCTTCCTCCTCCTCATGTTCGCCCGGAATGGCGACGGGCGGCAAGACCTCGTCATAATCCTGCGCGTACATCAGGACGCCGAGGGACAGCTGCCGGACATTGCTGGTGCAGGTGATGGCGCGGGCGCGTTCCCGCGCCTGAGCGAAAACGGGAAACAGGATGGCCGCCAGTATCGCGATGATGGCGATGACGACGAGCAGTTCGATCAAAGTGAAGGCGCGAATCACCGGGGATATCGGCCGCGCGAGCGGGATTTGACGCATATCGAACCCTCCCTCCGTTGACGCTGCCCGTTGTGAGGACAGGGGGCATGCTTTGAGGACTTGCCCCATTATAACCGAAAACCGCTTGATTGTCGTTAAGGAAACGTTAAATTGTCATGGCCGGCGCGTCTCGAAAAAGGGTGGCGATCGGCGGGCGAATCGGATAGGCTATATTGTGCGAAGTGCGGGGTACGCCTTTCCCCGCCGGTATTTGAACCGACAGTTTTTGCGATCGCGTCCTCATACGGTGTCGGGAACCCTCCTGACCCGCTTTTGGCCCCTCGTTTTCCTGTTCGCTCCCATGCTGCACGAAACTCATAAAGGATGCAGAAAGGAACCGTCAGATGCGAATCTATGTGGGAGGGATCTCCTACTCGACCAATAGCGACGACCTGCGCCGACTTTTCGAAGCGTATGGCGCGGTGACGGACGCTACTATCGTCGAAGACCGCTTTTCCGGTCAGAGCAAGGGGTTCGGGTTCGTCGATATGAGCGATGATTCCCAGGCCCTCGATGCGATCAACAACCTGAACGGACGCCTGGTGGACGGTCGGACCCTGACCGTGAACGAGGCGAAACCGCGCGAGGATCGCGGCGGCGGCGGACGCAGTGGCGGCGGTGGCTACGGCGGCGGCGGCGGACGCAGCGGCGGCGGTGGCTACGGCGGCGGCGGGAACCGGGGCGGCGGTGGCTACGGCGGCGGCGGCGGACGCGGCGGCCGTTATTGACCTCGTCTGAAAGCCGAACTTCGGCTTTCGACCGGATAGAACGATTCGTACCGGCAGGGACACGTCGTCCCTGCCGGTACGTCGTTTTGCAGGTGCGCCTTTCAGGGCGCGGGGAACGCTCCGGTTCGCCGCAGCGCCCGGAAAGGTGATTCCCTCGGTGGCAACGCCCGATAAAACGTGCCCGTCCGGTGACGGGAAATTCTCTCTTCGGAGCCGGAATCGGGTCCGGGAGTTGTGGCAGCGAACGACGGTCCTCCTGATGGTCGCGGCGGCCTTCCCTCTCAGAATCTGTTCGCCGTCTCTTTCCGGTCGGATCGGCATCGGTCTCGGAAAACTCGCCTACCGGATCGCCCGGCGGCACCGTCGCCGCGCCTGTGCGAACCTTCATCTGGCCTACGGCGAGGCGATGAGCCGACAGGAACGCGAGAACCTGACCTGCCGTGTCTTCCAGCATTTCGGCCGATGCGTGGTCGAATTCGTGCGTGGCCCCGCCCTGACCGAGGCCGAGTTTTCACGGATGGTGACCTGTGAGGGCTGGGAGCATATCGAATCCGCCCGTGCCGGCGGCAAGGGCGTGCTGATGTTTACCGGCCATATCGGAAACTGGGAGATTCTGGGCCGCTGGCTGGCCGGTGTTCGCCGGTTGCCCCTGACGGTGGTCGCGAAGGACCCGAAAAGCCCCGCTCTGGCCCGTTATCTCCGGGCGATGCGGGAGGGCGCCGGGTTTGCCGTTCTCAGCAAAGGAGAATCCGCCCGTTCCCTGCTCCGCGTGCTTCGACGCGGCGAGGCCGTTTGTCTGCTGGCCGATCAGAACAGCGCGGACCTCTTTACCCCGTTTTTCGGCATCCCGACCGGAACCGTCGCCGGCCCGGCGACCCTGGCGCTGCATGCGGGGGTCGCGCTGGTGCCGATCTTCTGCGTTCGAAAACCGGACGGGTCGTTTCTGGTACGCTGCCTGCCGGCGCTGCCGGTGTCCGCCGGGTCGGAGTCCGGGGACCGGGTTTTGCAGTTGACTGCGGCGATGAATCTGTCGTTGGAACGGATGATCCGCGAGTACCCCGACCAGTGGCTCTGGCTGCACAACCGCTGGAAATCGGCCTTTGAGGAGCGGAATACGGACCGCGCCTGGTCTACGGATGCAAAGGACGCCCTGGCAAACGGCGGTTTCGAGGAGGCCAGACGACGGTGGCAGGGTCGCTAGGTCGGAACCCGGAAGGCGCTTACCGGGGGCGGGTCGAGCGCAAAACGGAGAGAAAGACGTCGCCGTAATCCAGGTTGACCATATCCGCGCCCCGCTCGATAATCTGCCGGAAGCCGGCAGGATCGTTCGGCATATGGATCACCATCAATTTCATCTTGCGATCATGGCAGGCTGCCAGTGTCTCCGGGGTCAGGTGCTTCAAACCGATCTCGATGATGTCCGCGTGGTAGTCCCGCGCGGCGGCTTCGATCTCCGGCACGGTCGAGGCATTGATTTTCAGGGGCAAATCGGGAGCGAGACGTCGAAACTCCTTCGCTCGCGCCTCCTCGCCAAACCAGAAAAAGCACTCCTTCTCCATCTTCATTCTTCGGACCAGGGCGATCAGGGTCGGCAGGTCGGCATCCTTGACATCGAAGAAGATTTTCGCCTTCCCCTTGATCCACTTCAAATAGGGTTCCAGACGGGGCAGCGGTTCGCCGGCAAAGCGGGAATGGAACCAGCTTCCGGCGTCCAGCTTATCGATCTCGGCGGACGTGAGTTCGCGCAGCGGCCCCTTGCCGTTGGTGGTGCGATCGACGGTCGGATCATGCAGGAGGTACATCACGCGGTCCTTGCTGGTGCGGACATCCACTTCAACATAATCCACGCCCCACTCGATACACTTCTGCGCCGCCGCGCGGGTATTTTCCGGAGCGACCTTATTCGCGCCTCGATGACAGACAACCTCGACCGCATTTCGCATCATGTCTCGATTGTACCCTGAAGGAGGGGGCGGATGTCTGCCGGAAATCGATGGAAAATCGCCAAGGAGAAGAAGTTGGAGGGAAACGAAAGGGGTTAATAAGTGGAGGATAGCGGGATCGAACCGCTGACCTCTTCAATGCCATTGAAGCGCTCTCCCAGCTGAGCTAATCCCCCCTATTCGGTTTCGGTCGATGAAATCGACCCTCCTAAAATACCATGGCTTCCCGACCCCTGCAAGGGTCGCTACCGCCTTCACCGGCGAATAATCGCGGATTTCGACGCGTTCTCCTTGACGTTCGACGCCGGGAGCCGTAAAATACTCTGCTTCGTCCATAATGTGACCGGGGTTCATTCCGATCTCCCGGTCCCGGCGTCCCGCAGATTCCGTCTGCCGGGGCGTTTCGTTTGTCGTCAGGACATCGTTTGCCGTGCGGACGGCGGCAGCGTGTCAGTCTACTTCCGGTCGCCGGGGTTCGTTCGGACCCGTGATCCGGCGGCGAGGAGGTAATTGCAGCAGGAGGCTAGTAATAAACCGCGATCCGCGTTCTTTTGACCGAGGCCGGGATTTCCGGGATATGGGACCGCGCATGAACGAGCGCATCCGTGTCCGCGAGATTCTGGTGATCGATGACAATGGCGAAAAGCTGGGTGTCATGTCGCCCCGCGAGGCGCTCGATATCGCCCGTTCCAAGGGTTTGGACCTGATCGAAGTCGCGCCGCAGGCACAGCCGCCGGTCTGTCGCATCCTCGATTACGGCAAGTTCAAGTACGAACAGGGCAAGCGGGAACGAGAGGCCGCCAAGAAATCCCGTCAGTCCGAACTCAAGGGCATGACCCTGACCCCGCGTATCGACGACCATGATCTGGAAATGAAGATCAAGAACGTCGTCAAGTTCCTGTCGGACGGGGACAAGGTCAAGGTCGCCGTGCGATTCCGTTCGCGCGAAATGAGCCACCCGGAGTTCGCCCAGGCCGCCCTGGAAAAGATGGTCAGTGCGATGCTGGAGGCCGGAGTCGGTGTCGTCGAGCGTCCCCCGCTGATGGAAGGGAAGCAGATGATCATGATTCTCGCGCCGCAACGAGAAGGGGCCGCCAAGAAACCGGTGACACCGAAGCCCGCGCCCGCCGGACCGCGTCCGGTCGAGGCGCGGCCGACGACGGACGGACCCAGACCGACGACGGACGGACCCAAACCGACCGTCGATGGGGCCAAACCGACGACGGACGGACCCAGACCGATGGCGACGGAGGAGCCACGACAGGTAACCACGGCGGCCGCTTCCGCCACGCCGCCGTCGGAGTGAGCGAGTGTCGCCCGGCGGAAAGAAAGGGTTTGCAGTGACGCCGACACGCTTTTTCGGCCTCCGAAATTTCGGGGCGGTAGCCGCCGGTCTGCTTTCGATGTGCGTGGTCGGGGTTCCTTGCCGGGCGCAGGACGCGCCGGAGTCCGCCCCTCCGACGACGACCGCGCCGACCGCGACCACATCGACGCTCGCCATTACCGGGACCGCGCCCGTCCAGGCCGATCTGACCCTGCTCGCCCGAGCCATGCGCGCTTTGAGCGAGACCGCGTCGTTCTCCTACGAAGGAGATATCGAAATCAAAGGCGTCGGCCGGGGACTGACCTTTGCCGGACGCGAACGCGTCCGGTTCAGCGCGAAACGGCCCGGCAAGGTCCGCTCGGATATTTTGATGACCCTCGGCGATGCGCCGAAAGGCAAACGGTATATCACCGTGTCGGACGGAACCGAGGTCTGGGTCCATCGGCCCGGCACACGCGAATTCACGCGCGCGCCGCTGGACCCGGCCGAGTTCACCCGGAATCTGACCGGATTCGGCATTCTGGGCGCTCTGTACTTTAATCGTAATCTTCTGTCCGGCGTCGGTCTGATCACGACCGAGAACGCCGCTCAGTTTACGGAACTCCTGAAAAAGGAGAACATCGATCTGTCGGGAACCTATGAGACCGTGGACGATACCGAAATGCCGGTGTTCGTTATGGCGCTCTCCCGGCAGAAAATGACGTTCCGCTTCTTCGTCGACCCGAAGCGAGCGGTACTGCGCCGTCTGGAGGTGACCGCCCATGAGAAAAACATGGACTTCACCATGACGGAGACCGTGGTGCGGCAGAACGCCGCTCCCCTTCTGCCGAAGGGCGAGTTCAAGTTCGTACCGCCCCCGGGACATCGGAAAACCGCGCGAATCGCGATCGAGTTGCTCTGAGACCTCTCGGAACACCGCGAAGCCGCGCGTTCGAAATCTAACGGAAGTCAGGCCATCCATCATGCCGAAGATCAAAACGAAAAAGAGCGTGGTCAAACGCTTTCATCAGACCGCCAGCGGAAAACTGATGCACCGACATACCAGCCGCGCCCATTCCATGGTCAAGAAGTCGCCGAGCCGCAGCCGCCGACTGATCAAGGAAACCGTCATGCACCCCGGAAAAAACAAGGCGATCCACCGCCAGATTCCGAACGGCGCGAATTATTGATTTAGCGATTGCCCGGTGTCGGGAAACAGGAACCGAATTCCTGACCGGACACGGGACACGAATCGGCTGCCGGTTCGCCCGGTTGGCCGTCGGGGATAACAGCGGGGAGACAACCCTGCGCCCGAACGAAAGGAATGAACGATGCCCCGTATCAAACGCGGCGTGATGGCGCGCAAACGCCATAACAATGTCATCAAACAGGCCAAAGGCTACTTCGGTCTGAAAAAGAACGTTTTCCAGGTCGCCCATGAAGCGGTCAATAAGTCGGGCAACTACGCCTTCCGTGACCGCCGCCAGAAAAAGCGCGACTTCCGCCGACTCTGGATCACCCGAATCAGCGCGGCATGCCGCCTCGAAGGGATCAACTACTCCACCTTCATCGCCGCTCTGACCAAATCCGATATGGAAATGGACCGCAAGGTGCTGTCCGATATCGCGATCAACGATCCCGCTGCCTTCACCGCCATCGTCAAGCAGCTGGGACTGATCCCCGCCTAATCGCCGACATCGTCCGCTCGCCCGGACCGATTTTTTCGGTCCGGGCATCGCCCCCTTCCACCTTCCATGACCAACGAACTCACTGCGATTGAGGCGGAGGCTCTGGCAGCCATCGCCGCTGCCGACGACCTGAAAGCCCTGGAAGACGCGGATACCGCCTACCTCGGACGCAGGGCCGGAAAATTGACCGGACTGATGCGCCTGATGGGGACGCTTCCCGCCGAGCAAAAACCCCTGTTCGGCCAGGCCTTCAACGCCGCCAAAACACGGGTCGAAACCGCGCTGGCCGAACGACGCGACCGGTTGACCGCCGCCGAACGCGCCGAACGGGAACGCGCCGAAACGATCGATATCACCCTGCCCGGACGCGCTCGCCCGCAGGGTCGCCTCCATCCGCTCACTCTGGCGATGGAGGAGTTCAAACGCGTCATGATCGGCCTCGGTTTTGAATTTGTCGATGGCCCCGATATTGAAGACTATAAATACAACTTTGAATGGTTGAATTTTCCGCCGGATCATCCCGCCATGGACGAGCAGGACACGTTCTACCTGCGAACCGGGGATGATTCGGCGGAACGCTACCTGTTGCGAACGCAGACGACCGCGCTTCAGGGACGGTTCTTTGAAACCGGGCGCAAACCCCCGTTCCGCATCGCGACCATCGGACGCTGCTTCCGCAACGAGGACATGGACGAAACCCACTCCCACACGTTCCATCAGGTGGACGGATTTTCGGTGGCCGAGGGCGTTTCGCTCGCCGACCTCAAAGGTGTCCTGACCGAAATCTACCGGGGTATCTTCGGACCGGATGCCGTCGTGCGCTTCCGTCCGGACTTCTTTCCGTTCGTGGAACCGGGAGTCGAGGTGGCGGTACGGTGGGTCGATCCGCGCACCGGCAACGCCCGATGGCTCGAAATGGGCGGCGCGGGCCTGATCCATCCCAACATCCTCCGCCACGCCGGATTCGACCCGGAGAGGTACACCGGATTCGCCTTCGGTCTGGGTATCGACCGGATGCCGATGCGCCGTTACGGCATCGACGACCTCCGGTTGTTCCTCGAAAACGACCTGCGCTTCCTGCAACAGTTCTAACGCCCGGACGGGACTTAAATCCCGTCCAGCATCTCGCGCAGAAGGCCGTAAACGAGGGGCAGGTTTGCTTTCGGCTGCGTCGGATCGATGACATCGTGCGGCAACCCCTCCGAGGCGGCCAGGAGATGAGTTCGGACGGTCGCCCCCTGTCCCTCCCAGGCCGCTACCGCCTGCGCGGTTGCTACGTTGCTGACCGAACGATCGATCGCGTTGTTCAGAATACGGATATCGCGACAGCAGGGCGGCGTCCGGCGCGCCTTGCGGTAGACCTCCTCGCCCAGAAGCAGGGTTTCGGCCAGGTTCCTGGTGGAGAATCTCGGGTAGGCATGCGGCGGAATATGCGCCGTCTTCGCCTGCTCGTTCCACCACTGCATATGGTTGGGCAGACGCCGGAAAATCGTGGAAAGAAAAGGAACGCAGGCCAGCGGAACGTATTTCGGGCTGAAGAGCGGCGCGATGACGATGGCGCGGGCGATGCTCCGCTCCTGCGCGGCCCAGGCGGCATACACTCCCCCGGCGGACAATCCGGCGACCGCCACTCGCTCGCCCAGACCCTGCGCTACCGCAATCGATTCCGAGATATACCGGCGCATCGCCGGAGCGTCCAGCCTTCCCGGCAGTTCGGTCATTCGATCACGGTACCCGTGATATGGAAGGCGAGGAATCAGCACGTTCCATCCCCCGGCCTGCAGAGCGAGGCCGAACGCCTCCCACTGCAGGGGGTTATTGGTAATCCCGTGGTACAGTACCGCCACCCGATCCGTCGGTCCGTCGTGGACGAAAAGACGGGTATGGCCGGTCGGCTGCAACGCGTCCGCCTCCTCACGGTCGAACTCTTTCGCCCGCTCACAGGCTTCGGCGAACGAAAGCGTGGTCGTCCCCTCCCTTAGCATCGATCCAGTGTACCCTGTTCGCATCGATTCGTGTCGATTTGCGCCGCTCCCGGCCACGCCCTATAATGAAGGGCTATGTGGGATGCAACTGCCGAGAACGAAACTTTGACCGCAACGCCGGAGCCGGAGTCCGCCCTCGCCTCAAAGGACATCGATCCCTCCGGATTCGCCGTCCTGACCTGGGGCTGCCAGATGAATGAGGACGATTCCGACCAGATTCGGAACCTGCTCGCCGCCGACGGACTGCGGGAAACATCCGATGTCAACCAGGCGAAGGTCATCGTGCTGAATACCTGCTCGGTTCGGCAGAAGCCCGAGGACAAGGTCTTCTCCAAGCTGGGGGAGCTGGCAGAGCTGAAAAAGCGGAATCCGGATCTGGTCATCGCGGTCACCGGCTGTATGGCGCAGCGGGCCGGCAGTGAGATCGCCCGTCGCGCCCCGCATATCGATGTCATCGCCGGTACGGCGCAACTGGAGCGGATTCCCGATCTGATCCGCAAACGTCAGACCCTGCTGGAATCGGGCGAGGCGCGCCCCAACCGGGCGTCCGATGTTCTGATTCAGCTCGAACTCCCGCGCAAGAAACAGGAAGCGAACCTCTACCTTCCGGAGCGGAAACGGGTGACGACCGGCAAGCTCAAGTCGTTCGTTTCCATCATGTACGGCTGTGACAAGTTCTGCGCCTTCTGCATCGTGCCGCTGACCCGCGGCAAGGAGCGCAGTCGTCCCGCCGCCGACATCGTCGCGGAGGTGGAACATCTGGCGGCGCACGGCACGAAAGAGGTCACGCTTCTCGGGCAGACGGTGAACTCCTACGGCCTCAAAGGGCTGGAAGCCACCTGCTCGTTCGCCGAACTCCTGCGCCGGATCGATGCCGTTCCCGGGATCGAGCGCATCCGGTTTACGTCCCCCTACCCGAAGGACTTCACGGACGACGTCATCGAGGCGATTGCCTCCCTTCCGCACGTTTGTGAACAGATTCACCTGCCGGTGCAGGTGGGCGACGATCTGCTCCTGAAGCGGATGCACCGGGGCTATACGCTGGACGAGTACCGGACCATCGTTCGCAAACTCCGGACGGCGATGCCCGAGATCGTGATCACCACGGACATCATGCTCGGTTTTCCGGGCGAAACCGAGGAGCAGTTCCAAAATACGCTGGCCTTCGTCGAGGAGATGCGCTTCGATTCCGCGTTTATGTTCATCTACTCTCCGCGGGAACCGACCCAGGCGGCGCGTCTGCCCGAACAACTGCCACAGAAGGAGAAGTCCCGCCGTCTCGATATCCTGATCGAGCGGGTCAACCGGATCGCCGTGGAAATCAATCAGGCACAGGCGGCGGAGGGTCGCGTTTTCGAAGTGCTGGTGGAAGGACGTTCCCCGAAAAACCCCGAGGCATGGCAGGGCCTGACCCGCGGAGGGAAAACCGTTCACTTCCACGCCCATCGCGACCTGACCGGCCGGATGGTGTCGGTCCGAGCCACGGACGGGCATCTGTGGGGGTTCAAGGCCGAACTTCTCTGATCGGTACACCCGCGCGGTCCGGTTGTCAAACCATATTTCAACGGGGTATTCTTTCGAGCCATTTTCCCGACAATGTTGGTGGACGGTATCCGGGCAAGGATGGGTGCGAACGGATGGACGGGGCGGCAGTGACCCGAAACCTGGCGGGTACGGAGTCGGCCCAACCTCTCCTCTCGCAGGCGACCCTGTCACGACCTTCGTCTCCCCGGTGCGTCCGTCGCTCGACGAACCCTTTTCCATCGCAATCCCCCGGCTTACTCTTTTCGCGTTTCTGGCGTCTTTGGCGTCTTTGGCATTGTCCGGCTTTCTGCGTCGGGCGACGACGTTCGCCCGGCCGTACGCACTGCCAACAGACGTTTGAAGCGGGGTTGATGGGAATCGGGTACAATATCCCATACGGAAACACACAGATAACGATTATCTTCCCGTCCTCCCCCTGCCCCGCGATCCGATCGCGACGGACGACGTGGCGAAGCGGTGAAGCGGTTAACGGCGCCCGTCGCCGTCCGAATCAAGGAACGAGGTTAACCCCCCTTATGGAACGACGTATTTTCGGTATCGAGACGGAATTCGGATGCCTGGTTCGTGATGATCGGGCCGGAACGCCGGAACGCGTCGTGGAGGAGGTAAAGAACCACTGCTTCTACCAGAAAAGGTGGGGGCTGATCGACCTGCATGCCCGGGATTACTCGTTCGAACCGGCCCGCTCCGGTGGCTTTCTTCTGAACGGCGGTCGGTTATATATCGATGCGGTCGGCGACCATGAGGAGTACGCGACGCCGGAGTGCACGGACCTTCTGGATATCTGCCGTTACTACAAAGCCGGGCAGTGGATCGTCCAGAACCTCCTGAACGACCTCAACCTGAGCGAGCAGGCGTCGTTTCACAATAACAGCGTCGACCATTTCGGCGGCCATACCTTTGGCTGCCATGAGAACTATCTGGTCGAAATGCAGGATGAGGAGTTCTTCCGCGCGTCGTTCAACTACCTGCTTCCCTTCCTGGTCACCCGTCAGATCTTCGCCGGTGTCGGGCGGGTCGGCGGACATCGGTTAAACTTTTCGTCGATGAAAAACTCGGTGATGACGATCTCCGATTACGATGTCGATTACCAGTGGGTCAGTAACTTCTACGGGGTCGAAATCGATCCGAGCATCGATTTTCAGCTCTCCCAGCGCGCCGACCATATCGTCAAAACGATCTCGTCGCGCGTTCGCTTCAACCGGGCCATCATCAACCCGAAATGGGATTCCTACTACAACTTTTCCAACCTTCACCGTCTTCATATCCTCTACGGGGAGGGCAACATGAGCGATTACGCCACCTTCCTGAAGGTCGGAACCACGTCCGCCGTCCTGTCGCTCGTCGAGGAGGGGCTTCTCGGTACCGAGGTCGAGATTCGTGATCCGCTGGAAGCGCTGCGCTCCGTTTCCCGTGACCCCACCTGGCGCTGGCTGGTGAAACGCAAAAGCGGTGGAACGATCAGCGCGATCGATTTGCAGCGGATTTACCTTGCCGCTGCCCGGAAACGATTGGCCGGCGTGGACGAGCAGACCGATCTCGTTCTGCAGGAGTGGGAAGTGACCCTCGATGCGCTGGAACGCGACCCGATGACCCTCGCCGACAAGCTCGACTGGGTCGCCAAGCGCAAAATCTACCAGGAGTACATGGCAGCCGAAGGACTCGGGTGGCACGACGACGTGATGCAGAGCCTGGATCTGGAATATCACAACGTCAATCCCAACGAAAGCCTGTTCTACGCACTGGAGCAGAGCGGGGAAATGGTCAAACTGGTGTCCGATGCCGAAGTGGCCCGCGCTACCGTCGCGCCGCCGAGCAACACCCGCGCCGCCGCCCGCGCCGAAATCATCGCCAAACTGATCGCCTCCAAGTCGCGCGACTATGTCATCGACTGGGACCTCGTCTATCTGGCGAAGAACCGACACCTCGACCTGAAAAACCCGTTCGATACGTATCAGAAAGAAGCCGAATCCTTCTCCAAAACGATCTGAACATCCGGTCGGGGAACCGGCGAAATGAAATCCCCGCTTCCTTTGTCGAACCTTTTTGAAACCCGCCCGTAGCGAATGGGCGTATAATAGGTGGCCAACAGGCTTGTCGTAAGCCAACCGGCATGGAAAGCGGAGGGTACCAGGTTGACCAATCGGGATAGTCTTTCAGAGGCCGACTGGGAATTGCTTCAGCGGACGGTCGAAGCCGTCACGGACGCGGTGATGGTCGCGCATCCGGGCGGGACCTTATCCGAGGTGTTTGCCGTGTTTCGGGGTTGGACCGAGGCCACGCAGATGTTCGAAGGCAATCCCTTCGTTCAGGAACTGCTGCTGGTCGCCCCGGACGAACTGCGGGAACGTAACGAGGCGTCTCAGGACGAATTCGAACGTTCCGCCGAGGATATCGTCAACGATGCGGCGGATCTTTGTCGCCGGTCCGTTGCCTTGCTCAACTCGAAGAATCCGGAAGACACCGAAACCTTCCGACGGGTGGTTCTGTTTCTGGGCGAAAAGGTCGCCCGCGCTTCCGTGGAGGGCGGATTTTTCGGCATCGGCGGGAAGCGCATCAGCGATGAGGAAAATCAGGTTCTGGAACGGATCGCCGCCGCCCTCGAATAACCTTTGCCGGTGGTGCGGCCGCCGGGATCGGCGGCCGCTATCGTTTTCATGCCCTAATTGGTGGTAGCCGTCGCTCCGTTGTTCATCGCGCCGGCCGGGGCGGACTGCGCTCCCCCGCTACGGGACCCGTACTTTCCGGGTGGGTTCAGGTGCGTCGCCCGATCGGGCTGAACGAACAGATTGTAAGCGAGAACCAGCATGGCGGCAAGTGCCATCACCACGATCGAGGCCACGACGAGCGGACTGTTATTCGGTTCTTCACGAGTCGTTACGGATGCCATTCATTCCTCCTGCCGTTCCCTCCCTGTCGGGACGTTTCGGCACTCTTAGTATACAACGGATGACATAGGGCGCAGGTTCGTCGCCCCGCTTCGCTTCGCGCATCAACCGGGGAGAACGGCGTACCCCACTTTGGTAGCGTATCCGAGGGCGATCCACAAAATACCGTTCAATACGTCGCCCAGCACCAGTCCCAGGAAAAACGGCATTCCCCCAAGGTATCCCTTCATGCCGCCGTAACGCGAGATCAGCGTCTTGAAAACCCAGCCGATAAAGATCGAGACCCAGAGCATATTCATGGCATAGACGGTCGCGCAAAGGAACCCGATCGGATGAATTCCGATATTGAACTGCGCCCGCAGCAGCAGCATGCCGAGAACTCCCATGAAGCCGGCGGCGACGTTGAGCAGGTTGGTCGCGTAACCGCGATAGGGAAGACTGGCCGCGCCGCCCAGGAACGAGAGCGGCCGTTCCGGCGCCCACCGGTAGGTAAACTCGTTGTTCAGACTGTTTCCGCCCCCATTGTAATACGGCAGTTGCAGGGAGGCGTAGAGGGACACCCCGAACCCGATCAGAACCGTCGCCACAATGGCGACCATCAACGGGCGGACCCGGAAGGAGCCGACCTCGCCCGTCTTTGCCGCCATCAGCACCGAAGGCGCGAGCATCTCCCGTGTATCGTAGAAGAACATGCTCTCGAACCGATACATGGTAAACATATCAGGGATTTTGAACGCCCCCGTTCCGACGATGCTCTTGACGATATCCATCGAGCCGTAGGGCTGCGCCATGAACAGCAGCCCGGCCTGACACACGACCCAGGAGATCACGATCAGGGCCAGAGTCATGGTGGTCAGGGAAAGGGCGATCAGAAGGACATTGACGCGCGCCAGGAAGAGCCAGACGGCGATCCCGAGGTAGGCGATCAGCAGACCGAAGACGGCGACCCGGTAGGGCAACAGTTCATCGCTGTCGTCGATCGAAGACGCCCGCGGTCCCCCGAACGCCTTCTCGAACACGTTACGAAAATGCGTTCGTCCCGTCCAAAGGGTCCAGGCGACCAGCGCCAGACCGCCGCCGTACGCCTGCAGCGAATGAAATTCCCGATCGCCGTACCCCTGCGCGCCGGGCATATCCAGATTCCAGAGAACCCCGACCAGGACTTCCATCTTGACGAAAAGGTAGAAGAACCACATCGAGAAACAGACTTCCGCCGGCAGGAGGAACGACAGACCGATCACCAGCGGATAGATATTTAATGGAATCCAGCCGAGCTGGTTCCACGGGCGCACGGTCAGGTAGTCGTTTCCGTTCCAGGACATCTGGATATCCGGGATTGACGGATACAGAAGATGCAGACCGCGCACCGTGTGGATGACCGTGACCAGACCGACACCGATCCACAGGAGCGGTTGACGCAGAAAGTCGTTGACGTACCGTCCCGGCGGCGGGTCCTCGGCAATCAGCACCGGGAGCGTCACGAAGGGAAAGGTAAATTTCTCGTTCTCCACCCATTGCCGACGGAGAATGGCGGAAAGGCAGAAAGTCGCCAGTAAAAACAGAAGCGCCAGCGGAATCCAGACGGCCAGCGGTTGCACCCAGGCGTCCCAGGGAATGCGCTCCTGCCCGAGCGAGTATCCTTTGAAGAAGGCGTCGGCTGCCGCCTTGTCCGGGAACTTCAGGAGGTCCGGGATATCCTTCCAGACCTTGTCCTCCCAGCCGTTCCCGGAATCGGAGGCGTATCGAAGGAAGACGATGTGCGGGACGAAGTACCGCATCATTCCCGACGAGGGCAGGCCGGAGGCGACCAGGATCAGGCTCCAGACCGTCAGAATCTCGCCCTTGGAAAAGGCGCGGGCGGGGGCGAAACGACGCACCAGCGGGTTCACCAGAAACGACAGAACGAAGACCACGAACAGCGCACCGACCGGAAATTGCGTTCCGGCGATATAGGTCGCCGCGACTTTGAAATCGTTATAAGGCGTGAACGCGCAGAAAAAGATCGCGCAGAAAAGGCCGATCAGCACCGATCGTGCGGTCACGCCCCGGCTTGCCAGGGACTTGGGAGAGAGCATAGGGAACCATCTCATCATACAGCGTTTCCGCCGGCTTTCAAAGCAGGAGACGATATAATGCCGGAGGCAATATGGAACGAACGGCAACTCGGTACTTCCCGGCAGCGCTGAATGTGGAGGGAAAACGCTGTATCGTCGTCGGCGGCGGCAGCGTCGGGGGGCGCAAGGCGCTCGCGCTTCAGGAATGCGGCGCGGAAGTGATCGTGATCGCTCCGCAAATCGACGAGACCCTGGCGGAAGCGGTTCGCCGGGGCGACATCCGGCATCTGCGGACCCGTTTCTCTCCGGAACTTCTGGCCGGGGCGTTCCTTTGCATCCTCGCGACGGACGACCCGGCGGTCAATGCTCTGGCTCTGGAAACCGCGCGGCAGGAGAAAATTCTCTGTAATCTGGCGGGCGCACGACCCGATAATGAATCCGGTGGCGAAACGAATGCCGAGACCGGCGACTTCGTCACGATGGCATCGGTGCGCCGGGGGGAACTCTTGCTGGCGGTGACGACGGGCGGGGCCGGACCGTCGCTTGCCGCAAAAATTCGGCGTCGCTGGGAAACGGAATTCGGTCCGGAATGGTCTGAGTATATGGAATTGCTGCGCAGGATGCGACTCGAAGCGAAAAACCGAATACCGGGGGAAGCGGACCGCTTTGCGGCGTTGCGCCGTCTGGTCTCCGACGAACGTCTGCTGCCGCTTCTGGCGCAGGGCGAACGGGAGCAAGCGTTGCAGGAGGCGCGAAAATGCCTCTTTCCGTAATCGGCCTTTCTCATAACACCGGCGCGCCGGTGGATATTCGGGAGCGCGTCGCGTTTACGACTCCGGGAGCCGCCGAGAACGCCCTCGTCGGACTGCGTGATGCCCTGGGTCCGGGCATCGAGTGCGTTCTTGTCTCCACCTGCAACCGGACCGAACTGTACCTCGCCTCCGCCGCCGACCTGCCGTCGGCCGACGTGCTCGATCTTTTGCTCTCCACACGCGGTTTGACCGAAGCGGAACAGGTTCGTCCCTACTTTTCCGAGCGGATCGGTCATCGGGCCATCGAGCATCTTTTCCGGGTCGGCGCGGGGCTTGACAGCATGATCCTCGGCGAAACGGATATCGTCCGCCAGATCAAGGAGTCCTATCGAATCGCCGCCGATCAGGGGTGCTGCGGCAAGACGCTGAATCTCCTGTTCCATGAAGCCCTGCGGGTCGCCAAACGAACACGATCCGAGACCGACATGGGGCGGGGCGCTTTCTCCATCGGGCATGCCGCCGCCGAGGTGGCCCGCAATATCTTCGGCGGGGAGAGCGGGCGGACGGTGCTGCTGCTCGGCGCGGGGAAGATGACCGAGACGACCGCTCGTCATCTGCTCGCTCCGGGAACGGCCTTCGCCGGCGGTTCCTCCGTCGTGGTGGCGAACCGGACCTACGACCGCGCCGTCCGTCTCGCCGAAACCCTGGGCGGTCAGGCGATCCGATACGATGTCTTCCCGGAGTATCTGGCCAAGGCCGATATCGTCATCGCTTCCACCGCCGCACCGCGCCCGATCGTCAGCCGCGAGATGGTGGAGAACGCCCTGAAGCACCGGCGGCATCGCGACCCGCTGTTTTTCATCGATATCGCCGTGCCACGTGACATCGAGGCCGCGGTCGGCGACCTGCCGGGGGTCTTTCTCTACAATATCGACGACCTGAAACAACTGGTCGAGGAGGATATGGCGGAACGGCGCACCCGCGCGGCTCGGGCCGAGCAGATCGTCCGTGAGGAGGCGCTGTCGTTCGCCCGCCGACTACAGGCCACGGCGACCGCCACCCCGATCCTGACCGCTCTCCGGGCCAATCACCATGCGATCATCGCCGCCGAGGTTGCTCGCCTTCGCCAGCGTCTCCCGCATCTCTCGCCGGAGGAATGGAAGGTCATCGAAGCGTCCTTTACCGCCGTCGAGAATAAACTGCTACACGGTCCGACCGTGCGCATCAAAGAGTATGCGGCCTCCCCGGACCATGCGGCGGCCAAGTTCGCGACGGTCCGCGAACTATTCGATATCGGGACCGAGGAAGAGCACCCGGAGGTTGCTTCGTGATCGGCAGCGGGAGCGTCCTGGTCGTGACCGTGGCGCTCTACCTGGGCGGGGCGGTCCTCTTCGGCGCGAACCTGCTGCTCCGGCATCCGTCCCTGCGACGCGTCGGGCGTGTGGTCACCATTCTGGCGGCGTTGACCCATATGGCGGCGATCGGCCTTCGCTGCGCGGAACTACAAAGGGCGCCGTTTGTCACCCCGGCCGAATCGCTGTCGCTGCTCGCCTGGATCACCGTTCTCGCCTACATGGCCGCGGACCTGCGTGGCCGACTCACGGCAATCGGTCCGTTCGCGCTCGGCCTGGCGTTTCTTCTGGTCGTACTGGCCGCCCTGCTGCCTTCGGCCACAACGCTCCCCGGCGAAAACGCGTCCCTGCTGGCGTCGAACGTCATCTCCCTGCATATCCTGGCGACGGTCGGCGCGATCGGGGTCTTCGCGCTGGCGTTCTGCTGCGCGGCACTCTATCTGACGGCGCACCACATTCTGAAGACGAAGCATGGCCTGGTCCGGATGAAACCTCTGCCACCCCTCACCGTGGTGGAATCGTCCGCCTTCACGCTGATCGCGGTCGGGTTCCCGCTACTGACCCTGGGAATACTGGCCGGTTTGCTGCGGGCCTGGCGCGAGGGACTGCCGGCCAGCTGGATCTGGGACCCCAAAGCGCTTCTCTCCTACGCGGTCTGGGCGGTCTACGCGGCCTATCTGATCGGTCGCAACCTGCTCAACCAGCCGCCGATCCGTACCTCCTATGTCCTGATCGTCGGGCTGCTCCTCTCGCTCCTGCTCTTCCTCGCCCCTACGACCTTCCACCGCTTCCACTGAGTCCGCCGGGGGGGTGCGTCAGGGCGCGGGAAGTTGAGCGGTTTACCGGTCGCGGGCGACGACATACCGCGCCTGCTCGATCAGGGCGGTTCGATAGGCGCTTTCGGAGAATCGTCCCAGGCAGTCGATCGCCCGTTCGACCTGCTCCTCCGCGCCACGTCGCGCCTGTTCGAAGCCGCCATGCCGCGCAATGGTCGCGGTCACGCCCGCGATGTCGGCATCGCTGAGCGAGCCCCGCCCGAGAATCTCCCGAATATGCTGGCGCGTCTCGGCATCGGTCACCCGGATCGTATGCAGCAAGGGCAGCGTCACCCGCCCGTCCCGCAGATCGGTTCCGAGCGGCTTACCCGTCTTCTTCGGGTCACCGAGAAAATCGAGCAGGTCATCGACGATCTGGAAGGCCATCCCCAGATGCAGGCCGTAGGCATGCAGGCGAGACGCCTCGTCGTCGGTCGCTCCGCCGATGATCGCTCCGGTCTCGCAGCATCCGGCCAGAAAGGACGCCGTCTTTCGCGCGATGATCTCCTCGTAGGTTTCCATGTCGATATCCGGGTTCCTGGCGACGGCGGCCTGAAGCACTTCGCCCTCGGTCATGCCGACCGTGATATCGGAGAAGATGCGAATGACCCGGAGATTTTCATCGTTGTGCACCAGCAATGAAACCGCCTTGGCAAACAGGTAATCGCCGGTCAGCACCGTGATTCCGTTGCCGTAGAGGGAGTTGGCGGTCGGAACCCCACGCCGCTCCGGCGCGGAATCCACCACGTCATCGTGCATCAGGCTCGCCATGTGAATCAGTTCCGCCGCGGCGGCACCGGCGTACGCACGTTCCTTGGGGAAGTCGCGTCCGACCAGCCGGGCACAGAGGAGACCGAGCGCAGGTCGCAGACGCTTTCCGCCCGAGAGCAGCGTATGTCCGGAGATATCGCGAACCGCGCCAATATCCGATCGGGTCACCTGCACCAGAATCTCCTCGACCCGGGCCAGGTCCCCCTCGATACAGCGCAGATAATGACCGGGAGAGGCCTTGGTCGGCGTGTCGGCGGTGGAAATTCCGTTCGTTTCCGGTCGGGTCCGTGTCAATGTCGCTTCCATCAGATTTTTTCCCCGCAGTGGATGACCACCGCTCCCAGCATCAGATCCTTGATTCGAATGTTCCGCAGGCCCGCCCGCTCCATGAACCCGGCGATCTCCTCGCGGGAATGGAAGGCGGCGACGGAGGAAGGAAGGTATTCGTAGGCCGCGCGTTTCCCCGACACCAGGCCGCCCAGCCATGGCATCACCGAAAACGAGTACCAGCGGTAGAGAGTGGCGAACCAGGGGTGCTTCGGCTGATTGAACTCCAGCAGCACCACCCGGCCTCCGCTCCGGGAGACTCGCGCCATTTCGGCGATTCCTTTCGGTATGTCCGCCACGTTGCGAATACCGAAACCGACGGTCACCGCGTCAAAGCAGCCGTCAGGAAACGGCAGGGCCTGGGTATCGGCCAGCATCAACCGAACATGCCCGAGACGACGGACGGTTCGCTTGCGTTCGCCGAGTCCGAGCATCGGCGCGGAGAAATCGGTGCCGATCACCTGTCCGTTCGGTCCGACGCGTCGGGCCAGTTCGAAGGCGAAATCTCCCGTACCCGTACAGACATCGAGCGCGCGATTTCCC
>JANRLW010000027.1:0-8588 GCA_033762295.1 Capsulimonadales bacterium
GTTCCAGGGCTTCGCGGATCGGGGCATCGCGAAGGTCGAGCGTGACGGGTTGGAGTTGTCGATCCTGCTGTGCGTAGACCGCCGTCGGGCAGGAAAGCGCCGACAAACCGGCGACGGCAATGCAGGCCGCTGTTCCGAAATATTTCATTTTGCTCCTCATTATCGATATCATTCGAGTGTTTCCTGCCGGGACGTGAAGGTCAGGTAAATTTATGCTTCAGGTTCGCTAACCGAAATCAGGGATCCTCGTCTCCCCGTCCGCCACCGAAGCCACCCGGACCGCCGCCCGGGAATCCGCCCGGCGCCCCGCCGGGGAAGCCTCCGGTCGGACCGCCGGTGAGCGGTGTTGCGGAGGCGCTCAGCGAAACGGAAACGGTCCGTCCATCCTCCGCCCGGAGAGTTACCTGGGACGGTGTGATTGCGGAAACGGTCAGGTCCGCAAGACCGGCGATTCCGCTCGGAACCTTGGTGCCGGGAGCGATGACGCGATAGTCCACACCCGCGGTTTCCAGGATGGCCGAAGTGGACCCGTTGAAGAGGATTCCCGCCACGCGCCGCGGCACGAAGGGAAGCGGTCCGAACTCGATTTCGGGATTCGGGTTCTCCGGCGGCTTCGGCGGGTCGGGGTACTTGGCAAAACGGGCCGTCGAAATAAAGTTATAGGCCGCGACCTTTTCGATCGGCGCGATGCGGTAGGACACGAACGGGTCGGGGCGGGCCGGCGACGCGGGCTTCCCTTTGACGACCGGCTTCGGCGCGGTCATGGTCGGCGGATCGCCGGAGGCGGCTCCGCCGGCTGCGGCAGCGGCCGGCGGAGCGCCGAACGGACCGGCTGCGGGACGGACAGCGGCCCCGCCTCCACCGCTGCTCGGGTGAGCGACCGGCGCCTTATCGAAGGAGGAGGGGAACTTCGGACCGGGCTTGGGACCCTGAGCGGCGGGAGGACCGCTTGCCAAACCGCCCGGCGCCGCGCCGGGAAAGTCCTCGGGCGCACCCAGATCGCCTTCCGGATCGGCTCCCGCACCCACCTGCGCCACCATCGGCGAGGTTGCGGTAATGGTTCGTCCGTCGGCCAACCCGTAGGTAATCAGACCGCCGATACCGAGCAGGACGCCGACGCCCCCACCGATCAGCAATCTTCTATCCCGAATAATCTCTTTTGATCTGCTCATTTCCTTACCCAGATTCGTGATTCCGTCGCACTTTCCTTCTTATGGGAGCGATCCTATGCCCATATGGGAAAACCCGCTCCCGGTTTGCCGTTCGATGCCGGTGATCCTAGTCCGGTTCGGGTACGCTACCGGACGCCGCTCCGCCGCCGTAGCCGGCGCGGCCGCCACCGATGCCGGCCGCAGGCCCGCCGTAGCCACCGACTCCGGGAGGCGGTCCGCCACCGAGCACCGGTCCGCCATAGCCACCGCCACCGAAACCACCCCCGACGCCACCGAAACCACCCCCGATGCCGCCGACTCCTCCGATCCCACCGGGCCCACCGGCGACCGGCCAGGACTCCGCCGGGTTCGGATCGTTGCGAGTAAATTCGAAACAGGTGATTCGGTACTGCCCGACGAGCCGGGGCGAGTTACCGGACAGAGTCAACCCATCCGCCAGAACCAGTCGATCGAACTGGTTCCAACGGGAGACATGGTCCAGAACATTCTTAAAGGTGCCCATTACCGCCACGGTCCCCAGATCGTAGGCAAAGAACTTGCGATTTACCTGGTTCGGATCGGTCGGCGGCGGCGGCAGGCTAAAGCCCGCCTGAAGAATCTGCACTTTACGGTCCTTCTTCAGGAAGGATTCGACCTTGGGACCCAGCACCTTGATCTGCTCGATCCAGAGCTGTCGCATCGCACCGTACAGTCCCCCGTTGGGATTCGCCAGGTCGATATTCGGCATCAGGGCGGCCTCATAGCGCACCCAATCCCGCTTGGCTTCGGCGACTTCGGTTTCGGCCTTCTTCCGATCCTGTTGCTTTGCGGGCATGGTGTCGGCAATCGCCTTCTGGGCGTCGTATTTCTCGTTCGCCGCTTTGAGCCGATCCTGCGCGGGCTTGATCAGAGCGAAGAATATCACGAGGCCGGTTATCAAGACCAGAACCACCCCGATAATCCACACCTGCAGTTGGTTTATCTTTGCCATAGCTTTTATTCCTAACGGCTTGCCTCCACCGGGTAGCCGACCGAAATCACCCTAATCGTCCCGTCGTCGTCCGCCACCGCCGCCATAACCGCCTGCACCGCCGACGCCCGGAGGGGGTCCGCCTGCGCTGAAGCCACCGCCACCGTAACCACCCCCGCCAAAGCCGCCGCCGAAACCGCCGCCTCGACCGAAAGCGCCGCCGCCGAGACCGCCCGCTCCACCGGCCAGACTGGCCGGAAGCTGCGGCGGAGCGACCGGACGGACAAGGCTGGCGGTCATCTGCACCGGGAACCAGCCGCGCTGCGAAGGTGACAGTCCCTGCCCGGGCACCTGGCCCGCCTGACCACCGAACTCCTGCTGAACCGCCGGCCACGAGGGAATACCCTGAATCGTCACGGCAGTGACGTCCGGGTTGCCGAACATCGTCAGGTAGAACCGTCCCAGATCATCCAGGCTCTTCACATACGCATTGATCGCGAGCACCTGGCCGTTGACGGTCATCGACGCGTACTCCACCTGATCGAACGTATATCGGGCCGCGTTCCGGTAGATCTTCTGGTACAGTTCGTTGTGGAATCGCACCGCTTTGACATACTCGACCTTATCCTTCAGCGGTTGAATCTGCTGTCGGATCCGGTCGGTTTCGGAAGCATATGTCGTCGCCGCGTTCGCCAGACGTTCCTGTTTGTTGGCTTCCTCTTCGCGTTTCGTGACCGTGGGGACCAGGGAACCGAAGTGGTATCCCAGACCGAGCGCGAGCACGGCGAACCACAAAAGACTTGCCAGGACGATCGCGGTTCGCGTTCGTTTCTGCTCGGCAATGTATGTGGGCAGCAGGTTGATTTTTAGCATAGTATTTCCTACAGCATTACTGGCGACAGCGGTTCCTGATACCTGACTCGTTCGGCCGATTTCGGCGCTGTTCATCCGGTAGGACCAACGCTTTTCGAACGCACTTCAACTTCTTTGTCGGTTATTTTTTGTTTTTCCGCAGACTGCGACCATCCCTGAACGATCGCTCCGAATCTCCTAAAGACCGACGACCGCGTCGCGTGCGGCCAGTCCGAGAGCGACCGCAAAGGCGGGTGACATCTCCGAGTTTCGGTTCCGGGCAATGACGGTGGCATTCGCCAGCGGATCGCCGACGACGGTCGGCACCCCCAGATCGGATTCCATATAGCGGTCGAAATTGCCGATTTTCGCCGATCCGCCGCAGAGAATGATCTGGTCCACCGTTTCGGAGGGGTATCGTGACCGGAAGTACTCGACGGAGCGGCGGACTTCCATGGCAAACTCCTCGAGGACGGGCAATAACGCGTCGAATACTTCGCGTCGCCGCCGTGCGCGGGGATCATCGGTGGCCAGTTCGGTCGAGGGCGGCGCGGGGGTCGTACTGACGGGAGCACCGGCATTGGACGGAACGTTGCCGTAGGGGTCGAAAACACCGGTTTGCGTGTCCGGAGCGATCCCGGCATTACCGGAATCGCCGGTATCACCGTAATCAAAATCAAACGGGGAACCGGCGTTTTCATCCAATGCCGGAGCGGGCGCCCGCAACAGGTCCAGGAGAATGGTGGCGTGCTGACGCTTTTCCTCCTCGGCTTGCTCGATGGAGAGGCCCAGGTGGTCGGCAATCGCCCGCGTGAACGTATCCCCGGCAATCGGAATCGTTCGCGGGAAGCGGAGGATTCCTTTTTTGAAGATACCCACATCGGTGATGGCAGCACCGATATTGACGATCACGACGTTCTTGCCGACGAAATTATTGGATTTGTTCAGGTCGATCAGCGCACGACCGACGGCCAGGGGTTCCACATCGATCGCAACCGGCGTCAAACCGGCAGACTGAAGGGTGAGCAGGTGGGCGTGTAACATTTCGTTTTTCGCGACCGCCAGCAGAACCTCCATAGTGGCGTCCGGGCTGACCTCGCCGGCTTCCGGTTCGATCGCCTGGAAATCCATGTGAACATCGTTCACCGAGAAAGGAATGTGCCGCTCTACCTCATATCCCATCATCGCTTTGAGTTCGCTCGGTTGCATCGCCGCGACTTCGATGACGCGCACCACGACGCCATCGGCCCCGGCAACGGACGAGACGACTCGACGGGACCGGACTCCCGATTTCGCCAGCAGATTTTTGATGGTGTTGCCGAGAAGTTTCGGGTCGGTGATAATACCTCCCTGGACGCTTCCCGGAGGGGTTTCCACCATGCCCATAGCCGTGACGTTCAAATTGTTCTTGAACCCACGGACCTCCACCACCTTAATCAACTGCGATCCGATGTCCAGTCCGACAAACGTACCGCCAGTGGGTCGTGCTTTTGGCGGGGGAGAAGATTTCTTTGGCTTCGGTGCCGGACTCCCCGTGGCGCTTCCTACAGACACTATGTCCTTCCTTCCTCGATTGCCATGCGCGCTATTTTAGCACCGGGGCGCAAAATGTGTCAAATACCCGGGATGACGCGCCGACAATTTTTTCGCGCTTCTCGTGGTTTTATGTTTCTTCGCCCGGTGCGGGTTTTCCTTTTTTCCGGGATCGCTCCGCCAAAATTGTCGGAGCGGTGCAAACGGCGAAACCGCGCCTCCGGGGCGAGGCGCGGTTTCATCACCGGTCGATCCGCCTAACGAGCCGGCGAACTCGTCAGGTTGAACTCCGGAGCGAATGTCTGCCAGAAGATATCGAACCCTTGCGGGAACGGATCCGCCGCGTTCCCGGCAACACCGAGACGACTGCGGGGACTGCTCCAGAGCAGCCAGAGTCGACCGATCTGCAACGTAGGATCGGTCAGCGCATCCGGCATCTCGATCCCGGTCCGGTTGATTCCGGGCAGGGGGTTGAACAGGTCCAGGAAGGCGAACGGCTGGGTTTCGTTCACCGACTGGGTCAGGGTCACCTCGTTGCCGGCCACGACGACGGTCGGCGGCGGCGGGTTGTTTCGATTGTCCGCCGGCGGTTCCGGAGAGGCCGGATAGGTATCGGGTATGTAGTCCAGCCGGAGCCGCTGCCCGCCCACCCCGTCGGTCAGCGTGATCGTCTGGTTATCGGCAGCCCGTTGATACGTGATCTGGACCGGTAGTCCGTGGTATTGCGGTCCGACGAAAAGGATTCCCCGGGCGAAATCCACATCGTAGGGCACCGCTCCCACGCCATTTCCGACGATGACCCGGGTGATGATCGGGAACTGGTTCCCGTTGGCGTTGGGGTCCGACAGGGCAATGCCCTTAGGGGCCGGGCGTCCGTCCGGAAGCACCTCCGGCGCACCTTTCAGCCCGCCGTCCTCGTAACGGATCGAGTTCAAATTGAATCCGACCCGGCGTACCTGCCATGTCAGGGTGCCTCGCCCGTTCGTCGCCCCCTTCTGGTAGAAGATCCAGAGACGACCGGCAATCGGCACATTCGCTTCCGCCGTATTGTTGTTCGAAATCAGGCGGCGGAAGACGGCGCCGGTGTAGTTGAAGGCCGGCTGGAATGCGCCCGTCACCTGATTTCCGCTGATCCGGTACAGCGGTCGTGTATCGTGAACCAGATAAGCCCCGGTTTTCGATCCCTCGCCGTCGGTCAACCGATAGACGGACGGCTGATAATCGGCGAGAACGGTATCGGCGTCGACCGGGACGCCCTGCCCCGGGGTTCCCCGGAACTGGACGGTTCCCGCGATCGTGTTGACATAGACGATAGTCTCCTGGCCGTTTCGTGTGAACGACTGGTACAGGATTCCCGAAGAGGGTTCCGCCTGCCAGTTGGCGGGACCGACCGTGACGGAATTCGCCGTCTGTCCGCCGTAACGGATGGTGATAACCGGGAGACTCTGCCGGTCATCGTAGCCGGCGGTTCGGGGATTATCGGTCAGTCGATCGTACCAGGCAATATGCTGCGCCTGATACAGATTGGACCGCCCCTGTCGGCGAAGCGGCTCGGAAAAAACCCTCGGCATCAGGAACAGCTGGCCTCGTGTATCGTCCGCGGTCGCTGACAGGCGGGGCAGACCGCCGGGGACGGCCACCACCCGATATCGGGCCATATAGATTTCCGCCTGAGGACGGTTACGGGTGATTCCTGAGAAGTAGACGTCCACCACCGTATCGGGAATCGCCCGATTTCCGATAATCGGTACGAACTGCGGATGGAGTACCGGGGACGGATCGGTCGCCGACACGAACGTCGACGGCAGGGGCAACGGAATCTCCGCACTGTTGTTGCTGGTCAGGGCGTTCGCCGGAGCGCCGATCGGGAATCCGTCCTGCCCGGCGGCGCGGAGGTTGTAGTACAGGTTCCATTTGCCGTCGGTACCGCCGTAATAGAAGACCAGGGCGTAGGCATCGGTCCCGGCCGTCAGGAAAAGCGGGCGGGGCTGATACCGCTGGCGGGCCGGGTCGTACCGTTCGATGAACGGCTGCGGCTGACCGGTCGGAACGCCGTTCGCGTCGAGGCTTCCGACCATGATCTGGCTGTACGGTTGTCCGCTTGACCGGGGAACCGTGTTCAGCCAGTAGAGCGCGGCACCGCTGTTGCCGGTCAGAACGGCGGGAGATGTGTTGGACTGATTGGCTTCCGCCGGGTCGGTAACCCCCGGAATCGGATCGGGTACCGCGATCGGCAACGCATCCGTGAACCACTTTCCGGTATTGACGAGGACACCGTTCACCGGTACGCCCGGCGAACTCGCCTGCCATGTGCCCAGAGCGCTGTTCCAGATCATGTGGGTGTGGAACAGGTTATACGCCTGACCGGGTTGCGCAAATCGACCGGTCGGATCACCCTGATAGTTTCGCGAGAAGTAGACGTTGAGGTTTCCGTTGGCGGAGCGATAAGCGGCCGGTGTCAACGCGTAGGCAGGACGTTGCGTCGTCGTGCTACGGTCGATGAGTGGGTAAAGGTCGATTCCGGGGAGACGTCCGGTGACGATGCTGACGGCAGCCCCGAGAGCGATATCGATGATATCGCCGGTCAGCGGCGCTTCGCGCACCTCGATTTTGATGTTCATCGAGTCGGAAGCGGTTGCCCCGGAAACGGTGGTCCCCGGCGAGTTGGCTCCGCCCGGCGCGGATGGCAGGTATTCCAGACGTCGACCGGTGCCGTTGATGACGAGGTTGCGCGGACGATAAATTCCTTCGCCGTTGCTTCCGTTGCCCCGGGAGCGGATATTGCGAACCTTTCCGGGGTGGCTCTCATTGCTTCCGCCGTAGAGCGGACCGGCAGCGGTGACCGGCAGGGTTCCGTCGAAACGGGCGATGCCATTGGTCGTCGGAACACCGGCGTAGTTGATATCGGTGTCGTGATCCTCAAACACGACGAACGGGACCGATCCGTTGACGGTGCTGTAAGTGCCGGACGGAGTTCCGAGGGGTACGGCGACTCCGACCACCGTCGGCAATCCGTTCGGTTGCTGTTCTCCGGGGCGAATATCCCGGCTGGGAACATCGGGGACATTGAGGACGGTGGGCGCGCCGCCCGGTACCGGTTTGTGCAGCGTATGCCGACCTCCGAACTGCTGATAGAAAACCTGGTACGGGGTCGTTCCGTCGGCGGTCGGCGTGGCGAACTCGGGCTGAGCGGCGATCCACCGATCCCAGCTGGCATCGAAGCGCGGGTCCAGCGACGTTACGATCTGCGGCGCAACCCCACCCGGAAGCCGTGGGTCCGCCTTGGCGGCCATGATGCCGAACCGGGGATCGACGGTGAGCGACCGCATGCTGACGTAAGCGAAGGGGAACCCGCTCCCCGGCGTGTAGGCGCCCTGGAACTGCGGTACCTCCACCTTTTGCGAGGCGCGCAGGTTGTACAGGTTGACGTTCCCGACGTTTCGGATCGTGAACGGCTTGAAGAACGCCTGATACGGCGAGTTGGCTCCGAAGATACCGGTATCGGCCAGCGGCGCAGGCAGGAACCCTGTGGCGAAGATCGGATCGCTGCCACCGTAACCGAGCGAACCGTTCTGTTCGCCGAAGGAGTGGCCCACACTGCCCAGGTCGATGACACTGTTCTGAGTGTTCTGGCCCGCCACCTCCATACTGATATCGGGTGTGACTCCGAATCCGACTTCGAACTCACGGAAGGCGCCTCCGGCATTGGTTACCCGCTGCGCGAAGGTGTCGCTCGGGCTTCGCCCGGTGACGCGGGTCTGAACGGGCTGAGCGACGAGATTTTCCGGTCCGACGACGACCCGCATCTGGGTCGTGTAGCCGAACGGACTGATGGTTCGCGCTCCATTGAAGCTGCCGTTCTGGAACAGTCGCAGGTTTCGGCTCGCGATACCGTTACCGGCCGCAGGTCCGTTCGGGTTGGTCGGAAGTTGGACCGGCCCATCGGTGACTCCAAGTTCCGCTCGATTGACCACGGTCGGCGGGATATCGGCCGAGCTGGGGGCGTAATAGGTTGACGTGACGCTGTGGGTAGCCACCAGATTAGCCGGCTGGTACAGCGGCACGTTCACCTTGACGTTGGT
>JANRLW010000028.1:0-8349 GCA_033762295.1 Capsulimonadales bacterium
CCCTGGCCTTGAACCGGGCGGCGGCGAAGGCGGGATAGACGATGGCGGTCAGAATCATCAGGAGGGTGACCACGGTCAGTATTTCCAGCAAGGTATAGGCTTGTTGCCTCCGACGTCGTTTCATTGGCGTCCTTTCCCCGGAATACCGGTCACGCTACAGGATTCGATGAGCGGTGCCAAATCCTTCGCTTCCTGAGTCGTATCGGCTGTCAATCCCTGCGTTGCCTCGCCTAATCCGTTCGCGTTGAGACGTTTCTGTAGACTTACAAACCAATTCTCGCCGGGAGAACATGCCCAAACGCTCTTTCCATGATCAAACTCTACGACCATTGGTAACTTTCCGATGCGCAGGTCGGATAGAATCCGCGATGTTGAATCCGAAACAAATGCACAGCGTAGGTATGGTGCTTTTCCGTGCCTTGCTTGTAGCAATGGCGTTAACTCTTCTCGGGAGTTCCAGGTCACGAGAACCAGGGCATAACCCTTCGGCGTGAGAGCGGTTGACAGACGGTTGATATAAATCAACGTTTTTGAATTGCACCCTAAGCAGGAGTCAAGGAAGAAGGCCAATGTTTTCCCCGATCCTCCGACGGGAAACTCCGCCGGTATCGAATGACCGACCTCCACAGGCCGAAGGCTTATGGTTTCAGCAAAACCGTTGAAACCATGCCGAAGCGTCGGATCAGCGCGGTCGATAGTAGATACGGACCATAGTACACCGAAAAAAATGAACCCGTTCAAAAAGGCGTTACGAACTTGTTGCGCTAGACTACCAACCTTTTGTTGCTCTACCGGATGCGAAGGAACGGATTGGCTAGATGGTAGGAGAGTGGGCGTTTTTTGGGCCATAGACCACCCTTTCCGTTTCGCCAGCTGAAACATATGACGGGAGTTCGATTGCGAGAGATCGATTGCTGGCCTGCTTTTAATTTTCGTCCCCCATCATAAATATCTGCAGGTAGACTGAGAAGACACTTTAACTCTACTCAATCGACTGATCTACCTGACCTAATCCGTACACGTTTACGAGAAAGATGCGAAACGTAACAAAATTGCCCCGGTCCGAAAGGGCGGAGAAGGGCGAACCCCCCTCCGCCCCTCCCGCGAACGCCGTCGCCTGAATTTCGCGATTACGCCCCTCCGGGGGGCGGATTATTCGTAGGAATCGATGTTGGTACAATACACGTTCCGTCACCAGTGAGATTGACGGGTTTACTGCAGGATTTTGGTTCTCTGCCCCTTGCTGCTCATTTCGTCCAACGGTTTCCGGGTCAGACTGCCGTTCAGGGTGATGCCCAGTTGATACGGAAAGCTTTTGCCCGAATTGCCCCGGTAGAAGGCCAGATCGTGATAATCGCAGGTGATAAACGGCCAGGTCGGGTCTTCCGACTGGTGCTTGTAGTAGTCGATGCCGGGGTAGGAATCCCATCCAAAGTACCCGAAGGCATCCTTCAGGTCTTCGAACGGTGGCTTGGGAATGATGAAGCGGTTGGGGCATCGGACGATGCGCGGGTCGAGATAATACCCGGGAACGTACTGGCCGGACCGGATGATTTGCATATTGGTGGGAAGTCCGAAATCGACGTTGTTCGTGCCGGTGTCCTTTCCGTCCCAATCCTGTCGGTACATCTGCCACACAGCGACGATCTGCCGCATCTGGGAGATGCAGGTGGTCTCCCTGGCCTTGAACCGGGCGGCGGCGAAGGCGGGATAGACGATGGCGGTCAGAATCATCAGGAGGGTGACCACGGTCAGTATTTCCAGCAAGGTATAGGCTTGCTGCCCGCGACGTTGGTTCATTGGCGTCCTTTCCCCGGAATATCCTGTCCGGGCGTTACGCAATCGCCCCGGTCCGGAATTCTTCCTCGATAAATCCTGTTATTATGATCGCTCCGGTCGACCGGTACCGTCAGGTAGACGCGCGGAAGGTTTTCTCAGACATAATGTCTCCCGCTGTGGGCAGAATCGACCATTTCCCTGCATAAATGGCTGGCCTTTGAGACGGACCCCTTGACAGAACCGCCCGGTCGTGGAATACTTTGCTTGACAGAGTACTTTTGGACGGAGGAAAGGCAGAATGAATCAGGCATCCGAGGAACCCACCGCCGATAAGACGGAGGCGCGTCCGCCCGAACCGTTTCCCCTGGAGGAATTGTTGGCATCGCCCGATCTCAACATCACCACCGGAACGCTCCCTCCCGCAACCGTTTCGAATCCCGGACCGGGCGAGGATTTCCGGCCAAGAATCGTCGGTACCGGCGGACTGCTGCTGGTCGCCGGACTCCTGGGATTCCTCTTTGACACCTGCTGCGGAACCCGTCCGATCGGGATCGGTTTCCCGATCTACATCGCCCTGTATCTCGGAGGGATGCTGGTCATCGGTCATCGCGAGCGGGTCGCATTCCGAAAGGAGACGTTCGCACTCCTGCTTCCGCCGATCCTCTTTTTCGCGACGATGGTGGCGGTTCGCGCCAACGGATTCCTGATCTTCTGGAACTTCGTTGCGACCGTGGTTCTGTCCCTGTTGCTTCAATACTATGCGGTCGCCGGAGATTTCACCCGGATCGGCTTCGCCGGGTTTCTTGGCGACCCGTGGAAGGTGTTCGGCCACGCGATGCACCGCGCCGCACCGGTGGTCGCCGATGCGTCCCGGACCGCGACCGAGAACGCCGAGGCGCGACGACGGGCGATGCCGGTCGTCCGTGGCCTGCTGCTCGCGCTGCCGATCCTGTGCGTTTTCGTCGCGCTTCTGGCCGCCGCCGACGAACTGTTCGGCCGGATCGTCGGGGACCTGTTCGCCCGGATACTGCCCGAGGACTGGGTGGATCGACTGCCGCATCTTCTGCTTTCGGTGCTGGCCGCCTGGCTGACGGCAGGAGGCATCGCCTACGCGTTGACCCGCCGTGAATCGAACCGGGCATCGACGGTCGGAGCGGGAGTTCGGATCGGCTTCACCGAAACAATGATTGTCCTGGGCAGCGTGGCGGTCGTCTTCGGGGCGTTCGTCGCCCTTCAATCATCGTATTTCTTCGGAGGGATCGATTTTGCGCGGTCGATCGGATTGAACTACGCGACGTATGCCCGCCGGGGCTTCTGGGAACTGGTCACGGTGGCGGTGTTGACCCTGACCTTGATCCACTGTTTCCGACGGACCGGCACGCGCGACGGCGTTCGTCAGGAAAGCGCGTTTATCGGCGTCGGCACGCTCCTTGTCGGGTTCACGCTGGTTCTCCTGTCCTCCGCGATGCAGCGTATGCACGCCTACGAGGCGGCCTGGGGCGCGACGCCGCTCCGATTGATCGTGGACGGCTTCATTATCTGGCTCGGAATTGCCCTCCTCTGGTTCGTGGTCACGCTCCGGAAGTGGAGTGAGAGGTTCGTCTTCGGGGTGCTTGCCTGCGGTGTCGGTTACCTGGTCACGCTCAACCTGATCAATCCCGATGAGTATGTCATGGAACGTAACCTGGCCCAGTACGCCCGGACGAAGACCCTCTGCCGCGAAACGCTTTTCAAACTGTCCGCCGATGCGGTCCCGACGATGGTCGACGCCTATGACAAACTCCCGCCGGGTCGGGAACGGAACGACCTGGCCGACGTCCTGCGCTACCATCGCGATCTGCTGGCCGGAAAGGAGCGGCCTCGCCCCGACTACCATTTCGCCGAGGCGGAGGCGTCGCGGGCGCTGGAACGCTGGCACGGACGTTGATCGCGAAAGAACGGGAGAGAACCGGAGGGAAAGGGAGAGAAGACCGAGGACCTTTTGCGGCGAGGTGGCGGATGCGCCGGTTCCGCGGATAAAATCGAACCGCTATGCTGGAGAAGTTAGTTGAAGTCGAAAAGCGGTTCGAAGCGCTGACCGCGCAGATGTACGATCCGAACACCTCGCCCGACAGTTATCGTGACCTTGCCCGGGAGCATTCCAACCTCACACCGATCGTGGAGAAGTTCCGGGAGTACAAACGGGTCAAACAGGGAATCGCCGACGCCGAGGATCTGCTGTCCGATTCGGACATGAAGGAACTGGCCCAGGTCGAACTTGACAGCCTGAAGCCGCTCCTGCCCGAACTGGAACGGGACCTGAAGATCATGCTTCTGCCGAAGGACCCGGCGGACGAAAAGGACGTGATCATGGAGTTCCGCCCCGGAACCGGCGGGGATGAAGCCGAACTGTTCACCGGCGAACTGCTCCGGATGTATATGCGGTACGCCGAACGGCGCGGCTGGAAACCCGAATTGATCGCCGCGCAGGAGACCGGGATCGGGGGCGTCAAGGACGCTCAACTCGCGATCCACGGTCATGGGGCGTACTCCCAGCTCAAGTTTGAGGGAGGGGTTCACCGGGTACAGCGGGTGCCCGCGACCGAGTCCGGCGGGCGCGTCCATACCTCCACGGCGACGGTTGCCGTGATGCCCGAAGTCGAGGAGGTCGAGGTCAAGATCGACCCGAAGGACCTTCGAATGGACTACTATCTGTCCGGGGGCGCGGGCGGACAGAACGTCCAGAAGAACGAAACGGCGGTTCGAATCACGCACCTGCCGACCGGGTTGGTCGTCGCCTGCCAGGATCAGCGGTCGCAGTTGCAGAACCGTGAGCAGGCGATGCGCGTTCTCCGCGCCCGGCTCTTTGAGATCGAGGTGGAGAAGCAGCGGTCCTCGGAGCAGGCGAACCGGAAACTCCAGGTCGGTTCCGGCGACCGATCCGACAAGATTCGGACCTACAATTTCAAGGATGACCGCGTGACCGATCACCGGATCGGCCTGACGATCCACGGGCTTCCGGCGATTCTGGGTGGAGAGATCCAGCCGGTGATCGATGCTCTGGTGACCACGGATCAGGCGGACCGGCTGGGGGAGGGAGGCGGCATCTAGCCGTCCTTCTCTCGTTAACCGAAAAGGTGCGGCACGAACCGACACTGGTTGCCGGTGATCGGGTGGTCATCCTCCCGGATACCGATGCCACAGGCCCAACCGTTCACCATCCAGGAGCCGATAATGGCGTAACCGTTCCCCCGGTTCGGCAGGGGGACGTACCGCTGATAGACCACGGGGCCGTCGTAAGGCCCGCCCCGCTCGGCGACCACCGTTCCGTCCCGGATGATTCGGGTGTTGGAGCCTTCTCGACCGAGGAGCGGTTTTCGTACGAAGTCGCCCGGTAGCGGTTCGAAGTCCGCCGGGAGAAGATACGGGCTTTCCGGGAACAGCCGGTAGAGGATCGGAAGGATCGCCTTATTGGACAGCAGCATCTTCCAGGGCGCTTCCAGCCAGCGAGTGCGCGCTTCGGGTAGGTGGCGACCGAACGGTTCCCGGATCAGCCATTCCCACGGGTAGAGTTTGAAGATGCGGTGAATCGGCCGCTCCTGCAGATCGACGAACCCACGGTAGGGATTCCATCCGATCTCCTGAATCTCGACATATTCGGTGGCAAGGCCGGCTTGCTGCGCCGTATCGCGCAGGTAGTTGGCGGTCATGAAGTCTTCGGCGGACGCTTCGTAATCCGGGACCGAGGTAAAGTGGACCGGACCATCCGGGTTGTCCGCCTTGATGGCCTGCCATGCCTCGATCAGTCGCTCATGAATCGAATTGAATTGATCGAGTTCCGGGTTTCCGGCGGTCCGGTCCTTGAACCAGAACCACTGGATGACCGCCGCCTCGATCAGGGCGGTCGGCGTATCGGCGTTATACTCCAGCATCCGTATCTCTTCGCCGTCGAACGCCAGGTCGAATCGACCGTAGATGGTCCTCTCTTCCCTTTCCCAGCTTTCGCGAATCCAGGGAACGAATTCTGGCGGAATGTCAAACCGGTGCCAGAGGTTCTCCCGAACGACGTGTTCGACCGCCTGCAGGCACATGTCGTTCAGGGCGTAGGTCGCCTTTTCGAGTGCATCGATTTCGGATCGGTTGAAGGAGTAGAACGCCTCCTCCTCCCAGTACGGTCGTCCCTCGGTCGAGTGGTAGACCAGACCCTGTTCGGTGACGATCCGGACCCAGTCCGGACGCGGATCGATGGGGATTCGTTCCATGGATGCTAACCGCCGAAACCGCCGAAGCCGCTGAAACCACCGAAGCCGCCGCGGGACGTCCCGCTGACGCTGTGGCTTCCCGACGTATGGACGGCCGAGCCGGACGAGCGGTAGACGCCGCCGACATAACTGCCGCCGCGAGACCGGCAGTCCTCGTAGCGTTCATCGCATTTCCGGTCGGCGCATCCGGAAATCAACGCCGGACTGAGAAGGGAAAGAGAGATAGCAATCGTAGATTTACGCAATGGATAGGTCCTCCTGCAACTTAAGATATGGCACGCGGACGGAAAAAAGGTTACAACGGAGATATACCGGTTTCAAGCCGCAGCGGCGCGGGAGTACAATGTAGTACCATGCGATTGATCGATCTCTCCACACCCCTGTATGACGGCGTCCCGAACTGCCCCGGACACCCTCCGGTCCGCATCGAGAACGTGGCCGATCACCCGGGAGAGCGTTGGCGTCTGGAGATGCTCACGATTCCGTCCCATACCGGAAGTCATGTGGACGCTCCGTTCCACAAACTGTCCCACGGACCCGACCTCGATCGGATTCCGCTGGAATCATGGGTCGGACCGGCGTTCATCGCCGACTTCCGGCGACTGCTATCGGACGGCGAGGGGATTCGTTCGGAGCACCTGGCCGACTGCCTGCCGTGGGAAACCGACAGCGAACACGACCCGGTCAAGGGGTGCATCATTCTGCTGGCCACCGGTGCAGGGGAGCGCAAGGCGACCGAACCCGATCGTTACCTCCATCGCTCGCCCTTTCTCTGTCCGGAGGGAGCGGCTTATCTGGTCGGGCGCGGGGTGCGCGGGGTCGGTATCGATCACTATTCCGTCGGCGGCACTCAGCAGCACTATAACGAGGAAACCCATGAGATCCTTCTCGGCGCGGGAATCTGGGTCGTGGAGGACCTCCATTTTCCGCCGGAGGCGTTCGAGGCGCCGCAACCCTGCGAATTCTGGTCGTTGCCGATTCGGTTGCAGGGCGGAAGCGGGATGTTCTGTCGACCCGTGCTCGTGGTCGACCGTTAGAGCGTCAGGAGCGAGGACGTCCTCCGGTTCCGAAGGCACCGGAGGACGCGGGAAAGACGATCAGAAGCGATAGCCGACGCCGAAACTGATCAGGTCCGGATCGATCTGCGCCTTCGTCAGCTTTCCGCCGTTCTTCACCTTGACGTCAGCGTTCAGATCGACGTACTTGTAGTCGAGGTTGATATAAATTTTTTCAGTGAACTTATAGTCCACGCCGAGGTTGAACGCAAAACCGAAACTGCTCTTCGAGAGGTCCAGTTCCGTTCCCGCCACGCTGAGTTTCACGTCGGAGATGCGGGTGTAGTTGATTCCGAGACCGGCATACGGCTTCACCGGGCTTTTCGGAATGTTGAAATGGTACTGGGCGGTCAGGGTCGGAGGCAGATGTTTGAAGGTGCCGAGACGCGCGCCGTTCAGCCTGACGGTATGTTCCTGCGGGTAGGTCAGGATCAATTCGGCGGCGAAATTCGGCGTGAAGAAGTAGGTGACATCGATTTCCGGAAACCACTTGCTGTTGACTTCGACGGCATCGCTTCCGAAATTGATGCCCAGAGCCGAGAAGGCGTTCGACTTGTTTGCGGGACTGAGATTCAAGGCGCGAAGCCGGACCAGCCAGGGACCGACCGGAGGGGTGGTAGGGGTATCCTGGGCGTGCGCGGGAACGGTCGGCAGGATCGCGCCGACAATTGCCAGCGAGCCGAAGATTAAAGATCTCATCACATGTCTCCCAATACGAGTAAATTCCCTCCCACCATACCGGAAGCGGGCAAACGAGGAATCCGCAAAATGACCTATTTTGCCCGCCTGTTGTGCCGTATTTTGTCTATTACTCTGCAAACGCTCGTCGGAGCAGGGGACGCAGGTAACGGCCGGTATGTGATTCCGGACAGCGAGCGATCACTTCCGGCGGTCCCTCGGCAACGACCCGTCCGCCGCGTTTGCCGCCCTCCGGACCGAGGTCGATGATCCAGTCGGCCGTTTTGATGACATCGAGGTGGTGTTCGATCACCAGCACCGAGTTCCCCGCATTCACCAGACGCGCCAGGCAATCGAGTAGACGCTGTATGTCCGCCAGGTGTAGACCGGTGGTGGGTTCGTCCAGAATATAGAGGTTTCGTTGTCCGCGTTTCATCTTGCCGAGTTCGGCCGCCAGTTTGACCCGTTGCGCCTCTCCGCCGGACAGGGTCGGCGCCGGGTGGCCCAGTGTGAGATAGCCCAGACCTAATTCCGCCAGAATGCCCAGCTTGTGAGCGATCCGTTTCCGGTCGGCAAAAAACCCGGTGCCTTCCTCC
>JANRLW010000029.1:0-28272 GCA_033762295.1 Capsulimonadales bacterium
TGGTAGAGCACTTCCTTCACACGGAAGGGGTCGGGGGTTCGAATCCCTCATCGTCCATTTTCCCTCCATTTTCTCCGCCTTTTCGACAGACGCTGATAGCGGTCGTGACAAGCCGGAGAGCCGTCTGATGCCGAACTCTCACTCCCCGAACAATTAAGACGGTTGTGCCAAAGTCTCCTGAAGGATCGTCGTGAACCGGATCTCATGGCACGGCAGTCTGATGTTCTCGAACCGTTGCGGGAGAATGTCGCCGTTCTCGGGGGGCCGGCCGGTGAGTTCGTCGCCCAGGTCGAAGCACCGGTAGATATCGACCCCTCACAGCGGAAGGGCAAGTCGCACAGCGATGCTTTGATTGCTATGTATAATATTTAGTGTCAGAAACAGAACCTCATTTCTCCGACGGTGTTCCTTGCCTCTGTGATGCGGATTCATGACCGAACGACAGCAATGATCCGGAAGACGCTTGCCGAGTAGCGCCTTATCGCGGCCCGTCACACGAGACGGGCCGCGATTATGGATATGTAGTTGAGTGCGTTGCCGGTGGCACGCTTCTTGCCTGGTAAGTTTGTCATGGTCACTCACGTCATCCTCTGTCCGTTTTGCTGACAAGCCGAACCCGTCGTCCGCCACGGCACCAACCGCGGGGGCACTGCCCGATGCCGCTGCAAAGACTGCAACCGCACCTTCACTCCCGCTCCCAACCCACGCCGAACCAGCGAACAGACCAAACAGGCGGTCGAACGGGCATTAGCCGAACGCCTCAGCCAGCGGGCCATCGCTCGCGCCTGTCGCGTCGGAGACAAAACCGTTCGACTGGTTGCCCGAGAGGCGCAAAGAAACAACAAAGCCTTGCCGATACGGGGATCCACCCGGTTCAGGACTGACACATCCCCGGTTTTTAGGCCATCGTGAAGGTTTCGAACGCCCGTTTGCCGCAAGTGAAAACGGGCGACCGAGAGGACCGAAAATGCCGAAGAAGAACTTCGTGAAGGTTCGCAGTTCAAATCGGGGGGCAATATTCGCTATTTGCCCGGAGCCCTGAGCGGTTGTGCGCAAGGAATGTCAAGGGGTTGTCTGCCACTTCCGGAAGCATTCACAATGGAAAGTTAACGACGTTTGACCTGCCGGCAGAAAAAGCAGGTCCCTTCCCTCGAATTGATGGACAGGAAGAAGCCATGATGGATCGTCCCTATATCGTAATGCAGATGGCGGCGTCGATTGACGGTCGAATCACCTTTGCGCCCGGACTGACGATGTTCGACACGCACCCGGCCGGAGAGATGCTGCCGGAGGGCGGCCCGCTTTGGAGGAAGGTGGAAGCCGCTATCGATGCCGCCCACCATCCCACGGCCAACCTCATGGGGAGCGGCACCATCGAGCGGGAGAACGCGCCCCTTCGGGCATTGCCACCGGTGGAAAATGACCCGGCGAGCCTCTACGAAGACTTCCTGCCCATGGAAGTGGTGAACCGCACGACGAACTGGGCCATCGTGCCGGACGGACGCGGCCGATGCAGAAGCGGCTACAGGGCCACCGAAAATCCCGGTTGCCACATCCTGCACCTGACCTCGCACAACGCCCCTCCGGAGTATCTGGCGTTTCTCCGACGCGAAGGGATTCCCTACCTTATCGGTGGTTCGCATCACGTGGATCTGCCCGAAGCGATGCGAAAACTGCACGATAAACTCGGAATTACCGCCGCCCGCCTCCTGGGAGGCGGTACGCTCAATGGCGCGATGCTCCGCGCCGGCCTGATCGATGAGATTCACCTGATTGTCTGGCCGATGCTGATCGGCGGCGATGAGACGCCAACGCTGGCGGATTGTCCCGACCTGGGGCCGGGCGAGCGTCCCGCCCGGTTGAGGTTGATCTCCGCACAGCCTCAGACGGACGGGCAGATATGGTTGCACTACACCGTGGATCGCCTGTGACCCGGCGCGGACGTTTCCCCTGCGCATTTCCGTACCGCCGGGGCGCGTTTTACGGAGCGGCATCCGTGGAAGCGTTCCGGCGCAACGGAAGGCGGTCCGCGTAGTCTCGTACCTGCGATAACGACGGGGGACGGACGGAGAAAACCCAGAGTTTCCGCCCGAGCCGGTTGATCTCCTTGCCGTCGGGCAAGAGCCGGTTGGCGTACCCGTCCACCAGATAGATCAACCCCTGCCGCACGTCGAGACCGCGCGGGTCGTTGGTGTAGTCGCCCAGATGCCAGGCGTCCGTGAGAGTCCCGTCCGCAGGCGTGACTGCCAACAGCAGACTCCGGTCGGTCACGGGCCGACGCTGCGTATAGGCGGCGGCCGTCAGCAGCAGAGATTGCCCGTCAAAGGCGATACCGGCAATGTGATTCGCATATTCGGGTACGGAGTAGGTGATGGGGAAGCCCGGCTGCGCCCGAAGCGTTCCGGCATCCGTCACCAGTAAACGCGAGTTGCCGACGAAAGCCAGAAACCGCCCGAACCGCTCCGCTCCCTCCGGATAATCGAATACCTCGCCGATCGAAGTTTGACGTCGTATCTCGCCACGCCCGGTCGCGGGGAGGTACAGTTCCACGATCTGCGTGCCGTCGTCGTCGGAGAGCAGGTACCGATCCGGCGCATCAGGCAGTCGAGTCAAGCCCTCCGGACCTTTGAGCGGGCCGCCCTTGCCCGGAGTCAACGCCGGGGATAGGTTCGCATCGGCCAGATTCAGACGCCAGATTTCCGGTGTGTCGTCGTCGGCGATGAAGGCGAACTTCCCGTCCGCTGAGACAACCAGACCTTCGGCGTCCCGCACTCCCACCCCGTTCGGGTCCTGCGCCAGATCGTAGAACGCCACCGGATAAAGACCACGGATCGCGACCGTCGCCTCGCGCCGGCCGGAGGGCGTGGTCCAACGCGCCACCGTCCGCTCATCGCCCCGTTCCAGCCTGGCCGGAGACAGGTTCTCGCTCAGATTCGCCCTGCCGGGTTCGGAAAAAAGATTGTGAGAGCCGAACAGGCCGCACGCCACCATCGTGCCGGCGGCCTCCTCCGTTACCTGGTCCACCCCGCCGACACCGAACCGCCGGTTGCCGCGAAACGTGTTGTGCGACACAACGATTCCGTTGAACGCCTGATCACGCGCGAGGTTTGCCGGAACATCGATGAGTTCGATGCCGTCCTCACCGTTGCCGGTGAATAGGCAACCCGCCGCGAGCAGATGCGCCCGCCGCGCCAAACGTACCTCGATTCCGTCATCCCGGTTGCGTTCGAACCGGCAGTGGTGGACGATGGCGCCGCTGTTCCCGTCCAGATCGAGTCCGTCATCCCGGTTTTCCGTAAAACGGGTATTGATGACAATCGCCTGGGTATTTTCCAGGTCGATACCGTCGCCGCAACGTCGGATTTCGGAGTCGTACACCCGGATACGGGTGTTAAACCCGTTCCGACCCTCGAAGCCCACACCGTCCTCCGGCGCGTCTTCCAGGCAGACTTCCCGCAGGGTCAGGTCGCTGCCTGCCGTCTGATAGAGGGCCGAATGCCCTCCACGAACCGTGAGCGACCGGAGGGTTACCGTCGACGTGACCGTCACGGTGCGGGAGGTGCGCTCTTGCTTCGGAACCCGACCGGCCGGGATGCTTAACCGCAGAACGGTTTTATCCCGTCCCGCCCCGATCAAAGTGACCGGCTTATCGAGCAGAATCGCTCCCTCGACGGTTCCGGCCCCGATACGGAGGACCGTGCCGTCGGCGGCGCGGGCGAGCGCCGCCGTCAGCGCGGAATGGTCGGCAGGGACGGTTATTTCGACCGGTTTCTGCGCCGACCCGACGGGCAGGACATTGAGAAAAAGGCCCGCCACACAGGCGGCGGACCTCAGACAAACCATAGACCACTTCACGATAGCCATTCCTTATAACGCTTAAAGATTGTCCCAGGCGTTGCGCGGGTCGCCGTAGGACCAGCCGTCCGGCAGGGGGCCGAGGAACTGATCGATCCGCATCCACTTCGCGTGGCCGTCCGCGTAAGCGATATTCAATCCGTCGGAGTGACGCGGCATCGGGCGGCGCAAATAGACGCTGACCGCCGTTTCATATCGCTTCGTGCTGGCGGTCGCCATAACGTTTCCGTTGATGTCGGACGGCGGACACCAGGTATAGTCGGTCGGACGCTGGATGTAGCGCGGCCATTCCAGGGGATTCTGATTGGTGACGATGTCATTGAGACAGTTATTGGCTTCGGTCAGCAGAGCGGTGCCCGCCGGATTCGCCAGACCGGCCAGCGGCAAGCCGCCACCGACCGTCTGAATGGCGGAAATATTGTAGCTGATGCCGTAGTCGGCATACCGTGGCTGTCCGTTGGCATCGAACTGCGCCGTAGTGGACGGGTTACGGGAGGAAGGGCAGGAGAAGATCCGGCTGTTCTTGATGTAGGGCTGCAGCAGCACATACCAGCGGGGGCCACCGCTGGGATAGCCACCGATGATGAGGGTCTCGTCGTAGTCCTGAGTGTACATGGCGATGGCGACTCCCATCTGCCGCACATTGGAAAGGCACACCGTCTGACGCGCTTTTTCCCGCGCCTGAGCGAAAACCGGGAAGAGAATCGAGGCAAGGATAGCGATGATGGCGATAACGACGAGAAGTTCGATCAGCGTGAAGGCGCGACGCATGGTTTCCGGCTCCTTGGAAAGGGATTTTGCCCACCGGGCGAATATACCCTGTTATACATCACTGATTGATATGTGTCGTTAAGAGAAGGTTAAATTTCGCCGCGCCGGGTGACGGAGGTTCGGTGACCAAAAAGCCACCGGCCATTCTCTGCCGGTGGCTCGTCGGGGAGGTTGGACGCGAAATTCCGCTCAGCGGGCCTTGTATCCGTGGGTATTGACCACGCTGCCGAAATCGATCGGCATCTGCGGGTCGGCCAGGATCAGACGACGATCACCGTCTTTGTCCTTGCCCGCCGCCAGAATCCGCAGGATCTTCGATTCCGGGACGCCCGGTTTGTTGTACGGGGTCCGGGTGCCTTTCATTACGAGCGCATCCCCGTTGATGTGATATTTCCCTTCGAACGTGTACCCGAACCCGGACCGGCCGTTGATCAGAAGCGAAACCATCTGTCGGAAGGTCCCATCCGGCCGCAGCGTCAGTTCGTCGCCGGAACCGGTGCTGGCATCGCCGACATAGGCGCCCGCGCTGTTGACGTAGTTGGCTGCGGAGGAGATCGACGTTCGCTGCCATTCTCCCTGAATCTCCGCGATCATGTAGGCGGGCTTCGGCGGGGTTGGCGCATTGACCCGAATCCCTTTCAAAAACTCCTCGGTCGCCGGGTACGATTCATCTTTCCGGTAACCGAACGCGCTCCCGACGTCTTCCAGGGACGAGCCGAGCCGGGTGGTATCTTCGGGCATATAACGCACGATCAGGGAATAGTAGGCGTCTCCGGCTTCGAGAAGATACAGGGTCAACTGATCGGTGCAGACATTGTTCGTCCGGTTGACTTTGGCATGGTAGAAGAGAGCCACGGTGTTTCCAAGGATCCGGCGACCGATCACGGGCATGGAGGTGTCCGTCAGCATTCCCTTCGTCGCGCTCTCCCAGGACGCCCGGAAGGTCTGTTCCCGTCCGCCCTGCGCTTTGATCGGGGTCGGCGAGTACATCATCAGGAGGATTCCCTTTTCCAGCTTTCGGGCGTAGCCGACCGTCCCGGAGTCCTTTACCTCGGCGCGTTGCCAGCCGGGCGGGGCTTCGATCCGGAGCGCGCCCGCGCCGGTCGTCTCCGTCTTATCCGGCGACGCGGCGGAAGCCGATTCGCCGTCCCCTGCTTTCGTCGTCTCGCCGGTGACGGACAGTCCGGCATCGGTGATCCGCAGGCGGTCGGGGTCCGTTTTGAGCAGATCCTTCAGGGCGGTTCCTCCCTGTTCCCGGAGCGATTTCAACTCGTCGGCGTTTTTCGAGGTCGTCGCTCCCTGATAACGGATCAGCGCGATCGACGCCAGAAGGGTGAGAGCATCATAGGTGGTCTGCTTTTCCGCATCGGTCATCTTCCGTACGTCGTCCGTGTTCATAACGGAGGCGAACTGCCGGTACAGACTGACCGTGGCTTTGTCGCTTGTGTCGTCGATCCCTCGATGGATCTGATAGTTGGCGACCACGTAGAAAACCGCCGCGCCCGCGATATCGTTTTCCATCTTCAGGCGTGTGGCTTCGGTCTCGTAGGCCTTGAGAAACGTTTCGATTCCGTCCCGGAGCGTTTTCTTTTCGGCGTCGGTGCCCTGCATCTCCCCGACCAGTTTATCGAGGAGGGGACGCTGGCCGGAAGGTTTGAAACGCGTGGGGGCGTTTTCGGCGGGAGCGGGCGCGATCGTGCCGGAGGAAGGGAGTCGTTTGAGAAGGTTGGCGAGGTTTTCCGCGCCGGGCGGCTGGGCATGGGCGGCGCAGATCCCGACCGAACAGAGAACCGGAGCGACCGGAGCGAGGAGAACGAACGAGCGTCGCATAGGATTGTCCTCCACGAAACGAATGGGAGTTATCGATAGACCTCTACCGAGAGTCTACATCGCCTGTGGTGGTTTTGCCGTCAAAATCCCCCGTTTCGAGGAGAAACGGTACTCCTGCCAGCCCCGGTGCGGCAACCTGTAACGCCCCGGCGCACTTCGTGGCGGAACGCTTCAGATGTAAATCTTGTACGTCGGGGTGCCGAGAAGCAGGCCCAGAAGGGACCAGAGCGCGCCGACCGTGTAATCTCCGAGGATCAGGCCCAGGAAGAAGGGAATCGCCTTCTTGTGGGCGTTGATCCCCAGGTAACGGACGATAAACAGCTTGATGCCCCAGGCGATCAGGACGCACATCCAGAAGTAGTTCATGGCGTACGAGATGCCCAGCGCGAACCCCGCCGGATGCAGCGGCCAGGAGACGTACGCCAGACGCAGGTAGGCCAGCAGACTGACCGACGCCAGTCCGCCCAGGAAATACCAGAAGTTGTAGGAGGCCGGACGCTGGCCCTGGCTGATCCACGACGACAGGGTGCCGAACGCCTCCTCGCCGACCCACCATTTATAACCCTCCGCCTTGCTCCGCGCCCCGGCATCGTAAGTGACGAAGTAGTTGGAGACATAGGTCGCCGCCAGGGAGATGATCGCGGCCAGAACGAACGCGCCGACCAGTCGTCGGACCCCCATTCGCTGCTCCCGCCCCTCCGACATCTTGAACCCTTCCAGGAAGTTCGGGATCGGATGACAGCGGTAGCCCCGGTTGAACCAGTACATCGACTGCATTCCGATCAGGTTCGTGTCGCCAAGGGCTTTCGTGCCGAACAGCGTGACCAGCGTGTCCGCCGGCTTGACGAAGACGATTTCGTGCGGCGTGCCGAACTCCGCGCGAACACGGGTGATGGCCAGACTGAGCGCCAGCAGAATAAAGAAGAAACCGATGGCGACGAACGGCTCGATACGCAACAGGAAGTAGCTCCAGGCCAGAAGGAACAGGCTCGACAGCGCGAACCCGATCCACGCGCCCCGCTGACGTGCCGCTTCCGCTCGCTCCTCCGGATCGTCGGCAATCTCTCGGCGCACCGTGCGGTCGAAAGCCAGGTCGAACGCGCGGGCGATGAACTTGCGGTTGGACCACAGAATGGCGGCGGCGACGCCGATCCATGCGCCGGAGGAGATCTCCCGCAAAAACGGCCAGCCCTGCGCGGCGGACGGTCCGTCCAGACCCGATGCCCGCCCGATCACGAAGTAGACACGCGCCAGAAGGTAGGAAAACCAGCAGGAGAACGCCAGATCGAGCGGGATGAAGTAGGCGAGTCCGATCGCGAACGGGTAAAGCGAGGTCTGCATGCCGTGGGTACGGATCGCTTCCCACGGCTGCGTGCTGAAGTACTGGCCGACGTCATACAGTTTGATCCACGGCAGGTTCGGTACCGCCGGGTAGAGTTCGTGAATACCGTTCAAGGCACCCACCGCGAAGGCGAACGAAAAGCCGATCCACATCTGCGGCTGCCGGAACAGCGTCCCGGAAGGTTCGGTCATCGCGACCGGCAACTGGATGATCGGGAAGGCGAGCTTTTCATTCTCCGTCCAGGCGCGACGGAAGATAACGGTAATACACCCGAACAGATAGACCAGCACCAGAAAGAAGAGACCCCAGAGCGCCAGCGGAACCACCCAGTGCGGCAGAAACGCCATCGCGCGGTCGGGCGGAACATTGCCACGGTACCAGCCCTCGAGCGCCGCCTTGTCCGAAACGAACAGGCCCGGGGGCAGACGGCGGACGAACTTATCCGTCCAGTTGTTCTGCTCGGCGTAATGGAACGGCGCGGTGATCTGTCCGAACAGGTTCTGCAGCATGTCATGACCCGCGAACGTGTTCGAGACGACCGCCATCAGGTAGGCGATCAGCAACTCCTCCTGACGCAGGGCCGACTTCGGATGCAGCCGCCGCCAGACGAGGTTGAGACCGACGAGGACGAACAGCAGAAAGATCGGCGTGATGAACAGGGGAAGCGAGGAACCGTCGAGCATGTAGTATCGCACCTCGACGAGCGTCACCCAGACGGTATTGAGAACGGCCAGTATCGCGCCCAGTACAATAGCCCGCATGGGGTCATTGTAACATGGAAACAGGACCGTTAAGCCGACTTCACGATCTCTGGGACGTCCTCACGCCTCAACGATCGTCCGGCGACGCCGGTTCGACATGCGCCAGGACGCGTGCGAACCGTTTGCCTTTGATCTCTTCGCGCACCGCATCCTGTACCGCATGGGCGATACGATGCCCCTGCTCCACGGTCAGGGAGGGGTCCACCCGGATGTCGATCTCCACAAAATAGTCGAAACCCATCTTGCGGACGAAGCATTTGTCCGTACCACGGACGCCGGGCACACGGGCGGCGGCCTGCCGGACCTCCGCTTCCAATGCGGCACCCGGTCGGGCGTCCGTCAGTTCGTAGAGCGCACCCCGCAAAATGCAAAGACCGTTGTAGGCGATGAAAACGGAGGCGAGCAGTGCCGCCCAGTCGTCCGCGCTCGACCAGCGCGGGTCGGGACTGAACCGGTGACCGATCAGGGCGATCGAAATGCCGAGAAAGGCCGCCGCCGAGGTGATGACATCCGCCCGTTGATGCTGCGCGTCCGCCTGCACCGCCCCGCTGCCGGACTGTCCGCCCACCTGCGTCAGGAACCGCGCCAGCGTCTCCTTGACGACCACGACCGCCACCAGGACGATCAACGTCCAGGGCGCGGGCAGGGTGTGGGGATGGAGGATTTCATGAAGACTGGCGCGACCGATCTCGTAGGCGGCGAGAAAGAGAAAGATCGACACGACCACCGTCGCCAGCGGTTCCGCCTTGCCATGCCCCTGCGGGTGGTTTTCGTCGGCCGGGCGGGACGCCACCTTCAAGCCGATCAGCACCAGAGCCGAGGACAGGACATCCATCCCGGACTCGATCGCATCGGCGATCAGGGCGTAGGAGTGACCGACCACCCCGGCGGTCGCCTTCCCGACGACCAGCAGGAGGTTGACGCCGATGCCGATCAGAGTCGAACGGACCCCCGCATCGGCCGGATGCGGCGGGGTCCGGGAGGGGTCCGGGAGGGGCGTTTCTGCGTTCATCTTTTCGGATAATACGTTTAAAGCACCCCGCCCGGTCCCTCGGAATACGTTTGCGAAAACCGGCGAATTCACAGAACAGGCGGGCGATAAAGCGTCCGCGGATAGGGTGTCGCGGTTCCGTCGTCACAGGGCAGCAGCGGACGCAGAAGCGCGGCGGCCTCGGCGGGCCAGGTCTCCGGGATCGGCTGTGTCTTGGCCGCCATCTGCGCTCGCATCCGCGCCGGCATCGCGTCAAAATCCGGCTGGTACCAGAGGGTGATCAGGGTCCGACGCTCCCCGGACTCGTTGGCATGGGCGGCGTGCAGAACGCGTGCGTCCCCGATCAGCAGGTCCCCTGCGGCGACCGGAACGTCGACTTCGTCGGGGCGATCCGAGAACTCCGGCAGGTCCGGGTTTTGCGCCTCGCCCAACTCCCGCGAGTGCGGCTCGCGCAGAAGATCGTGCAGAGGGTTGTGGCGGATATGCGAACCGGGGATCACGCGCAGGCAGCCGTTTTCGCGGCGCGTTTCGGTGAGGTAATACATGAAGAAAACCTGCGGCGGTTCCGGAGCGTAGGACCGTTCGTCCTCCCAGGCGAACCAGTCGTAGTGCCAGAAAAGACGCGGACTGTGGCCCGGCTTGCTGATGATGTACCCGTCGGTAAACGTCGGATGCGGGTAACCGAGCGAGCGCAGAGCGTCCAAGGCGGCTGGCAGAACGATCAGTTCGGCGAAGATCGGATCGACCGTGGTCGGGAACATGCTGCCCTGCGAGCGAGTCCGCGCCGCGTGCTCCGCCGTCTGCCCGTCGAGAATCCGGTCGGTCACTCTGCGAAGCCGCCCGAGCAGATCGGACGAAAGAACGCGTTCGAACCGATGGAAACCTTGGTCGAGAAGGTTACGCCGGGCATCGCCGTTCATTTTGCCGGTGGTCATCGGGGCCTCCTTTCTGGCAGGTCGTCACTTCGGCCGGGGCGTTGCCGTTTTCGTCGCCTCGACGGCCCGTATTCGTCGGGCAAGAACCGCTTCGGACCGTTTCCGATTTTCGGCGATCGATTCCTCCGTCGGTGGTTGCCTCAGGTAAGGCGGGGGCGGGACGTGCGCCGTCCCCGTTTTTGGTGACGGCGCGGGACCTGCGGTTGTTTCGTTACGGCAGCCGATCAGGACGCTCGCAAACGCCGCGGCCGGCAGACAGCAAACGCCGAAAAGCCTCGATCTCATGGTGGGTTCCTTTTGACGGACGGTCGAAGGCACCGTTCGGCCGACACGGTCTGCCGAACGGTGCGATCCGGATCACCGGCATCCGAACAGGGTCGGATTGGCCGTGCAGGGGCCGGCATACGCGCTTTCGCGCGGGAAAACGTTGCGAAGTTTCAGGGAACGCGCCTGCAACGATTTGGCATGACCATCCGCGAAGACGCACGTGGCGAAACCGCGGCTGCCGTTGTCGGGGCGGGCATTGTAAACATCGGGGTCCTGGCTGCCGTCCTCGCGATGATGGCGGAACCCGGGACCCTTGCAGAGCCAGCTCGCCCCGTCGAAGTTACGGTCGTAATTTCGGAAGTCGCAGCCGTCCGCGACCCAGTCGGTCAGGTCCCAGGGCAGAACGAAATCGGCGTAGAATTGAACGACCCCGGCACCGTCGTCATTCGAGATATCGCCGAGGAAGGTCCAGCCGTTGCGGATCAGGTCCTCGCTGTTTACCCAGTCCGAAGGCGTTCCTCCGTCGGACTGGTAGTTGCCATCGCTGACCAGAATCAGGTCAGCCGGTAGCGAGATCTCCGCCTGATGCGTCACCCGTTTCGTCGCCCAGCTGTTGCGACCCATCCCGATGGCATTCGCGGTATAACCCATGGCCGCGCCGAAGCGATGCGAGGGGCAGTGGACTACCGTTCCTTTCCGGCCATCGAACGGATACGATCGGGTGTACGGATAGATGGCGGCGAACCAGGGACCCCAACCGGTTTCGGGCGGAACCGGATACGGTGAATAGGCGGCAGGGAACGTTTCATCGAAATCCTGTGCATACATAACCAGCGCCAGACCGCATTGTTTGGCATTCGAAAGACAGGATGCCTGCCGGGCTTTTTCTCGCGCCTGGGCGAAGACCGGGAAAAGAATGGCCGCCAGTATCGCGATAATGGCGATGACAACGAGAAGTTCGATCAGCGTAAAGGCTCTCCGCGCGGGGGCCGGGCGGTTTTTCGCGCCGACTCCCCGCAGTGGCGCGACGAAAGACGTGTTTTTCATGGTTTCAGTTCCTCCTGAGAACGGGTTGCGTTCGTTACACCCGCAAGGGTCCGTGAGTGAATGGCAGACATATCGAAAGGTTTACGAAGACGATGAAGAAACCGGCAGACAGGTACCGCCGACGATAAAACAGGGCGGTACGGCCACCGGTCGAAGAGAGAGCGACGGATTCTCGATCCTGGCGAGCAGCATATCGACCGCCTGCCGACCGATCTCGTCATAGGGGATCCCGAGCGATGTCAGGGAAACTCCCAGGTGATCTACGGAACCGCCGCCCAGGGCCAGGAGCGAAAGGTCCTGCGGAATGCGAATTCCGGCGTCGGCTGCGGCAATCAGGAGCGTTTCCGCCAGAAGCCCGTTGTAGGTGATGACCGCCGTGATCCGACCGGCCTTTCGTTCCTCCGGCAGGCGGTGACGCAAATACTCTCGCCAGTGATGGGGCGAGGGAAGCGGCGGGTCCGGCGAAAGGATCACCGGGGGAAGACTATGGGCGCGCATGGCGTACAGATAACCCTGAAATCGATCAGGACCGCTGTAGTGGTCGGATTTCCCGGTGGTGATCGCGCTGATGAGATCGATATAAACGATCCGTCGATGGCCGAGAGCGACCAGTTGCGCCACCGCTTCCTGTCCGGCGCGGAAGTCGTCCGGGTAGACGCAATCCGTCGCATGCCGCGAGTTGATCCGCACGGCCGGGATACGGTATTCGGCGATCAGTTCGAGGAGTCGGGGAGGGATCAGGGCGTCGTACTTGATCAGAAGGCCGTCCGCAGCGGCGACTTTGAGCATATCCGGCACGAAGGTCGGGTCGGTGAGCTGTTCGTCAGGCAGGCGAGAGACGAGGAGACGTTGACCCTGTTCGGCCAGAACGTCGTGGAGGCTATCCAGAAGAGGGATGGGAAGGAGACTGCGGACGCCGTCGGTCCGGGAGAGGAGGAGGGCGACGGTACGGAAGGAGCCGCTGCGCATGGCGCGCGCGGACGTATTGGTGCGATATCCCAGTTCCCGCGCGGCCTGCAAAACCCGTTCGCGAGTCCGGCTGCGATGCATTCCGCCTTTATCGCCGAGAATCCGGCTGACGGTGCCGATCGAAACCCCGCTGGTCTCCGCGATCTGCTTGATGGTAATGCGTCCCGCCCGGTCATCCATGACTGAGTCCGTAAGTTGCCCGGCGAACCTTCCGGCGTGTTCCGGGCGATGTGAACGTTTACAACACCATACTACGAAGCAATCCTCGTTGTCAAGGAGCGTCGGAGGAGCCTGACCGTTCGATTTCCCGGTTAGAGTAAGGTAAGAGCGACCCGGCGGAAGGCGTCGAACGAGGGCAGCGGCGAACCGGCACGGGCGGAACGGGCGGAACGAGCGACGTACTCCCGCGCCCTTTTCAGGAAACGGGCGTGTGTCTCGTAGACCGGCTGACGGTTGCCGTTTTCGTCTATCAGGTGAAAACCGCGCTGTCGGCCCTCCGCATCGACGTCGTTGTTGTACAGCTCCCAGTAGAGGATGAACGGACAACCCCATTCGAGTCCGGCGCGCATCACCTGCCGCGACAACCGCTCCTGTTCCGCCGGGGAGTGGTAGGCGGTCGGAAAGCCGTACTCGCCGATAAAGACGCGCCGTCCCCGGAGCGAAGGTTTGCGCGGCAGTTTGCCTTCGATGAAGGTGAGTGCCGCTTTGAGGAGCGTCGGGTCGCCGGCGGTGTCATAGGCGGAGTAGGAGACAAAATCGACGTTCGTCCCTGGCAGCACCTCGCTGACCAGTGACTTGCGTCCGTGCATCGACAGTTTCACATGGTTGACCTCGGTGTAGTGCCAGACCTGGACGGCCCGGTGCGGGGTCGCGCGGCGGGCCGCCTCGATCGCCTTCTGCCGGGTGTTCAGCCAGTCGATCATTCCCTGAACCGCCGTCGGGGTCACCTTCTCGTCGTTCTCGGCGGCGACGGTCCCCCGCAGCCAGCCGTCGCCCTCCCAGTGTCCGAGGAAGAAGCGTTTGCCGGTGCCCGAATAGGTCCGGAGTAGGTGCGCCGTCAGATCGTACATCTCCCGGTATTCGCGGTCACGGTCGTCCGGGCGGAGGCCGTTAAGGAACGCGGTTCCGCCGCCGGTGAACGTATGCGCCCAGAGAACGAAATCGGCAAAGGGCAGATCGAACACCTGACGGTGAGTCGGCTCGTCGCGAACGAGCGATGTCAGGCTGTCGATGCCGGCGCGGCGGGCCGGAACATTGCCGCGCGGATCGGCGTAGCGCGGCGAGATTTCGAACTTGACGACGCTCGCGCCCAGATCGCGGATGGCCTCGACGGTTTCCGAGAGCAGGGGTTTTCGGGTGAACTGATAGGCCGCGCCGAAGGTCTGTGTCCCGAGGACATAGTTATAGGATCGTAACGGGGCGGCGGCAAAGGGGGTCGGATCGGGGCCGGGGATCAGGCCGGGTTTGACCGGAAAGCGCCGCCGGAGGTCCGTCTCGCCGACCGGACCGGCCGCCTCGCCGATCAGATTGCCGACGTACTCGCCCTGGCAGGTCTTCCCGGCGACCGCGTTCTCCTTCCAGTAATCGTTCCGGATGACCTGACGACGCATCAGCAGAGCGAGGGCTGCCGGGTAGTCCGGGGCCGAACCCAGGAACCGGGCGATCCGCAGGAGCAGGTCGGCCACCCGCGCGCCGTCACATGTTCGTTCGGGGACGGCATGAGTCCGCCAGTAGTCGAGTTCGTCGGCGGCGATCATGCCGGTTTGGCGCAGAATATCGAAATCGACCCTGCGTTGCGCGGACATCTCCTGAGGCATGGCTATCAGTCTTCCTTTATGCCGGATATGTCGGAAAGGGGGTCCTTCCGTTCGATCCGCTTTTGCTAATGTCCGGGACGATATCGAAACGGTTGGACATTAATGAAGAGGAATCCTCCTGAGGGTAATTTCGGTCCGGATCGTGCATAGGGATACGGGGAGAAGGTATGCAAAACATCACAGGAGGACGCCGTTGCCACGGGACGGAGAAGTCCGCTATGGTAAGGATAGGGTGGGTTGCAATTGTTTCATCAGAAATTTTACCTGATTGTCTGTAATATTTAGTAAAATATGATATGAAGGTGTGGGGAAAATCGACCGATGAGCGGTATAAAGTGAGTAATTTTGACGGGTAGTTCCGCAGAGGATACACTTTCCGGCCGAGAAATTTCGAGCTCCTTATGACGAATCCGATCACAGATATTCGCGAGACACCCAAACGGAGGTTCGCTATTCTGAGTTCCTGCCCGGAGGCCTGGGGAGGAAGCGAGGAGTTATGGGGCGGAACGGCCTTGCGATTGGCGAAGGCGGGCCATGAGGTCCATGTCTTCAAGACGCTGGTCGACGACCGGCATCCTTCCGTCAATGCATTGCGCGAAGCCGGGGTGGTCGTCTGGGACCACTATCGCCTTCCGGTTCCGCGCCGAAACTACTATGTTCGTCGCCTCCCCGGTCGATGGAAGAACGGTCGTCTCGCTCCCCATATCGAATGGATCATGGCGTATATCCGGGGATTGCGTCCCGACCTGATGGTGGTGTCCCAGGGAGAGAATTTCGACGGTCTGGAGTATACGGAACTGTGCCGCCGGGTCGGTTTCCCCTATGTCATCATCTGCCAGAAAGCCTCGGACCTGAACTGGCCGACGGACCAGAGTCGCGACCAGATGCGGCACGCCTATCGGGATTCGGTTCGGAACTACTTCGTGTCGCGACATAACCGGGAATTGACCGAGATGCAGATCGGTACGGGACTGGAGAATGCCGAAGTCGTCGCCAACCCGTGTATGACCACCGCCCGAGCGCCGTTGCCCTGGCCCGAGTCGGATTCGGAGGTCGTTCGCGGAGCCTGTGTCGGGCGTTTGTTCGCCCTCGAGAAGGGACAGGACATCCTTCTGCGGGTGCTTGCCCGTCCGAAATGGCAGGAACGTCCGCTCGAAATCTCGTTCTTCGGCAAAGGAATCCATAGCGCCGCCCTGCGAGAGGCGGCCGAGTACCTCGGCCTGAAAAACGTTCGCTTTGCCGGGTTCACGACGAACGTCACCGACGTCTGGCGAACTCACCACTTTCTGGTGCTGCCGTCGCGCGCCGAGGGACTCCCGCTCTCGGTGATCGAGGCCATGGTCTGCGGTCGACCCGCGATCGTTACCCGGGTCGGGGGAAACGCGGATGTCATCGAAGATGGTGTGACGGGTTTTCTGTCGTCCGGAATCGATCCGGACGGTCTGGATGAAACGATGGAACGGGCCTGGGCCTGTCGCCACCGGTGGGAAAGGATCGGGTGCGCCGCCGCGAATTCGGTTCGTTCCTGGCTGCCGGAAGACCCCTGTTCGGATTTTAAAGAGAAGTTACTGAAAATCGCCGCAGGTTCGCACAAATAACGCCGATTTATGCAGTGAGATGGAAAGGAAAGGCATGTCAACAAGCGCTCCGAAAGAAAAACTGGTCTCCGTCATTATTCCGACGTACAACCGCCGGGATCTGGTACAGCAAGCGATCGAGAGCGTTCGACGCCAGACCTATCCGCATGTGGAAATTATTGTAGTGGATGATGGTTCCGTCGACGGAACCGCCGATATTCTCCGGAATATACCCGATATTCATTTCATTCGACAGAAAAACCAGGGGCAGGCGGGGGCGCGGAACACCGGCCTGGCCGTCGCCCGGGGGCAGTACATCAGTACGCTGGACTCCGACGACCTCTGGCATTCGGATTTTCTGGAGAAGTGCGTCGGCGCGCTGGAAACGCTGGACGTGGATTTTGTCTTTGCGAACTGGATTAGCGAAAATATCGAAAAAGAGCGAAGCGAATCCTATTTTGAAAAGCATTACCGCTGGTGGGACTTCCCCTATACGAATCATCCCGGATGGCGCCTCATGGAACGGCAGCCGGCGCGGGATATGTATCTCGATTCCTGCGTCTCGCCGTCCTCGGCTCTGGTTTTTCGCCGTGAGGTCATGCGGAACGGGTGGTCCGGGGGGCTGCAGATCGGTGACGACTGGTGCCTGATTCTGGACGCCATTCTCGATCACTCCTGCCGCGTCGCCTTTACCATGGAGCGACTCTGGCTGAAGCGCATCGACGGCAACAATATCTACGATCAGCGGGATCACTACGAAGTGAAGATGGCCCTGTATCTGAATGATGCCAAGTTCATGCTGAACCGGTATGCGACCCGGCTGACGAAAGAGGAGCGGGCGCGATTTTATGGCCATCTCGCGTTCCACCGCTTCGGAATGGTGAAGTTCGAACTGCAGCGGAAGCATCCCCATCTGGCCCTGGCCCACCTGTCCTACTGTCTGATCAATCTGGCGCGCGGAATGGGAACCGCGCCCGCCGACGCCTGGGCCAAGATCAAGTCAAGCCGCTGGAGCGTGCGTCCCCCGGTCGAGGTGCCGCCGGATGAACTCGAACGGGAAAATTTGCGGCCCATCTCTCCGGTGGGACCGCGACCCGGGACCACCTGAGGAGGCCGCATCCGGCGATACGAATACAGGAGTAAGACGGAACCATTATGGGCTACAAGTCATCCGTTCGGGAAAGAAACCTCGTCCAACGTTTTCGGGATGCATTCACCGCTCTGGTCAAACGATCCATCGCCAGGACTCCCGGGACCGAACCGGTCCCGACGACAATCCCTGAAGCGCCGAGCGCTCCGGAGACGCCGGTCGTCGCTCCGGCCGCGCGTCCGCGCCGTCCGCTCGACTCTGCGCAGGATATCGCCTGGCATTACGATACCTATCTCGGCGATTACCGGGCCGTCTACGGGGAAATTCTGCAGGCGCATCGTCCGACCGATGTGGAAGAGTTGCTGCGGTATGAAATGGAGAGTGCCGGACTCGCGGACGGCATGCGGGTGCTGGACGCGGGCTGCGGTTTTTGCGGGCCGGCAATCTGGTTCGCGCAGCGGCGAGATATAACGGTCGACGGGATTACCCTCGGAACCGATATGGCGGAGGCGGCGCGACGGGCGGTCGCGGCGGCCCGTTTGTCCGACCGGATCACGGTGCGGGAAGGCGATTTTCACCATCTTTCCGATCTGTTCCCGGAAAAGACCTTCGACCGTGTCCTGTTTCTCGAAACCATCGGCTACTTCCGTTCGCTCGATCAGGTTTTGAACGGCGCGTACCACGTCCTGAAGCCGGGCGGCGCGATCTATGTCAAGGACTGGTATGTCAAGGATCATGCTCCGGGAACCGAGGAGTTTGAGATCGCCGAACAACTCAACCGAAAGGTCTACGAGGAGTACGGCTATAACAATATCCGTCGGATCGAGATCGTGGAAGCCGTGCTTCGTGCCGGCTTCGAGATCGTGACCGAGCAGGTGCTTCCGATCGACATCAATCCGGAGATCATGTTCGGCTTCGATGCGCGGGTGGGGAATACCTGGCCGCAGTACATCCGGAATAACATCGTGTATACCATTCCGTACGAACTGCTGGCGCGTCGGGCATAACCCTCGCTCCATCGGCTCAATCGATTCGCGCCTTCCATTCGACCGGGATATGGACCAGATTCTTGCGGAACAGGGCCATATTGATCGCCCGGTCGGTCACCGGTTTGATCTCGAAAGTGATCGGCGCATCCTGATAACCTTTGAATCCCAGGATGATCGCGCTCTCCCTGGTCGTAAAGGCCATTGCGGCCTGGTGCTTGCCCGGCAGCAGTGGCAGCCGTTCGATGCGGCAGCGGAACTCGTTCCGACCTTTCCGCAACGAATATTCCGGAGGACCGTAACCGCCGGCCAGGGAGGCGATCGGAAACAGCCCGCCCGTGCCGATCTCGATACCCCAGAGGACCGAGGGCACGTCCTCGCGGGACGTCACGACCACCCGGATGTCCACCGGTCCGCTCGGAGTCAGGTCGCCGCCGTCCGGTCCGGTGATTTCGACGCTGTCAAACGTCACCAGGTTCAGGACGGCTTCCGCGCCCGTTTCCGCCTGTTTCGAACCGGAGGCTTCGTCGATCTCCCCGCCGGTCTCCTCCGAAATCCCCTCCGCGACCGGATCGTCCTCCACCGTCGGAGCGGTCGGCGAGAGAACCGGGGCGTTCATCTCCTTCCATTCGGCGCTTTCCCGTTCTCCGGCCAGTTCCGCGTACCGGGAGATGATCTCCTCCGGAGTGCCTTCCGCCTTGATCTGGCCGTAGTCCATCAGAATGCAGCGGTGGCAGAGGCTCTGGATGGTAAACAGATCGTGAGAGGCGAGCAGAATCGCGCCGCCCTTGGAGATGTAATCGTTCAGGAACCGCTGGAACTTCATCCGGAACTTCAGGTCTCCGCCGTTCAGAGCCTCGTCCACCAGAAAGAGGTCGGGGCGCAGATGCGAATAGATGGAGAAGGCCAGGCGCACCTTCATTCCCAGACTGTAGGTGCCGACCGGAGCGTCGATGAACGATCCGAGATCGGAGTAGGCGATGACCGATTCCATCTCCTCGGCGATCCGTCGACCGTCCATGCCGTGCAGGGAGAACTGATTGATGATGTTTTCCCGACCGGTCTGGACCGGTGACAGGCCCCCCTGATAATCCATCACGACGACCCGGGGCGTGTTGACGAAGACCGCGCCGATGGTCGGGCGCAGAATGCCGGCGGCGACGTTGATCAGGGTGCTTTTCCCGGCGCCATTGTGCCCGATGACTCCCACGACCTCGCCCGGCGCGACCTGAAGATGGATATCGCGCAATGCCCAGAACTCACCCGGACGCAGAAAATCGTTCTGATCCTTGCACGCCGTCTCCCGCAGGATATCGCGTGCCGCGTATTTATACGCCAGTTTGGGTTCCCGACAGTACCGTTTCGAAAGGTTATAGATCTCTAAAAGCTTCATGTGGGTCATCTCCGGGCGAAAGCACCGCGCAACGCCGCGAGATGCACCAATCATGCCAGGGTCGAAAGGGCTATACCAGGTAACTCTCGACGATATACGGGCGGGCGACACGGCAGAGAATCCAGGCGGCGGGCAGCAGGACGATGCAGACGGCCAGAGCGCCCAGAAGGATCGTCATCATGCCCGACCCACTGACACCGGGCATCGGCTGGTGTCCGTAGCCATAGGTAAGGAAACGGGTGGCGTCGAAAACATAGGCGAACGGGTTCCATCGATAGATCTCGGCCATCGGGCTGTCCGGCTGTGGCGGAACGAAGATCGGTGTCAGTCCCATAAACGCCCAGGGGAAAACGCCCATTACGTTATCGAGGTCGCGTTTCAGGGCGCTCCAGGGAGCGAGCAGTAGCCCGAGAGTGGTGCCCAGCAGGAGAATGACCGTCATTCCGAAAATACCCAGCGGAACCGTCACCGACGGGATCGTTTTCCATTGAAGGAAGACCAGGGCCAGGAGGCCGACTTTCATCGCCAGACCGAAGAGGTTTTCGAGGATACCGGCGATGATGAGTCCCTCGACAGGAGCCTGATGGCGACTGAGCAGGTAACGATGGGTCAGAAAGAGCGTTCGCTGCGTCGCCATCGCCTCCAGAAAGGTCTGTCCCAGAATCAGGCCGAAGATGGCGTAAACCTGCGGCGCGACAATCCCGTCCCGCAGGATGGTCAGGTCCGCCCGCTTTCCGACCGTGAGCAGGACCGCGGTCAGGGCGGCCGGTGCGAACGCCCAGAAGATGCCGAGGGCGGAATAGCGATACTTCTGCGCGATGCTCTGCCCGAACAGGCGGAGAGCGGCCTGCCACGAACCGAGAAGGTCGGAGATCGCCTGACGCAGGAAGGAGCGCGGATAACGGAGGGCGCTGCCTCCGTGATAGATGCGGTGGGCCCCGCCGGCGGAATCGGCGGACGGCGCGGTATGCGGCGGCGTGTGCAGACGGGTCTCCTTTATTCGTGGTCCGGACACCGAAACGTGTCCACGGAAGACGACAGCGGAGGAAGTCATCGAACGACAGATATCTGTAAACAGTGGAAACATTTCCTCTGATCGCTCGGCATTATAGCTCTTCTCCGCGACCTCAGTATACCAGACGTCGCCGAACCGGGGAGAGACGAGAGTGGCACGGCGGTCCGACCCATGGCGGAAACGAACAGAGAAACCCGACGGATTACCGGTTTTCGGGGGACGATTTCCGGCACTTTTGCGTGCGGAAAGTCCGATAGACGGTTCCGGGCGAAAAAAAGATAGGCAAAACTACCCGTTTTCATTCAAACGATTCGATCGGACGCCGTATCCCCGTCGAACGGTCCGTAGGAGTCGATCGGATAAGTAAAGGTCCACGTCGTCGACCCGTGCATTCTTCTGTGCTTCCTCCGTGCTTACGGAACATTCCGGCCGTGCGATACGATATCAGCGGAACACGACCGATGAACCCGTCTTCGCCACCCTTTTCGAACAGGCACCCGAGGAGGAAAGCCAACTGTACCGGGACTTTGACTGGGAAGAACACGTAATCTTTCTGGTGGCCATACTGGCCGGTACGAAGGACCGCCGTAGCCGGATCGCCGCTACGGTTCAGAGGCGGACGGTAACGACCGCGCCGGGGGGCAGAGCAACGGCGGCCGAGCGTGACCCCGCCCGCAGACGGAGCGCGCGTTCCGTTTTCCGGGCGTTACAACCGACCCAGACCACGCTGCCGTCCGGGTTACGAAACGCGGCGAACGGCAGGTCCGACATCGGTGGCACGACCAGATACCGCGCGCCCGGTCGAACGAACTTGCTCGCATGACCGAACGCGTAGTACTCCTCGCTGCGCGTCACCTCCCCGGTCCGTGAGTGGACGGTCACGATCCCACGGCAGTTGGCGCATCCGCCGTTCTGCGGGCCGAACTTTTCATCGAGCGCCAGATTCCATTTCAGAACCGTCCGCGCGCCGTACCGGGTCGAACCGGCGATCAGGTTCTCCATGTCCCAGCGCATATTCGCGCCGAAATCGGTCGCCCACTCGCCTCCGCTGCTTTCCGTAAAGTGCATCTCCTGATCCGGATAGGCGGAGCGCACCTTTTCCTGAAGATCGGGCGTCCCACCGTATCCGTGCCAGGCGACCCCGGCGACATACTTCCGCGCCCCCGCATCGGACAGGACTCCGAGCGGGAAGTCCGCGCCGTCCCAGTTGTGGTCCCAGACGAGAATCTTCGTTTTCAGGCCGGCTTTTTCCAGCGCGGGGCCGAGATGATCGCGGATAAATCGCGCCTGATCGTGAGGTTCCATCCGCATCGACGGGTATTTATCGGTCTCATGACGCGGTTCGTTTTGAACGGTCAGGGACCAGATCGGGACGTTTTCCTTTGCGTACGCTTTGACGAAGCGAACCAAGTACTGCGCGAACGCCGGATAGGCGGGCCAGTCCAGCCAGCCGCCGTGGAGCGAGCGATTGGTCTTCATCCAGGCGGGCGCGGTCCAGGGCGAGACCATGACCTTCAGATCGGGGCGAATCCGTCGAATCTGACGGAGCAGGGGCAGAATATACTCTTGATCGTGCGCGATCGAGAAGCGGGTCAGTTCCGGGTCGGTGACGCCGGACGGGAGATCGTGACAGGTATACGACCCCTTCACGGTGAAGTCGCTCGCGCCGATCGGCACGCGCAGCACCGAAAAGCCGATTCCCGCGATCGGGTCGAACAGGTCGCGCAGGAGTGCGTCCCGGCGCGCGGCGGGCAGTCGGGAGATGACGTAGGCGGATGAATCGGTCAGCGATGCGCCGAACCCGTCCATGGTCTGCCCGAGGCGGGTGTCGTCGATCGTCAACGGATCGCCTGTGGCGGAAGCGGAATCACGGAGAGGGAGCGGAGCCAGAAGCATCTTGCGGTCCGGCGTCGTCTGCCATGCCTGCGGCGGGTCGAGGTGGGTGTTCATACGGAACAATTATAGTCGGTTTTTCGCGCGGTCGTCCGATCATCGGTTTTTTCACTGCCCGGCTGTGAAGTTTCCGCCTTTCTCTTTGAAAGAATCGCCCTTACAGTAAGTTCGTAAGCCTCGACAAAGGCGCGAATCTTCGAAAAAGGATAAGGGTTATGGGTACAAGGAATCAAACCAAACTGTCGGACTGGCGGGGAGTGTTCGCGGTAGTTGTCTTCGCGCTCCTTCTGATTTCCTTCGGCTGAAGCGGGAAATCGGAAAGCCCGGCGCGGGCCGCGTTGGCCGCCACGACGGCGGGCGAAACCGCAACCTGCGTCCTGCGTGGACTTGGCAAGATTCAAAGAACGAACCATGCCCTTAACGTTCAAATCTTCGTGGGCAATCAGCCCGTAAGGCGACCCAATTGACCAAGGCAGTTGGTACGATAGATGAAAAACTCTCCTCCGGTTCCGGAGGAGAGTTTTTCATCAACAGGCTTACGAGCCAGGAAGTACCCGGTTGAAGTTCCGTTTGTCCCCCAGGTGTTCGGTAAGCGAAGTAACCTTTGTCGGCAGACCAGTTTCACCCCGGAATCCCAGTGTCCATTCGTTGCGACCCGTTTGGTAGTAGATAACATCCCGGACAGGAATTTTTTCAACCGTTCCATCTGACCAGAGAACAACGTAGCACCCCTTCGGGCTATATTCGGAATGCCGGTCTCGAAAGACGGTCTGGTTCATACGAGCATACGTGTCGCAAATCATCCAGACATCGCGTTCTCCCGGTTTTGGGGTCGCCGGATACGCTTGTCCGTTGGGTCGCTCTGCCGGATACTGCCAGATGTACTCCGCCGTAGTATCCGAAAAGGCCGCGTGGATATCGCTTCGACCAAAATCCGGCGTGTGGAAGGCATCGCGGGGCAACTCCTTCATCAGTTCGCCTGCCCCCGGTAGTTTTCCGTGTTCCCTCCGATAACGTTCCATGACCGCATATATTTGACGGAAGTCCTTTACCGCTTCCTCCGGGTTCCCGAGGACATCTCCTGCCGGATTGACTTTTAACCCGTACCACGGAATGAGTTTGCCATTGAAGTAGATAGGAAAGGTTACCTTCCGTATCCACCATCCAACAAGCAACGAAGCAATGAAGAAAGTAGTAAGGGAAAACACCACCACCTTGCGCCGGTCAGGCTTTAAGGACGACTGCATGTGCCACACTCCGTTTTACCAGATGACGGGGGAGTAGACGGTGTACATGGCCCTTCCCCGGTCCACGCCGTTGATATTAATCTGTAACAGTGGCGTGCCGGATCCGGGATATAGTAAAATGTCCCTGGGGTTTGCGCCAATACATTATACCATCAAACAAGTTACTTGACATATCCGCTACAGGGAATTCCATTTTATTGCGAAGCTTTTTTGAATTGGTAGCCCCCCGTCCCAATTAATGGCTTACTGTACGACAGTTTTGAAAGGTGTGTCCTCTACCGAGATCGTTTCAACGCCTTCCTGACACGTAGCCATTCGAGATCCGAGCGATAATCCCTTTCTCGGAAGGGTTCGTCCGAGGCATCGTAACGTTCTACAGGTTAGCCTAATAGACGAATTAAATTGGTGGGCCAAAATAGAATATTCAATACGACCAAAAGCGGTGGCGGAAACGCATAGGGACATCTTTACCGAATACCCTTTCTATCTCTACGCTAACAATCTTAATAGTTTCTTCGACCCATTGTATGTCATTGTGTTCATCGGATAAATAGACAAAACCGGACGAATACGTGGTGCCAAAACGAAATTCAAAGTGTGTCGGATGGAGATTTCGCAAGGATAAATACCCTAGAAGTTCTTCAAACTGTCCTAAGGGGAATATCCAATTTGTGCGTAAAACATATATTTGTCCTCATTCTAGCACCTCGGCAATCATCGGCGTCGGACCGTCGCACCCTCACCGACGCGCCGACGACCGTTTCGCTGACCGTTCGCTTCGACGCGGAGGGAAGGATGGAGACGATCCGTGCCGACGGTCGCCCAAGAACGGTCGGCAAAGAGACCGTGATGACACCCTGGGAAGGGCAATTCCGGGATTATCAGGAGCGGGAGGGAATACGAATCCCGATCTGCGGCGAGGTCGCCTGGGTGTTACCGTCGGGACGGCTACCTTACTGGCGCGGAGAACTGACGCACCTGCGGTACGAGGTCGGGACCTGACATTGACCGGGCCGGGAGTAAATCACTCCCGGCCCGGAGTACGTTATTTATCGTCCGGCGCAGCCACGCCCGGACCGGCGGCCTGGAAAAAACGATCGACTGCCGCCTGGTCCGCCTGGAAGAGCTCGATCACTTTTTTTCGACCCGCGACAAAACGGAAAAGGATCGCTTCATCCCAGGTCAGTTCGTTTGCGCCGATACGGGCGGTATTGCGCGTTTCCAGCAACACATCGTCGCCACAAACAAGCCAGTTCATCTGAGTGATGGCGTAGGTTCCGCCGGTGAGTTCCATCAGGCGACCAAAGTAACCCATGACGGCTTCGGCCCCCGCGTAGTCGCCGGACAGAGGATTGTTGCCGGGCACAACATAACGAACGTCCGCGTCAAAGATCGTGGCCGCCTCCGCGAATCGGCCCTCGGCCATCGCTTTCTGGTAATCCCGGATCTTTCGGACGTTGGGTTCATTCACGGCTCCCGTTTCGATCGGGAGGATGGATGTATCGCTCATTCTTTTTTCTTCTTTCGCGTCGGTCACGTGTCAGAACAGGTTGATCGTTTTGGCGGCGGGATATTTTGCCGTCACCATCTCGGTCAGAGCGGTGAACCGCTCGACGTCGACAATAGCAAAGGACAGCGCCTGGTCGGAGGGCGGCAGGGTGCGTTCCGTCGCCGGAACCGACAGGGCGATGATCTGTTGCTCAAAGCCTGCCGGAACATAGGTATTGAGGAGTCGGGCTGTTGGAGAATCAATCCGAAACGAGTGAATCGTTCCGCGAGGAATCGCGACAAACGAACCCGGCGTCGCTTTTATGGGACGTTTCTCCGATCCCACAAAGAAAGTCGCCTCGCCCTCGATCAGGTAGAACGTCTCGTCGGCTGCCTCGTGGATGTGCGGGGGCGCAGCGGGCCCTTCGGGAATCAACTCTTCGATGCAGGAGTACGCTCCGTTCGTTTGTTCGAACGTCGCCAGCATCAGCCATAAAATACCGCCGGACCAGTAGGCGGGCGCTGTTTCCCGTCCTTGCAGGAATGGTTCGGAAACGGGTATCAGGTCGGTAGTAAGCGTGTCAGACATCGAGATCGAGCTCCTGGCTACATGGAAATGCGTTCTTTTTGTGCGGTCAGGTGAAATATATCGAAAATCGGACGGCGTCTCTGGCACGGAACGCGCGATCTCCGGAACGATTCCCTACCATCGCTACCGCCGCTGGCGGCGACACTGACCGGGCGTCATGCCGAAATGGCGGCGAAAATGACGGGTCAGGTGCGACTGATCGCAAAATCCCGTAAGCGAGGCGATCACCGACAGAGGTTCCTCGGTACGTAGCAACAGATCGCGGGCGCGCTCCAATCGCAACCGTCGTTGATACGCGGTTAAACTCTCTCCGGTTTCGGCGCGAAAAAGGCGCTCGAGTTGGGGATAACTCAGGCAGGTAGCGTCCGTCAGGGCGGCGATGGTCGGGTTCCGCCCCAGATCGGAACGCAGGATTTCCTTGGCCCGGCGAACTTCGACGCGGCCTCGTTTCCCTTCGGTAGCGGGCGGTGGGGACGTCGCGCTACAGACCTGAACAATACGGACGGCCAGAGCGTTGAGAACACATTCCCGAAAAAGGTCGCCTTCCGGCGTCTCCGTCAAAACGTCGTCCGCGAGGATAGCCGCCAGTCGAACCAGAGACGGGTCCTGGAACCATCGGGTGGGACGCAGATCGACGCGGTGATGTCCCATCGCCTGATTCAGACAGGCGGGTCGGAGCATAATATTGAGGGTATCCACCCGGTCCGGGGCCTCGGCGGTCCAGTGCGCGGGATGGCCTGCCGGGTGCAGAGTGATTTGTCCGGAGGGAATCACGCCCTCCTGAAGCAGAGTCGGCTGCCGATAAATCAGACGCGTGCCGGAGACAAAGGGTATACAAAGAAGATGCGTGTCAAGACCCGCTGTCCGCAGGTCAAAGTTCCCACCGCGAATCAAGCGGGTGATGGTGTAGTTGGGGGCGGAGAAAGTGAGTTCGGAGAGGCGGAAACGGTGTCGCTCCCGTTCGACCATCGTCAGATACGTTTCCATCTTCCGTATTATACGGGAAACACGAAACCGGTTACCGGAGATTGGAGCGAGCGGGGCAAGATTTATCTCACGGTGAAGTTTGGCTACCGTAGCGAGGATTTCGGGCCGGGAGTAAATCACTCCCGGCCCGGAGTACGTTATTTATCGTCCAGCGCAGCCACGCCCGGAAGCGTTTTGCCCTCGAGGAACTCCAGCGACGCGCCGCCGCCGGTGCTGATATGGCTCATCCGGTCGGCGTAGCCCAGCTGCTCGACCGCCGCCGCCGAGTCGCCGCCGCCGACGATCGTGGTCGCGCCCGCGGCCGTCGCCTCCGCCATCGCTTCCGCGATGCCGTTCGTGCCCGCCGCAAAGTTGGGAAACTCGAAAACCCCCATCGGACCATTCCAGACGACCGTTTTCGCCTCCTTGATGACCTTCGCGAACGCCGCGACCGAGTCCGGGCCGATATCCAACCCCTCCTGATCGGCGGGAATCTCCGTCACCTTGACCGTCGTGCGCGGCGCGTCGTTGTTGAAGTCGGTCGCGACGACGCAGTCGACCGGCAATACCAGTTTGTCATCGCAGAGAAGGCTCTTACAGAATTCCAGAGAATCGGAATCGAGCAGCGACTTGCCGATCTCATGGCCCGCCGCCTTGTAGAAGGTGTACGCCATCCCGCCGCCGACCAGAAGCGTGTCGACTTTCGGCAGGAGGTTGTCGATGACCGGGATTTTGTCCTTGATCTTTGCGCCGCCGAGAATGGCGACCAGCGGACGGACCGGGTTTTCGACCGCGTTGCCAAGGAAATTGATCTCCTTTTGCAGGAGATACCCGGCGACGGCCGGTTTGCCCTGAGACTTCATCACCTGCGCGACCCCTTCGGTCGAGGCGTGCGCGCGATGGGCCGCGCCAAAGGCATCATTGACGTAGAGATCGGCCAGTTCCGCCAGTTTCGCGGAAAGCGCGCCGTCGTTCGCCTCCTCCGCGTCGGTATAGCGAGTGTTCTCCAGCATCACGACCCTGCCCGGCGCGACGGCGGCTTTCGCTTCCTCGATGCCGAGCGGATCTTCGGCGGTCGCCGACGCCAGGGTGACGTCCTGTCCGAGCAGTTCGCCCAGACGGCGGGCCGCCGGTTCCACCGAATACTTCGGAGCGATCTTGCCTTTCGGGCGTCCGAGATGGCTCATCAGGATCACGGCCGCGCCCCGATCCAGCAGATACCGGATCGTCGGCAGGGCCGCGGTGATACGGCGGTCGTCGGTAATCGCTCCCGCATCATCCTGCGGGACGTTGAAGTCGACCCGCACGAGCGCACGCTTGCCGGAAACATCAATATCTTCGATCGTCTTCTTATTCAAACTCATGGCGTTCATCCTCCGAGGGAACGGTATCAGACTCAGTATACCGGTCCCTCAGCGAATCGACGGAACGGGTGGAAAGTGG
>JANRLW010000030.1:0-59792 GCA_033762295.1 Capsulimonadales bacterium
GTCCTCCGGCGGGGCCGGGGGAGGAGCCGCGTTGGTCGTCGTCGCGATCTCGCGGATCTTGACCACATAGACGCCGCTTTCGCGCGTGTAGGTCAGCGGGTACTGCGCCGAGCGCAGGATCAGTCGCAGAGCGTTCTCGAACGGCTGTTCGGTAATCTTCAGGGTGACGAACCCGGCGACGCCGGGATCGATGGAGTAGTCGACCTTGGCGCTCTTGAAGAGCTGTTCCAGGGCTTCGCGGATCGGGGCATCGCGAAGGTCGAGCGTGACGGGTTGGAGTTGTCGATCCTGCTGTGCGTAGACCGCCGTCGGGCAGGAAAGCGCCGACAAACCGATGGTGACAACGCAAGCCGCGGGTACAAAACGCTTCATGATTACTGCCTCCTGAGAACATCGGGTCGTACTCGCGGGGCGTCATCACCTCCGCGAAATCATGTTGACGATCCGGGGAACCCCCGGGCGGACTTCGATTCTCTCACCAACAAAAGAATAGTTTGGAGGATTAAACCGAATTCCTACCTATTTCTATTCATTATACGATGGTACGGCTGGTTTCGTCCCGTTTTGCGCGGAATTTTTTCTCTGTGGCAGGCGATATAATCGGTACTCTCCCTGTTTGGCGATCACCGGGTACCGGGCAAAAAACGCCCGGTCGATCTTTATTCCCTGCTCCTCCGCCCAGTACCGTTCCTGCGCTCCGAGAACGACATACCGAAGTCGGTGTTTTTCCAGGATGGCCGAAGCGGAGGGATGGCCCTCGTAGATCGCCCGAACCTCCGCTTCCCGGTCGGCGTACGGCAGTCCGTTGGTCCATAAAAAACCCGGATAGTTCATAAACGCAGTTCGTCCGGTGAGCATCAGCGGCGAGTTATGCACGGGGGCGCAAACGACAATCGCGCGTTCGGGCAGGACGGCGGCCATCTGCTCGGCGAACAGGATCTCCTCCGTGCTATGGATGATCATATCCGGGCGGCCCGAAGCGGTTCGGAAAACGTCGAGCGAACCGGAAAACGTGAGGAACAGGAAGGCCACGGCGGCGACCGGCTTCCCTCCGAAGGACCGCGCACGGCTCAGGCGAACCAGCATCCAGGCGACCGGTGGCACCGAGGCGAGGAACCAGACGTACAGCACCTTGATACTGTCCCATTCCCAGGGAGCGAATCGGACGATATTCGGGGCGATAAAGAAGAGCAGGAACGGCGGGTAGAAGCGTCGAAGCGCGTTCGGAACGGGCGATCGGGAGGGAACGGCTTCGATCAGGACCATCAGAAGCAGAGGAAGAAACAGGCCGGTGTTCAGCAGCCAGTAGGTCAGCGGATCTCGTTCGGCGATGGGGGCCATCCATCCGGGAGACAGTCCGAGAAACGTTTCCGTGCGCGTTCGGCTGCCCGAGAACAGCAGCCAGAGCTGTGGGATGGCCGGTAGGATCGCGGACAGAAGGAAGAGACATCCCCGGCGAATCCGATCGACGAAAGGCGCGAAGGGGGGGATGGCTCCGAAAAGCGGACGGTACAGGCCGATCCCCAGACTGCAGAGGAAGGTATGGGTGTGGACAAGCGGCAAAATGCCGGTGAGAAGCCCGGTCGAAAGCAGATGGTGGCGTATCCTGGACGGATCGTCGGGAACGGCCGACTGCTGCCGCCAGAGAAAGATCATGAGCGGCGCCGCCAGGGTCATGCCGCGCATCGTCGCGAACCAGTAGACCAGCGAATTTCCCCAGTGAAGCAGGTTGCCCCATTCGGTGAAGTCGTGGGGCAGGTCGGTCAGATATTGCAGTGGTCCCCCGGGCGTTTCCCGTGCCTCCGGCGCCAGCAACAGGAAACCCAGACCGCCGCTAAGGAACAGCAGCCAGGGAGCGAGGGCACCGGCCACCCGACTGCGGGTCAGCCGTGCGGTCAAATCCGTCAGAAGAACCGCGAGCGAGAGCGTCAGCAGGACGTTCTGCCAGAACAGGGCGGGAATCATCGGGATACCTGCCCGGATCAGGGCGGCGGCGTGGAAGTCGGCAAGGAAGGGGTAGGTCAGGCGTGCGCCGGCGTACATCGGGTGCATCGGCGGGAAGTTGTCGGCCTGTACGAACGACTGAATGAAGCCGATGTGGTAGGCGAGATCGGCGAAGTTATCGATCGCTCCGGTGCCGATGCCCTGCGGGGAGAGGTAGGCGGCGCGCCGGAAGAAGAGGATCAGGACGACGGAAAGCAGGAGGATATTCGGCAGATAGAAGCGGGGGAGATGCCGTGCGCGGCGCAGACCGCGTCGCAACTCCGCCCGGACATCCACGCGACGCAGCCGAAGGAGCAGGGCGGGAACGGCCGGAAGCAGGGTTGTCGAAAGAGCCAGAGTCAGCGGCGAAAGGCCGAACGGGTGCGCCAGGACGAGAGTGAGGAGACCGCTGACGGTGAATCCGATCGGAACGGACGCCGCGCATCGAATGACGAGCGGAAGGCGACCGGCGAGAAGGAAGGTCAGGAGGAAGCCGGAGATCAGCGATGCGGCCAGGAAAAGCACGCCCTTATTTTCGGCAGGGCAGGGCGAAATTTCGAGCGGTAAAACGGATCGATCCGTTTTACCGCTCGACGGCTGACTTACGGCCTGAGTGCGATTAGTTGCAGTTGGTCAGTCCGAACTGGGACGGATTGGTCGCCCACAGACACATATCGGAGACCAGCTTGTTGTACTGGATCGCCTTGGCATGGCCATCGGCGAACTGGCAGTTGATGACCGAGTTGTGGCGGCCACGTCCGAGCGGAATCGCCTGCGCGGCGGTCAGGGTGCCCCCCTGCTCGCTCCAGTTGGCATTGCCGATGTTCTTCCAGTACGACTTGTACTGGGCGCCCTGGGCGTCGGTATAGGCGGTCAGAGCATTATAGGTTTCGGCGGTGTAGTTGCCGAGTCCGGACTCGTTGGAGACGTCGGGAACCAGGCCGTAGTACTTGGCGTCCGCCAGGATCACAACGCCGGCCGGGCGGTCGATCGCCGCTTCGGCAATGACGTGAATCTGGCTGGCTCCGCCCTCGAACGGGGCGGCCGGAGAAAGCCAGGCGTCGTTGTGACCGTAGGAGTTCTGTCCGCCGTAGGCTTTCCCCGAAGCGCCGGGTGCGTTGAAGACCGGCGCATTGGCGTCATTGGTCGGGTAGAAGGCGTTCGGGTTGCTCGGGCAGGCGAAGATCTGGTAGTTCTTGGTATAGGGATACAGCATGTGCACCCAGTAGTAGCGCTGGCGGGAGGCATTATCGTAGTTCTGGAACGGGGGGATCAGATTGCCGGCGCCATCTTCGTACTGCGGGCAGTTGTCGCGGGTGCCATCCAGATCGCGGTCGCAGTTGAAGCGATGCGGGTACAGGGTTTCGTCGTAGTCCTGGGTGTACATCATCGTCGCCGTACCGAGCTGCTTCATGTTGGAGAGGCAGGAGGTCTGGCGGGCTTTCTCTCGGGCCTGCGCGAAGACCGGGAAGAGAATGGCTGCCAGAATCGCGATTATGGCGATAACCACGAGTAGTTCGATCAGTGTGAAAGCTTTTCGGTTCATTTTTATTTTCACCTTTCGGGCCGATAGGGGCCGCGCCCTGACTACGGAGTGTCATTCGCCACTCCGAACGGTTTGGTATCTTTTAATCATATGCACCCCGGGGTTTTGTTAAGAGAATGTTAAATTTTCTATTTATGTAGAATTTTATATGTATATAAAAATTTACTTAATTTATAAAAATTGGTCATTTGAGCCTGTTAATAGTAGAAATATTTCATGTATCACCAGGGCCTCAGCCTATGGTTCATTTCCACCCTGCGTCGATCTCCGACAGGTCTGCCACACGAAAAATCGTTCGATGGACGAAAGAAACCCGGCACGAAAACGGAGGGCATGGCGTTGTAAGGCGGTGAGACAGTTAGAAAGGTGGCGGAGCCCAACCTTCCGCTCCGCCGTTCAGGAACGAACCTCATGCTGAAGAATATCGCCGCGCTTTGCGCCGCCGGAATGGTTGTTGTCGGTTTCGCGGGTACGGCTCGCGCTCAGGAAAAGGATATCGTCGATATCGCCGCCGGTAACCCGGACTTCTCCACCCTTGTCACCGCGGTCAAGGCGGCCGGACTGGTGGAAACTCTCAAGGGTGAAGGCCCCTTCACCGTCTTCGCGCCGACCAATGCCGCGTTCGCGAAGATTCCGAAGGCCAAACTGGCCGCCCTCCTGAAGGATAAGAAGCAGTTGACCGCGGTCCTGACGTATCACGTCGTGCCCGGCAAGGTGATGGCCGGCGACCTGCAGCCGACCCAGATGGTCAAGACCGTTCAGGGCAGCGAGGTAAAGATCGTTACCTCCCCCGCGCCGATGATCAACCGGGCCAAGATCGTCAAGACCGATATCGAAGCCAGCAACGGCGTCATCCATGTGATCGACACCGTCATCCTGCCGGGTAAAGGCGGCAAGATGAGCAAGATGGCTCCGAAGATGTAATGCCCGCGCCTTCCGGTCTCGGGCGAACCCGTGACCGGAAGGCTCCCCCCGAATCTATTCCACCAGAAGGATCGCGTGGCCGACCAGTTTCGGAAGCGTGAACGCGATCACACCGTCCGCGACCGCGAACGGAACCAATTCGCCCTCCGGCACGATGGTCACCGTAGTGGGCGTTTTCGGCAAACGCAGCCGCACATCCACCCCGTAGACCGGAAGAACATCCTCGATAATGTCGAACTGCTGCCCCCGGCGTTCCGGTACATAGTGCAGAAGATGCACCGGATAGCGGTCCTCCGTGGCCTGATAGTTCACGGTGGCGATCAGGCTTGACGGTCCGTCGACCTCCAGGACCGGATCGGGAAGCAACAGACGGATCGCATCGGCGACCATCGTCTTGACCCAGCGCGGCGCGCGTTCGTGGTACTGCCGGAACACCGGATGCGCCAGATACACCACGTTACCGGCCCGTGTCGCCGCCGGGTAGCCGGCCTTTCCGGAGGAGGGCGTGTGGGCATGGGAGCAGAAGTTCCGCCAGGTCCGATTGAAGTAGGGGATTTCCGTACTCGCCAGCGTCTCCGTTCCCGGCATCGGCATGACCTGCCGTCCGCGAAGGTACATCACATGGCCGACTTCGGGAAGCCCCCGACCGATCGTCTCCGTCGGCACGAAGAAGTCGGGGGAGTAGGGAGCCTCGCCCTGCGCCTCGACCCCCAGGAACGCCGCCCCTTCGCATGAGCGACAGGACGCGATCACCGATCCGCCACCCGCCAGATACGCGGCGATCTTCTCCGGCAGGTCCGCTCCGATGACATCGTCCGGAAGGATCAGCAGGCGGTACTTTGAAAAGTCGGCGGCGTTGTCGACGATGTCGAACTGCACGTGCAGCTCCTGGAGCATTCGGATCGCGCCGAGAACGTTGTTCAGATGCCGATCGCTGTGAGGATGGTACTCCGGCGATTCGGAGGTGACCAGGGCGACATCGACGACCGCGGTTGCGCCCGTGCAGTAGGGCTCCTTGCGTTCGACCTCGCGGTAGACCGATCCGATCAGGTCGTAGGTAGCGGCATCGAGTTTCCCGGACGGTGGCAACTGGTCCCCGACGGAGATCCGGCCGTTCAGCGCCAGGGCATGGAAGCACTCGAACTGAAGCGCCGCCTCGTTTTTGAACGAGCCGAAGTCACCCCAGGAGGTATGGAACTTACCGGTCATCCCGAGGAAATCGTGGCCCAGGGTACGGGAGTAGCGCGCCGCCTGGGGGAAGTGCAAGTAGCCCCAGCCGCCGGACGGCAGCGATTCCAGTTCGAAGTGCGTATAGGCGTCCTTGATGACCCGATGTTTCGGCCCGATGTGTCCGGCGTTATAAAAGATCGTGCAGTCGGAATTCAGGGTACGGACGAACGCCGTCATCTCCTCCATCCATTCGTTGAGGACTTTCTGGGCGAAGCGCATCCGTTCGTCGGCGTCCGCCGGATTACGTCCGGCGCGGTCCATCGCTTCGATCCAGTGCAGGGCGAGGGACGGCTTGGGCGAGACGATATCGAAGAAGAGTCCGTCCGTGGGCAGGGTTGTCAGCACCTCACAGGTATGGTCGAACAGAAACTGTCGATATCCCGGATGAAAGACGTCCAGATTGCGGTAAAACCCGGCGTCGAGCGGTTTGGTGCCGTATTCCGCGCCGTTTTCATCGAGGCAGAGCCACTCCCGGTGTCGGTCCGCCGAAAACTCGTCCCACTGGACGGTAATGTAGATCGGAACCCGGATATTGCGTCGATGGCAGGCGTCGATCTGTTCGGCGAGCAGGTTCGGGCGGGCAAGATGCGGGTGGATGCGTTCGGGATGCGCCTCGCTGGCGAAATAGAGGTAGCCGTGGTGACAGCGAGCGAAGCAGGTGACCGAGTTGACACGGGCCTTTTCCAGGGTGTCGGCAAACTCCTCGGGATCGAACGCCGCCCCGATGCCCTCGATGGCCGGGGAGGTATGGAAGTCGAGATGGACCTGACGGAAGCGAAGCGGCAGGCCGGGAAGCGCGGAGGTCTGTGGCATGGCGGTAAGGATTCCTTTACGTCGAGCGTTGACATCCTTACGTTGGAAACGTTGTCATCGGCTTCCTGCTTTCGCCGACGGAAGGGGACGGCGCAGGGGAAAATAGGCGGAGGATGGGCGAAGGGTGGGCCCGGAGGGATTCGAACCCCCAACCAAGGGATTATGAGTCCCCTGCTCTAACCGTTGAGCTACGAGCCCGTCAGGTGCCGGTTCGGCGGTAAATTGTAGCATATGCCTCCCGGCACGGCAACACGCGCTTTGCCGACGGGGCAGGAACTTTCCGGCGTGTGTCGAAGTTAGTCCGATGGAATACCGTTCTCGGCGTCGCCGTATTCGATAGTCTGCCGCGAACGAGGTGAGGAGAAACGATGCACTCCGACGGAAAAGGTCGTCTGCTGCTGGTTCGGCACACCGAATCGGTCTGGAATAAGCTCAATGTGTTCACCGGCTGGGTGGACGTCGAACTGTCCGATGCCGGCAAGGAGCATGCCCGCGAGGTCGGGATGCACCTGAAAGGCAAGTACGAGGTCGATAAGGCCTACACCTCCGGCCTGATCCGGGCGCAGCAAACGCTGGACCTGGTCATGGAAGGCGCGGAGATTTCCGATATCCCCATCGTCCGCGACTGGCATCTGAACGAACGGTTCTATGGTCTCTGGCAGGGCAAGAACAAGGCACAGACCGCGGAAAAGTATGGCGAGGAAGCGGTGCATGCCGTTCGACGCGGTTATTCGGCCCGGCCGCCGGGCGGTGAATCGCTCGAGGACACGACCGAACGGGTGATGGAGTATTTCGATACGGTGATCGAACCGGAACTGCGCGACGGCAAGGTGCTGCTGATCGCGGCGCACGGCAACTCCCTGCGCGCCCTCGCCAAGAAACTGGAAGGGCTGAGTGAGACGGAGGTGCCGAAGTTCGAGATTGCCAACGGCGAACTGCTGGTCTATCGCCACGAGGACGGGGATACCTACGTCCGCGAGTTCCGGGGATAGACGGCATGACCATGCAGGAGATTATCGCCGTCAAGCGGGACGGGGGCGCACTGACGGATGCGCAAGTGAACGCGTTCGTCCGTGGCTATGTCGCCGGGGAGATCCCCGACTACCAGGCATCCGCCCTGTTGATGGCGATCTATCTCCGTGGCATGGACGTCCGCGAGACCGCGACATTGACGGCGGCGATGGCCGAATCGGGCGAACGGATCGACCTGTCCGGATTGCCCGTCGGCCGTCCCACACTGGACAAACACTCCACCGGCGGGGTTGGGGACAAAACCACCCTGGTCGTTGTGCCGATCCTGGCCGCGGCGGGTGTCGCCGTCTGCAAGATGTCCGGGCGGGGACTCGGACACACCGGCGGGACACTGGACAAACTCGAGTCGATTCCGGCCTTTCGTGTCGGCCTGTCGCCGACGGAGATGACGGAACAGGTTCGCAGGGTCGGCGCCTGTCTGGCCGGACAGACCGACCGTATCGCCCCGGCCGACAAAAAACTGTACGCCTTGCGCGACGCCACAGCCACCGTCGGCAGCCTGCCCCTGATCGTCTCGTCCATTCTCAGTAAAAAGCTGGCGGGCGGAGCGCAAAACCTCCTGTTCGATGTGAAGGTCGGAAACGGGGCGTTGCTGCGGACGCCGACGGAGGCACGGGAACTGGCGAAGGCTCTGGTCGACGGAGCGAAGGCGAACGGGCGAAGAGCGGTCGCCGTTCTTTCCGACATGAACCAGCCGCTCGGACGGACGATCGGGAACGCTGCGGAGGTGGAGGAAGCGATCGCCACGCTGTCACCGGACGCGCCGGAGGGCGATCCCCGGTTCCGGGAACTCTGCCTGTTTCTGGCGAACGAAGGACTGAAACTGGCCGGACGGCCCGCCGACGCCGAACGTTATCTGGCGAGCGGCGCGGCCCTGTCGACTTTCCGCGAGATCGTCCGGGCGCAGGGCGGCGATATCACGATCCTCGAGAATGCCGACCGCTGGCGTGACGGCGTGCTCGTCCGGGAAGCGTCCTTCGCCGACAACGGCTATGTCGCGGCGATCGATACCGCCGAACTTGGGCATATCGTGGTCGGACTGGGCGGAGGACGGCGCAAGAAGGAGGACGTCATCGATCCTGCCGTGGGCCTGGTATTCGATACCGGGATCGGACGGCGGGCGGTGGCCGGTGAAACCTTCTGCCGCGTTCTTGCCCGCACGGAAGCGGCCGCGCAGTCGGCGATCGAACGGCTCCATGCCACTGTCGTCCTGTCCCCGGAACCGGTCGCCGCCCCACCGCTCGTTCCGGAGGTCTTGCGTTCCCACCCGTAGCGATTACCTGCCATGCCCTTTCCCGAACACCTCGTCTCCGATCCCCGCCTTCTGGCGCAGCTCCGTTTTCTGGAGGAACTGGACCGGCTGAAGTCCGTGCTGCGGATGACCACGCTGATCGACGAATCCCGCTTCGAGAACTCCGCCGAGCATACCTGGCATATGGCGATGATGGCGGTCACCCTGGCCGAGTACGCCGCCGAACCGATCGATCTGGGGCATGTGCTGAAGATGATCCTGCTGCACGATATCGTGGAAATCGACGCCGGGGATACGTTCGCGTACGATCAATCGGGCTATGCGACGAAAGCGGCACGGGAGCGGCAGGCGGCGGATCGGCTTTTCGGGCTGTTGCCGGACGATCAGCGAGCGGCGTTTCGCCACCTCTGGGAGGAGTTCGAAGCGCAGGAGACGCCGGAGGCGCGCTTCGCGGCGTCGCTGGATCGGTTCGCCGGAATGCTGCCGAACTACCTGAGCGGAGGCGGCTCCTGGAGACGGCATGGCGTTTCGCGGACGCGCATTATCGCCCGGAATCAGCCGATGGAGCGGGGCGCGCCCGACCTCTGGGAGGTCGCCTCGGCCATGATCGAGGACGTCGCCGGCCGTGGACTGCTCGTCCCCGACGATGGGGAGGAGATGGTGTCCGGCGAGCGGCCCTAGCGGCCCGACGAAACGATCGGTTTGCCCTGAGAGGACGGCTTTCGTTTCTTTTCCGGTTTCGTCTTCGTCCTCGCGACGGTCGCTTCCGCCGGGGCGTCCGCGAACGTCACCAGGCGCATCCCGTTCGTCTCCGGGCGGTTGACAAACTTCATGCGGGAGGCGGGCAGAGTCAGGGTGGTGGTATCCCCATCGCTGACGTACGGCGCGAGCGAACTGCCGGGTTTACGGCGGGCGGCCACCAGCACCTGGATCCAGCGTTCGATGTTCCCCGGCTCCGACCCGACTCGCATGACCGATTTCCGGTCGAACCGCTTGTCGAGCGGGGCGTACGACGCGTCTCCCCACGCCATGCAGACCAGCCGGTTGCCGTTCGCCGTCAGGATGTCGCGCAATGCGGGGGTTTTCGGAAAGATGCCGTAGGGGACCGCCATGGTGTCGATCGTGACGCGCGGATCGATCTTCCGGAAGTACTGCTGGCAATGGGTGACTTCCCAGGCGAGTTCTTTGGCATTCAGACGGCTGAACGGACGGTGCGACGTCGAGTGGTTGGCGATCTCATACCCGGCATCGACCAGATATTTGACCTTCGCCTGTTCCTTGCCCTCCTGATGGAACGGAACGGGATTGTAGCGCGACTTTGGCAGCACGAAGAAGACAGCCCGCTGCGGCCAGGCATCGCCGTGCTTTTTATGCATCGCATCCAGGATGCCGACGACGCAATCGGGGTCGATCCGTCCGTTTTTGTAGCGGAACTGTGAGCCCCGCGCATCGTCGAACGTCAGCACGACCGGCGTTTTCCCTTTCGGAATCGCCAGGCGCGGATTGGTCAGGTCGCGCAGATTGACCGGGTAGAAGCCGTTCCGGTAGAGCAGGTCCATATGCTTGCGGAAGAGGGACGGCGTGATGTTCAGTCCGTGGCGATCGTAGGCGGTGTTATATTCGCCGACGGAGTGGTACATGAGGATCGGAACCCGCCCCAGTTCGTTGGGCTGATCCGTGTCGCGCGGCGAAGACGCCCGGGCCATGAGGGAACCGGAGACGATCGCCAGAAGAAGACCGGGCAACGGAAGGAGTCGGGACGATTGCATGGATTGCATGGAAGAGCCTGCCGTACGAGAGTACCTGACTCATTGTACGGCAAACCCCGACAGGCTTCCTCCCGTTGAGGAATGACTCACACGAGTTTTTAAGTGGCGTCCGGGGACGATTCCATACCGAGGGCGCGAAAGATCGGGTGTCCTTTCAAGCCCAGTTGCTGCGCGATATCGGCTTCCTTCCGCGCCTCGTCCCGTTTGCCACGCGCCAGCAGCACCATCGCCAGGTTGGCGTGGAAGGCCGGAGCCTTTTCCGCCAGACGGACGGCCTCCCGCATCTCCGCCTCCGCTTCCTCAAGCTTCTTCAGGCCGAACAGCAGTCCGCCAAACTGGTCATGGTAGGCGGCGGACGTCGGGGCGAGGCGTACGGCCTCCCGCAGAAACGGTTCCGCCTCCGGCAGTTTGCGCTGAAAGACCAGACACATCGCGACGTCGAACTGGAACGGGGCGAACGTCGGCGCGAGCTTCACGGCTTCCCGAAGTTGGGATTCGGCCTCCGCCGGGTTACCCCGGGTACCCAGAATACGCCCCATCTGATTGCGGAAGATCGGCGATTTCGGCTCGAGCCGGATCGCTTCCTGCCCCTCGCGAACGGCTTCGTCGAACCGGCGTTGTCCCAGGTAGAGCATCGCCAGCTCGGCATGATAGCCGGCCTGATCCTTCAGGCGGACGGCGGCTTTGAAGGCGGACTCCGCCGCCTCGGTTTTCCCCTGAGCCAGCAGGATGCTGCCCAACCTCGCCTGGTAGGAGTCGTTCTTCGGCGACAGAGCGATCGCGGCCTCGATGGCCGTTTCGGCGTCCGCGGCGCGCCGCTGGAAATAGAGGCTGTCGGCCAGACCCTCGTGCCAGCGGGCCTCCTTGCCGTTCAGCTCGATCGCTTTTCGATAGAGCGGTTCCGCCTCTCCGGGCCGTCGCTGCATCAGCACCGAACCGGCCAGTGTACCGATGTAGAGGGCGTTGCCCGGTTCCAGACGGACCGCTTCTTTCAGATAGGACTCGGCGACCGGCAGGTTCCCGTTTTTCAGACGGGCCTCTCCCTCCCGGAAGCAATCTTTCGCGCTGGCCGGAAAGCGGGCGGGCGGCAGATCGACGTTGCGCGGCAGGGAGACCTGCGCGTAGCCCGGTATCGCGACCGCGAGAACGGCGACGACGGCAATCCGTCTGCCGATAGGGGCGAACCGATGTAGGGACATGGGCACGGACATGGAAAACCTCCTCAGACGGATCGAGTATCGAGGGGAGGATCGGACTTCCCCCTGGTTTTATCGTTATACGGTATTCCGGACGTTGGCGTCACGCGGAGGCATCGGAAGGCGGACAGCCGACGGAATTCCTGACGGAGTGCGCGGGTCGCGCCCTGTGCGACCGCGATTGCCGGCGGTCGTTGCGAGAATGCATGGGCGATGGCGTACAGGGTACGCGGAGTGAACCGGGGTTCGTTCGAAACGGCGTAGATCGTTTCCCAGGTTTCGGGGTGGAACTTCGCCTTGAACCGTTCCAGTCCGTCGAAGTGGTAGAAACGTCGTCCGTGCGCCCGAACCCAGGTCAGGACGAGACGCAGCCAGAGGGGGTTGATGCGCGTGGCATCCCAGTTTCGGTCGGACAGCGGGACCAGTCCCATGGTCAGGTAGCGGGCGTCGTCCGCGGCCACCGCGCGGACCGCCGTATCCAGAAGCAACTCCACGGTGCCGTTCGGCGCGTTGTGTCCGCGAACGAACTGCTCGGTCAGCCAGCCGGAACGGGCCGGAACCGGGGAGCAGTTGACGAAACCGATCGGCGTTCCCTCCTTCAGAGCGACGAAGACGCGGCGACCCTCCGGATAGGAGAGAGTTTCCGGCTCGATAAGGAAGTGGAGCGGCGGCAGGGGGCGCGTCGAAAGCCATTCGTCCAGCACCCGGCGCAGACCCGGATGCTCCCGTACCCGGCACGGCGGCCACTCCTCCGTGGTGACGCCTTTGTTCCGGGCGCGGGCGACCTGCGCTCGCAGGGAGGCATGACCGGCAATGATCTCGCTCCACCGGGCGGGATTCCAGACCGGCTGCGCTCCGAGCAGGACCGTGGAATAGCCGGGACAGTCGCCGATCAGCGACATGACGCGTCCGGCGGCGCCGAAGTAGCAGACGGAATGCCCGGCCCGTCGGGCCTGCTCCTCGAACGCGTCGAGGACGTCCGGCAGACGCTCCTCGGCGCAGATGGGTGCGCCGGCGACAACGCGGACCCGCTGCCGTTCGACATAACCGACGACCGCTTCCCGATCCGGCGAAAACCAGTGACGAATGCCGGGATTGACGACCTGAAAAGCGGTGGCGTTCCAGCCATAGCGTAACGCCAGATCGCGTGCGCGGGCGACATCCCGATCCGAAAGCCGGTTCTCGGTTCGATCCGGCGAAGGGAGCGAGTTCATGAACGGTCGGCGGGCGGTTCCATATAGGTCCGACCCCAGGCCGCGATCTCCTCGAACACCCGGTTCAGGGCGTACCCTTTTTCGGTCAGCCCGTATTCGACGTTCGGTGGCATCGCGCGAACGACCGTGCGGGTGACGACGCCCTGTGTTTCCAGATCGCCGAGCCGCTTCCGCAGCGTATGCGGGTTGATATCATTGATCTGCGCGATTTCGTTGAACCGTTTCGGTCCGGACATCAGCGTTTGCAGGATGTGCAGGGTCCATCGACCGGTGAGCAGATCCAGCGTCGCATTGAACGGGCAGAAGAGGTGGTCCGCTTCCGACGTTTCGAATCGTTCGTCCCGGCTTGACGTCACGAGCGGCCCCCCTTCGATCCGGAACGTTTCCGATCCGTAGACAGGGAAACTTCGATGGCGATTTTTGCATATCGCATAATAGCAGGACACCGTTCGACGGGCGCGGTTCCGAGGACCGCCGCCCCTCCGATCCAGGAAAGAAACATTGTCATGGATAGTATCCGAAATACGCCGCAAAAACCGCTGTCGCTGGTTCATCTGATGCAGTTCCCCCGTCAGTCTCCCCGCCCGCCGCTGCTGATACTCCTGCACGGAGTCGGCAGCAACGAGCACGATCTTTTCGATCTGGCCGGGTTGCTCGATCCGCGCTTTCTGACGTTATCGGTTCGGTCGCCGATTACCTTCGGCCCGGGGGCGTACGGCTGGTATCCCGTAACCTTCACTCCGCAGGGAGCGGTCGGGGACACGCGACTGGCGGAGGAGGGTCGGCAGAAGCTGATCACGTTCATCGGGGAGGCCGTGGACACCTACGGAGCGGACCCTCGGCAGGTGTACCTTCTGGGTTTTTCCCAGGGGGCGATCATGAGCCTGGCGGTCGCCCTGACCCGCCCGGATCTGGTTGCCGGAGCCGTCGTCATGAGCGGACGTCTGCTGCCGGAGGCGTTCGCGCATCGTGCCGACGATGCCGCGCTGCGTGGCTTACCGATTCTGGCCGTCCACGGGGTCCTCGACACGGTGCTGACCATCGCCGAAGCGCGGGAGATGAACCGCAAGCTCTCAACGCTGCCGCTCGATTTGACGTACCGGGAGTACGGTATGGGCCACCACACGACCCCGGAAAGCATTTCCGAGGTCTCCCGGTGGCTCACCGCGCGGCTGGACCGCTGATCCGCCGGATTCGCCCCGCCGAAACCCGGATATGCTACAATTTGCCGTGAACGAAACGAGGAGCTTCGAAATATGGGCCTGTTAGACGGCAAAAAAGGCATTGTATACGGTTTGCGGAACGAGCGTTCGGCGGCCTGGGGTATCGCGAAAAGCCTGGCACGGGAGGGGGCGACGTTCGCGCTGACTTTTCTGGGGGAACGGGAGGAAAAGGATGTCCGAAAGCTCGCTCCCCAGCTGGGAGAGAACACGGTTCCGCTGATCGCCCCGTGCGACCTGACCAAACCCGATCAGGTGACCGCACTGCACGAGCAATTGAAGGAAACCTTCGGGACGCTGGACTTCATCGTTCATTCGGTCGCCTTCGCCAAAGGGCTGGACGGACGTCTGGTCGATGTCAGTCCGGAGGATTTCGCGATCTCGATGCAGGTGTCGGTCTATACTCTGGTAACGGCGGTAAAGGCGGCGGAACCTCTGCTCGCGCCGAACGCGTCGGTCGTGACGCTGACGTATCTTGGCGGTGAGCGGGTGGTGCCGAACTACAACACGGCCGGAATCGCGAAGGCGGCTCTGGAATCGACGGTCCGCTATCTCGCTAACGATCTGGGGCCGCAGGGAGTACGGGTCAATGCGATCTCGGCCGGACCGATGATGACCCTGTCCGCGCGCGGGATCAAAGGGTTTGTCGATATGTATAAGTTCAGCGGGGAGGTTTCTCCGCTCCGGCATAGCACACATATCGACGAGGTCGGGGATGCCACAGCGTTTCTGGTGTCCTCCTGGGCGCGGGGAATCACCGGCAGCCTGCTGTATGTCGACTCGGGATACCACATCGTCGGCATGCCGGTACACGGGGGCAAAGAAAGCCGGGAAGGAGAAGCATAACGCCTCTCCTGCGTTCGCATCCCGGTTCGCATCCTGCGTGCGACCGGTTACGGAAGGTACAGCAGGACGTTCACGGCGCGCATTCCGGCGCGCCGTGCCGCTTCGAGGCCGGCGGGGGCGTCCTCATAAACCACGCATCCCGCGGCTTCCACTCCGAGCCGTTCCGCCGCCTTCAAAAAGACGTCCGGTTCCGGTTTGCCTCGCTCCACGTCTCCGCTGCCGACGACCACCGGAAACAACTCCGTCAGTCCCAGAACCCGGATGGTCTCCTCCACCAGAGGGCGCATACCCCCGGAGGCGACGGCCAGCGGGCATTGACCATGCAACCGTCGGGCCTCCGCGATCACCGGTTCGATACCACGGACACCGGGAATCAGGCGGCGGTAGTTCATTTCCTTTTCATGCGAGACCCGATCGGCGTCCATTCGCATCTCGTGCTGTTCGTTCAGGCGAAGAATGATCTCCCGCGCGGTCACGCCCCCCCAGGCGTAGAACTGCTCCTCGGGGAAGGGGCAACCGAGCGGATCGAGCGTTTCGCGCCAGGCGCGGTAGTGCAGAGGCATGGTATCGGCCAGGGTACCGTCGCAGTCGAAGATAGCGGCGACCGGAACGAAATCGAGCGGCATGGCGACCAGGTGGTCCGGCAGGGCGGCAGAGGAATTGGACATGACGTATGGTAACCGAAAACCGCGCCGAAAGGCAACAGACAGCCGGATCGGACCCCGATGGGCCTGCCTGACCCGGGAAAACGTTTCCGGAAGACGCGTTTTGCCCGTTCCGGAGAAAATAACAACGACGCGACGAAAAGTGTATGTAACTTTCGGTAAACGCGGCGCGTCTTAATCAGCGAGGAGAGGGATTGATCATCCCTCGGGAATACTGCTCGATCCCGGCCATGATTGTCGGGAAGCCCCCGGTCGATTTCGACCGGGGGTTTGCCTTATCCGATCGGGTAGATCCGGCATGTCGGTATATCGGGTATGCTGAGTGCGGGATGAACGGGAACGGACGCGGGAGGGATCGACGTTGGGAAACGAAACGGTGAGTGAAAAAAGCGTTGAAAGCGATGAGATCTTACTGACGGTCGACCGTCGGCAGGTGCGGGTCTCCCCCTTTGGCGCGTCGCTGCGCGGATTCCATGAGACCGGGGAGGACGGAAAAGTTCATCCGATCGTCACCGGGTATTCGGGAACGACGAACAAGGTCGGCGGTCAGGGCGATGTATTGATCCCGTTTCCGGGCCGCATTCGCGACGGACGGTACTCCTTCGACGGGAACGACTATGCTCTCGAGCGGAACGACAAGGACGGGCCGAACGCGATCCACGGCTTTCTGCGGACGAAACACTGGGAGACGACGGAGCGAACGGACGACATGGTCCGCTTTTCAGTGACCCTCGGGCCGGAGGAGCGACCCGGCTATCCGTTTGCCCTGATGGCGACGGTCCGCTATTCCCTGACCCCGGAGGAGGGCCTGACCTGCGCCTTCAAGGTGACCAATACCGGTGACCGGCGCGCGCCGGTCGCCGCCGGATTCCATCCGTACTTCACCGTCGGCACGGAGACGATCGACGATAACCTTCTGTATCTGCCCTTCGAATCCTACCTGGAGTTCGAGAATCTGCTGCCGACCGGGGAAGTGTCGGGCGTCGGAGGAACGTCGTTCGACTTCCGCAGTCCCCGACCGATCGGAACGACGGTATTCAACACCTGCTTTGCCGACCCGGTGCGCGATACCGACGGGTTCGCGCGGGTCCGTCTCTCCTCGGCGGACGGCGGAAGGACGATTACCGTCCGCATGGACGAGGCGTTCGGCTATGTCGTGCTCTACTCCGGCGATCCGCTGCCGGAGACCCACCGTCGCCGGTCCCTGGCGATCGAACCGATGACCTGTGCGTCGGACGGATTCAACCGTCCGGAGTGGGGATTGGCCCGTTTGGAACCGGGCGAAACGCTGACCGGCGTCTGGGGCGTGCTCTGACCGTTTCGGGGAACGGAAAGATTTTTTCTATCCCCCGCTCATCGGAGGCAGGAACGCCACCTCGTCGTCGTCCCGGAGGACGGTCGCCGAATCGCAGAAATCGGTGTTGACGGCGCACCGGGTACGGTTCCCCAGATCGGCGAAGCGAGCGTCCCGCGCCTCCAGAAGCCGGGCAACGTCGGCGACCGTCGCTCCGGAGGGCAGTTCGGTCCGGAGGACTCCGTCGGGGAGGACATCGCGGTAGTGTCCGAAAACCAGGACACGGACGACGATTCTTTCCATCAGCCGACCTCCAGGGCGGTTTCACTGCCCTCCTCGACACCGGAGGGCACGAGCCGGACGGCGCGAATCGTCCGAACGCGGCGATTCACCACCCTTTCCACACGAAATTCCAGACCATCCAGGCGTATCCGTTCGCCTTCGACCGGTTCGTGACCCAGGACGCCGAAGACCAGTCCGCCGATGGTGTCGTACTCGTCGTGCGGCAGTTCGACCCCCAGACGATCGTTGACATCCAGGATGCCCATGCGGGCATCGATCAGCGTCTCGGTCTCGGAGACGACCTGCAGTTCCGGCTCATCGACATCGTACTCGTCGCGGATCTCTCCGACAATCTCCTCGATCAGGTCTTCCAGAGTCACCAGACCGGCGGTACCGGAATACTCATCGCGAACGATCGCCATTTGGAACTTGTCGCGCCGCATTTCGGCCAGCAGGTCGGCCACCTTCTTGGTCTCCGGTACGAAAAACGCGCCCCGCATGACGATGCGCAGGTCGACGTCCGATTTGGAGGCTTTGAAGTAGGGAAGGAGATCCTTGGCATGGATGATCCCGATCACGTTATCGATCGTCCCCTCATAGACCGGAATGCGGGAGTGTCCGGATTGGAGGATCGTTTCCAGGGTGATGCCGAGGGGGGCATCGACCGAAAGCGCGGTCATATCGATGCGCGGGGTCATGACGGCGCGCACCGCCGTCTCCGACAGGTCGAAGACGTTGGTGATGATCTTGGCCTCCTCATCGTCGAGTTCCCCGTGGCGTTCGCCCTGATCGACGATCTGCTCGAACTCCTCGCGGGTGATCATCGGCGTTTCGAACTTGGCCTTACCGCCGAACGGGGCGACGATCACATTCGAAGCCCAGACCACGAAGTAGGTCAGCCAGGAAAAGATGCGGGCGAAAAGGCTGACCAGGGGCGCGAGTCGCAACGCCCAGATATCCGGGGCCTGCAAAGCGAGTGTCTTAGGGACGATCTCGCCGACCACGATGGAGAAGAGCGCGACGATAATGGTGACGACCACGACGGCGGCGGTGTCCGCGAACGGCGCGACGCCCGGAATCGCCTTCAAAAGCGGGACGAGCGGAGCGGAAAGAGTGGTTGCCGCCGCCGCTGCGGAGAAGAAACTCAACAGGGTCATGACCACCTGGACGGTGGCGATCATCCGGGGCGGATCTTCCAGAAGCCGCTGGACGGTGCGTGCCCCGCTCCGTTTCTCCTCCACCAGCTGCTCGATGCGGGTTCGACGCAGCGAGACGAGCGCCGTCTCGGCCATGGCGAACGTGCCGTTGAGCAGGTTGAGCAGCACAACGACCCCCAGGCTGGTCAGGATATCGATCGGGTAGGCAACCGAAGCGTCGGGAGCGGCGCCGGACTGGGAATTCTCCTGGGCATGGGCGAGATGCCAGAAAGCGAAAAATCCGACGGCCGTGAGCGACAGGGCGAACAGGCGGGAGAGGAGCGTACGGCGGGGAACGATACGTTCCGGCAGGGCCGACTCCCGTTTGCGAGCCGAGGCGCGACGAGAAGATGAAAAGGTGCTAACTTCCGATGACTTACTGTGCGAATCCAATCGTTATTTCCTCCGCGGACGGCTGCTGAAAACGTGGGTGACCGATCAACCCGGTACCGGGATAAGCTGCCCGAACCAGACCGGTAACTGATAAGCACAGACGGTCAGAAAGATCGCCAGCGCCGCGCCCAACACAACCTCCCGCACGGTATGAATGCGCGCTTCGACCCGCGATTGGGCCACCAGCAGCGCCAGTAGAATCGCCAACACCGACGCATAGACGTTGCCGACGACGATGATAATCGATGTTGCCAGAAAAAAGGCGACCGCGGTATGTCCCGAAACGACGCCCCCCTGAAGCAACGTTCCTTTTTCCCCCCGGATTTTCAGCGCCATCAGGACGATCATCAGCAGCAGAAAGCCGGTCATGAACAGATAGAAGGAGGGGGGTTGCTGCAGGCGGAGGCGAAGCTGCTCGATCCGGCCGTTCCACAAAAAGAGGACGCCGCCAACCATGACCGAGTTCAGCGAGGCGACCAGCACCCCGCCCGCCGCCGCATCCTTGGCGATTTTCGCGCCCGGATGGTAGCTCTCGGTAATCATATCGACGACGACTTCGACCGCCGTGTTGAACAACTCCGCCATGATGACCAGGGAGCAAACCACCAGAAGCGCGGCCATTTCCAGCCGCTCGAGACGGAAAATCAGCCCGGAGAGCAGTACCAGGGAGCAGATCGCGATATGAAATCGCATATTTCGCTGCGTACGGAAGGTATGCAGAACACCTTCGGCGGCATGGCGAAACGAGTGAAACGGATTGCGGGGACGCCACGGACTGACGGTCGGCAAAACCCGGGGCGTCGTCGGCGTCGGGCGATACGGAGCGGAGGGACGCGCGGTTGATGAGGGAAGGACCGTCCCGACGGACCGTCGCGGGTTCAGGGATTCCGGCGAAGGACTGTGTTCGTCGGAGGTCGACTCCCCGGAGGAATCGCGACCGCTTTGAAGCACGCTCATTGTTCGTAGTTCTGTCCGGCTCTATTGTACCGCGAATCCGGGATTTCCTGTCGGTCCTCGGCAAAAATTGGGAAATCGTTCGGTTCGACCCGGTCCAGAGGTTTTCCCAGCAGATGCGCCTCCTGTTCCCGCATGCGCAGGGCGCCTTCCTCCGATTCGTCCTCATACCCCAGAAGATGGAGGATACCGTGGATCAGAAGCAGGCTGATTTCCTCTTCTATTGTCCATTGTCGGGCGACCGCCTGCCGTTCCGCAGTGTCCAGAGAGATGACGACGTCGCCGAGGAGGTCCGTTCGTTCCGGGGAAACGGGTGTGGGTTCGTCCTGCGGCCAGGAAAGCACATCGGTTGGCTTATCCAGGCCACGCCAGGTACGGTTGAGCGTACGGATTCCGGCATCGTCCGTCAGGACCAGACTGATTTCGGCGTTCGGTCTACCGGCGTTTGCGAGGAGTTTTGCTGCCGCCGTTTCGGCCATTTCCCAGGAAGGAGCGGTGAGGCCGGGCTGCACCTGAATCATCAGTTCCATGCGGTGTCTTCGTTTCGGGAGGAAGCAGAGGAAGGGTCGCCTCCGAAGAGGCGAACGGCAGACCGGAGTACTCCGAGAACGGAGGTTCCTCCTCGCCGGACGCGCCTAAACCTGCCGCCTCGCTCGACAGGGCGCGAGGAAACGCGGGGCAGACGGTTTCGGCCAGATCCTCCGCCAGCGCCGGCGGCAGGGACAGGGTTCGTAACGCGCCCTCCGTTTCCGTCGTTCCCTGCGCCATCAGCGGAAAGAGATCGGGCGACGGCCCTTTGGTCTCCTCCGAAAGACCACCGGTCAGACCTTCGGGAAGGTCCTCCAGTCGGAGAGACGGTGGCAGTTCCATGACGGCGTCGCGGTCGGTCGGCAGCGGCGGCAGTCCGGTCACTCCGCCCACGGACGCGACGGCCAGGGTGGTCGGTTCGGTGGAGCGTGGTTCGTTTCGTTCGTCGGGGTAGTCGATCCGTGCGTGGAGAACGCCGCAGAGCGTCCGGGTAAAGACCTCCTGAATGGTCGCCAGGTCACGCAGGGTGAGATCGCTTTCCGCCAGCTGGTCGTCCGCCAGTTTTTCCTCGACCATTCGGGCGACGAACTCGCGGATACGGGTCGGCGTCGGCCGTTGCAGGGTCCGCGACGCCGCCTCGACGCTGTCGGCCAGCATCAGGATCGCGGCCTCGCGCGACTGCGGTTTCGGTCCCGGATACCGGAACTGCGCTTCCAGCATCGGGTTGGGCAGTCCCTTGGTCGCCCGATGGTAGAAGTACCGCATCAGGGTGGTGCCGTGGTGCTGTTCGATCAGTTCCCGGACCCGTGGCGGCAGACCGATCTCCGCGGCGATCTCCACCCCTTCCTTGACATGAGAAGCCAGAATGATCGCCGAGAGCGACGGCGCGAGGCGATCATGAATATTTTCCATGCCGCTCTGGTTTTCGATGAAGAACTCCGGACGGTTCATCTTGCCGATGTCGTGGTAGTAGGCCGCGACCCGGACAAGCAGGGCATCCGCGCCGACGGCTTCGGAGGCGGCATGTGCGAGGTTACTGACCATCAGGGAGTGGGCGTAGGTACCCGGCACGCGCAGGCGGAACTCCTGCAGCAGCGGCGTCGCCGGGTCGGACAGTTCCAGAAGCCGGAGGTGCGTGGTGATGCCGAACCATTTTTCAAAGATGGCGACGCCCAGATAAAAGAGACCGACGGCGAAGACACCCGCGACGATGCCCCAGAGGGCGCTCATGCCGATCTCATGGACGACGTCGGCTTCCAGGTAGCCGACCAGGACGTTGAGCAGGGCGTTCGAACCACAGAGGAGCAGGGTGGCCCGCAGCAGGTCGTTCCGGTTCTTCAGGGTCGTGACGGCGACGATGCCGGTCAGTGAGGAGGCGAGGGTCACGAGAGCGAACCGCAGTTCGTTGTTCAGGACGATTCCGGAGACGGCGGAAAGCAGGGTGACGATCAGCAGGGCGGCGCGCGGTGACAGTAGAAGGGCGATGACCATGCCCGAGGACGCCACGCACATCATGCCAAGATAGCCGAACTGCATGGCCGGAGCCGAGAAGCCGAGGAGGGTCGAACCGACTTTCAGACCGGCAACGCTGATGATCGAGAGAATGGCAAGGAGGAGCAGGCTGGAATGGTTCTCGTAAATTTCCGGGTGGAACTGCCGCAGGTAGAAGCCGGCCAGGGTGGTCAGAAAGAAAACCAGTAGCGTAATGACCGCGATTGTGAACGCATCGGGTCGGCTGCTCTGCAGACCGAGGGCACGGAACTGGTTGATATGGGTAGACGTTATCCGGTCACCGGGGCGAACGATCACCGATCCGGCGGTCACCCGTCGCGAATGAACGGGCACGGTGGCGCGGGCGGCTTCGCGCGCCCGATCGGTTTCAATCGTATTGACGAATCGGGTCGGGCGCAGAGCGGCGCCGGCCAGTCGGGCGACGGCATCACGAAGGGCCGGTGTCGACAACGAGTTCAGGATCTCGCTGCGGAGAATCCCTTCTCGCGCCTCCTTCAACTCGTCCGTATTCTCCGTGATCGCGCGCGACATCTCCTTCTCGACCAGGCGAACCGCCACGGTCTGCGCGAGACGGGTCTGTTCCGCCGGCAAGGCGAGCAGGGCGACGAGGACGGTCGGCGGGATATCGGTTGAGGTCTGTCGGCGGACCGAAAGAGCGATTTTCTCGGCCGTCTGCAGGGGCGAGGCCGGGGGAGCGGCGGGAGGGACGGGAGCGGGCGCACCGGTTTTTCGAACGGCATTTCCCGTTCCGGCGACGCCCGGTTTCGGCAGGACGGGGGAGGGCCGGGAGATCGGACGGCCGGACGGAACCGAGCGCCGCTCCCGATGGGCTTCCATCTCTTCAAAGGCGATTCGTATCGCATCCTGGGCATTCGCCGACGCTTCCGGAATGACGACATACCGCTTTTCCTCCTGGGCGGCGGCGGCCTCTTTGAGGGCGTTGGTCGTTTCGGAATCGACGTAACGAACGGTGCGCGGGGCGATAATCTCCCGTTCGGCGGTGTCGCCGACATGCCAGGAGATATGATTGGGCATCAGGTGGATGGACAGAAGGACCGAGAGGAGCGTTGCCGTTCCCAGTCCGAGAAGGAGACGAAGATAATTCAGGGGCGAGCGGGTATCGACGGCTTGCTGCGGCTGGAGCAGCGAACGCAGTTTCTGACGGCGTTTCTGCGCCACAGCCCCGCCTCGTCGAGGACGAAGCGCGTTCCAGTAACGTTTAAGGTGCGGAGGTCGCTTCATAGGTGATGTTCGTTCTCGCGAAAGGCATCCGTGCCCGACTCACGAGAAGACCCGGAAAAATCCGAACCACATTCCGAAGCAGTACGGCCGCCGGGAGGGAGGCGAACGTCGCGCGAAACCCGATGGGTCGTAAAATCCTTCGGTCTCCCGTCGGCCGCTCCGTCGACGGGCAACCGACGGCACGGCTGGCGGATGGGAGAGCGTTTGCGGAGGTTACGGTTCCTGTTGCTGCTTCATTTTTCGGCGACGAGCAGCCTCTGCCTTGCGACGCTTATCGCTTGGTTTCTCATAATACTCATGCGCGCGCGCCGTCTTCAGCGTTCCGTCCTGCTGCAACTGCTTTTTGAATCGACGCAGCGCGGTATCGAGCGGTTCACCCTGCTTGACGATGACCTGAGCCATTTTTTTATCCCCCCTTACACTTGTGGTCTCGTCACACCGGGGAGCCTGTCTTTCAGGATACTCCGAACGGAGGACGGCGAATTTCTGCCGATGAGGCGATCGAAGTATGGGCGAGCGAACGTGCTCGCTCCACGGAGACTTCGGGCCGAACTGTCCGCAAACACCCCATCCGCAAACCACAAGGACCCGACGTCGCCTATTCCGGGCAGGAATGGCGTCGGAGGTCGACCGGAGGCGTGTAATGCCGTGCCATGCGGCATTATACGGGACCAACCCGGACCTGTCAAGGCAGACCCCCGGATAGTGCCGCATGGCTTTGTAGTTTTAAGACAGTATCTCTGTACCCCTATGCCCCTGCCACGCCCGGTTCCGGCCCGGTCGGGCAGGGAGGCACGCCGAAAGCCAGAGCGCCGGGGCGGGTCAGCACCCGGAGAAACTGGCGCAGCGCACGGCTCCTGGTTCGACCGCGTCGGATGAGGATGCCGGTCGGACGGGTCAGGACCAGGTCGGTGAACGGGCGGGTGATAATCAGTCCGTCCCGGATCTCCCTCCGGACCGTCGGCTCCGGAACGATGGAGACGCCCAGTCCGATCTCGACCACCTGTTTGATCGTCTCGATGTTGTCGTACGCCTGCATCACATCCACCGAAACATTATGGTTCTTCAGCAGTCCGTCGATCAGGGCGCGGGTCGGAATATCCGGGTCGAAGGCGATAAAGGGCAGACCATCCAGATCGGTGACCGAAACGCTCGCTCCGCCCGTCAGAGGATGACCGGGCGGCAGGATGAGGGTCATATTCTCCTCGCCCAGGGAGATGATTTCGATATGCGGCCGTTCGCGCGGCAGGGCGACGATACCGCAATCGATCGCGCCGCTGTTGAGCGCCTCGTAAATGCGGTCGGTACGCAGGTATTCCAGATGCAGATTCACCTGCGGGAAATCGCGCAGGAACCGTTGAAGCGCCGGGGTCAGGGCATGCAGGCCGATCGAGTAGACGGTCGCCACCCGTAGCGACCCACCCACCGTCTCACCCAGTTCGGCGATCTCTCGCTTCAGGGAATCGGCCCGAGCGACGATCTCCCGCGCTCCTTCGAGCAGCAGTTTCCCGGCTTCGGTAAACTGCGCTCCCGGCCGTCCCTTACCCCGTTCGACCAGAATCTGACCGAACTCCGACTCGAGCGTTCGAATGCGCTGACTGACGGCCGATTGCGACATGTAACAGCGATCCGCGGTTTTGGAGAACGAGCCGGTTTCCGCCAGGTCGACGTACAATCGTAACGAATCCAGGTCCAAGATTTTCTCCTTCCCTCAGAATAACATATCTGCGGGGGAGTTTCGTCCGGATTTCTTTCGGAATGCCGGGACATTGACCGAATCCGTCGTTTGGCGGATAATGGACCTGTGGAACTGACCATTCTGGGAACGGCGGCGGCGGAAGCCTGGCCCGCCCCGTTCTGCCTTTGCGCCCCCTGCCAGGAAGCACGGAAACGCGGCGGTCCGAATATCCGCTTCCGGTCCGGCGCCCTGATAGACGACGACCTGAAGATCGATTTCGGACCGGACACGGTCGCCCAGATGCTGAAAACCGGGCGGCACCTGGCGCATCTACGGACCCTGCTGTTCACCCATCAGCATTCCGACCATCTGGTGCCGACCGAATTGACCTGGGCGAGCGGTGTCTACACCAATACCCCGCCGCCCCAACCGATCGTCGTGTTTGGCAACGAGGCGGTCCTCGGCGCGATCCGGGAACGATTCGGCGAGGAGTTATCGGAATCCAATCTGGACCTGCGGGAGCCCCTGCGTCCGTTCGTCCCGATCCGGACGCCGACGGGAGATACCGTGTTGCCGTTGCCCGCCGATCATGGCGCACCCGGTTCGCTGCTTTTCCGTATCACCCGCGCCGACGGAACCTCGCTCTTTTTCGGTCATGACTCCGGCCTTTTTCCCGATGAGACTCTGGACGCTCTGGAGAAGGAGCCGCCGCTCGATATCGTGGTCTTTGACTGCACGTACGGCGGGCGACCCTCGAGCAATCGCGGTCATATGGGGGTGGACGGCGTGATCCGGATGGCGGACGAGGTCCGGCGACGGGGGATCGCCAACGCGAACGCTCGTCTGGTCGCCACCCATTTCTCGCATAACGGCGGTCTGTTGCATGAGGAACTGGTGACCGCCTTCCTGCCGCACCGGATCGAAGTCGCCTTCGACGGGATCGTTATTCGCGTCTGACCCGCCCGGTCATACCCGGTGGTCGGTCCCGGACGGCACCGGTAGCTGCGGCGTCACCGGGCGACCGGCGACAAGCTGTCCGGAGGCGACGAATCCTTCCGGGCGTTCGGCCAGTTCGGCGATCAGACCGGCTCGCCAGTAAGCCATGCGATCCGCCCGCTCCGGCAGGCGGGCGAGGTCCCGTTCCTCCTGCGGGTCGGCGACCATATCGAAGAGCTGTTCGTGTCCGTCCCAGGAGCGCCAGACGTACTTCTCCCGTCCGTCGGTGAGCCAGTGCATCGCGCCCCCGAATACGGTGTGTTCCCCATGCAGCCAGGGTCGCCAGTCCGTGACCTCCTGCCCGCGTGCCAGAGGCAGGAACGAACGTCCGTCGATCGCCTCGGGGATCGGAAGACCGGCGCAGTCGAGCAGCGTGGGAAGGATATCGCGCAGTTCGATCACCGCGTCGCATTGCGCGCCACGGCGAATCCCCGCGCCCGCAGGTCCTTTCAGCAGCAGCGGAACGCGCGCCGACCCCTCGTACGGCACCGATTTTCGCCAGAAATCGTGATCGCCGAGCATCTCGCCGTGGTCGGAGACGAAACAGACAAACGTTTCCCGCGCCGCCCCGTACGCGGCGAGCATTTCGAGTAACCGGTTGATCTGGTGGTCCAGGTGGGTGATCAGGCCATAATACCCGGCCCGGGCGCGTCGATGTCGTGTCGCGGAGAGACGACCGAAGGACGGATCTGCCCGGTAAGCGTTATCGAATCGTCGGAAATGCTCGATCCATTCCCCGCGCGGCGGTTCGGGCATCTCCCGCGTAAGGTACTGCTCGAACGCCCAGGCGGGCGGATCGTAGGGCGGGTGCGGACGATGGTAGGACAGGAACAGAAAGAACGGCTTGCGCGGGTCGCGCCGCCGGAGAAAGTCAATCCCCTGGGACGTGATCCAGTTCGTCGGGTGGGTGTCCTCCGGCTTGTCCCAGGGACGCGCGACCTGCGAGTTACAGTTCACGCCATGGTCGAAATAATCGGCGTCCCGTCCGAGCCGCTGACGCAGCCAGGGAAGATAGTCGTCCGTCCGCCCGTCCTCTTCGTTGCGTTGACGGACGAAGTGCAGGTAGCCGTCGTGCAGAATCACGTTCTGAAAGCCGAGTTGTGTCCGCTCCGGGTAGACGTGCATCTTGCCGATCGCCTGCGTCTGATAACCGTGGCGGGTGAACTCTCCGGCGAGGGTCGTCTCGTAATTCCAGGGAACGCCGTCCCGGTAGCCTACTCGCCCATGGGAACGCTGGCTCAGGCCCGTATGCAGGGCGACTCTTGACGGTATGCAGCTCGGCACGGCGGTGTACGCCCGGTCGAACCGCACACCCTCCCCGGCCAGCTGGTCAAGGTAGGGCGTATCGACAACCGGGTGTCCGGCTGCGGAAAGGCAGTCCCCCCGCCATTGATCGACATTGATGAGAACGATATTGGGCTTCATAGCGCGGGTTCGGCGGACGGTGTGAAAGCGTCGCGCAGCAGGGCGAGACTGGCCGGGACCGCCGTCTCCGGGTCTTCCTTGCCCTCGAACTCGAGCGAGACGTATCCCCGGTAACGGGCGGCGGCCAGAATCGCCGCGATACGGCGGTAGTCAAGATCGAGCGTATACCATTCGCCCCCGCCGAAGTAGGTCTTGGCGTGGACATAGATCGCGCGCGCCGCCAGCCGTTCGAAACGATCGTACGGTTCCTCCAAAAAATTGCCCGTGTCAGCCAGGACGGAAAGCCAGGGGGAGTCAATGGCATCGACAATGCGCAGGACGCCCTCCGGTTCGCGGGTCAGTCCCCAGTGGTTCTCCAGAGCGAGGGTCACGCCGTATTTCCCGGCGGATTCGACGCAGCGTTCGGTCGCGTCGATGCACCAGGCGAACGCTTCGTCCTCGGTATGTCCGGGCAGGGGCGGCTCCTCGCCGCGCAGTTCCATCAGGCGGTCGAACGAGTCGACGGTTCCCCAGCGTCCGGAGTTCAGTCGTATACAGGGAACGCCCATCTCATGAGCGATCTCGATGCAACGGATCGTATGGTCGATATGTGTCTTCCGCGCTTCGGGATCGGGCAAAACGAAGTTCTGGTGGATCGACAGGCAGACGAGATCCACCCCGTTTCGGAACGCATGGCGTTTCAGTCGGTGCAGGTAGTCGCGTTCCTCGCTCTCCATCTGGCGGTGCAGCACTTCGACTCCCTGCACCCCGAGGTCGCTCGCCCGTTCGATCACGGTTTCGATCGGGAACTTCGGTCCCCGGAAATGCCAGAAAGAGTAGCTGGATATACCCAATTTGAGAGCGGACATCGTCTTCGGCGAAACCTTTCAGGCGATAATCGGGGCGATGACTTCGCCGTGGACGTCGGTCAGGCGGCGCTGGCTGCCGTTGTGGTAGTAGGTGAGGCGGGTATGGTCGAGTCCCAGCAGGCGCAGCACGGTCGCGTGGAAGTCGTAGATCGTGCAGACATCCTTCTCGGCACGGTAACCGAACTCGTCGGTCGCCCCGTAGGAAAAACCGCCCTTCACGCCCGCGCCGGCCATCCAGGCGGTGAAACCGTACGGGTTGTGGTCGCGTCCCTCGCTGCCCACCTGACTCGTCGGCATCCGTCCGAACTCGGTGGTCCATATGACCAGCGTATCGTCCAGCAGGCCGCGCCGTTTCAGGTCTTTCAGCAGGGCGGCGGTCGGCTGATCGAGGATCGGACAGTGGCGTTCGTAGTCGGCTTTCAGGGTTTTGTGAGCGTCCCAGTTGAGAAGTCCATCCACTCCGGAGGCGCACGCGCCACAGTAAAGCTGGACGAAACGGACGCCGCGTTCGATCAGACGGCGGGCGAGAATGCAGTTCTTCGCATAGCTCGCCTTGAGCGGGTTGGCGCTATCCGCGCCGTAAAAGGCAAGCGTCCCCGCGGTTTCACGCGATAGATCGGTCACCTCCGGCGCACTGAGCTGCATCCGGGCCGCCAGTTGATAGGACGCGATCCGCGCCGCCAGTTCGCTGTGACCGGGGTTCCGGCGGACATAATCGTCGTTGAGCCGCTGCAGGAAATCGCGAACCCGCTTTTCCTCGCGCGGGGTCGTTCCCTTCGGAGAGTCGAGATTGGCGATCGCGCGGTCGGTATTGAACGATGTTCCCTGAAAGGCGGCGGGCAGGAAGCCGGCGCTCCAGTTCGCCGGGCCGTTCGGCGGGAGTCCGCGTCCGTCGGGAATGGCGACGAATGCCGGGAGATCCCGGTTCTCCGTTCCGAGGGCGAAGGTCAGCCAGGCGCCGATGCTCGGAAAACCCTCCAGGACGAATCCGGTGTTCATCTGCAGCATCGCCGGGCCGTGCGTATTGCTGCGTGCGGTCAGGGAGTGGACGAACGCGATGTCGTCCACGCATTCCGCCAGGTGCGGCACCAGTTCGCTGAGATACTTCCCGGATTGTCCGTACGGCTTCCATCCCCACGGGCTGCGTAGCAGGTTGCCGTTTCCGCCCTGGAAACTGCTGACACCGGTCAGGCCGGGCATCGGCTGTCCATGACGTTTTTCCAGTTCCGGCTTGTACTCCCAGAGGTCGATCTGGCTCGCCGCGCCGGGGCAGAATATCTGGATAACCCGCTTGGCCCTGACCGGGAAATGCGGCGAACGAGGAACGAGCGGGTTGCCGGCGTCGGCGCGGGCCGGACCGTCCTCACCGAGCAGACAGGCCAGGGCGATCCCGCCGAGTCCGGTTCTCATCTCGCTGAGAAACGCGCGTCGACCGATCCGACCCTGACGGCTCGTCGGGAGGTTTTCCGGTGTTGTCTTCATGGCGGGTCGGGCCTTCCTGTCTCCTGATGTCGGATTATTTCCCGGGCGTCAACTATTTCAGTAATAAAGGAACTCGTTGGCGTTGAGCAGGGCGCGGCAGAGGCCGGGCAGGTTCCCGGCGCGGATCAGCGCGATCGCGCCGTCCCGTTCGCCGGGCATCGGGTCTCGACCGAACGTCCGGCGGAACGCCTTTTGCGCCTGGACGACCGGAGACGCGCCCGCCTCGCGCCGGACACGCTCGGCGAGGAAGCCGGCTTGCTGCGTGACGAACGTTCCGTTCAGCAGGGCGAGCGACTGGAGCGCGGTCGTCGTGCTCTCGCGGCGAGGCGCACGCTGGCTCGATTCGGGGCAGTCGAACGCGCCGAGCAACGGGTCGCGGATCGCCCGTGCGTTCTGCTGGTAGACACTCCGTCGCCAGGTCTCCGGGCCATACTCCTCCAGTGGCTCGTAAATCGCCACATTGACGACCCGGTAACGAAACAGAGGGTAGCCGGGACCGCCTTGCCGCCGATCCAGTTTCCCGCTCGCCAGCAGGATCGCGTCCCGAACCGCTTCCGCTTCCATGCGCCGGAGCGGCATCCGCCAGAGCAGAACGTTTCCGGCGTCCTTCGCCATTGCTTGCGGAACCGCGTCGGAGGACTGACGATAGGTGTACGACAGGACCATACGCCGGTGCATCCGCTTGATCCGTCCGCCGTTTTTCAGGAAATCCGAGGCGAGATAATCGAGCAGTTCCGGGTGGGACGGTTTTTCGCCGTTGTTGCCGAAGTCGGAGGGGGTATTGACCAGACCGCGCCCGAAGTGGTGTTGCCACAGGCGGTTGACGAGGACTCGCGCCGTCAGCGGGTTGCGCGGATCGGCGATCCAGCGCGCCAGCGCGAGTCGCCGTTCCGGTTCCGGCGCGTTCGGGTCGGCCAGGAGATCGGACGGCATCTGCCGTACCTGAGAAAGCCCGCCCGGAGTGACCTCATCGCCCCGTTGCATCACGTCGCCGCGTCGCAGGAGATGGATCGGGTCCGGTTCGGTGAAGTGGCCCGTGTAGGCGTTCCGGACCGGGTTCAGCGTGTCGGCGCGGCGGCGGAGATCGGTTCGGGCCGTCTCGATCGCTTCGATTCGCTGTCGTTCGGAAGGGGTCATTGCGGCGAGGATATCGGCATAGGCGGTCGTCGCCAGCGGGGCGCGGCCCTTTTCGGTGGACACCGTCGTCCAGCGCACGCCATCCTCGCTCACTTCGATCCGGTAAGCGGTCGCCAGTCGGTCGTCGAAACGGGGGTTGTCTCCCCCGTCACGGCTCCAGACGACGCGCCGGACGACCATGGTCGCCGGCAGTTCGATCCGGGCCCACCCTGCCCCACGTTCGTTGCTGATCCAGCTGCGATCGTTGCCCGCGACGCCGTCGTTCAGGTGCGGAATCTGATGGATGGGGTAGCCCGGCAAGAGCGAGGAGGCGGTCGCTTTCGCGCCGACGGACGCCAGAGCGAGATTGCGGTCCGCGTCGTCCCCGTAAATTCGGAGTTCGTCCAGATTCGGTTCCGCTCCGTCGTTGGTGGCGAGGACGACGAACCGGACGAACCGTGCGGGGACGGGGTCGAACTCGTCGACGTTGCGGCGGGCGTTCACCGCCGGTCGTGTGACGCCCGCCGTTCTGCGCCGGGCTTCCAGGCGTTCGCGCGCCGTCGCCTCGATCTCGGCCTTTTCATTGTTCCGTCGCGCGATTTCGTCCGTCAGCCGGTCGAGTTCCGCCCGTTCGGGGTCGGTCAGGCGGCGGGTGGTCAGCGGTCGTTCGGCGTGTCGCACACCGGCGAAGACGGCGGTCAGCCGGTAGTAGTCGTTTTGCGGGATCGGATCGAACTTGTGATCGTGACAGCGGGCGCAGCCGATGGTCAGCCCGAGGAACGCCGCTCCGGTCGTCGAGACCATGTCATCCAGGTCGTTGGAGCGCTGCTGGCGCGTGCCCTCCTCCGTTTGAATGCCGACGGTGTCATGGATTCCGGCGACCAGGAATCCGGTCGCCGGCTCAAGCTGCGGATCGCCCTTGCCGACCACATCGCCCGCCAGTTGCTCGGCAATGAACCGGGCATACGGTCGGTCCTCGTTGAAGGCGCGAATGACGTAATCGCGGTACGGCCAGGCGTTCGGCCGGACATGATTCTGTTCGTAACCGTGGCTTTCGCCGAATCGGACGATATCCAGCCAGTGTCGCCCCCAGCGTTCGCCGTAGGCGGGCGAGGCCAGCAGACGATCGACCACCTTCTCGTAGGCGTCCGGCGAAGGATCGTTGACGAACGCGGCGATTTCGTCGGGTGTCGGCGGCAGGCCGGTCAGATCGACGGTGACACGGCGCAGGAGGGCGTGCCGTCGGGCGGGCGGCGATGGACGCAGGCCGTTGCGCGCCAGTCGGTCGAAGACGAATCGGTCGATCGGGTCCCTGGCGAGCCGGTCGAACGGGGTACGGGGGACCGCCGGAGTCGCGATCGGGCGAAACGACCAGAGCGGCTTGATGACCAAACGAAGCGGTGTCAGCGGCTCCCGTGCATAGGCCGCGCCGTTCGCGATCCACCGTCGCAAAGTCTCCTGATCGGAGACGGGGAGTTTGGAATCCGGCGGCATCTGTCCGCCGGTGACTACCCGGACCACGCGGCTGCTCTCCGGATCGCCGGGGGAGAGGACGGAAAGCGCGTCCGAACGGCGTTCGAAGTTCACCTTGCCGGAGGCGGTTTTCCCGTTGTGGCAGGGAAGACATTTGGTCGCCAGAAGATCGGTCGCCTGCCGGTCGTCCGCCGGGCGGGAGGAACGCGTTCCTGCGGGAGCGAACGCCGCGAGCGTCGGCAGCGTCGCCGTGAATCCCAGCACCAGACAGATCGTACGCAGAGAGGAGGTCATCCGTGCCTCATACCGCCATGTCCGGGGTAGTTTCCGCCGGACGGAAACGATACGAACGCCGGTCGGTAACGGATTATTGCGGGCGATGCGCGGGTTTTCCTTCCCGTGAAAAAAGAAACCGGAGGAAAGTTCCCCCGGTTTCTTTATTATGGAGGGCGTCCTCCGGATTACGGATTGCCCGGCGTGGTCTGCGTGGAGCAGTTGGCGGTGTACCAGCTCTCCTCGTCGGGGCAGAGGGTGCGCATCGGGTTGATGGAGTACTTGCCCTGGGAGCCGCGGAGGGTCTTCCAGTTGATGTACTTGGCATGACCGTCGAGGTAGGTCGCGTTGGTGCCGTCGCTATGCCGCTGGCTGGCCTGAGCGTAGATCTGCAGCCAGGTCGTATCGCCCGGTTCGAAGTACGGCGCGTTGTCCTCATCGAAGTCGTTGGTATCGTCATCTTCCGCGCCGGAGCGGACATCGGCCATGAAGAGGGCGTCCGCCGGGCGATCCCAGCTGGACAGGCGCATGTTCGGGTTGCTCAGACCGCCCACACCGGTCCATCCGAAGTTCTGCACCATTTCGTCGTTGCGTCCGTAGTGGCCGAAGAGGCAGGGCTTGTTGGCGCAGCCGCCGCCCGCCGTCGTCGCCGTCTCCGGAACGTTGGTCCAGAACGTGCCGGTCACGGCAGCCGCGTCGGTGGTGCCGTCATCGGTCCATTTGAACGGGGCGGTAAAGTTGCGCTGGAACGGCCTCGGGGCGGAGGAACCGGGGCAGACGAAGATATCGATGCTCTTGACGTAGGGCAGGAGGTCGATATGGAACTCCCACCACTTGCGCCCGATGGTTTCGTCGTAGTCCTGAGCGTACATCAGGGTGGCGGTACCGAGCTGGCGCATATTGGAGAGGCAGGAAATCTGGCGGGCTTTGGCGCGCGCCTGGGCGAAGACCGGGAAAAGAATCGCTGCCAGAATGGCGATAATGGCGATAACCACGAGAAGTTCGATCAGAGTAAAGGCGGAACGGCGCATGAGAAGGCCCTTCTTGGTTGAACGGTTATTTGCCAGTAAAACGGCAAGGAGAGTGTACCACGGGGATTTTTCGCGGAGGTTAAGGGAAGTTTAAATGCGTGAAGAATTTCACGGAGCTGTCTTTCCGGCCCTTCGGACGGCGCGGGCGGGACGCAACGGGTAAAGGTTCGTATAATGGGCAAAAAGGGAAACGGAATCGGAAGATTGATGACGAAACAAGAACACATCGGAATGCTGCTCCTCCTCGTGCTGGCGACGTGGCTCGGTCCGGTCCGCGCGCAGGAGGGACGGGAGTATGCGCGTCCGGAACTGCTGGTGACAACGGAATGGGTGGCGACACATCGGACGGACGAAAAGGTTCGTCTCGTCGATATGCGCGAGGAATCGGCCTATACGGCGGGGCATATTCCGGGAGCGGTGCGAATCGAGGAGGGACCGTTGCGCAACCCGGAGGCACGATTCACCTATCTGCCGCGTCCGGAGGCGTTCGCCGCCCTGATGGAGAAGGCGGGCATCGGCAACCGGACCCATGTCGTGGTTTACGACGACCAGGGGGGACGGATGGCGGCCCGACTCTGGTACGTTCTCAACGCGTTCGGTCATTCGCGGGTCAGCCTGATGAATGGCGGGTGGAAGCGCTGGGTATCGGAGAATCGTCCGGCGGCGACCGAGATACCGTCCGTGCCGGCGGTTCGTTTCCGGGTGAAGGAGAGGCCGGAGATGACCTGTCCGCTGCCGGAGGTGCTGAAGCCCAAACCGGGAACGGTGGTTCTGGACGCCCGTTCGCCGGACGAGTATGTCGGAAAGACGGTATCGCCCCGCGCATCGAAGACCGGGCGCATCCCTGCCGCCGTGAATATCGAGTGGAAGGAGAACGTCACCGGCCCGGACCTGGAGTTCAAGAGCGCGGAGGAACTGCGGAAACTCTATACGGCGAAGGGCATTACTCCGGACCGGGAGATTGTCGTGTACTGCGCTTCGGGCGGCCGGGCGGCGCAATCTCTGTTCGCCCTGAAACTTCTCGGCTATCCGAAGGTGAAGGTCTACTACGGCTCGTTCAGCGACTACACCGCTCTGCCGGACGCCCCGATCGAGCAATAATCAGCCAGGAATCCGTTGTCCGGGGCGCGGCGCGTCTACCGATCCGGTTCGATCAGGCGTGCGGCGCGTTCCTGTGCGGGATCGTGCCGGGCGAAGAGGGAGAGGATACTGGCTCCGAACAGCAGGGCGGCCAGTGTGAACAGCCCGGCGCGGTAATCCCGGGTGGCATCCTTCAGCAGTCCCATGAGATACGGGCCGACGAAGCCGCCCAGGTTCCCGACGGAGTTGATGAAGGCGATCCCGCCTGCCGCCGCCGCGCCGGTGAGCATGCTGGTCGGCATCGCCCAGAAAGGCCCCTGGCAACTGCCGTTCCCCAGGTTGATGATGACGAGCGCCAGCAGAGTGAAGTAGGGGTTATGGGAGAGAGCGGCCATGACGACGCCGACCGCGCCGACCGCCGTACCGAACGCCATATGGTACTTGCGCTCACAGGTGCGGTCGGAGTGGGCCGCGCCGATCTGCATGGCGACCGCGCCGGCCAGGCCCGGAAGGGCGGCCATCAGGGCGATCCACTGGTCGCTCCAGTTCGTCTGTGACTTGAAGATTTGCGGGACGAAGAAGCCGAGCCCGTAGCCGACCGAAACGTACAGGAAGAAGATGGCGCAGTAGTGGAGCAGGTCGCGGTTCTTCAGCGCCTGCGCCAGCGACAGTCCATGGTGTTTTTCACGGTGCCGACGCTCGCGGGCGAGGCGACCGAGCAGCCACTCCCGTTCCTCCGGACGCAACCATTCGGCCTGCTCCGGCCGGTCGGTGAGGTAGCGCAGGACCGCGAAGCCAAGAAGGCAGGAGGGGAGTCCTTCCAGCACGAACAGCCACTGCCAGCCCTTCAACCCCCAGAAGCCGTCCATACCCAGCAGGAGACCGGACAGCGGCCCGCCGAGGACCCCGACGACGGCGGAGACGGCGACGAAGCGGGCCACGGCCTGCGCTCGCTGGACGGTCGGGAACCAGTAGGTGAGATAGAGAATCATCCCCGGATAGAACCCCGCTTCGGCCACTCCGAGCAGAAAACGCATCGCGTAAAAGGAGAAGGGGGTAGTCACGAACATCATGCCGGCGGAGATCGCGCCCCAGGTGAACATGATGCGGGCGATCCAGATGCGTGCGCCGATCTTTTCCAGGATCAGATTGCTCGGAACCTCGAAGAAGAAGTACCCGATGAAGAACATACCCGCGCCGAGTCCGTACACCGTGTCGGAGAAGGCGAGGTCCTTCTTCATCGTCAGCGACGCAATGCCGATATTGGTGCGATCGAGGATGTTGAAGGCGTAGATGAGAGCGATAAAGGGAATCAGTCGTCGGGTGATTTTGGCGAGAACGGTTCGTTCGAGCGTTTCGCCGGACACGGCATCGGACGGGGCAAGGGCGGATTCCACGCTGACATGTCTCCTGACATCGGAAGGGGGCCACCTCCGTGTGACCTGCCGCCATTGTAACGTGAACACTCCCCACGGTCAAGCCACGGAGGTTTTCCTGCGTTCCCGCGACGAAAACAGGGGACGATTCCGTCCCCCGTTCGCGCTTTACATCACCTGTACGAGTTGTTCCTGACTGTGGGGGTCCAGCGCTTCCCGGTCAACGATCTCGAAGCGGTTGCCATCGACATCGGTGATGAGAATATGGTTGTCGGAGAGCCACATACAGGACTCCGACATACTCTGGACGACGAAATCGCGTTTACCGCGATCGGTCAGGACATCCCAGTAGGTGACGCCGAACTCCTGCTTGATGTGCGGAATCGCGGTGATTCGGGCGGTCAGATAGCGGCGACGCAGTTCCTCCTCGGCGACCGGAACGGATTCCTCCGAAAGATCGCCGAGCCGATCCGCCATGACGATCTCCTCGCCTTTGCCGTCCTGCAGGACGATGAAGCGTCCTGGCATCGAGAGCGGCGCGGCCTGATAGATTCTGGCGACGGGATAGGAGTAGGACTCCCATCCGTCGCGACCATTGCGGTCGACGGTCACCCGGAGCGTGCCGGGCGGGTCATGAAAGAGCCGTACCGATTTGAGATCGAGGATCGGTTCCCGTTTGCCGTCCTGGGTCTGCAGGGGTTCGGTCCCGGAAGCGTCCGCGGAGATCGTCGGCGGTTTAACCGCCGACGCATCCGCCGCTGCCATCGTTTCGATCATAGTTATTCTCCCTGTTCCTCTTCGGTGTAGGCGATATCGGAGGCCGCCTCGGCGACGGCTTTCGACGTCTGCTTCTGCGTCTCGACCAGACTGTAGAAGATGCCCTTCTTCTCCATCAGTTCGGCGTGCGTTCCGACTTCGGCGATCTTGCCTTTCTCCAGTACGACCAGCCGGTCGGCGGTGCGGAGGGTCGACAGTCGGTGCGCGATGGCGAAGGTGGTGCGTCCGGCGGTCAGGTTACCGATAGCCTGCTGTATCTTCTTCTCGGTTTCGACGTCCACCGAGGAGGTCGCCTCGTCCATGATCAGGATACGCGGGTTATGCAGGATGGCGCGGGCGATGGAGACACGCTGTTTCTCACCGCCGGAGAGCTTGCCCCCCTTTTCACCGACCTGGGTGTCATAACCGTCCGGCTTTTGCACGATGAAGTCGTGAGCGCAGGCGGAGCGGGCCGCCGAGATCACCTCCTCCATGGTCGCGTCCGGCTTGCCGTAGCGGATGTTGTCCGCCACCGTCCCGTTGAACAGGAACGGTTCCTGAAGAACGATACCGATATGGCGGCGCAGGTCCTGCAGGTCGATATCCTTGACATCGACGCCGTCAACTTTGAGGGAGCCGGCATCGGCCTCATAGAAACGGCAGAGCAGGTTGACGGTGGTCGATTTGCCCGCGCCGGATCGCCCGACCAGTCCGATCATCTCGCCCGCTTTGACATCGAGGTTGATCCCTTTGAGGACCGGATTGGACTTGTCGTAGCCGAATCGAACATTGTCGAAGGTCACGTCGCCGCGCATGTTCGGCATTTTGACCGCGTCGGGGTTCTCGTACGCTTCCGGTTTGGAGTCGATAACCTCGAAAACGCGTTCCGCTCCCGCCATCGCGCGGGAGAACCACTGGTTGACCTGCGAGAACCACTGGAGCGGACCGTAGACCTGCCAGAGCAACTGCTGCGCGGCGAGCAGGGTTCCGAAGGTCATTTCGCCCTTCAAAACCAGATAGCCGCCGTATCCCCAGTTGATGAGCGCGCCGAGTCCGGTCAGGAAGAGCATCGCGCCGTTGAAGATGTACCAGCGTCGGTCGACGAAGATACCGGCCTGAGCGAGCGAGCGATTGCGTTTATCGAACTTGGCCCACTCGCCGCTCTCCTGGACGAACGCCTCGACGACCCGGATACCGTTGATGGATTCGTTCAACTGGGTATGGAAGCGTCCCCACTGCTGACCGACCTTATGGAAGAGCGTGGACATGGGCTTCCACATCAGCAGGCCGCAGACGGCGACGATCGGGACCGGGACCAGGATGGCGAGCGACAGCTTGGGGAAGCTGACGATGCCGTAGATGCCGGTGCCGACCAGGGTCAGGCTGGCGGTCAGGAGGTAGGGGACCCCTTCGACGAGGAATCCCCAGACGCGGTCGGTGTCCTGGCTGACGCGGCTGATGATCGCTCCGGTCTGGCGTTTGTCGTAGAACGAGAGCTGCAGGTGTTCCAGGGCGCGGTAGACATCGGCCCGCAGGTCCTTGGCGATGTTGCCGGAAAGGAACGCGACGTTCCATCCGCGAATCGCCTCGCAGAGCGCGCCGAGGGCCAGTGCGACGAGCATCATTCCGACATAGAGAAGGAGTTTGGGCAGTCCGACTTCGAGCGTCTGCGGCGTTTTGGAGTTCAGGACATGGTCGGTGATCTCACGGGGGAGGTGCGGGTTGAGCAGGGTCGTCGCGGTGGAGAGGAGGGACATCGAGGCGACGACGAGCACCCGGGTTTTGTAGGGCGCCATGTAGGACAGGATGCGTCCGAGAACGGCCATGCGTTTGACACAGGCGGGGCAGCGTCCGTCCTTCTCGGGCAGCAGACGATGGCACTTTTCGCAACGGGTCTTCTCATAGGTCAGCTTGATCGCCAGTTCCTCGCCTTTGGCGAGCTGTTCGATACCCCGCGCCATTTCGGAGAACCGGGGGGCGATGGAGGCGGTGAACTCGGCGATCGGCAGGATGCCGGCGGTGGTGGTGAGTTCCAGTCGTGCGCCGCCGACCAGGGATTCGGTGCGGGCGGTCTTGATGTCGCTCATCGGGACGGTCAGGAGCAGGGCTCCGGCTTCGTCGTAGACGCTGACACGGCTTCCGGTGACGCGCACTTCCCGTTTGCCGAAGGCGTGACCTTCCTCCGCCACCAGGTCGGCGACTTCGGAAATCAGTATCTTTTCCTCGCCGGACGGCAGGGAGGCGTCGGCGGGAGGCGCTTCGGAGAGGGAAGGTTCCTGGGATTCCTGTGTACGGTCTTGAACCGTCATAAAAGCAGCCTTTCCGGGGTCAGATGGGCCCCTGCGGAACAGAGCGGCAGGGAGTGAACGCTGGCGGTGAATTATACCTTGATTGGAACACCGGTTCGGAGCCAGGCGTTCCGTGCCGGATTGTCTCCGTCGTAACCTATGCCTTATCGCCGCGACCCGGAAAGGCGGTAAATAAAAACGGAAAAAGAAAAAGGGGATGAAATCGGGGGATCGGACGGCTGTGCGACCTTACCGGGCGTCCATGACGCGGCAGCCCCGGCGACACCCCGGTTTCCAACAGGGAACCGGGGTGTCGCGGTCTTGCGATCGTTTCAGGCGGCGGCCGGAGCGGGCGGGACGGCCGACGGAGGAAGGTCGCCCTTGGCGGCGGCCTTCTTCGCCTTCCACTGGTAGTAGATCTCGATCAGGTTGGAGGACGGCCCCATCAGGGTCAGGGCGAAGTAGGGCGCGTGGATCGCGATATGGACCGGAGCCCACATCCGGAGAGCGGATTCCGTGGCCGCGATCAGGAAGGCGACCAGCATCTGCCCCTTTTTCGTGTGCAACGTCGTCTTCGGGTCCGTGATCATGAAGAACACGTACAACTGGTACATCGGACCGGTGATCGGCGCGATCTCGGAGTAGAAGGCGTTCAGACTGAAACCGTTGCCGGAGACAAGCGAGCGCAGGAACGCAAACACGAAGAAAAAGAAGACGTAGGTCGCGCAGATATGGAATCGCTTCAGGTTATAGATGATGACGGACCCGAGAATCCAGACGATCACCATCGGCAGAAGGTAGTTCCCCCACTGGATACTGAGGGTAGCGACGGTTTCCGGCGCGACGAGCAGGAGGATCACGATCGCCAGGTTGGAGGGGTTCCAGAGGTGTCGACCGTTGACCCGGATCACGTACTTGGAGGAGGTGGCGAGCATGCCCGCGATCACGTACGGCCACCATTCGGGCGAGCGGATCAGAATCCCGGCCGAGATACCGGTGACATACGCTGACGCGAGATGCGGGATTTTGCCGGTGACCAGTTTCCCGCAGACGATCTCGGTCAGGATACTGGCGAGGATGGCCATCGCCGTATACTCCCAGTGTTCCAGGAATTTGTACTGCATCTCTCCCATCAGGAGGATGAACGTGATCAGAATCGGGGCGATGAATCGCTGGTCGATACTGAATCCCTGCGGTTTGCCGGGAGCGGGCGTCACTTTGTCCGCCAACATTGCGGAGGTCATACGATACGATTCCTTCCTAAAATACCTGAAAAAGCGAATAAGTTTTACGATTCCTTGATTTTGTGCACCTTGTTGGTTTCGGGCGCCTCGAGGATGCGGGTCGTGCCGGACGGCCAGCGGATCTCCACCCGGTCGACTTTCGCGTTCTTGCCGAGGCCGAAGTGCGGTCGCCGATCGTTCTGGGCGCAGAAGCCGACGCCGCCGGAGACATATTGCGACTGCTTCCATCCGTTCCAGTGGACGGTGACCACCGCGCCGATGGCGCTGCGGTTGCTCCGGGTGCCTTCCAGATCGAAGCCGATCCAGTGATTTTCGGGCGTCACGTCGTTCCGATACAGGAGGAACGGACCTTTCTGGTTCGCGACGAGAATATCGGCCTGACCGTTATTGTTGAGGTAGGCGTAGGCGATCCCCCGTCCGTCATGTCGGTCGGTAACCCCGACCGCCTGGGCGACATCGGAAAACCGTCCCGCGCCGTCGGAGAGCCAGACGCGCTTCTGCTGGAATCCGGAAAGCGAGCGGCCCTTGATCGGCGGCCAGAGAAGGGCATCCTGGATGATTTCGGCATTGCCCTGCGCGACCTTGCTGTAATCATACCAGTAGGACTGGTTCGGATCGGCGGAGATGTAGCCGTTGACCAGGTACAGGTCCTGGAAGCCGTCGTTGTTCAGATCGACGAACTGCGCGCCGAACGACCATCCGCCGAGTTCGACACCCATATCGCCGGCCAGATTGTCGTAGACCAGTTCGCCCGGTCTGGCCGATGCCTTCGGCATCCAGAGGTTGTTCCCCTGAAGCAGGGTGGCCTCCTCGGAGATGTTGGAGACGTAGATGCCGAACTGTCCGGTATTGAGGACGTCTCCGAGCGCGGCGTTCATCCCGGCCTTGGGTTTATCGCCGACGCCCGACGCCGCGCTGATATTGCGGAAGCGTTTGCCGCCCTCGTTCTGCCAGAGTTCGGCTTTGCCGTAATCGTTGGCGAGGAAGATTTCGGGGAAACCGTTGCCGTCGAGGTCGCAGGCCGCGGCGGCCAGGGTCCAGGCCTTCGTATCGATGCCGACCTCGGCGGTGACATCGGTAAAGCGGCCGGTGCCGTCGCCCCGGAGCAGATATTTCCGGGTGCCGTTGGTGGCGTACTCGATGCTGTTCGGCATGATCCGGGTGCTGGGCAGGTTCCACAGGTTGTGCTTCTCATCGAAGTAGCCGCACATCAGGATATCGAGTTTGCCGTCGGCATCGTAGTCCAGCCAGAGGGCGACATTGCAGTTCATCCACTTCGGCAGACCGGCATCGGCGACCGGGGTGAACCGCTGTCCGCCCTCATTATGAAACAGGATCGCTTTGCCCCACTTGTAGACGAGGAGATCCTCGAATCCGTCGTTGTCGTAGTCGCCCCAGACCGCACCCATTACGCTGCCGTCGCCCACTTTGTTGAGATCGGCGACGCCCATCGTGGCGGCGACATCTTCAAAGGTGCCGTCCTTCTTGTTTCGGAAGAGGTGGCACCGGCTGTTCTCCCCGCTGTCGGTCAGGAAGAAATCGGGCCATCCGTCCCGATCGAAGTCCGCGACGGCGACGCCCGCGCCCATATCGTTGATGCGCGGGAGAATGGGTTCGAGTTTGGGATCGAGTCTCGGCGCGGTGTGGACGACTTTCACGCCGCTTTGCGCGCTCACCTCGGTCAGCTGGAAACCATAGCGTGTTCGGGAGTCGCCCCCGGCGTGGGCGCCCCGGAACGTGGCCGATTCCGGTTGCGCGTTCCGCCGGCTTAAGGTGGCGGCGGTAGCAATAAGCCCGACAAAAAAGAGCGTGACGAATAGACGGGGAATAAGAGTTTGTTTGAGACCTTGCTTCATCGCGTTGCCAATGCGGCTCCTTGCCTGAGTCCGCGCCGAGGTCGTCGGGCGGACAAACCCTGCGGCGGGGACACAAAACGAACTCCCGCCGTTTGCCGCCATTGTATCGCAGTTTCCGTGGGCTCTGCCTCCCCCGAACATCCGATGGCCGGACCGGAACCGACAGGATTTGTCATGGGAAATCGCATATAATCGAATCATGGAAAGGCATACCGAACGGTAGGTATGTTTGCGGTGTTCAACTGACGAATGATCAGGGAATCGAATTCGACGCCCGAAAAGAAACGCCGACTGCTCGACGCCACCGTGCGCCTGATGCTCCGCCAGGGTTTCGCGGCGACGACCGTCGATCAGATCTGCACCGAGGCCGGGGTGACCAAGGGCAGTTTCTTTCACTACTTCACCGGCAAGGAGCAGATCGCGCAGGCGGCGATCGAGGTCTGGTCGGACGGCTGGCTCGATCTTCTGGCCCGCTCCGGACTGGAGCGTATACCCGACCCCCTGGACCGGCTGAAGCGTCTGCTGCAACTCCTGGAGGAAACCTATCCGCACCCGGAGACCGAGATCGGGTGCATGATCGGGACCGTCGCGCAGGAGGTCGGTCCCTCGAACCGCACCCTCGGCGATCTTTGCGAGCGACACCTGGACGGCTGGGCGCAGGGGGTCAGCAAGGTGCTGGCGGAGGCGAAGGCGGCCCATCCGCCGCGCGTCGACTTCGATCCGGACCGTGTCGCCGACCTGATGCTGGCGATCGTTCAGGGAACCCTGCTCGTCGCCAGGACACGGCAGGGACGCTCGGTGATCGACAATAACCTCCGCCATTGTCGGGAGTACGTCCTCAGCCTGTTCGGCGACCCGACCGATCCGGTGTCGGCCACCCGGTGAAAAAACCGTAGAAATTTCAGGTTATCTTTTTCCGTCTCCTCTGCCTTCGGCTCAGTACGGGGGCAAGCCAGCCGATACATACCAAACGGTTGGTATCTTAAGGAGCAAGAGATGTCCGAAAACCGAAACACGCCCCCGACCACCCTTTCCCCGCATCTGACCTGCCGTCAGGCCGCCGAGGCCGTCGAGTTCTATCGCAAGGCGTTCGACGCCAACATCGTCCATGTCCTGACGCTGCCCGACGGCCTGGTCGCGCACGCGACCCTGACGATCGGCGAGGCGACGGTCTACGTGACCGAGGAGTGCCCGGAGCAGAAGCGTCTCGGCCCGCAGGGCCTCGGCGGAACCCCGGTGACCCTCCATCTGCAGGTGTCCGACTGTGATACGGTCTTTCGCCGCGCGGTCGAAGCGGGATGCCAGGTTCTCATGCCCCTGGAGGACCAGTTCTGGGGCGACCGTTACGGGCTGGTTTCGGACCCCTACGGCCACCAGTGGGCGGTCGCGACGACGATCCGCCCCATGAACACCGAGGAGCTTCGATCCGCGATGGAGACCGCCTTCGCCGAACCGGCGTAGGGCGTTCACGGGTGGTGTCGGGTAGTGTCGGGTGGTGTCGCGGGCGTCCGACGGGCGTTCCTCCGACACCACCGGAACCCGGGGAAACGCAGCGACCGGAGGATTGACAATGAAAGGAAAAATCGTATGACGGAAGAAAACATCGCCCATCCGCCCGTAGCGGACCCGGAAGAGTGGCGGGCGGCCCGTCTCGAACTGCTGGCCGAAGAAAAGGAACTCACCCGCCGTCGGGACGCCGTAAACGCTCGCCGTCGCCGACTGCCGATGACCCCGGTGGTAAAGCCGTACCGCTTCGATGGTCCGGGCGGCAAGACCGGCCTGCTCGACCTGTTCGAGGGCAAGCGTCAGCTGATCGTCTACCACTTTATGTTCGACCCGGAGTGGGAGAAAGGGTGCGGCGGGTGTCCCGGTTTCGTCGATGCGCTGGGCGACCTGTCGCTGCTCGGAGAGCGGGATACCCGCTTCGTTCTGATCTCTCGTGCGCCGCTGCCGAAACTGGAAGCCTACAAGGCGGCGCGGGGATGGGACCGGCCCTGGTATTCCTCCTTCGGCAGCGATTTCAATTATGACTTCCATGTGACCCTAGACCCGTCGGTCGCGCCGGTCGAGTATAACTTCAAGCCCGTGACCGAACCCGGCGCGGATTCCGGCGGACCGCGAGGGGAGTCCCATGGCCTGAGCGTCTTTTTCCGGCTCGGCGACCGCGTTTTTCATACGTACTCGGTGTATGCGCGCGGCGTGGAGACCCTGTCGGACGCCTATGCTTTGCTGGACGTCACGCCGTACGGTCGTCAGGAGGACTTCGAGGACTCTCCGGTCGGCTGGCCGCAGCGTCCTACCTACGGGTAGGCTAGCCGGTCGCGAACTCGGCTTTCAGAGAGGCGGTCATCCGACGCCAGGCGGCGATCAGACGATCGTCCTCCGGCACCTCGTCGCTGTTCCGGATTTTCCCGGCGGCGGCGAGGTTTTCATGGACCCGCCGCATCCCCTCGGCAACGGTCGTACGATACGTGTATCCCAGGTCCGCTTTCGCGGCGGACGGGTCGAACGAGTTATTGTAGGAGAAGTTGACGAGAGTGATAAAAGCCCGTTTGTCCAGTTCGTAGAGCAGATCGGTCGGAATCCGGACGATCTCCGGCTCCGGCGCGCCGATCGCTTCGGCGACGATGCGATGATATTGCTCCCAGGTGATGCATTCGTCGCCGGGGAGATGATAGCTTCGCCCGAACGCCTTCGGGTTGCCGATCGCGTTGACGAAAGCGGTCGCGCAATCGTCGCGATGTACGGACGACCAGAGCGAGCGTCCGTCGCCGTGAACGATGATCGGTTTTCCTTTTGCCAGACGGTCCAGGTGATAGGTGTCGCCGCCGAATGTATGCAGAACCGCGCCGTAATCCCCGTAGGTATGGACCGGGCGCAGCACCGTGAACGGGTGCCGTTCCCGTTCGTACCGGTCCCACAGAATCCGTTCGCATTCCGCCTTTTTCCGGGAATAGTCCCAGGCGGTCGGTCCGAACGGCTCCGTTTCCGTGATCGGGTACGTCGACGCCGGGTGCGCATAGACATCGACCGTGCTGCAGAAGATCAGGTGGCCGGTCCGACCGCCGAACGCGCGAAGGAGGCTGTTTATATCTTCGGGGGAGTAGCCGATCATATCGATCACGGCGTCGAACGTTCCCAGCTCGGCCATCCGCGCTTCGAACGCCGCGTGGTCGTACCGGTCCCCGGTCAACGTCGTCACCTGTCCCTCGAACTCGGTCGAACGCTGACCCCGGTTGAAATGGAAAATGTCGTAACCGCCCCGGTCGAGCAGTTGCCGGGTAATGCCGGCGCTGATAAGACCGGTGCCGCCGAGGAGGAGTATACGCATCGTCGCTTTCCCTTGGATCGAGGATATGCAACGATTCGTGGTGAAGGGGAACGATCCCTTCCGCCCGGAAGAAATTCCCGACAGGAAAAAATCGAGTTACCGGGAACGTAAACGCAAGTGGCTGTCGTTTATATAGTGAAGGGGAGTAGTCGCCCTGTTCGGGGAGCGTCGGATCGCCATTTCGAGGTAACGGAAGCATGGATGCTTGCATCGCCTCCGGTCCGTCGTATCAAAGGACCAGACCTTCGATCTTATGTCCGGCGTTTTTGCGGACAGGGACCGAAGTTCGCTTCATCTCCCTGCCGCGAAGGTTGCCGTAAATCCTGAGCAATGGAAAGGGCTTCCTCAATGCGGAGCAAATTTATGTTAACCGGGGCGGCGATCCTGATCGGAAGCGCGGTTCCGGCATTCGCGCAGGTGCCGGCGGGCACACAGTCGGTTTCCCTGACGCCGACGATCCAGCGGGATTATCTGGTCGAGAGCGGCAAACGTCCGGTTCGCGCGTCGGAACGTCTGCGATCTTCGGAACGGCGAACGCCGGTTTCGTCCCCGGTCGCGTCCGAAGGACAGTTCGTCCGGAACGGCAAGTCGCTGGTCTGGGTGCCGAACGAGCAGCTTCCGGACTATCTGGATCAACTGGCGCGCAGCCGTAAGGTCGCGACATCGGAAACCCGCCCGAGCAGCGGCCGATTCATCCGGCAGGGAAAAGCGTTGATCTGGCAGGAGAATGAAGGCTAGTATAAAGACTGGTACAAATTTCTGCTGATTAGGCGGAACCCGGGGGGGAACCGGCCCGTCTTTCGGGTACGGAACCCTTCGCGGTAACCACCGCCGATGTTTTCCGGAGCGTCGGGCCAGTTTCGCATCTCACCCGTGGGGATCGCGTATGGCGAGGCAGCCTACTGTCTTTGGCCCCGGTGAAGAAGCGGACCCTCGAAAGCGCGGCGAATGCCGCGGTTTTCGAGGGTTTTGCTCGTAGGAATGCCGGTCTTCCGGCGGTTCGTCCCGCGCCGATAATGTACGCAGGAGCGGCATCATCGGACGCAGCGGAGAGAGCGAAGACAGGGTAGCGGTGGCGGACGGCCTGCGCGGGCTGGCGATTCTGCTGGTCGTCCTGCTTCATACCTGGGAAATTACCTGGGTGAACTACACGCGTCTGTTGCATCTGCCGTTCCCCGTGAACTTTATCCCCGCCACCGGATTCCTGGGCGTCGACCTGTTTTTCTTTCTCAGCGGGTTCTGTCTGACCCTGCCGTACGCACGCCACCGTTTCGAATCCGCTCCCGAACCGACGGTCCGTCATTTCCTGATGCGCCGCGCCGCCAAGATCCTGCCGTCCTACTGGCTGACGGTCGCGGTGACCTTTTTCCTGCTGCCGCATCCCAATGTCACGGCGGACCGCCTGCCGTTCCATCTGCTGACCCACCTGCTCTTCGTGCACAACTGGTTTTTTGAGACCGGGATCAACAGCATTCACGGGGTTTTCTGGTCGCTGGCGGTCGAGGTGCAGTTTTACGCGTTGTTTCCGCTCCTGATCGGTTTTTTCCGCCGTTCGCCGTGGCTGACCGTGGCGGGGATGACGGCTGTGGCTCAATGCTGGCGGGCGTTCGTGCTCTTTCTGTTTCGGATGGATCAGGATGTGGTGATGATGGATTTCCGTGACCTGAATCCGGCCGGTTATCTGGATCTGTTCGCGGCGGGGATGGCGGCTGCCTGGGTTTTCATGCAATGGCGGCATCGAGAGGGTGTGCGGCGTTCGGCCCTGTTGTTTACCGTGATCGCCCTGGTCGGGTTCCTCGCGTTGCTCGGCCTGATGCGCGCCTGCTATGCCACGGCTCCGAGCGGCGATCCGCTGCGGGTCTGGCATCTGCAGTTTCGTCTGGCACTGTCCGTGACGTTTGCCGTGGTGATGATCGGGTCCGTTTTTGCCGTTCGTCCGTTCCGGGCGATTGTCGCAAACCGTGGGATGACCGCTCTCGCCTTCATCTCCTACAACCTCTACCTCTGGCATCAATGCGTCGCCCGCTGGCTGAACGAACTCAACCTTCCGCCCTCACGCATGGCGGACCGGCATGAGGATACGGTGTGGCAGGTGACCTTTCTTCTCACGGCCTGGTCGGTAAGTCTCCTGCTCGCCACTCTGCTGACCCGCTACTGGGAGCGCCCGTTCCTGCGCGGGGAACGGCTCCGGTTCCGGCCTCCGGGACGGCAAACGGCTATTCCGGGGCCGAATCGCCCAGGCCTCGCAGAATCTCCCGAATAGCCGCACTCGGTCCCTGTCCGGTCCGTTCGCAGTAGTCCATCAGCCGGTCGCAACTCTCGTTGTCGAGGCGAACGGAGATGCGAAACGGACAGAGGGCCGAGTTTCGCTTGCGTCCGGAGCGATCTCGTGGCCCACCCCACCGGGCGCTGCTCTCCCTGACGACATTTTCGGTGTTTTTGATTTCGGGTGTCATCTCGGATGCCATTTCCTCCCGGAATGGATTTATCATGGAAAACAGATGTTTGCTATGAAAAATTCACGGAAAGGAAGCAGGGAGATGACCACAGCGGAAGTGATCGGCCTTCTCAAGGAGATGGCGGTCGTGGTGACCGCCGTTTCCGGGTTGATCGCCTCTCTGGCCGCTCTGCGCACGGGCAAACGGGCATATGATGCCGCCGCCCGCGCACAGGAGGCGGCGACCGAGGCGCAGACCCGGGCGACGGAGGCGGTACGCGAACAGATTCATTTCGCCCTCAAGCGGGCGGCGGTACGGGAAAGGAGCAAGCATGAACCGGATACGACTGGCAAACACAACGACGGCGACGTTTAACGCCGACTATCCGTCGATCGGGGGGCGAGTGCACGTTCCCTGTCAACTGTTTCAGGCCGGGGAATACCCCGATAAGGGCGTCACCGTGACCGAGGAGGAACTGGACCACCTGATTCTCCGGTTTCGGCGCGGCGATCGCGCGGTCCCGATCCGCGTCGAGCATATCGAGACGCCGCTGGACCCTCTCGGTCATGTGGTCGCCCTGCATCGGGAGGGCGGATTTCTGTATGGGACGCTGGCCTTCCCGGTGGGGCTTTACTTTCATATCCGCGAGCGGAAGGCCGATCGGGTCTCGGTCGGGCTGCAGGCGGTCGAGGACGAATACGGACGCGGCTATCTGTTATTCGAATGTTCGCTCGTCTTTACACCACGGGTCGCGGGGGCCGGGTTTCTGAGTCCGGAGCAGGTCGCGGCCCGATTGGCGATCTACCGGCAGCAGGGCAAGGTCACCCCGGCGATGGAGGAACCGCTGGCCGGGCTTCTCGCCCTGTGCGCTCCCCCGGAGGGGTCGGAGGCGTCGGAGGTGACGTTCGGCGCGGGGGGCGGCGCGGAACTGACCGCGATGCTCGATGCGTTGATGGACGCATTGCCGGTCGTCCTGCCCCGCGGCCCGGCCGTTCCGGTCCGGTTCCATCGGGAGGCGAACGAACCGGCGCTTTCCCCGGAGATGGAGCGATGGGCGCGTTCGATGGGACTCGATCCCGCCCGTGTGGCACGGATGAAGTGAACGCGGAGGAAGTGAGCGGCGATGGAGACGCGGAGCGAAGAGGAGATCGAGAAAGGGGAAAACATGGCGGCATTGACAGGGGCCTATGAGGCCAAACGAACGGTCGGGCAACAGAAAGCCTACCGGATGGCGGCGTCGACGACGATTCACAAGGGGGCGCTGGTCGCGGTCAACAGTCAGGGGTGGGCGGTACCGGCCTCCGATACCGCCGGGTTGATCGTGGTCGGCGTCGCCGCCGAGTCGAGAACGAACGGAACGCCGGCCGGAGCGACGGCCATTCTCGTCGATAAGTCCGGGGAGTACGAGTATGCTTTCGCCGGAACCGCGTCCCAGACGATCGTCGGAAAACTCGCTCTGGTGACCGACGACAACACCGTGAATCTGGCGACGACGAACAGCATTGCGGCCGGGTACGTGACCGAGGTTCCGGCGACGAACCGTGTCCGAATCCGTATCGACAACGTGACGAAGTGAAAGGAGATTTCGATGGCAGCGGTGACCAGTGATGTGATGCGGTCTTTGACCGCCATGTGCAAAGCCATTTATGGCGACGGCTATAACGCGCGCGCCGGCGTCTGGCAGGACCTGGCGACCGTGATCCCGAGCACGCAGGGGACCGAGACCTATGCATGGCTCGGGGAGATACCGGTCATGCGCCCCTGGCTCGATGAGCGGCAGCTTCTGGGACTCCGGGAGTACGGGTTCACAATCACCAATCTGAAGTGGGAGGCGACCCTGGCGATCTCGCGGGTGGCAATCGAGGACGATCAGACCGGACAGATCAAAATCCGCGTTCTGGCGCTGGCCGATGCCGCCAACCAGCATTATGACAAAATGCTCTTCGATCTGATCAACGGCAATCCGACGGCCTACGATGGGGTCGCCATGTACGCCGCCGCCCACGCGAATCTGGAGACGGGCGCGGGCTCCGCGCTGTCCGCGACGAAACTACAGGCGGTCATCGCCGCGATGAAGTCCCGTCTTCTGCCGAACGGCGAACCGATGGACATCACGCCGACCCATCTTCTGGTGCCGCCCGCACTGGAGTGGACCGCCAAGCAGATCCTGAACTCCGCCTACTGGCCCGACGCGGCGGGGGCCGGTGCAAACGCCACCAATGTGCTACAAGGCGCGTTAAAACTGGTTGTTTCCGCGCGACTGGCGACGGCGACCGAATGGCATGTTTTCGATTGCTCCCGCCCGGTGAAGCCCTGGATCATTCAGCAACGGATCGCCCCGGAGTTTCAGGCGCTGGAGGATGTGACGGCGAATGAGTCCGTCTTCCTGCGGGACGAGTTTTTATTCGGCGTTCGTTCCCGCGACAACGCCGGTCCCGGTATGTGGCAATACGCCTATCGGTGCACGGGCGCATAGCGGTCGGAGAAAGGAGAAAAGGACGATGTCGATATTGACGATCACTCCGGCGGAGATTCTTCGGCTCTGCCGGCTCGACCCGGCGGATACGATCCACCTGGCGGACGCGAACGAGGTGCTGGACCGCGGACAGGAGGCGTACGAAGCGATGGTGCAGCCCGTTCTGCTGAACGATCCGGGACTCGCCGTGTTCCTGCGGCGGAACGTCGCCAAACTGCTGGCGGCCGATCTGCTCGGAATGCGTTCCCGCGAGGAAGGGGTTTCGGTCGGTCTGCAGGGGGCGGGCATCACCCTGGGGCCGCCTCCCGACCTGGCGGGACGTCTGCGGGACGAGGCGATGCTTTTGCTCGAACCGTATCTGCGTTCCTGGCGTCCCGGAGGCGCTATCACCACGCCTGAGGCCAGTGAGGCGGCCCAGGACGCGCAGTCCGCTCTGTTCGGTCCGGCGGTTCGGACCCGGTGAACGTTCGGAGAGAAAGGAGACCCGGCCATGACGATCGAGGATCGGCTCGTTCTGGCCAAACGCCTCTGGGACTGGTCGCCGCACGAAGGGCAGCACGCCTTTCTGACGCTCCGACTGGACGACGGCAGCGAGCCGAAAACGCTGGTCGCCGCCTGCGGACGACGCTGGGGGAAGACCGAGGCGCTCAGCGTCGATATCGCCACCCGTCTGCTGACGATCCCGGAGGAAGCGCACCTCGTCGTCGGGCCGACCGCCGATCAGGCGGTCGGCCTGTTCGATGCGATCGAGGAGAAGCTACGCGAGGTGCGGGAGAACGAAGCCCTGATTCAGGAGTTCCCGCACCTGCGCGACTTCGAGTTTCGCCGCTCCCCGTACTGCCATATCCGGCGTTCGTCGGACGGGCAGACGGTGCTCTCCGCCCGTTCGGCGGCCAAACGAGGACGAAACCTTCGTGGCAAGGGGACGACCCGGAAGCTGAAACGCTTCCGGGTAACGGTCGATGAGGCGGCGTTCGTCGAGGACGCCGCCATTACCGAAGCGCTGCAGCCGATGCTGGCCACCGTTCCGGGCGGTGGCCAGCTTGTCCTGATCTCGTCTCCGTACGGACGGCGCGGAGTGTTCTACGAGGCGTACCTGCGCGGCGAACGGCGGGAGGGGCGGTATCGAAGCGTCCGACTGCCCTCGTCGCAAAATCCGCTGGTGGACCCGGTCTTCCTGGCGGAGAAGGAGGCGGAACTCGCTCCGCGTCAGTTCGCGGCCGAGTACCGCGCCGAGTTCGTGGATTCGGCGGGCGCGGTCTTTCCCACCGAGGATATCGAGCAGTGCCTGACGGAGGACGACTACGGCCCGGAACCGTTGTTCGGGATGGTCTACGTGGCCGGGATCGATCTGGCGCGTCGTGGCGATTTCACCGTCGTCGCAATCGGAGCGGCGGAGCGGGACCGTCTTCGTCTCGTGACGCTGCACCGGCTGACCGGGCTGAACTGGCGACGGCAGATCGATCAGGTGTGTGACCTGCTGGCGCGGTGGAACGTTCGCCGGGTCTGCCCGGACCGTACGGGCATCGGCGATATGCCGGTGGAGACGCTGCAGGCGGAGATCGTCGCCCGCCGCCTGCGTTGCGAACTCGCCGATTTCTATTTTACCGAGAGCGGCAAGCGGCGGCTGATCGACGGGCTGGCGATCGGCCTGAGTCGACGACAGCTGGCGATCCCGAGGAATCCGGTACTGCTCTCGGAACTTGCCAACTTCGAGGTGACGGGAACCACCGGAGCGGGACGCGAGCGGATGGAGGCGCGTGTCGGGCACGATGACACGGTTATCGCGCTGGCGCTGATGCTGGAAGCGGCCGCTCCGTTCCGGCGGCGAACCCCGGTTCCGTTCGGCGCGGTCGCCGGGCGGCGGCGGATCGGACCGTTCGACCCGAGGACGGGTCCCGACGCCGCCCACTTTTCAACGGGAAAGGAACAGGAAGTACCATGCGAATCCCCCGATTCGATCTGCGCGGCCTCTTTGCCGCCCCTCGCTCTGACCGTCCGGGAACGCGTTTTGCGGGACGCAGTGACGGCGCTATCCCGCTTCGCGGTCGGACGGGCGGCGCTCGCCCGGTGGGGACGGAAGCGGTAACCCGGGCGTTCTCGGCGGAATACGGACCGGCGGACGGTTACCCGCCGGGCGGTCCGGAGACCTTCGAACGGATGCGACGCGATCCGCAGGTCCGCGCCTGCCTCACCACCAAAACCCTCTCCGTCCTGTCCGAGGACGTCGAGGTGCATCCGGCGGACGAGAGTGACGCGGCCAGGCGGGCGGCTCGTCGAACGGAGGAGCAGCTGGCGCGTCTGCCGGGCGGAATCCCCGGACTGTGCGCCGGGGCGCTGGAGGCGCTGGCCCTGGGCTGCGCGATCGGCGAACTGATCCGGACGGACGACGGCGAACTGGGGGAGGTCCGCTGGCATGATCCCCGCCGGTTCCGCTTTCTGACCGACGATTTCGGCGCGATCCGTGAACTCGAGGTGATCGACGCCGATCTGCGTCTTCCCCGGTCACGGTTCGTCCTGTACTCGTATCAGAGCCGGTTCGGCAACCCGTACGGGGAAAGCGACCTGATCGCCGCCTATCGTCCCTGGGCGGCGAAGGATCTGGTTCAGCGAATGTGGCTGTCGGCCCTCGATCGGTTCGGCGCGCCCATACCCGTGGCAAAGGTGCCGACCAGCTGGAGCCAGGCGGAAACGGACGCGTTGACCGCATTGCTGGCTCGTCTGCAGAACGAATCAGCCCTCGTGGTGACCGCGGACGTCGATATCGGCGTGACACTGGACGCCGGGCGGGTCGAACCGGCGCGGGCGTTTCATGTCGCGGCGGAGTGGCTCGACACCCAGATCGCGCGGGCGATTCTCGGTCAGGAACTCACCACGCAGAGCGGAAAGGCCGGCAGCTACGCTCTGGGGAAGGTCCATCAGGAGATTCTGAGCGTTCGGATTCGAACGATCCGGCGGGAACTGGCGGCAATGCTGACCGACCAGATCGCCCGTCCGATCACCGAAACGGGGTTCGGGTCCGGCGTACCGGTCCCTGTCCTGCGATTTCCCAACCTGACGACCGACGAACTGGCGGCGCGTCAGGCATTGATGCTGGCGATGATCGACGGAAACGTCGTCGCCCCCGACGAGGCATGGATCCGTCGGTATCTCGGGCTGCCGGCAAGATCGACGGAAGGAGGGGGGAATGACACCCGGTGAGCGACTGCGGATCGCGGCGGAACGACTGGTGCGCGTTTCCGGCGGTCTGTTCGTCTACCGGCGGGGAGGCGCGACGCTGACCGTTCCCGCCCGACTCGGCATCCTGACGACGACCCAGCGTTATCAATGGTTCACGGCGTCCGAAACATCGAACTGGGCCGCGCCGGCGTATGTCCTGATGGTGGCCGGGGACTTTCTTCCGTTCGGCGGCGAGCCGACGACCGCCGATTCGGTCCTGCTCGCCAACTTCGAGGGAGCCGGAACGCCCTACGAAGTCAAACGCTGGGATAAACCCCGAATCGGCGGTGTGGCGGTCAAAACCGTTCTGTTTCTGGAAAAGCGGTGAACCCCCGGAGGGTCACCGGGCGAGACGGTTCGCGGCCGGAGGCGGAGACATTCGCGGTGTCGCCGCGAACTGTTTCTCCGTCTCCTGTCCGTAACGGAAAAGATAGTAACCGGCGGTCAGGCACCAGAGAAGGACCGCCCAGAGACAGACGGTTCCCACGACATTGCTCTTGCTTTTTCGCGACAGGCCATATTCCATCGAATCGGTATAGCTCCTTTGCGCTGTTTTCTCGGTCATCATCCGAGAACTATTCTGGGAGAAATACCGGGTTACGGCTGTGACGCGGGTCACCGATGTGGCGTGAGATTCTCCGCACCGAAGCCGATCAGAGGGTGCTTTCGATCGCGTTCTGTAGCGCCGGTGCCAGCTGCTTTTTGCGCGAAACGATCTCCTCCAGATCGAAATCGTAATCGGCGACGTGCGCGAACGGGAGGGCATCGACGATGTTGCGCTTACCCTGAACCAGCATCCGGCTGGTTCCGGTGACGACATCGGTAATCATCAACCCGATGAAGGCCAGTCCCTCGCGGTCAAGACGATCGCTCAACGCCTGAAGAAGTCCCTCGCGTTGCTGTGGCAGTTCCTGCATGCCGGTGACTTCGACCTGCGCCAGGCTGACTTTGAGTCCGCCCATATCGTACTCTTTACGGTCGCCGTCGAGGATCTCGTCCATGGTGCGGGTGGAGAGACCGGGCGAGGAGTTCAGCAGCTCCTTTCCGTACAGAAGGACATCGACCAGGCAGACGCCGCTGAGCCAGTCGGCGGCGTCGAAATCCCGTTCGTGCGTCGTGGGCGAGCGGAAGACGAGCGTATCGGACAGGATGCCCGACAGGAGCAAGCCGGCGATCGGACGCGGCGGGGTCAGGCGGCGGGCGCGGCACTGTTCGGCCACCAGCGTCGACGTGCTGCCGACCGGGTCGACCATGAACGGGATCGGGGATGCGGTCGGCGGGTTCCCGAGCCGATGGTGGTCCAGAACGCCGACGATTTCCGCCTCCTCCGCGCCGGCGACCGCCTGCGACAGTTCGTTGTGGTCGACCAGGATCAGACGCGCCTTCGGCGGCTGCAGGACACGTCGCTGAACGGCGATTCCTTCGTAAAGGTTTCGGTCATCGACGACGATGAACTCGTTGCTTTCAGCCCGCTCGATCGCCTTGCGGTGATCGGAAAGGCGGGCGCGGCTCTTGAACAGCATCGGCGGCTCCGCCAGTTCGCCGCACGTCGGCATCGACGTCCCGTCGAAACGTTTCCCGCTGTTGAACGTTCGGGCATAGATCCGCGCGAGCGCCAGCGGGGTGACGATACCGAGGAGAAGCCCGTCCCGTTCGGCGACCGGAATGATCTGTTCGCCATGCTCGACCCGTTCCAGCGCGACGGACAGCGGCGCGTCGGGCGGCACCGCCGGTCGCCGTTCGATGACATGATGGAAGGTCGCGGCGACATCGGTCAACAGGCGGGGAGGCGACTGTTCGAAACGCTCCAGAGCGTACCGCGCCTGTTCGGACGGAACGCCGGCACGGGTCGCGACCATCCCATGGTGACCGGTCTGCTGCAGAAGCCACGCGTACCCCAGGGCGGCGGCGATGGAATCGGTGTCCGGGCGTCGGTGTCCGATGACATAGGTAACGTCCGCGACCCAGTAGTCGTCCCGTTCTATGGAATACGGCATAGCCACTAGTTTCGTCAATTCCGTGCCTTTTCCTGCCTGCGGACGGGCTGTTACGCTCCGTTCGTTCTTGAGGTATTATTGCCGGAACCCCGTTTTCGTTCCCTATGTGGAATTGATCACTGCACCCACGACACCCGTACACCGTCATTTTTACGATACGCAATACCGGCGAGAAGAGCCGGGTCATCGACGGTATGGGGAAAGGTATGGAGAAACACATCGAGGCGCAGATCGAGGCGGCGTTCGGGTTCGTTCCGCCCCTGTTTCGCAGGCTTCGCAGTCACCCGCAACTGCTCGAAAGCCTCTGGCTGCAGGCGCGGACCGCGCATATCGAAAACCCGCTGCCCACACTCTTCAAGGAGAAACTGGCCGCCTTTCTCTCCCGGTACTCGCCGGTCCCCTATGCCTTGATCTCCCATAGCGTGGCCTGGAACGCACTGGGCGGGTCTCCCGGCGAGATCGTGGCCTTCCTGGAAACACCGCCATCCGATCCCGATGAACTTCGGGCGGTCCTGTCCTCGCTGCCCGATGCGGCCTTCGGAGCGGCCACATTCCCGGCGGACGGAACCGCCGAGGAGCGCGCTCTGGTCGACGCCGCGTTTCTGTTGACGGACGGGGAGGAGTCCATGCGGCAGGAACTCCGACGATTGCTTCCGGAACCGCTGTTTTCGTCTCTGATCGCGCTGATGGCGTACGTTCGCACGGTCCGGAGCTGGCTGACGGCGCTGCCCGAACTCGCCTGGGACGCCGGGGAGCGTTCGGCCGGCTTGCCGGGGTCGCTTCTGACCGCGGACCCTGCGTTCGGGGATTTTGTTCGGACCTACGTCGAACGGGTGCGCCATGAGTCCCGGTCACGGAGCGTGAACGGCGACATCGCCCGCCAGCTGGCCGAAAGCGAGGAGCGATACCGCGCCCTCGTCGAGACGACGACCCAGATCGTCTTTCGAGCCGACGGGAGCGGGTACGTTTTCGAGGCGAGCGGGATGGAGGAGATTACCGGGCGGTCGTCCGACAACCCGATCCGCGATTTTCTCGAGGTGATGCACCCCGACGACCGCGCCGCCACGGTGGCGATCTGGCAGCATGCGCTGGAGACGAAAACGCCGTATCGCGCCGAGTTTCGTATCCGCCGGCGTAACGGACAGTATGCCTATTTCAACGGATTCGCCGTCCCGCTGTTACGTCCCGACGGCAGTGTCCGCGAATGGGTAGGCACCAATACCGATATCGACCGGGAGAAGCGCACAGAAGCCCTCCTGCGACACGAATACGAAAAACAGCGACGGATCGCCGACATTCTTCAGCGGTCGCTGCTGGCGACCGCCCCCTACGATTCCCTGCCCGGCCTGACATTCGCCACGATCTATGAACCGTCGGGGCGGGACGCCATGGTCGGCGGCGACTTCCATGACAAGATACTGATCTCCTCGGACCTGGTCGCTCTGGTGGTCGGAGACATCGCCGGAAAGGGACTGGAAGCGGCAGCCCATACCGCGCAGGCCAAATTCACATTGCGCGCCTACCTCCGTGAGTACACCGATGCCGGTCGGATTCTGAATCGCCTCAATCGTTTCTTCTGGGAGAACGGACGGGAGGACGAATCTCCTTTTCTCTGCCTGGCGCTCGCCGTCATCGATGTGCGAACCGGGGCGACGGGCCTTGCCGTCGCCGGTGCCGAACCGCCGCTGATCGTCGGAGCGGACGGAGAACTCCGGCTGGTCTCTCAGGGAGACATCCCGCTCGGAGTTCTGCCGAATACCGAGTATGAAACCGTGACCGTGGACCTGAGGTACGGCGATACTCTGGTCCTGATGAGCGACGGAGTGACCGAGGCGCGCCGCTATGACGGCCTTTTCGGCCTGGAGGGCGTCCGCCGGGTTCTGACGCGCGACTTCCGCGAACCGGTGGATCGCATCGCCGTCTCCATTGTCGAAGCGGCGCGGGCGCACGGAGGCGGATTTCTGAGCGACGACGTCTGCATGGCTCTGGTGCGCCGCAACTGACGTCCGTCCCGACGAAGGTCGTTGGTTTCGGTCGTCTATTTCAGTTCGAACTCCTTGAGGATGCGCTCGGTCTTGACCTCGTTGATCTTGTTGACGATCTTGCGGGCCTCGTGCCGGTCGCGCAGGGTTTTGGAGAGCACGATCGTCGAACTGATGACGAAGAAAAGCCCCATGCACAGGTAGCCTCGAATGCGGACCTCCACCGGAAGGTCCCAGATACCGACCACCATGGCGATCAGGGAGAGAGCGAACGTGATCTGAGTAAAGGCGATAAAGGCGGGCGAATCCTGATTCAGTCCGGGTTGTTCCATTAGGGTCGTCCTTTCGCGGCGTGGTCCGCGTTCCTGGGATGATTTCAGGATATCGCCGCCCGGAGCGGACGACCTGAGACGAAAGGCTCCGTTTTCGGCGGGAGCGGATAGGTCGAAGGTCCCGGCTACTTCGGACGGCTACTTCAGCGGAATGGGCCGACGCTCCGGCGTCTGCCAGACCTGATACAGTTCCAGCCCGAGACGACCGAGATAGTCGCGTCCCCGCCCTTCGTTCTCGATCACTTCGATCCATTCCGCCGGGATGGCCGCGTGTCCGAGGTACGCTCCCGAGACGGTGCCGCACAGCGCGGCCTGCGTATCGGTAGCGCCTCCCATACGCACGGCGAAACGGGTCGCGTCCTCGAACGATCGGGGATGCAAAAGGAAGGCGCATAGCGCCAGCGGCACCGAGGCGGAGGCTTCGCTGGAATGGCCGAGGGTCTCGGTCGCCATGCGGGGCGTGACGTCGCCGCCACGCAGATGCCGCGTGACCAGTCCGCGCAGGGCGGTCAACGCCTCCTGATAGACCGCCTGACGGGTACAGAACCCGTCCTCCAACTCGTCCAGGAAGGCCAGAGGATCGAAATCGGCGAACGGATCAAGGCGAACGGCCACCGCGACGGCAAGCGCCTGAAGGACGGCACCCTCGATACCGAGGGGATGCGCATGGGTGATGGACGTCGCCAGTTCGACGACACGCCGCAGATTACCGCTATTCAGATCATGGAAGAGAAGGCCGATCGGGCCGACGCGGGCCGCGCCGCCGTTGCAGGAGGAACCCTGGCCGCCGAAAACCTGCGTCCCGGCCGCGTTCCACGGCACGCCACGCCGCAGATGCTGAATCACGCAGAAGATCCCCGGGCCGTAACTGCGTCCGGCATCGAAATTCTCCGCCAGACGGCGCGCCATATCCTCCCCGTCGAAGCGTCCGCTGGCGACCAGCGACTCGGTGACGGAGATGGTCATCTGCGTGTCGTCGGTATAGTGGAAGCGACTGTGTCCGAACCGACCGGTCAGCGGACCGAGAACGCCTTCGTAGAGGGCGCGGTAGGCCGAATCCTTCGGGAGGCGCGCCATCAGGGACAGGGCTTCCTCCACCCGTTCGGCGTTCCATCCCTGGGTCGGCGCTCCGAATCCGTCGGCGACCATCCCACCCAGGAGAGAGCCAAGGAACTTGGCGCGAACGGTCACCACGTTGCGTTGCCCCTCCGATGTCAGGCTCTCGCTTCTCATCTTTAAGGTACCTTTGCTGCTTTCCCGAAAGGACGCAACGGCGCGCCGGTCCTCACAGTCTTTCTGTAGTAGACAATAGTAGACACAAGTTTATTATCGGCAGTTATTCGCAGTAATCTTACCGCAAGTGTCGGAAGATGCGCTATGCGAACAGTTGTTATCCTGCTCCCTTTTTCGGCGGATTTTCTGAGATTTCCTCGAATCGATCGATATCGGCGCGCAGAACGGCGAGGCTGTCGGCCCAGAAAGAGGTGTCGCGCAGATCGAAACCGAACCGATCGCCCAGCTCCGCCGCGGTCGCCATCGCGGTCGAGGACAGCAGGTCATCGTAGCGTTCCCGGAAATTGTCGGGTTCGGCCTGGTAGCGGGCGTAGAGACCCAGACCGAACAGCAGACCGAACATATACGGGAAGTTATAAAAGGTCGAACCGTAGTAATGCCCTTTCGCCGCCCACATGAACGGATGCAGGGCATTCTCGTCCAGACCGTCGCCGTACGTTTCCAGTTGTGCCCGGCGCATGATGTCGCACAGTTCGTCGACCGAAAGATCCCGGATTTGACGGCGTTCGATCACTTCGCGTTCAAAGAGGAACCGACTGGTGATATCGACGACGACCTGGCAGGAACCCTGCAGCGAGGCTTCCAGAATCGCCATCCGTTCCTCCTCCGTGCCCTGTTCCAGGGCGGCGCGCTTGATGATCGTTTCGCAGAAGATGGAAGCGGTCTCGGCCAGCGTCATCGGTGTTCCCCGCTGCAGCGGCGTGCGCCCCG